>NZ_JACCBP010000001.1:2550319-3187899 GCF_013408655.1 Pigmentiphaga litoralis
CACGCTGACGTTGCATCTGGTGGGTGACCTGAGCCATCACGTCAAAGGGTCAAACGAGGAAGTCGTTTCGCGGAGGGCAACCGCATGACGTCAAAAAAACAGGCGCTTGTCACCGGCGCCAACAAGGGCATCGGTCTTGCCATCGCCAAGGGGCTCGCCGAAGCGGGCATGTCCGTATGGATGGGCGCACGAGACACGGCACGAGGTGCTCGGTCGGTCGCACGCTTGCAGGACGAAGGGCTCGACGTCAGATTGCTGGAGATGGACGTCGCGGACGACGCGAGCGTGCAGCGAGCCAGCCAGATCCTTGCCGCGGAGATCGATGCACTGGATGTTCTGATCAACAACGCCGGCATCATCCTGGACGCGGCACGGCTCCCGAGCCAGGCGGTGATGGCCGACATGAAGGCGGTCTTCGAGGTGAATGTATTCGGCCCTGTCCGGGTCACTCAAGCAGTGTTGCCGCTCCTCAAGGCGTCGGGCGACGCCCGCGTGGTGATGATGAGCAGCGGGCTGGGATCGTTGACCTTGATCAACGATCCAACGTCGATTTATTCGAGTGTGAATATGATCGGCTACACCGCTTCGAAAGTCGCCTTGAACGCCGTGGCGGTGTGCTTTGCAAGAGAACTGGAAGCGCTTGGCATCAAGGTCAACGCAGTCGAACCAGGGCATGTCCGAACCGACCTCAACGCGAACACCGGGTTCTTGACGCCTGCCGAAGGCGCGGCAACCGCCATAAAAATGGCGCTGATTGGGGCAGATGGGCCAACTGGCGGCTTTTTTGGCAGTCACGGCCGCCAGCCCTGGTGATGCGTTCCAGGTACAGCATGACAAGCGGCCTGGCGAGCCGCCGTCTCATGATTCTGTCAGTGATCGATGATCCTGGCGCCTGCAATGGTCGCAGCAAAGTCCGCACCGAATACCCGAGCAGGCGTTTCGAACCCGGGATGCCGTTGCCCCGCCAGCACCCTTTGCGCCGCATTGACGGCCGACAGCGGCGTAAAGGTGTAGCCGTTGACGGTCTCGATTACGGACCGAGCCACCGTGCCATCCGCCCCAGTTATTTCTGCCACGGCGCGAGCGGGATGGCTCTCGCGCTCAACTGCGGTCGGGCCGTCGGGAAGGTTTGACAGATCCCCGGTGGGAAAGGCGTCGCCTGTGACGTGAACGAACATTTCGATATCGGGAATGCCCGTTGAGTGCCAGGCCGTGACCAAATCACCGAAAGACAGCGGCGCGCAGGGGACAGCCCCGGCGCCGAAATCGAAGTACCGCATGCCAGCATTGGATTTGGAAACGAGTCGTCCATCCATACGCTTCAGCAGGCCCGCTCCAAGGATCTCGCTGACACTCGATGCCGATCCTCGGGACATGGAGCCGGCGACCTGCAATGCCATGCGAAGTGATCGGGGGTTTTTCACGCGTCGAGCCACGTGCACGGCCAGGCAGTCTGTCGGAACGACATCCCAGCCCACGCCTGGCAGCAACATCGCCCCGGCATGCCTGGCGGTGTGATCGAGTTCCTCCGCGAGCCTGTACACGTTGATTTCGGCGGTGATGTCCAGGTAGTCGAGGCCAGCGGCCATGCACGCCAGCATCAATGGTTCGCCCGTCCTGGCGAATGGCCCAGCCATGTTCAGCACAACGCCGACGCCCTCCAGGGATCCTGGTTGAACACTGTCTGGCGCGAAGACGCGGTATGGCGTATCGAGCTGCCCGCTCAGCAGCGACAGCGTGTGCGGATTGCGGCCCGCAATGATGAAGTCCAGCCCCAGCGATTGGGCGTGCTCTGCCGCCATCCGGCCCACATAGCCGGTTGCGCCATAAATCAGAAGGCGGCTCATTGCGCGTGCTGCCAGTTCTTGTAGACGAATTCCAGGCTGTAGCCATCGGGGTCCAGCACGTTGGCAGCGTAGTAATCCGGGTCATAGTGCAGCCTGGGACCGGGTACCCCGTTGTCCGTGGCACCGTGCGACATGGCTGCCGCGAAGGCCGTGTCCACCTCCTCCTTGTTGTGGGCAACAAAACCGATGTGCACCGACCGACTGTCCACGACGCCTTTGCGCAGCCAGAAGAAAACTCTTCCGCCCGCGCCAAACCCCTTCAAGTCGGGATGGCCGGGCGGTCCTTGCTTACCGTCGTAATCCAGCCTTGCCGTGATACCCAGGCAAGGCAGTGTCGCCTCGTAGAAATCGATGGAACGTGCAACATCGCTGACAGAGATGAAGAGATGGTCCAGCATGGCGGGCACTCCTTGATCAGATGACATAACCGCCCGCGACCTCGATCGTCTGGGCATTGATCCATTGACCTTCGTCGGCAAGCAGCATGGCGATGACCCGGCCGACGTCGTCCGGCTCACCGACCTTGCCAAGCGCCGTCTGCGATGCAAGCAGCGCTTCGAAATCGCTGGTCAGTCCGCCGCCCAGTTCGGTGCGGATCGCACCTGGGGAAACGGCATTGGCGCGGATGCGGCGCACTCCAAACTCTTTGGCCATGTATCGGGTCAGCACTTCGAGGCCGCCTTTGAACGCTGCATACGGCGCCACACCCGCAGTGGCGACACGGGTGGTCGCACTGGTCAGGTTGACGATGCTTGCGCCGTCACCCATCAATGGGAGCAATGCTTGCGTCAGGAAAAAGGGACCCTTCAGATGCACATTCATCAGTCGGTCGAACTGGTCTTCGGTGACATCAGACAGCGGGTTGTACAACCCGAACCCCGCGTTGTTCACCAAGCCGCTAATGACGCCTTGCGACCAGACGTCGTTCAGCACCTGCGCCACGTCGTCACGGAAAACAGAAAAAGTGGCGGGAGCGCCGACGTCCAGTTTCTGCGCGACAGCCTTCCCTCCCTCTTCCGTGATGCGTCGGACAATGCCTTGCGCGGCGGCCAGGTTGTCGTTGTAGGTGAGGATGACGCCCATTCCGCGGCGTGCACAGTGCAACGCCGCACTGGCTCCGATGCCTCGGCTTCCGCCGGTGATCACGATGACATTCATAGGTATTCCGTGTTGCCTGAGTAGGCTTCCACGATAGGCGGACGGCCTCGATCCGGCGCCTACGATGCTGCCGAAAACTTGCCTGATTCTGCTTTTCTGCTTGTCCTGCTTCCCGGTTTGCGGTCAGATGTCGCCATGAACGACACGCTGCATGAACTCAGACGCCTTGCCAGCCGTGCAAGCAACGGCCGCACGCCCACGGGCATACCACGCGTCGCGATGGTCCAAGGCGCAATTCCTGAACATGACCTGGCCGCGGTGTATGACCCGATGATCAATCTGATCCTGCAAGGCAGCAAGTCGATGACGGTCGGCAATCAGACGCTGCACTACGATCCCGCAACCTACTTCGTGATGTCGGTCGATCTGCCGGCAGTCGGCCACGTACGGGCATCCGCTGAAGGGGACCCGTATCTTGCGGTCGCCTTGACGTTGACACCTGAAGTGATCGCGCCCCTGATCGCGGAGTTGCCTGACCTGCAGCACTCCGGCGGCGCAGACCGCCCTGGCTTCTGCGTGGCAGCACTGACGCCCGAGCTGATCGATGCATGGGCGCGGTTGCTGCGGCTGATGGATCACCCGACAGACATAGCCGCCTTGGCGCCCTTGTACGAACGCGAAATCATCTATCGCGTCCTGCGTGGACCGCATGGCCACATGCTGCGTGACATCGCCACCCCGGATAGCGCCATGGCGCGCGTAAGCGTGGCGATCCAGTGGATACGGCGCGAGTTCGCGCAGCCGATACGCATTGACGCGCTGGCGGACCGCGCCGCAATGAGCGTGTCCGCGTTCCATCGGCATTTCAAGACCGTGACCGCGCTCAGTCCCCTGCAATACCAGAAGCGTATCCGCCTGCTGCATGCGCGAACGTTGATCGTGACGCGCAAGCGGAGCGTGACAGCGGCAGCGTTTGAGGTGGGCTACGAAAGCGCGACGCAATTCAGCCGCGAGTACGCCCGGATCTTCGGAATGCCGCCGCGACAGGATGCAGCCAGAATCAAGGCAGGATCGTCAACGCCAACGCTGGATTCGTGAGCCGAATCGACCTATTTACCTCCGGGGATGTCACCCCACCTTCTTGACCCGCGTTCTTGCCGGCGTCAACACCGTGTGGTCATTCGACTGCGGCGCCATGTAAGGGATGGCTTTGCCGGTCCGCGTATCGACCAGGGTCGAGTGTCGCTCGCCCTGCGCGAACAAATGGCGCTCTCCCCATTGGCGCAAGGCCACGACCAGGGGAAACAGGCTTTCGCCTTTCGGGGTCAGCACGTATTCCTGGTAGGCCGTGCCATCGGAAGCGGCCTGCAGATCCAGGATGCCGGCGTCGGTCAGCTTGCGCAGCCGGTCCGCCAGGATGTTGCGCGCCATGCCCAGGCCGCGCTGGAAATCGCCGAAACGGCGCGTGCCATCGAACGCGTCGCGCACGATCAGCAGCGACCATCGGTCACCGACCAGATCGACCGCGCGGGCGACCGGGCAGGTCTCGACGACATCGGTAGTGTCTTTGACTGCAGGTGCACGCGGCATGGAAGCTCCTTCACGCCTTCGGCGTTTCTGGTTGCATTTTAAAACCAGCCTGTCTATCCTTCAACCGGTTTTGTTTTGAAACCAGTTCAAGGATAGCTTGTGGAACGTCACCAAGGATCGAGCGGCATGCCAGGCGGCATGGTCGCCCTGTTTGCCACCGCCAGCGGCATGAGCGTGGCCAACGTCTATTACGCTCAACCTTTGCTGGACGCCATTGCTTCGGACTTCGCCGTGGGACTTGGCGCGATTGGCGGCGTCATTACCGCGACGCAGGTCGGATGCGCACTGGCGCTGGTCCTGCTGGTGCCCTTGGGCGATCGGGTTGATCGGCGGCGCTTGATGGTGGCGCAGTTGCTGGCGCTGGTCGCCGCCTTGTTGCTCGTCGCCCTGGCGCCGTCGACCCCTGCCCTTCTTGCCGGGATGCTGGCAGTGGGCTTGCTGGGCACGGCCATGACACAGGGGCTGATCGCTTATGCCGCCAGCGCGGCGCCGCCCGGTCAACAGGGACGTATCGTCGGCGCGGCGCAAGGCGGTGTGTTCGTGGGACTGCTGCTGGCCCGCGTGGTGGCGGGGGGCATCAGCGATGTCGCGGGTTGGCGGGGGGTGTATGTGGCTGCGGCCGTGACGATGGCGGCGCTGGCGCTGCTCTTGTGGCGCCGCTTGCCGGTGCTCGATCCGACGGGCGCGGCGCGGCAGTCCTTGGCCTACCCGCAGCTGGTCGCGTCGCTGTGCACGCTGTTGCGCCATGACCGCGTGCTGCAACGTCGCGGCATGCTGGCGCTGCTGATGTTCGCGGCCTTCAATATCTTCTGGAGCGCACTGGCGCTGCAGCTGAGCGCGCCGCCATTTTCGATGTCGCACCTCGCCATCGGCGGATTTGGTCTGGTTGGCGCGATGGGTGCGGTGGCAGCCACGCGTGCGGGCCGGTGGGCTGATGCCGGACGGGATCAGCCGGCAACCGGGCTGGCGCTGGCCCTGCTGTTTGTCGCATGGTGGCCGCTGTCGCAGATGGAATCCTCGCTGTGGGCATTGGTCGCCGGCATCGTTCTGCTGGACGTGGGCGGGCAGGCATTGCACGTGACCAACCAGAGCCTGATTTTCCGCGACCGTACGGGCGATCACAGCCGTCTGGTTGGCAGCTACATGCTCTTCTATTCGGTCGGTAGCGGCGTGGGGGCGCTGGCATCCACGGTCACGTTCGCGCACGCCGGTTGGCAGGGGGTGTGTCTGCTTGGTGCCGGCGTCAGCGCCGCCGCGGGCTTGCTCTGGCTACGAACGTCGCCCTAGGGCGCGACTTCCACCCGCAAGCCCGCCAGCGCCGCAGTCACCTGGATCTGACAGCTCAAGCGCGAAACCCCTTCCCGATAGCTGTCGGCTTCAAGCAGCAGGTCCAGCTCGTCCTCGTCGGGCTGGCCGACCTGGTCGTATCCATCCAGCACAAAGACATGACAGGTGGCGCAGGACTTGGCGCCGCTGCAGGTGGCGGCGATGGGCAGGCCTGACGCTTTGAGCACGCTCATCAGGCTGCCGCCCGGCGGTACGGAAATCGAGCGCTCGCGTCCCTTGCGGTCAATCACATCAAGTTCGATCATGGTGTTGCGGTTTCCAGAAGGTAGACATGGGTGGGCGTCGGCGGACGGCTCACGCCATCCTTGCGATGTCGCGCATGGACTGGTCGGTGTTGGTCAACAGCTCGGTCGGGAAGGACCGGTTCGCAGCGATCATCTTTTTTGCCGAGACGAAGTCGCCCGGAGCGTTGACGCATTGGATCGCCGTCAGCGCACTGGGGTTGTGATGGATGACGCTGAACTTTCCGGATGCGGGGTCTCCCCGCAACAGGGTGTGATCCCCGGGCAGCGGCAGTCCCGCCATCTGCAGCTTGATGTCGAATTGATCGGACCAGAACCAGGGCACCTCGTGGCTTTTTTGCGGCTGCCCGGTCATGGACGCGGCCAACCGTCTTGCCTGCGCGTAGGCGCACTGTACGGATTCCAGCCTGAGCGGCATGGCCAATCCGGGGTATAGCCGGCTTGCACAGTCCCCCAGGGCGTAGATGTGCGCGTCGCTGGTCCGCCCTTCGTCGTCGACGAAGATGCCGCCCCGATCACTGATGACCAGCCCGGCTTCGCGGGCCAATGTATCGCTCGGGACGTTGCCGATGCCCACGAGCACCAGGTCGGCGGCAAGGCGCTGTCCGCCGGCAAGCTCGACGGCGGTGACCTTGGCGTCTCCGAGAATGCGCTCGACCCGCGTCCCGGTCAGGATCTTGACGCCCTGCCGCACGTGCTCGCCATGCACGTAGGCGGCAATGACGGGCGATACCGTCCGCGACAGGATGTGCGGCTGGTCTTCGACGACCGTCACGTCACAGTGGGCGAGGCGTGCCGTGGCGGCAAACTCCAGCCCGATGAACCCGCCGCCGATCACCACGACGGTGGGCCGGCTTTCCAACCTTGCGGCAAGGTGGTCGGCATCATCCAGGGTCTTCAGCGTCATCACACCCTGCAGCTCGCCACCCGAGGCCGGGAAGCGTCTGGCTTCGCCGCCGGTCGCCAGGATCAGCGTGTCGTACGCCAGCGTGTCGCCATCTGCCAGGACCACGCGCCGTGCGTCGCGTTGGATCCGGCGTACGGAGGTGGACCGCCGGACCTCGATGTCTTCGTCGCCATACCGCGTTTCCGGGTGCAGCCAGATATGCTCGGTCGCCAGCACGCCCTTCAGGTACGCCTTCGACAAGGGCGGCCTGTCGTAGGGCATCCAGGGTTCCTGCCCAATGAGGACAATGCGCCCGGCGTACCCGCACTCGCGCAGCTTGAAGGCGGCTTCGGCGCCGGCCAGGCCAGCGCCAACAATGACTGTGATTGAGGAGTTCATCGTTCTGTTCGCGCCTGCCTACAGGGGCACGGCCAGCATGGTGTCGATGCTGAATGAGTCGACGATGACCAGCCGGCTTCGGAATCGCAGCTGGCCGTCCAGGGGCTCGATCCGGTCCCGATAACATCCGACCATGTAGATCGACGCGTTGCCTTCCGGGTCGGACTGCATGACAGTAAAGTTCGCGCTTGCCGCGATGCTGCCATCCGCGTTTTGATCGGCGCGCACGTTCGTGATGGCATGCCGCAAGTACATCTTGCGATAGGTCAGGGTTTCCTTCACAAGCATGGTCACCCGGTCCTTGATCATGCCGTGGCTATAGCAGCCCATCAGTGGCGCAGGCAAACCGGCGTCATGATTTTCGCGCGACACGACGCGGTAGTCGCAACGGTCCTGCGCAAAGAAGTCGGGCCACTCTGCATAGCGGCGCTGGTTCAGCGTATCGGCATAGTCGTAGTTCAGCCGTTCAACCTGCTCTTGCATCGTCAAGGTCATCTTCGCGCTTTATCCGTGGTTGGCCGATTCGTTCAATTCGAAACCCATCAGCTGGTGATAGTGTTTCCAGAAGCCCCGGATCGAGATTTCCTGAGACAGGTAATCGGTGTCGTGCAGGTCACCTACACCGCCCATCTCCAACACCGAATGTTCGTGGTGCTTCCGGCTCAGGCCTGCCTGCACGAGGCGGAGCGCTTCCCCATCTTCCATCGAGATGTAGCCTGCGGGGCCGATGAGATTGACCTGGAGCATGCGATCGTGGAGTTGCTGCTCGGTGTCGCCCTCGAAGCCAAGATAGGTGATGTGGAGCTCGACAGCGTCTATCCCTTTGGGCCGTAGATGGCGGATGGCATAGGTGTTGTCGACTTGCGCCACGATCAGTGTCGGGAACATGGACAGCAAGGTGGTCTTGTAGTTGTCTTGCAGGTCGAGCGGCACTTCAAGCATCGACGGATCATGCATTTCAAGATCCGGGTTGAGCTTGCCGCTGTCGGCGTATTCCTTGTCGAGCTTGCGCAGGTTCTCGGCGTCGTCCGCCCCCAGGATCGAATGATTCCAGGTGTTCTTCCCGTCCTTGTCCATCTTGATGCCACCTTGCATGGCGGGCGTCTGGATGCCGAACGACACCTGGAACAGATGCAGCAAGGAAGCGTGATACGGGTCGCGAACGTTCTCGTTATACAGCTTCCAGTTGCCCGGAATCTTCTGCCTCAGATAGCCGATGACTTTGGGTTTGCGCTGCGTCAGCAGCCGATCGATCTGCGTCAGGCTGTGGGGCCCAAGGTAGTCTTCCAGCGGTTCGGTTTCGTCGCTGTAGGTGCCGAACACCAGGCCGCCGTAGGTCGCGACCTTCAGCTTTTTCAGTCCGTGGTCCTGCTTGTCGAAGCACGGGGGCATGCCGCCCTTGCCGTTGTGCCCCTTTTCCAGCGGCACGCCCGTCAGATCGCCCGACAGGTTGTACGTCCACAGGTGGTAGGGACAGACGTGCCGCTTGGCATGACCGCGTACCTCGTCGACGATACGCGCGCCCCGGTGTGCGCAACTGTTTTCGAAGGCATGGATCGAACCGTCTTTGGCGCGGCTGATGATGACCTGGGTATCGCCGACCCAGGTGGTCGAGAAATCCCCCCAGTTGGGCAGCTCGCACTCCATGGCCAGATAGTTCCAGACGGGCCCACGGAATAGCCGGTCCATTTCGCGCTGGTAGATCTGGCTGTCGGTAAAGACTTCGTAAGGCACGCGCGAAAAATCGGCGGCGGGCCAGATCGGAAACACGGGCTGCTGGCGCGCCGGACCCGTTATCTTTGCTTCGTGGACCTGTTCGGTTTTCAAGACGGTGTTCTCCCTTTTACTTGCATCAGGGGCTGTTCAGTTGCGGCCCTTGCTATGGGAGAATGGTATGGCCCGACCCCGACCAGATAAACCGCTGGCGGTGAAAACTACTTTTTCAGCTACCGGAGAACTGAGCATGGACCGTTGGGCTGAATACGAATTTTTCATTCGTGTCGTCGAGATGGGAAGCTTGGGCAAGGCCGCCGAGGCCATGAAGCTGTCGTCGGCGTCCGCGACCCGGCATCTGGCGGCACTGGAAGTTCGCCTGGGCGCCAGGCTGGTCGAGCGAAGCACACGCCGGCTGTCCGTGACCGAAATCGGCCAGGGCTTCTATGCCAGGTGCAAGGCGGCACTGGAAGAGATCACCGATGCGGAAGAAGAAGCCTCGCAAACGTCCGGCCTGCCTTCGGGCACGCTCAGGGTGACCGCGTCACTGTCGTTGATGCTGCATCACGTGACCGGTCTGCTGCCCGGATTCAGGGCGATGTACCCGGACGTCAAGGTGGAGCTGGTGGCGGCCAATCGCTACTACGACATCACCGACAATGACGTGGATGTGGCGATACGTACGCGCGAACAGGAACCCGATTCGACCCTGGTGCTGCGGCACCTTGCAACCACCCGGCGCGTGCTGGCGGCCGCGCCCGGCTACATCGCCCGGCATGGCGTGCCGATGTCACCCCAAGCCCTCTTGCAGCATGACTTTCTGGGCTACAGCTATCACAACCCCTATGAACTGACGTTCGAGCGCGATGGAATCTCCTGTTCGATCGCGACGTCGCCGATCCTGGACGCCAACGATGGCATGGTCGTCAGGAACGCGGCGCTGGCAGGACTGGGCATCCTTGCCCAGCCCATGTACGTCATCTACGACGACATTGTGTCGGGCCGCCTGGTCCCGATTCTGCTCGACTGGCGACTGCCCCCCATGTCCATCAGTCTGGTCTACCGACGCCGCAAACTGATTCCTGCCAGAACACGGGTGTTCCTGGATTACGTCCTGAACGATTTCCGCAAGGCCGGCTACGAAAGCAAATGGGAGGCCGCGTTGACCGGACGCGCCGCGTAATTTCTTTCAGCATTGATTTCTTCAGTCAGCGAAGAAGTCATTTCCATGCCGAGCTATTTGTCGGGTCCTGCTGTGGAAATATCATTCGGGCACGGCAAGCTTTTCATCGCTTCGTTGAAGCAGTCGACGGCGCGTTTTTCTTTCCTCTTTGAGTAGGCAAAGCCATGAAGCGCAATGTACTGAAAGTCTCTACCGTGTGTGTCCTGGCCGCCCTGGCCTTCCCCACCTGGGCGCAATCGCCCGCAGCGGCGTGGCCCACCCAGACGGTCCGCCTGGTTGTCGCCTATCCCGCTGGCGGTGGCGTGGACGTGTTTGCACGGGCCACGGCCCAGAGCCTGGCGGCGATCTGGAAAAAACCGGTTGTCGTTGAAAACCGGCCGGGCGCCAATACCCTGATCGGGGCCGAAGCGGTGGCGCGCGCTACCGATGGTCATACCCTGCTGATTACGACCGACTCCACCCACACCGTCAATCCCCATCTGTACAGCAAGCTGCCCTACGACGCGACCAAGGACTTTGTTCCGATCACCATGATGGTGTCGTTCGATCAGATGCTGGTCGCCACCCCCAAGCTGCCCGCGAACAATCTGGCCGAGCTGATCAAGCTGGCCAAAGCCGAACCCAACAAATATTCGTATGCGTCATTCGGGTCGGGCAGCCAGCCGCATCTTGCCACCGAGATGCTCAAACGCAAGGCGGGCATCGAAATCCTGCATGTGCCTTACCGCGGCCTGCCGCAGGCGCTGAACGCGGTGATGTCGGGGGAGATCGCCTTGACCTGGTCGGGCATCGCGTCCATCCAGCAGCAGCTCGACACGAATCTGCTTAAGCCGATTGCCCAAGCCGGCAACCACCGTCTGCCTGAATACCCCAACGTGCCTACCTTTGCGGAACTGGGCTACCCGGAAGTCGACGCCAATGTGTGGGTCGGTCTGTTCGCGCCCGCAGCCATGCCCGCGGCGGTCGCCGCGAAGATCCACGAGGACGTCAAAACCGTGTTGAACACGCCGGACTTCAAGGCCAGTCATGTGACGGCGCGCGGTTTTGAAGTCCGGGCTCTGGGCGGCAAGGCGTTCAGCGACGCCATTGCGGCGCAGCTCACATCGCGAGCCGAACTGGTTCGCCTTTCCGGCGCGAAAGTGGAATGACCCCGCCCCGACTTCCTTATTACAGGCCCATGCCGACATGACCGCATCTTCGCCCGACCTGTTTTTTTCCGACATCGAACAGCGCACGCGCATGTATACCGCTCGCAGCTCGGTCCCTGACTTCGAGGCCAGTGTGCGCGAGTACACCGACCTGTCCATCGTGGCGCGCGACGAATGCGCGGCCCTGCTCGATCTGCGCTACGGCATGGGCGCAGCCGAGCGGCTCGACATCTTTTTGCCGGTTGCCAGCCGCCGACCCGCACCGGTATTCATCTTCCTGCATGGGGGCTACTGGCGTTCACAAACGAAGGAAGACGCGCCGGTCATGGCGCCGGTATTCACGCGCGCCGGCGCTGCCGTGGTCACCGTCGAATACACCCTGATGCCGGCCGCAACCATGCCGGAACTGATCCGCGAGATACGGTCCGCCATCGCGTGGGTGTACCACCACGCCGAACAGTACGGCCTGGACCGAGACCGTATCTACGTGGGTGGCAGCTCGGCCGGCGCCCACCTTGCAGCGATGACAGCGCAGGCCGGCTGGCAAGACGGATACCGGCTGCCCGGCGACGCCGTCAAAGGCATTGTTGCGTTGAGCGGTCTGTACGACCTGCGGCCGTTCTGCGATATCGATTCGAACGCCTGGCTGCGGCTCCAGCCGCAGACGGCCGAAGACGTCAGCCCCTGCTTTCACCCCCCTGCCGCGGGCATGCCCATCATCCTGTCGGTCGGCGGCCTGGAAACCGACGGATTCAAGAACCAGACGGCGGCTTACCAGGCGGTGTGCGAAGCCGCAGGCGCCCAGGTGGAACACGTGGCGGCGGCTCACGCCAACCACTTCAATCTGCTGTGCGAACTGGCCAAGGCCGACAGTCCGCTGACCCAGGCGACGCTGCGGATGATGGGGTTGAATCGCGCGAACGGCTAGCGTCTTGCGTTCCGAGCACCTTGCACCGCCACGTCATGGAGACGTCATGAACACCACCTTGTTGCACTCGCTATCAGGTCGCTTGCGCCTGTCCGTTTTTTTGACGTTGACCGCGCTGGCCGGCTGCGGCGGGGGAGACGGAGACGGTCCGGCGGCGTTTGCGCCAGACCAGTCCCCGGCCCAGGCCAGGACCACGACAGGTGACGTGCGTGGGGTGCTTGCAGCAGATACGGTGTCCTTCCTCGGGATTCCTTATGCGGCGGCGCCCACGGGCGAACTGCGCTTCAAGGCGCCGCAACCCCGGGCGGCGTGGCAGGGCGAACTGGACGCAAGCAAGCCGGGCTCCCCCTGCCCCCAGGCAAGCCAAACCACGACCGAAGACTGCCTTTTCCTGAACGTATGGCGGCCACTGAAAGCCGAGAAACCCCTGCCGGTCTTCATGTGGGTGCACGGAGGCGGTTTTGTCGCAGGCAACGGGGGCGGATTGAACGGCGCGACACTCGCGAAGGCGGGCGTCATCGTTGTAACGATCAACTATCGCATGGGCATCTTCGGGTACCTGGCGCACCCGGCGCTGGAAAGCTCCAGCCGCGACAGCGGCAACTACGGCGTGCAGGACGCGCATGCGGCGCTCCGGTGGATCCGCGACAATATCGCGGCCTTTGGCGGGGATCCCGCGAACGTCACCATGGGCGGCAGTTCGGGCGGCGCCATGACGACGTGCCTGAGTTCAACGAATCCCGAGGCCGGCAAGCTGTTCAACAAGCAACTGATATCGAGTGGTCCGTGTGCCTTCCAATGGCCGACCATCGACCAGAAGTATGTGCAGGAAGCCGGCATTCCCCAATCGCTTGGCTGCACGGGCACTAACGCGCAGATTGCGACGTGCCTGCGCTCGCCAACCCTGACACCGGCGCAGGTCATCACGGCGCAGAACACGCTGCCGCAGGCGGTGGTGTTCCCGAGTGTCGGCGGCACGGTGGCCCCGGTACAACCCAGGCAGCTGATTGGAAAGCTGCCGACGCTGATGGGGTATGCCGCGTGGGAGCTGCTGCCCAATGACTTCAGCTATGCCGGCGCATTGGGAACCGGGCCGCTGAACCCGCAGGACACGGCGTCGTACGTGTCCACCTTGGCGACACGGTATGGAACCGATGCCGCGGCGATCGCCGCAGCGTATCCGCTCTCGGGCTTTGCCAGCGGCAACCTGGCGCTGAATCGGATCGAGGCCGACTTCGGGCGCACGCCAAAGGGCGTGTACATCGCGACGTGCACGAATCTTCGCAACTTCGAGATCGCCAAGGCTGTCGGCGGCAACCCGCTTTTTGCCTACGAGGCGGCTGACCCCGGCGATGGCGGAAACCTGCACGTGACGCAGGGAAACCTGTTCTTCCCGACGGGTGCTTCGACCGGCGCGTCGCTGGATCTGTCGCGGCAGCAGATCCAGTATTGGGCCAACTTCATCCGCTCGGGCAACCCCAACGGCGCCGGGCTGCCCACCTGGTCCGCTTATGCTCAGCCTACTGACGTTCTGAAGTTCGGGCCCGGCCCTGTGCAGACCGGCGTCGATGCCAACGCTGCCCACAAGTGCGCGTTCTGGAACAGCCTGGGCCTGGGTGTGTAGAGCGGGATCGTGGTGACGGCTTGCGGCGCAGGAGCAAGCTGTCGTTGACTGTCTGAGTTCAATGCTCCACATTGAACCGCCATGCGAGATTTCATGTATCGCATGGCGATCCTGGTGCCTACCATCTGGGCACTAGGAGACAGACAACATGCCCAAGATTGCAGACCCCTGCGCCGTGCGCCGGGTGGTGACCGGTCACGACGCGACCGGCCGCTCGGTGATCGTCAACGATGCACCTTCGCCGTTCGTGTTGCGCACCACGGCCACCGGCCCGGTGGTGACCGACCTCTGGAAAACATTCCACTCCCCCGCCGACAACCGCAGTGCCGATGAGCCCTGCTCGGACATCAGCCTTGCGCCGCCGCCGGGCGGTAGCGTATTCCGTGTCGTGCAGTTCCCGCCCGACGCCGGCTACATGGACGGCTGGGACGAGCATGCGGCCTTTGCCGCGATGGGGCACGACCTGGCCGGCGCGGCCACCCGCAAGGGCAAGACGGTGGGCATGCACACCACCGCGTCGGTCGATTACGCGATCGTGCTCAAGGGCGAAATCTGGGCGGTGATGGACGAGGGCGAGACGCTGCTCACGGCGGGCGACGTGCTGGTTCAGCGCGGCACGAGCCACGGCTGGAGCAATCGCACCGCGGAGGCCGCCACCGTGGCCTTTGTGCTGCTGGACGCGCTGCCGCTGGCCGCGCGCGGCTGAACGGACGGCCGCGATATGGACACGATCATTATCGGCCCGCACGCGCCGCGCCTGGCGGTGAGCGTGGCGGGGCAAGGACCCCTGGTGCTCATGGTGCACGGCATGGGTGGGGACCGTACCACCTGGCACGCGCAGATCGAGGCATTGCAGCCGCATTTCACGGCGGCAAGCGTGGATCTTCGAGGCTATGGCGGCAGCGGCGATATCGAGGGCCCGCTCGACTTCCATCGCGATTTCGGGGCCGACCTGCTGACCGTGCTGGACCATTTCAACGCGCCGCGCGCGCATCTTGTCGGCCTGTCCATGGGCAGCCGCGTGGTCCGTTCGCTGGCGCTGCGTCATCCGGAACGGGTGGCCTCACTGGTGCTGGCCAACGGCAGCCCAGGGTTCGATGCGATGACGGCGGAGGACGTCGAGCGCTTCATTGCCGACCGGTCCGCAGGGTTTGCAGGGGGGCGCGTGCCTGCCAGCTTCGGCATGGACCAGGCCCGCGCGATGTGCGCGCCTGACGCCGCGCCCGAGGCGCTGCGCATCGCCGCCGACGCGATGCAGCGCATCCGGTTGGCCAACTACCTTGCCGTGCTGGACGCGTCGACCCGGCAGGACCGCGGCGACCTCTTGGAACGGATTGCCTGCCCGACGCTGGTCATCTCGTCCGATCAGGACCGCGTGTATCCGGAGTATGTCACGCAGCAACTGGTGGATCGGATACCCGGCGCGGTGCATGCGCGCATCGAGCACGCCGGACACCTGAGCAATCTTGAGCAGCCCGAGGCCTTCAACCGGGCCGTGCTGGATTTCCTTCTTTAAGAGAACACCCCATGTATTTCACTTGGCAAGACATGCCCTGCACTCCTCCGGCGCAAACGGACAGCGCGTTGGCGGAGGTCGTGATTGTGGGCGCAGGGCCCATCGGCCTCGCTACCGCCCTTGGCCTGGCGCGCCACGGTGTGCGCACCGTGGTGCTGGAAGCCCGCAATACCATTTCGCAAGGCAGCCGGGCGCTGGCGATGAACCGGCGGTCGATGCAGATCCTGGACCAGCTCGGTGTCGGCGGCCGCGTCCTGGACAACGCATTGACCTGGTCCGCTGGCTGGACGTTCTATGACCGGCAGCAAGTGCACAGTATGGAGATTGCCCCTCCCCCACACGAAAAGCACGGTCAGACCAACCTGCAACAGTGCTGGATGGAGCAGTTCCTGTTGGACGCATTGTTGGCCACCGGCCTGTCAGAGGCGCGGTACCAGCACCGCGTCACGCATATCCATGCGGAAGATGACGCGGTGACGCTGGCTGTTTCCACCCCGATGGGCGACTACACGCTGGATGCGCCCTGGCTGGTGGCCGCTGACGGACCGCGCGGCATGGCGCGGCGTTGCATGGGCATCGACTACGAAGGCACGTCGTATTCGCAACGGTTCGTCATCAACGACATTCTGTGCAAGGAGCCCCTGCCCGCCGGCCGCAGGCTGTTCTTCAGCCCGCCCTACTTGCCGGGCAAGACGGTGCTGATGCACAAGGCGCCGTTCGACATGTGGCGCCTCGACTTCCAGCTGATGGACGATCAGGATGCCGAGGTGGAGATGCAGCCCGAGCGGGTGCATGCGCGCATTCGCGCGCACTTCGATCTGATGGGCATCGCGCCAAATTACGAGCTGGTGCTGACCTCTGTCTACAAAGCCAACGCGGTTTCCCTTCCGACCTACAACAGCGGCCGCGTGCTGTTCGCGGGCGACGCTGCGCACCAGGTGCCGATCTTTGGCGGACGCGGCGTGAACCACGGCTACGAAGACGCCCACAACCTTGCCTGGAAGCTCGCGCGCGTCGTCAAGGGTGAGGCCAGCCCGCAATTGCTGGACTCGTACACCCAAGAACGCCGCAGCGCACTGTTGGCGACGCTGGCCGAACTGACGCGCACCACCATTTTCATCACCACGCCTTCGGCTGGACTGGCGCTGGTGCGCGAAGCCGTGCTGTCCCTTTCCATCACCGAAAATTTCCTGGGCGATCTGTTCGACCCCTACGCCACGCCGCCTCACGAATGCACCGACAGTCCGCTCAACACCCAGGACGCGCACGGCGACTTTCCCCCTGCGTGCCGCCCGGGCGCGCTGGCACCCGATGCGGAACTCGATCCAACCGGCGAACGCCTGTACGACAGGCTGGGCCCCCACTTCACGCTGATCGTCTTTGGCGACACGGTCCCGCCTGTTGACGCCGAAGGTATTGATGATCCGTTGCGGATCCTGACACTGCCTGTGGACAGCACCGCGGGTCGGCTATTCGCTGCACGCCCCGGCACCTGTTACCTGATACGCCCCGACAACCGCGTAGCCGCGCGCTGGCGCCACGCCACGGCCGGCCAGGTCAATGCGGCGTTGGATGTGGCGGCGTGCGCCCGCAGCAAGGAGATGCAATGAACACCCCGACCCACAACCGGAACGCCGCCGCCTTTGCCGAAAGCGATTTCATTGACCTTGCCGCGGCCATCGACCAGGTGCCCGCAGCGCAGCGCGAACTGTTCCTGACCAAGCTTGTAATCCTTCTGGCAGCAGGCGCCCCACCTGGCGAGTTGTCCGAACGCATCGAACGTGCGCGCAAGCACCTTCCCGCCTGACCTCGGCCTGCTCTGCCTCATGACAATAAATACGGAGACACCCCATGACGACCCCGGATATCTCGCGCGTTGCCGGCGCAACCCTGCTGACGTTGGCCTGCGTGGCGAGCGTTTCGGCGCAGACCGCGCCCGACATGAACTATCCCGCCCGGCCCGTGCGCATCATCGTGCCCTTGGCGGCGGGTGGACCGGTTGACCTCGTTGCGCGGCGTGTGGGCGATCGCCTGTCGAAACAGCTCGGACAGCCAGTGACGGTCGAAAACCGGGCCGGGGGCAACGGCATCATCGGCGCAACCGGCTGCAAGTCGGCGCAGCCCGACGGACACACACTCTGCATCCTGCTGAGCGACACCGTCGTCATCAATCCCGCGATCTACAAGAAGTTGCCGTATGCGGTGACTGACTTTGCGCCGATTTCCGAGATCAGCCGCATCGACACGGCCGTGGTCGTCACCACCGCCCTGCCCGTTCGTACCCTGCAGGAACTGGTGCAATACGACCGCGCCCACCCTGGCACGCTGAACTGGGGGCACTTCGGCATCGGCAGTTCGTCGCATCTGTTCATGGCCCAGGTCAACGACAAGCTCGGTTCGCGCATCGTTGATGTGCCCTACCAGGGCGGCAGCCTGGTGCTGAATGCCATGCTTGGCAACCAGGTGCAGGTGTCGAGCCTGTCGTATTCGCTGGTGGCGCAATACATCGATTCGGGCAAGCTGCGCGCCCTTGCCGTGCTGGGCGATGTGGCATCGCCGCGATTCCCGGGTGTGCCCTTGTTGAAAGACCAGGGCCTGGGCACCGCGCGCAACGCCTGGGTGGGCCTGTTCGCGCCGACCGGGACATCGCCGGCCATCATCGCCAGGCTGTTCAACGAGATCAAGACCATCACGTCAGACACCGAATTCCAGAAAGCGCTGGGCGCCCAGGGCCTGGCGGTGACGGGCCGCAGCCCTGAAGCCACGGCGGCCGTCATCAAAGCCGAAGGAAAGGACTGGCAGGAGGTGGCGGCGTCGGCCAAAGTCAGCCTGGACTGATGGCCGCCGCCGTCGTCCTAGTCGATCTTGACGCCGATCTCCTGGATCAGTGAGTGCCACAGCGCGCGATCCTTGGTCATGGCATCGCCGAACTGTGCCGCGTCCTGATTCCGTGTGCGCATGGCCAGGGTAGACAACTGCTCTTGCAACGACGGCTCTTTCATGGCTTCGCGGATCTGGCTGTTCAACTTGTCGATGACTGGCCGCGGCGTGTGGGCGGGAGCCACCAGACCGAACCACACGCGGCCCTGGAAGGGTTCGAAACCCAGCGGCGGAGCCACCTCGTCAATGGTGGGCACGTCGGGCAGCTGCGGAGAACGGGACGCCGCAAAAACGGCAAGCGGCGTTGCCGCGCCCGACTTGATCTGGGCCAAAATGCCAGGGTTGCCTACCGAAACATACATAAGCTGGATGTCGCCCCCGGTAAACGCTTGCTGGATAGGCGGAAACCCATTGAAGGGGACGTGCAGCAGGTCGACGTTCGCGCGCCGCTTGAGCCATTCCATGGTGATGTGCGTATCGGACCCGATGCCGAAGGTTCCGAAAGCGACCTTGCCTGCATGCTGCTTCGCATAGGTCACCAGGTCGCTCAGGCTCTTGACGCCCAGCTTGGGCGATGCCAGCAAGATCATGTCGGGATCGACCAGCGGTGCAACGGGAGAGAAGTCAGTGCGCGCGTTGTAGGGAAGCTTTTCGTAAACGGAAGGGTTGATGGACAGCGAACTGCTGGTCACCATGCACAGCGTATAGCCGTCCGCCGGCGCCTTCGCACAGACGTCGGTGCCAATCATGGTGTTGGCGCCGGGTTTGTTCTCGACGTAGAAGGTCTGGCCGTTCATCCTGGTCAACGACTGCGCCAGCAAACGTGACACCACGTCCGCCGCGCCGCCGACAATCAGGGGCACGACCACACGAACGGGCCGGGCGGGATACGCAGAAGATTGGGCTTGCACCGGATGGGTGAAAGAAGCTGCCAGGGCAAGCAAGGCAGGAAAGACTGGGGAACGTAGCACGGCATGTCTCCGTAGGATGCGGGTGCGGCGTGAGCGGCATCCGGCTGGCGCAGCCGTCTGATCGTTGCGGCTGTTTCACAGGCTGAAGCCTGGCCAAGCTCGCCCAGCTTAGGGGCCATTGGCCGGCGTGAATACTCGAAGATCGTTATGGCGGTTCAATACGAAGCGTTGAAGACCCGCTGTCCCAGCAGAAGAGGAAGCATATGGACTTGCACCTGATCGAATGCCTGATGCGAGTCATCGAGGCGGGCAGCATCAACCGGGCGGCCGGGGAACTCGGGCTCACGCAGCCAGCACTTTCCAGGCGCATCGACATGCTGGAGCATGACCTGGGCATGCCCTTGCTCGTGCGCAAGCCCCGCGGCGTGGCGCTGACGCCCGCCGGCGAACTTCTGATGGAGCACGCCAGGCCCCTGCTGCGTCAGGCGGAAATCCTGCGTGATGCCATGGGCCAGCGCGTGCGCTCCCACGTCTCCATCGGCTTGCCGTTTTCGCTGCATCACATCGTCACGGTGCCATTCACCGTCAGGGAACTGAAAGCCAGCTCACCGATGTCCTTGCGCGTCTATGAAGGCTTCGTCCACCACCTGCATCAGTGGATGTCGCAAGGCGTGATCGACGTCGGCGTCATGGAATACCGCGGCGTTCACGACACGGACCAGCACTGGGGGCCGGTGATCCGGGAGCCTTTGCTGCTGGTGGGATGCCAGCGCGACGATCTGGACCTTGGCGGCGAAGTGCGTCCCGAACAACTGGAACGTATCAGGATGATCTTGCCGGGGCGCCCGAACATTATTCGGCACGCGCTGGATGACCACCTGAATCGCCGGGGGCTCCGGCTGACGGATGTGATCGACGTCGAAACCGTTCCCTTGTGCCTGTCCCTCGCAGCAGAAGGTCTGGGCCACACCGTGATGCCCTACTCTGCCTTCCACAAGCAATACGCCGCGGGACGCCTGCACGCCGTGCCCATCCGCAACCTGTACGTGTCCTGGGCTGTTTATGTGCATGAGGCCCGGCGGCACGTGGATGGCGTGAGCCGGATAGCCAACCGGCTGCGTGAGTTCATGGTGGCAAGGGTGCACGATGGACAGTGGCAGATGGCGCAGGCCATCAACACCTGACGCCCGGCGGCTAACCCTTGCGGCGCGGATCGTCCAACAGGCGTTTTCCGCGCACCATCAGCGACGCGAACCGCCCGAGCTTGAACACCGGATACGACAGGCGCGCAGCGATCGGGTGCGACAGGGCCAGCCGGTTGAACGTGCTGAACAGCGTGTCGGTGCTGGACCAGGCGGCAAGCATGCGCGTGGCGTCATGGCCATGAAAAACGCGGCCTTGGTACACGAACAGCATGCCCTCGTTCAGGTCGTACCCCTGCCGCCAGTAGTCCGCGACGCGCGGATCGTCGGATCGGGCGTCCAACAATTCGACCGGCCCCACCGATGCCTTCAGGCGCACCAGCGCGGCATAGTTCTGGCAAAAGAAACAATCGCCGTCGTATACGACGAGTGCCGATCCCTGCTTGGGCTGGCCTGTTGAAGGCATGACTTGTTCCTGCATGGCAGATTCCGCTGGGCGCGCCGTTCCCGAGCGGCGCAAGGACTCCCCGACATGTTAATCGCGCGGACCAGCCGCACGCCCCACTCCTCGTCCGGATTGGTGGTGCCGTCGCCCAGCCGTTCTTGCATGACGGCAACGCCCAGGTCGCGGCGCTTGGGCAGCCGTTCACGTTCGGCTCGATTCAGCGCGTCGGCGATCTCGTCGTACGTCAAGTCGGTGCAATAGACCGGTGCCCCCGGCTGTTGGCGCCACGAGTCGGCCAGCGAGCCAGCATCGAAGGCATCCAGCCCCGTATCGTTGACCAGGGCCATGGCAACCTTTCGATCCTGATCCCGATCTGCCGCCACCGGAATGGCGATCCGGTCGGCGGCGCCGGCGGGCTTGGCTTTCCTGGCCAGCGACGCCGAGCCGATGGCATTCCAGGCCTTGGCGATCGGGCGGCCAAGCTGTTCGGCCACCCACAGACTCTCGACCTGGCCGTTTTCAATGGCTTCGATCTTGTCGTCGCGGAAAGGGTAATAGTTCGAGGTATCGATCACGACCGTTTCCGCCGGCAGGCGCGCGACCAGGGGGGCGATGCCGGGAATGCGGTTCAGCGGGATGGACAGGATGACGGCATCCACAGCGATCAAAGCGTCTTCCGTCGTGACGGCCTGTGCACCCGCGGAAAGCAGGTCGGCGTCGATGGTTTCCGGGCCGCGCGAATTGGCGACCTTGACGTCATGTCCGGCCTCGCTCAACCGGGTGACCAGCGTCTTGCCAATATTCCCTGTCCCCAAAATTCCGATTTTCATGCGTTTCCCCTAGTGATGTGTCTGCTTGGTCGTTAGAATATGAGGCACGCCCCCATAACGACAAGTACCCACCAAAAAGTGGGTAAGCCACCAAAAGGTATGTTCATGACCGATCGGGATTGGCGATGTGACGATCCACAGCAGCAACTGGTGTGGGCCGCGGCAACAAGCGACGCGTTACGTGTGCTTGAAGGCAAATGGAAGATCGTCATCATCGTCCAGCTGTTCGCAGCCAAGCAGCCGCTCCGGTTTTCGGAACTGGAGCGGCGCGTCGAAGGCGTGAATCAGAAAATGCTGACCCAGCAACTCAAGGAGCTGGAGAAGGACGGGATCGTGACGCGAACGGTCTATCCGCAGGTGCCGCCGCGCGTCGAATACGCGCTGAGCGACATGGGTCTGGCTCTGGGGCCCTGCATAGAAAAATTGATCGACTGGACGTTCATGCGGCGGGACGCGCTGGAGGCTGCCGGGGCGGCTGAGTGACTGGCGGGCGGCGGCAGTCGTCAGATCGCGCGGCGTCCAGCTTGATGCAATGGCGGTTCGGCCGCCGGACCTGAATTTCGTCGTTGCACCGCGTAGTGAAGCAGCACCACGGTCACTGCCGCAAGGGCAAAGGCTGCTGCGTAAAGCGTATAGATCTGGTCAGGCCGCCATGTGGCATCTACCAGCGGCCCAGCCGCAAGCGGGGCGAGGATCGACCCCAAGCGGCCCATCCCTATCCCCCAGCCCAGGCCGGTCACGCGGTGCGACGGCTCATACACCATCGGTGTCGTGGAGAACATTCCGGCCACGCATCCGTTGACGAATACGCCCAAAAAGAACGCCAAGGTCAGCGTTTGACCGACTTCACCCGCCAAGCTCAACAACAGACTCATCAGCAATGCGGTAGCGATCAGGTACGCGAAGTGGACCTTAAACAGCGGTAGTCTTGCTGCAAGCAGGCCCAGAAGCGCCGTGCCAATAATGCCGCCAAGATTGAGCAGCACACCGCCCGTAATACCTTGTTCATTGGTCAGACCCGTTGCGACAAGCAGGCGGGGTGACCAACTCATCACGAAGTAAAAGCCGAACATGATGAGGAAGAAGGAAACCCAGATCAGGATGGTTGCCCGGCGCATGGCCGGCGAAAGCAGGTAGGCAATGCTGCGTCGCATGTTCGTCCGTGCTCCCTGCCCTTCTGAAGGAAGGGTCTCAAGGGTGGGAATACCGACGCGCCGCAGAATATGGTTGATACCGGCAAGGGCACCGGCGGGACGACGGCTCAGATAAAAATCCAGCGATTCGGGGAGCCACGCAAAAAGCACAGGCAACGTTGCCAGCGTGACGATCCCGCCGTACAGGAACACGGACTGCCACCCCACGGCGCCGATGACCTTGGCCGTTGCGAGCCCACCCAACGTGGCGCCAAGCGCATAAGCGGTCGCCTGCACGCTGATAGCCAGACTGCGCCAACGATCGGAAGCGTATTCCCCTGCAATCACATAGCTGCTGGCAAGGATTCCGCCAATGCCCAGGCCAGTAACGAACCGCAGCGCAGCAAGCTGCATGGGCGTTTGCGCCTGGCTCGAACAAATCATTCCGAATCCGACGAGGGCAACACAAAGCAGCACGACAGGGCGCCTTCCGAAGCGATCCGCCCACGGAGCGATCAAGAAGGAGCCTGCCGTCATGCCAACCAGACCCGCGCTGAGAAGGTAGCCCAGTTGCGTGCCGGTCAGGGCCCAATGGGCTGTGACGGATGCCGCAGTGAAGGCCATGACCATCACGTCGAACCCGTCAAGCATGTTGATCAGGCAGCAGAGCCCGATCGCACGCCACTGGAAAACGGTCATTGGTCTGCTGCCCATCGTCTGGGATAGCAAGGCGCTAGGGGTGTTGGCGGTAGCCATGTCTATGTCTCCTTTATATTTTCTTGGTCTCGGTCCCGGCAATCTGGTCGCTTGAAGCTAGACGTTCATGGCGACACCTGGGCAGACCGCCAGGCTTCGTAATCCGCGACGAACTGCGGCGACATGTTGCGCAGGCGCTCGGGGTCAACCCGGCCGGACCGGCCGATGTAGCGCATGGCGAACTCCCAATCCGGAAGTTCCATATGCTGGGCAAACTGGTCGTACCAAAGCGCACTGCGATTGGCCGCCGCGGTAATTTTTTCGACGATGGGACGGCGCTCGGCTTCAAAGCTTCGCAGCGCCTCTGGAATGCTGCCGGGGTGTTCAGCGATAGCCTTCGCCAGCGCCTGCACGTCTTCGAGTGCAAGGCGGGTCCCCGACCCGATGGAATAATGGGCGGTGCGCGACGCATCGCCGACGATCACACAAGTTCCGGTCGACCAGGTTGTAGTGCTGATTTTCGGAAAACGCCGCCACATGGACTTGTTGGTCACCAGCGATGCGCCTGCCAGCTCCTCGGCAAAAATTTCCTCGCAGTACTGCCGGGACGCTTCCTCGGTCATGTGAGCAAAGCCGATCCTGTCGAAGGTCGGCTCGTCGACTTCCACAAGAAAGGTGCTCATCGAATCGGAGTACCGATAGTGGTGGGCGTTGAACGAGCCCTGCGGCGATCTTTTGAATGTCTGGGTCATTCGGTCGAAAGGCTTCGTCGCACCGAACCAGGCAAATCGGTTGTCGAAATAATCGATCTGCGTGCCGAACGCCGCCTCATGGGTGCGGCGCACCAGCGAGTTGACTCCGTCGGCACCGATGATCAGGTCAGCATCCCCCATGTCACCAAGGCTTCCGATGACGCGGGAGTTGATCAGCACTGCGCCAACGGACTCCGCTCTCTGGCGAAGAATCTCCAGCAACTTCAGGCGGGCGATGGCGGTGAAACCCACGCCATCGATTCGGATCGTCTGGCCATGAATGCGCAATTCGATGTCCTGCCAGGTCTCCAGTCCGCTGACGATCAGTGCCAGGGTTTCAGCATCGTTGGCGCGCAGAAACTCAAGGGCCTGGTCCGAGAAAACCACCCCAAAGCCAAAAGTTGTGTGGGCCGCGTTCTGCTCGAAGACGTGCACCGACGCGCCAGGGTCCTGTCGCTTCAGCAGATAGGCGGCGTACAAGCCTGCCGGGCCACCGCCAAGGATATTGATTTTCATATGCGTGTCTCCAACACGTTTTCGCTGGCATCCATCAGCAACTTGCGGACGGTATCCGGCACCGGAATTGCCTGCGTCGAGGCTCCCTGGCCGATCCCATGCGTCGCCCACACCCGGGTTTCGTGGGCCTCTACCAGCAGCGTGTCATCCATGAAAAACCGATGGATGAACCCCAGCGACTTGCCGCCAATCTTCTCGACGTGTATTTCGTGCCAGATCAGAGAGTGAAGGGGCGGCGCCGCGAAAAATTTCATCGCCAACTGGACGATCGGCAAGCCACCGCGCGTGTCTGGATCGAGCCACGCGTTGGGATCGATGTCGAGGGAAAGGAGCATGTCATTGAGGCCCTCCACCATCCACCGCGCGTAGTGAGGGAAGAAAATGATGCCGCCCGGGTCACATTCACTCCAATGCAGACGTCTCTTGTAGCGGTAGGTGCGCATGAATGTCGCTCCTTGCTTCAACGCGGTTGCGCAAATTGCGATGCGACCCGTACCTCGATCGACCCGATGGATTGCACGCTGGCTTCGATCAGATCTCCCGGCTTGACCGGTCCGACTCCCTCTGGGGTACCTGTCATGATGACGTCGCCTGGATGGAGCGTGTAAAACGACGAGGCGTACTCGATCAGCCGCTGGACGTTCATGATCAGACGGCTTGTGTTGGAGCGCTGCCGTTGGCCGCCGTTGACGCGTAGCTCCAGATCCAGTGCGTTGGGGTCCGGCACTTCGTCCGACGTCACGATCCAGGGACCCAGCACGGCATACGTGTCGACCGACTTGCGAAAGCCAGGCCATTCCTGGCCGCGCACGGTCATGTCCAATCCCACGGCATAGCCCAGTACGTAGTCCAGTGCCGCTTCCTTGGTGACCATGCGGGCGGTCTTCCCGATCACAACGGCAAGTTCCACCTCGTGGTCTGTTCGTCGGTCGGGAAAACGTGGCTCGATCACATCCGATACGCCGATCAACGAACTTCCGGCCTTCAGAAAGAGGCCATAGCGTTCCAGAGTGGTGTACGTATGCCCGTGGTTGATCTCTTGATCCTGGTTGGCCTCTTCGATGTGCGCGTGGTAATTGATCGGAGCACCCACGATCTTCCCCGGATTGGCGACCGGCGACTCCAGGCGGATGTCGGCTAGTGACAAGGTGCGGCAGTTGCGAGGGGTGGCCTGCGCGAGGTCTGCAAGCAGCCCCGGAACCTGACTGACGACCCAATCCCCTTGGGGCTGAGGCCAGGCAGGCTGGAGGTTGAACCGGTCAGTGACATCCAGCACCATCGCATCCTGCACAAGGCCAATGCGGTCAAAGTTGAAGCGGCAGATCTTCATGTCAGCGTCTCTTGCTTATTTGAATTCGGGAAACGGCGGAACCGGTCATTGACGGTCTTCGCGCCACAGCGACAATTTCTGATGCACGGGCGCATCTGAGAACGAGAAGAAAACTGCCTCGTCCTCGGCTTCTATCTGATGCAGGTGCCAGCCTGGCACCGCAAGGATGTCCTGCGGGCCCAGGAAGAACGGTTCCCCGTTGACCGTGACGCGCAGTCGACCTTCAACGCCGACAAACACAGCGCCATCCGTGGAACGATACGGACGTGTCCGGTACGACTTGGGAAGAAGGCGCATGCTTGCGCCGATGGTGGGAAGCGCCGGATCGCCGTTCGTCGGGTTCACATACCGAACCTCGTAGCCGCGATGGGCATCGATGGATTCTTGCCGGACGATCAAATGCAGCGCTGCACGCGTGCGCTCGTACGAGTATTTGAACAAAGGCGATGAGCTGGTCTTGCTGTCGTCGGGCCGCAGCAGCCCGCTACCGTACCGAAGCAGCGACTCGCCTTCGGCGCGATGGACTGTCTGCGCGGCATCCTCGTGCTGCTGCCGAAAACCCGAATGAAGGAAGCTCACCAACGGCACGTCCAGGCCATCCAGCCAGACAACAGGGCTGTCCCCCACGTTGCCGTGGTCGTGCCAGGTCCAGGCTGGAGTGATGATGAAGTCGCCCGGGGCCATGCTTACGCGCTCGCCATCGACGGCGGTGTAGGCGCCGCATCCGTGCATGGCGAACCGCAACGCCGACTGGGTATGCCGGTGCGCGGGCGCCACTTCGCCGGGCAGGATCAGTTGAAGCCCCGCGTACAGGGTGTCGGTGACACGAGACTGCCCTTGCAAGGCGGGATTTTCGAGTACGAGAACCCGGCGCTCGGCTTGCTCGGCTGTGATCCGCTCTCCGGCTTCGAGCAAGTAGGGAAGCGCGTCGGAGAATCGCCAGGCATACGCCCGCGCGGTCGGTCTGGGCTCCTCCGGTACCAGGCGGGAAAGCGAGACCCATAGGGGAGCCAGATTCTGGCGCGCGAGCTGCTCGTAATAAAGGGACTCCCCCGCAGCGGACGAAGGCGTGGCTTGCGCGATTTCATTCGGGACGGCGGTGTTCACGGCAGGTCTCCTTGCAAGGGCTGCGCGGCGGACGTTGACTCAGCCAGCACCTTGACCGCGATTTGTGCGCGCAGTTGGGCGCGATCAAGCTTGCCAACGCGCGTGGTCGGAAATCCCTCAGACGCCTCGATGCGTTCCGGCAACTTGAACTTGGCAAGCCCGTGCGAGAGCAGGTACGCCCCCAGTTCCTTCACGGTCGGCAAGCAGTGGCCTTGGCGTGGGATAAGAAAGGCGCAGGCTTTCTCGCCATAGATCGGATCCGGCATGGCGACAACCTTTCCGTCAGCAATGGCGGGATGCCGACTCAGCAAGTGCTCAATGTCTTCCGTGCCAAACTTCTCGCCGCCGCGGTTGATGTTGTCCCGCATCCGCCCTTCAAACGCGTAGACGAGCTGCCCGTCGATCACGGCGGACCGCATCAGGTCGCCAGTTCGGAAGAACCCGTCCTGAGTGAAGCTGACGGCATTGATTTCTGGCGCGGCGTAGTAACCGCGCAGCGATGACGGTCCCCTGAAACAGAGTTCGCCCGGTTCGCCGACGTGCGCCTCGTCTTCGGTCCCGGGTCTTAACAGCCGAACTTCGTCGTAGGCCGAGCACGGCATTCCAACCGTGCCATGGCGAACCAAAGCGGGTGATGCAGGCATCCCCGTCAACACCAACCCTTCGGTGATGCCGAACATGTTCATTGACGACACGCCGGTGGCGCGTTCAATGGGCTCGGCGCCGATCAACGTAAACAGCGAACGCAGCGACGAGAGGTCGTGCGCTTTTACGCCGGGGTAAGACGCGATCGCGGGTGCATGCGGTCCGATGGTGAAGGCATGCTGCACCCGTTCCCGCTCGATCGCATCGAAGTACTTCGCGACGTCCCACTGCGGCAGCAATACCGTCGTCGCCCGATATAGCACGGTGCGCACGATCGCAAACATCATCCCGGCGTTGTGCAGCATCGGAAGCGCCCAGATGCCCACGTTGCCATCCTGCATGTCGTAACGTGAACACCACGAACGCACGTGCCCCTGGTATTCGGCATGGAATCGTGGAATCAGCTTCGGCACGCCCGTGGACCCGCCGGATAGCTGGAACACGGCAACGTCTTCGCATCCAAATTCGGCCGTGGTGTCCAAGGAAGCTGCTGGCTCGACACCTTCACCCAGGCTTTCCAAGGTATGACTGCCAGGTTCCCCGGCACCTCGCGCGACGATGACGTGCGGGATGTCATGGCGATCGGCCATGGCGCTTGCGAATGCCACCAGATCGAAGCGGCCCCCGGCATCAGCCTGAACAAAGTACGCCTTGGGGCGGGTCAGTTCGATGAGCTTGGAGATCTCGAGTTCGCGGTACTGCGGGATGCTGCACACAGGCACGATCCCGGCTTTGAAACACCCAAACAGGGCAATGGCGGTTTCGATCGTTGTTCCCATCTGGAACATTGCACGGTCGTGTACCTGCAGGCCCAGTGCCCGGAGCCCCTGCGCCAGACGCTCGGCCCGTTTATCAAGCTCTGCGAAGCTGATCCTGTGCTGCTCGCACACAAAGGCGGTCCGCTCCGGGGCGTCTTTTGCCGCGCTCCGAAGCGCTTCGCCAAGAGTCTGCCGTTCCCATGCGCCGGATTCCAGGTAATAAGCCGCCCGTTCCGTGTCGGCGTAAATGACACCGGGCATGGGGCGCAATGGCCCGATGGTTCGATCACCACCCGAAGCGGATGCGCCGTCCGCCGTCCCGGGCCCGCTGCAGTGCTGCTGCATCGTTGTCTCCTTGCTTTTCTTGTCCTGATGGAGACAGATGCTCGGGGAGCGGCGAGATAACTACAATAGAATGAGATTGATATCTTCCATTTGCCCCGCAAATAAACGGTGCCGCCATGCCCCCCGACATCGACTTGAAATTGCTGAGGTTGCTGACGCAGATCCACGCGCTGCGCAGCGTGTCCAAGGCAGCGGACGCCGTACACCTGAGCCAGCCGGCAACCAGCCTGGCGCTGGGACGCCTGCGGCGCATTCTGGGGGACGAATTATTTGTGCGGGGTACGGGCGGCATGCTTGCCACGCCACGCTGCGACGAGATCGTCGCGAAAGCGCGAGACGCATTGGACCTGATCGACAATGTCGTATCGCATACGCCCGTATTCGACCCTCTCACTGCGCGCCGCTCGTTTGTGGTCACGCTCTCCGATATCGGAGAAGCGGTCTTCCTTCCAAAGTTGATGGCGAATCTGACGCGCCAGGCACCGCATTGCAATCTGCGGTCGCGAGCCTTGTCCGCGCTTGAATTGCCGCCCGCGATGGAAAGCGGTCAGGTCGAAATTGCCATCGGTTTTTTCCCCGACCTCGAACGGCCCGGCTTTTTCATGCAAAAGCTGTTTGACCACCGTTTCGTCTGCCTTGTCCGCAAGAATCACCCGCGCGTGCAGGGCGATAAGGTGTCTTTGCCTGTGTTCCTGGACCTGCCGCACGCGGTCGTGGAGCCGGAAGGCCGAAGCCATGAATTGTTCGAACGCCTGCTCCAGGAGCGGGGCCTGACGCGGCGTGTGCAGCTCAACATTCCGCACTTTTTGAGCGTGCCCGCGATCGTCGCCGCGACCGACATGATCGTTACGGTGCCCCGAGCGGTGGCGGAATACTTCGTCCGATTTGGCGACGTTCGAATCGTCCAGCCCCCCATCAATACTCAACGGTACGCATTGAAGCAGCACTGGCACGCGCGCTTCAATGCAGATCCCGGGCTGAAATGGTTCAGAGGGCTGATCGCGACGACGTTTCATGGTTGATCATTCGTCGCTTCGATTACCCGGCCCGGGTGCGTGACGACAATCCAACTTAGTACATGCGAACAAAGTCGTAGTTCGCGGGCGTCTGCGTGAATAAGCTGTGTCACTCGCTTATTCGCAGCAGGATCAACGACGATGACATACGCCCATGGAATGTTGGGCCTTTTGCTTGGCGCCTCGGTGCTCGGCGCAGCCCATGCCCAGACCGGTAGCAACTTCACCACTCCCGTCCCAGCCAATACGCAGCTGGTGGTAGCGGATCAACGCCAACAATTGCAGGTGGCCTTCGCCGCATCGGGCGAAGAAAAAAAGCTGCCGTTCAAGGTGAAATTTGCCGACTTCCGCGGGGGGCCTGCCATTCTTGAGGCCTTCCGCGCAGGATCGCTGGACGTCGCTATCGTGGGCGATGCGCCGCCGATCCAGGCGCACGTGTCGGGCAATCCGCTACCTATCGTCGCGGCCCGACAATTCACGGCGGTCACTTACCAATATGCGGTGCGTCCCGGCCTTTCCCTCACGTCACTGAACGACATCCGCGGCAAGAAGATCGCGTATGCCGAAGGTACCGCGACACAGTCCTTTGTACTCGCCACGCTCAGCAAGATCGGGCTCACCAAGAAGGACGTGACGCTCGTCCCGCTTCGTATCGTCGACTTCCTGGATGCCGTACGCAGTGGTGCCGTCGATGTGGCGCCGCTGAATGAGCCGCCCTTTTCCCGCTATGTGACCCACTTCAAGAAGGACGGTGCAAGCGCCCTGCCCGAACAGGAAGTGGCGGGCCTCCCGCAGGGCCTGAGCTATATCTATGCGAGTCCGACGGCACTGAAGGATCCGGTGAGGTCCGCAGCCATCGCCACCTTCATTGCGCAATGGGTCAAGTCGTCGCAGTGGACCGAAGAGAATGAGCAGGCCTGGGTGCAGGCCTACTACGTCAAGAGCCAGAACTTGCCGGCCGAGGTGGGCAGGCAGGTGCATCAATCGCTGGGAAAATCCACGTTCCCTCGTCTGTCGGACCTGATTCCGCGGCAGCAGAACACGATCAATCTGATTCATGCGGCGGGAGACATCCCAAAGAAGCTCGACGCCAGGGAAGAGTTTGACTTGAGGTTCAACGACACCGCCGCAAGCGCCGCGCGTGCGGCGCTATGAAGCCAGGTGCCCTATGAGTCCACCCATTGAATCCGGCGATGTGGCGCTGACTGAACTTGCACTCGATCGTCAGCCGACTACCTTACAGGTGCACGCGCGTCGTTCCTCGTACCACCGCTTTTCGCCGCGCAGGCTTCCGAAGGGCAGCTACTTGTTTGGTCCATTCGCTGTCCTGGTGGTGTGGCAGTTCGCATCTGTGACTGGATTGCTGTCACCGCAGTTGCTTGCGGCACCTTCCAGCGCCCTGATCGCGGGCTACGAGCTGTGGACCGACGGTGTGTTGGCCAGTCACCTGCTCGCCTCCGCAGTGCGCGCCTACAGCGGACTGGTCCTGGGCGTCGCGCTTGGGCTGGTGCTGGCCTTGATATCCGGCCTGACCCGCATTGGCGAGGCCACTGTGGACGGCCTGGTGCAGGTCAAGCGCGCCGTACCCACCCTGGCGCTTATCCCGCTTGCCATCTTGTGGCTGGGTATTGGCGACGCCATGAAAGTCACGATCATCACCCTTGCCGTGCTGGTACCCGTGTACATCAATACGCACACGAGTCTGCGCGGCATCGACATTCGTTATGTGGAACTGGCACGAACCGTGGGCTTGAGCTATTCGGAATTTCTGAGGCGGATTGTTCTGCCGGGTGCGCTGCCTGGTTTCTTTACAGGCTTGCGCCTTGCAGTCACCACCTGCTGGACCTCGCTGGTGGTTCTGGAGCAGATCAATACGACGGAAGGCGTGGGGTTTTTGATGAACCGTGCACGTGACTACGGGCAGACCGAGATCATCGTAGTTGGCCTGATCATTTATGCCGTGCTGGGTCTGAGTTCGGACGCGCTCGTTCGCGCCTGGGAGCGCCGTGCGCTGGGCTATCGAAAGGCGCTCGGTCAATGACCCGACACGCGCATGCCAATGATCAGGCGGCCGCATATCAGCCCCCCGCAACTGCGGCCGCAGACCGCCCGGTTCGCGTTCGCAATCTAGTCCGCGCATTCGGTGACAAGCGAGTACTGGACATCGTCTCGCTTGATATCGCACCTGGCGAATTCGTCGCGCTGATCGGAAAAAGCGGATCCGGAAAAAGCACGTTTCTGCGTGCGCTGGCCGACCTGGATGACGACGTGCAGGGCTCTGGCAGCATTCAAGTTCCAGAGAACCGGGCGGTGCTGTTCCAGGACTCCCGGTTGCTTCCCTGGGAGAACGCGCTCAATAACGTGACCCTGGGATTGCGCGCCACCGATGCAGGGCAACGCGGACGACGGGTACTGAACGACGTCGGTCTTGCAGGGCGCGAACACGCGTGGCCAAACGCGCTGTCGGGTGGGGAACAGCAGCGGGTCGCCCTTGCCCGCTCACTGGTTCGCAGCCCGCAACTGCTGTTGGCCGACGAGCCCTTTGGCGCCTTGGACGCGCTGACACGCATCAAGATACACGACCTGATGTTCAAGCTGGTCGAGGTACACCGCCCCACCGTGTTGCTCGTCACCCACGATGTGGATGAGGCGCTGGTGCTTGCAGACCGTGTGCTGGTCATGGATCAGGGACGGCTGATCGTGGACAAGCGGATCAGTTCGCCCCATCCGCGTCACAAGTCGTCCGATACCTTCGACACATTACGCAATGAGCTGCTCGCCGCGTTGGGCGTGGCCGTCAGCGTCTAGTCAATCATCAAGGAAATTTCATGAACGCTCCGTATGCAGAAGGTCTGGTCCAGGAAGACGCGAACGATCTGGCTTTGCCAGACCACGTCCGGGTACGCCCGCTATCCGCCTACACCGGCGCAGAGATTCACGGTCTGGACCTCTCCCGGCCACTGTCGCCAGATGAAGTCCAGGCAGTCCAATCGGTGCTGTTGCAATGGAAGGTGGTGTTCTTTCGTGACCAACCTCTTTCACATGACCAGCACATTGCGTTTTCCCGCCAGTTCGGAGAACTGACGGTGGGCCATCCCGTTTTCGGCCACGTCGACAACTATCCCGAGCTGTATGCCATCTCGAAATACCGGAAATCGAATTCGCACGATTCGCGTCCGGAATTCAAGCCCTGGCTGGGCTGGCATACGGACGTCACCGCCGCCATCAATCCGCCGGCGGCGTCGATCCTGCGAGGGGTCGTCGTGCCACCGCATGGCGGCGACACGCAGTGGTCCAACCTGGCTGCCGCCTTCCGCGGGTTGTCCGATCCCTTGAAGGACTTTCTGCGCGGGCTGCGCGGCCGTCACGAATTCAGCGCGCCTGCTGGCGCCAAAGAGTCGCCGGAATATCGCGCCGCCGTCAGCCAGCGGCAATTGGTCAGCGAACACCCTCTGGTACGCCGCCATCCCCAAACGGGTGAAGAAGTGCTGTTCGTCAGCCCGGGCTTTCTCAAAAGCATCGTCGGGCTGCATGCGCGCGAAAGCCGCCTATTGCTCGAAATGCTGTGGGAGCACATCATCCGTCCGGAATTTACCGTGCGCTTCAAGTGGGAACCAGGTTCGATCGCCTTCTGGGACAATCAGGGCACGGCCCACGCTCCGCCGTTCGACATCTTCGACTTGAGCTATGACCGTCAGTTGTTCCGTACCACCCTGGTCGGCACCGTGCCGGTTGGCGTGGACGGCCGTCCGTCCAGCGCCATCTCTGGAGATCCGATGCTGGCGCATCATTCCGCAGCATACTGAGGATGAGTTAAAACGCTTCATGCACGACAACGACACCGCCGCCCGGCAGTTGTCGCCCTATCGAAGAAGCGAGCAGCCCAATGAAGTGGATAGAACCGGTACGCCTGTCAGGCAAGGCCGTCAGGCTTGAACCCTTGCGCGCCGAGCACCAGGTGGCGCTGCAAGACGCTGTTGCGGACGGCGCGCTGTCCGGGCTTTGGTTCACCAAAATTCCGTCGCCCGACGGCATGGGTGAAGAGATCGCCCGGCGGCTTGCGCTTCAGGACGCGGGCACCATGATCCCCTTCACGGTGCAAGACATCGCGACCGGAAAGGCGCTGGGCATGACGACGTTCATGAATATCGAACCGGCGCATCGGCGGCTGGAAATCGGGTCCACGTGGTACCGGGCGTCGGCGCAGCGCACCGGTGTCAATACCGACTGCAAGCGGCTGCTGCTGACGCATGCTTTCGAAACGCTGGCTTGCATTGCGGTCGAGTTTCGGACGTCGTCGTTCAATCGGGCGAGTCGCGCCGCGATCGAACGACTGGGCGCCAAGCTGGATGGCGTGTTGCGCAGCCACCAGATTGTCGAGGGCAACATTCTGCGCGACACCTACGTGTACAGCATCACCGCGAGTGAATGGCCGGCGGTGAAAAAGAACCTGTCGGTGCTGGCCAGGGACTAGTACTCGGTGGTACAGAGTGCAGCGGTGGTGCGAGCCCGGCTCGTTCAACCGAGCCCATCCCTGGCTCATCCGCACTCCCGAGTTACGAGCCGTCACAATCCTCATATGATTGTCACTGCAGCGCGGATCTACCTTGGCGCTTACCAGGACAATTTGAATGAACGTACTCATTATTGAGCAGTTGCCAAGTGTCCAGCACGCCATACGCCGCGTCGTGGAAGCGATGCCCGAGTTCAAGAAGCTGACGACAGTCGGACGGGACGCGGCGCATGAATCGGTGGATGCACGACAGAACACGCTGCTTATCTTTGGCTGCTCGGCCAATCTCGTTGAAGACCGGGCCTTGTTGGCTGAGACGATCCAGCGGTATGCGCCTTTGCGCAGCCTGGCCCTGTACGAAAACCCGGACCTGGATTTTGCGCATAGCGCGGTCCGCCTTGGTGTCGCGGGCTATGTGTCGAAGGCTGCCGCACCGATCGTGATGCGGGCGTCCTTGAATCTGTTGCGCGTCGGCGGCAGTTGTTATCCCCCGCTCGCACGGACACGGCCCATCGGGACGCGCGACGCACCGACCTTCATGGAGCCTGGCGGCTTGCGTTTGACGGCCGCAGCACCTCCCCACCTGACGGGCCGCCAGACCCAGCTTCTGGGCATGCTTGCTGCCGGCAAGGACGCGCGTGCGGTGGGCAAGAAGATGGGCGTGACCGTTGCCACCGTCAGAAGCCATGCCAACAAGCTGTATCACAAGCTGGGCGCGCGAAACCGTGCTGAAGCGGTGTTCAACGCTTCGCGGTTGGGATTGGTCTAGCCCAGGTGGAAGAGGATAGCTGAGTCAACGCCGCGCATGCGGGGCTCAGTTGATCTTCAAATTACCTTGCCTGATGAAGTCAGCGATCTGCCGTGCCTCGCGGCGGTAGCTGTCACCGAACTGCGCTGCCGTCTGGCGTTTGACGATGATGCCCTCCCCCGCCAGCTTTTCCGCCACGGCGGGATCCTGCAGGGCCTTGCCGATGGCCAAGTTCCATTGGTCGACAATGGCCGGTGGGGTGCCGGGCGGCGCAAACAGGCCCAAGGCCCCGCTTGCATTGAAGCCCGGTGCGCCCTTGTCGGCGATGACCGGCAGGTCCGGAAACAGCGGCGACGCATCGGGCGACCCGATAGCCAGGGCGCGCACTGTACCTGCCTGCAGATGGCCGGCCGCCAGCGATGACGAGCTGAAGGTAGCCTGCACCCGGCCGCCCAACATGTCCGTCAACATCTGGGCAGCGCCCTTGTAGGGCACGGCCGTCATGCGCGTCCCGAACACGGAGTTCAGATGTTCGAGCGCAAAGTGGTTGGGCGATCCAGTGCCGCTTGTGCCGAAGTTGATTTGGCTGGGTCGGGCCTTGACGTAGGCAATGAACTCGTCAAACGTCTTTGCGGGGAAATCGGCATTCACCAGCAACAGGGTGGTCGGGCGCCCGACCGACGCAACGGGGATCAGGTCATTGACGGGATCGAAGGCCAGATTGCGTTCGATGGCGCTTGCGATCTGCAAGGACGTATAGGCGGTGAACAGCACGGTGTAGCCGTCGGGCCGGGCCTTGGCCACGACGCCGGCGCCGATCACGCCGGCCGCGCCGCCTTTGTTGTCGGGCACGACGGGCTGGCCAAGAATGGGGGCCAGTGCCGCCCCCACCTGCCGCGCCACGGTGTCGACAATCGCCCCGGGCGGATAGCCGATGACGAGCGATACCGGGCGGACCGGGAAGGTGGCCTGGGCCTGGACGATCGCGGGCGCGCCGGCCAGCAGGCTGGCCAGCGCAGCCGACGTCAACCAGCGGGCCAATGGGTAGGGGAAGTGGGGCATGTCGTCTCGCTGCAGCAGGGGCGGACATCAAGGTAGAGGGGCACGTCCCGGAAGGCAAGACGGCGATCGCAGCTTTCCGCCTGGTGGAAAGAGCACCCGATCCGGTACGCTAGCGATCCTCCGATGACTGGCTACTGACCGAAGGCGCCTGCTCCCATGATCTCGCTGCTGGACCCCAAATGGGCAACGTTCGTTGAAGTTGCGGAATCCGGCAGCCTGACGCGGGCGGCCGTGCATCTGAACGTGCCGCAATCGATGGTCAGCCGCCACATTGCGCAGCTGGAGCGCGATTGCAAGAATCGCCTGTTCCGCCGGACGGGCCGAGGCGTCGTGCTGACGGCGTTTGGCGAACAGGTCTTTCCGCGTATCCAGGCGATCATTGCGGACGCCGAACGTATTTCCGACGCCATCGAAACGTCGAGCGGCTTGCCGGTGGGCGAAGTGCGCGTGGGCTTGCTGCCATCGACCGTCCCCTTGCTGGCCAGCACGCTGTATGCGCATGTTCAGGCTGCGTTCCCTGGCGTGCAGTTGCACCTGAGCGAAGGTCCCAGCAGCATCCTTGAAGAACAACTGGGCGAGGGGCGGCTGGACATGGGGCTGCTGCTGCGCGAAGGCCAGCCACCGACGGCGGACGAGACGCTGCTGGCACAGCCCCATTTGCGGGTAGTGGGACCGGCCGGCGATCCGTTGCTAGCGACCGGCACGATTGCACTGGCGAAGCTGGCCGGCCTGCCTTTGATCGTGCCGAGCCGCCCTCATCCCTTGCGGGCGCGGCTGGACAGCCTGGCCGAGGCGCGCGGCATGCGGCTGCTGTTTGCGGTCGAGGCCGATTCGATCCGGCTGCAGCACGAAGTCGTCGCGGCGGGCGGCGGCTACGCGTTGACGTCGGGGCTGTTCGAATCCATAGCCGACCCCCGTCTGGCCAGCGCCAGGATCGTGAAGCCGCTGCTTCCGCGCAGCCTTGTGCTGGCGCATTCCATCCGGCGGCCGCACACGCTGGCGACGCGCGCCGTGCAACGCCTGATCGGCCAGGTGGCGCCCAAGCTGCTGAAGTAAGCGACGGGTCGCAGGCGGCGGATCGTCTGCGCCGCGCCCTGCCGCCAGCTATCTGCGCGGTAGATAGCTGCTTTCCTGTGCGGTCCCTGGCTCGCTGCCGGCATTGCTTCTAACGTTGCGCCATCCGCTGACAAAGGAGCGCCACGTTGACTGCCACGCTGCCCCGGGCTGCTGTCCAGGTCCCGACTGTTTTCATCAGTGACGACGCCGTCATGCACCTGACCGATTGGCCGTCCGCCATCGCAGCCTTGCGACAGGCCTACGAAAGCCCGGTGACACCGGATATGGTGCCGCCCAGGATGATGGCCCGCGGCCAGGGCTTCTGGCTGCGCAGTCTGTGCGCGGTGTCGCCGTCGGGCGAGACCATGGGCAGCAAGCTCATTGCCGCATCGCCGCGCGCCCACCGCGCGAGCTATCTGATTTCCTTGTTCGATCAACGCACGATGGACCTGGTTGCCCTGATCGACGGCAACCAGATCACGGGCATTCGTACCGCCGCCACCGCCGCCCTGGCCGTGGACTTGCTGGCGCCCCGCAAACGGCTGCGGGTCGCGGTGATCGGCAGCGGCTTCGAAGCCCAGGGGCAACTGGCCGCGCTGCTGTCCATCCGTCCTGTCGAACGGGTCCGGGTGTACAGCCCCACGCCCGCCAGCCGCGCGCGCTTCGTCGACCGTTTCCTTGCCAAGGTGAATGACGTGCAGGCTGCAGAGTCAGCCCGCCAGGCCGTCGAGGGCGCCGATGTCGTGCTGTGCGCCGCGCGCAGTCGTGACGAGTCGCCAGTGCTGTCGGGCGCCTGGCTCGAGGCCGGCATGACGGTGGTGTCGATCGGGTCGACCTTGCCGGAACAACGCGAGATCGACGCCGACGCGATGGCGCGCGCGGCAATCATCGTGGCCGACATGCCCGATGAAGTGGCGCATGACACGGGCGACGCCATCGCGGCACGGCGCGCCCACATCGACATCGACAGCAAACTCATTTCGCTGGCCGACCTTGCCTCGGGACGCGCGGCAGGACGCCGCAGCCCGGACGCGATTGCGCTCTACAAGTCCGTGGGTAGCGCCTTGCAGGACGTCGTCATTGCCGAAGCGCTTTGGCGCAAGGCGCGTGACGAAGGCCACTGCACGGTGCTGCCGCAGACCATCCTGACGATCGATAAATAACGCCCTATTCACCAACCCATCACTGGAACGACTCCATGGCCAACTACAAGAAACACGAAGCCCGTCAATGGGCACGCGAACACCTGACCGGATGTTCGTCGGTCACGATCCCGAGCTACAGCGCCGACCTGACCCGCCTCAATGAACGCGGCATTCGCCACGATGTGCAGCGCGTGATCGACTCCGGCTTTTCGTACACCCTGCTGTGCACCGAAGTCGCCATCACACCCGAAGAAAATGCGCAGTTCACATCGTGGGCACGCGACACGGCCGGCAATCGGCTGGGCCTGTTCTTTCATGCGGCGTTTGGCACCCTGCAGGAAAACATCCGTGCGGTGAAGCTGGCCGAAGCGGCGGGTGCGGACCTGGTGCTGCTGTCCTATCCGCCGCAATTCTGGCCGACCAGCGAGCAGGAAATCTTCGACTACACCAAGACCTTCTGCGATGCCACCGACCTGGGTGTGATGCTGTTTCCAATTCCGCTCTGGGGCTTCGAGCGTATCCACCCGGCGGGCATGTCGGTCGCGTTCGTGCGGCGCCTGCTGGATGCGTGCCCGAACATCGTCGCCATCAAGGCCGAACAGGGCTTTCCACTGGTGGCGGGGCTGTGCGAGATGTATCACCATTTCAGGGACGAGGTCGTGATCAGCTGCCCGATCGAAGGTGACGCCATCCCGATGATGAGCCTGATGACGCTGCAGTTTTCAGGCACCAGCTACACGCAGTGGATGGGTGATCATTACCCCAAGACGTTCGAGCTTGCCCGCAACGGACAATGGGAAGAAGCCATGGAGCGGTTCTGGAGCGTGTCCCCGGCCCGCAAGGCGGCGGGGGCTGCCACGGCGGCCTATGTCATGGGCACCGACGTGCTGAACCGCACCAACTGGAAGTACATGGACTGGCTTGCTGGATTCAATGGCGGCCCACTGCGGGCGCCGGCGATGCGCATTCCCGATCGCTGGATGAAGACGCTGAGGCAAGGGCTGATCGCATCGGGATTGCCGGTGACGTCAGACCCCGACAGTGCGTTCATCACGGGCCGGTTCCCCTGCTGAGGGGTCAGACACCAAGGCGGGTAACGCCCACAATAACAACGACATTCGGAGACATATCCCCATGACTGCTCACCGTTCCTGGGTCCATCGCGTCACGCATGCCAGCGCCAGCGCATTGAGCGCCCTGCTGCTGACCCTTACGGCCGTCCACCCGGCGCAGGCGCAGCCCGGCCCCATCAAGGTCATCGTGCCTTACCCGGCAGGCGGCGTGACCGACCTGGCTGCCCGCGTGCTGACCGAACGGATGGCCAGGACACTGCAACAGACGATCATCATTGAAAACGTTGCGGGGGCAGGCAGCCGTATCGGTACGGTGTCCGCCATGCAGGCCAAGCCGGATGGAAGCACCTTGCTGTTCACCAACATCAGCTACAGCACGCTGCCGCTGGTGGACCCGGGCTTCAGGCAGTCGCCCTTGACCGCCTTTGCACCGGTCGGACTGGCGGCCACGTACGGCGCGATCCTGGTCGTGCATCCAAGCCTGCCGGTCAAGACCCTGACCGAGCTGGTCGAGTACGCGCGCCGGCATCCGGGGCAGCTGTCGTACGGCAGCGCGGGGATAGGCAGCGGATCCCATTTTGCGGGGGAATACCTGAAGGCGCTGACCGGCACCGACATCATCCACGTGCCGTACAAGTCGACCACCGCGGCGTTGAATGATCTGATTGGCGGACGCATTTCGATGGGCATCGATGCCACGGTCAAACCGTATATCGACAGCGGCAAATTGCGTGCGCTTGCCATCGTGGGATCACAACGCGACGCGCGGCTGCCCGCCGTGCCGATCGCGGATCAGGCCGGCGTGCCGGGGCTGGACATGGATGCGTGGCTGGGAATGATGGCGCCGGTGGGAACACCACCGGCTACCCTCAAGGCCTTGAACGGCGCGTTGAATGCCGCCCTGGGAGATCCCGCCGTGAAGGAGCAGTTCGCATCGCTGGGACTGAACCTGCAGCAGGGTGGCCCGGAGCTGCTGACGCAGCAATTGCAGAAAGACGCCGCCCTGTACAAAAGCATTGTCGACAAGGCCAATCTGCGGTTCGAGTAAAGGGCGGGCGCCCTTTACTCTCCCCCCTTACTCGTCAGCGCCCTGGAACTTTCTGAGTCCCTTGAAGACCAGTGGCGCGAACAATGCGACCACGGCCAGCAGCAACAGCACGGCCGATCCCGGATTGGTAAAGAACACCATCGGGTCGCCCAGGCTGATCTGCAGGGCGCGGCGGAACTGGATTTCGGCCATGGGCCCCAGGATCAGGCCGACGATCATGGGCGCCACCGGGTAGTCCCAATAGCGCATGGCGTAGCCGACCAGGCCGAAGATCAGCAGCATGCCCAATTCCACGGCCGACGGGTTCGCGGCGAGCGTTCCCAGCAGCGCGAAGAGCAGGATGCCGGCATACAGCCAGTGCTGCGGAATGGCGAGCAGCTTGACCCACAGTCCCACCAGCGGCAGGTTCAGCAGCAACAGCATGGCATTGCCGATCAGGAAGCTGGCGATCAGGCCCCAGACCAGTTCGGGATTGGTGGTGAACAGCAGCGGTCCAGGCACCAGTCCGTATTGCTGGAAGCCGGCCAGCAACATGGCGGCGGTCGCCGACGTGGGCAAGCCCAGCGACAGCAACGGCACCAGCGTGCCGGTGGCCGCGGCGTTGTTGGCCGCTTCCGGGCCGGCCACGCCTTCGATGGCGCCATGCCCGAATTCTTCCGGATGACGCGCCAGCTTGCGTTCGACGGTGTATGACAGCAGGGTCGGCACTTCGGCCCCGCCTGCCGGCAGCGCGCCGATCGGAAAGCCGATGGCAAAGCCGCGCAGCCAGCCTTTCCACGAACGCGACCAGTCTTCGCGTGTCATCCACAACGAGCCTTTGACCGGGATCAGCTTTTCGGCCTGACCGTTGAAGCGGGACAAGACGAACAGCGTTTCCCCCACGGCAAACAGGCCCACCGCCAGGGTCGTGATCGAGATGCCATCGAGCAGCACGGGCACGCTGAAGTCCAGGCGCGATTGCCCGGTCAGCTTGTCGATGCCGATCAGGCCCAGCGTCAGGCCCAGCACCAGGCTGGTAAGACCCCGCATGACGGACGTCCCGAAGGTCGCGGCCACCGTGACAAACGCCAGCATCATCAACGCAAAGTAGTCCCAGGGACCGAAGTGCACGGCAAGCTCGACCAGCCAGGGGGCAACCAGGGCCAGACCGATCGTTGCCAGGGTGCCGGCAAAGAACGAGCCGATGGCCGCGGTGGCGAGCGCGGGCCCGCCCCGGCCGGCGCGCGCCATCTTGTGCCCTTCGATGGCGGTGGCGATCGATGCCGCCTCTCCGGGGGTATTGAGCAGGATGGCGGTGGTGGAACTGCCGTACATGCCGCCGAAGTAGATACCGGCGAACATGATGAGCGAGCCCGTGGGATCGAGCTGGAAGGTGACAGGCAGGAGCAACGCGACCGTCAGGGACGGACTGATGCCGGGAAGGATGCCGACCAGGGTGCCGAGCAGCACGCCGATACCTGCAAACAGCAGGTTCGACGGCGTTGCGGCCACCGCCAGGCCATTCAACAACAATGACAAGGTATCCATGGTCAGTCCGCCGCCCGATACAGCACCGCTTCGACCAGGCCTTCAGGCAGGCTCAGCGACAGCAGTTGCGTGAAGAACAGCGACGCCACCGTGGACAGCACCAGCCCGATGGCGATCGAGGTGATGCCCACCGGCTTGCCGAACGCACGCGCCGAGGCGACGAACATCAGGGTTGCCGCCAGGATGAAGCCGCCGTTGAAGGCGACGCAGACGATCGCGGCGATCCATCCACCGGTACACCATGCCAGGGCTGGCACATTGACGGGCGCAGTCGGCCTCGGCGCAAAGCGCCGCAGCTTGAACGCCTGGACCCAGTGCGCCAGGCCCAGGGCAATCAGCGCCACCGAGACCAGCCGCAAGGCCGCGGAAGGACCGACGCCCATGGTGCCGGCCGACCGCAGGCCGCCGGCGTTGATGTACAGCGTGGCGGCCAGCGCAAAGAGGCCGACGCCGATGAAGAACGGCGCGCGCCAGGAACCGAATACCGATTCGGGACGGGTGTCGTTCATTTCACCAGTCCGATCGACGTCAGCGCTGCCGACACCCGCTCACGCTCGGCTTTCAGGAACGCGTCGAAGGCCGGGCCATCCAGATAGGCATCTTCCCAGCCGCGGGTCTTGAGCACGTTCTTCCATGCCGGGGTGGCCACGGCGCGCTGGATCGCGGCGCCCAATGCCTGGCGTTGCGCAGCGGTGATGTTGCTGCCTGCCACGACACCGCGCCAGTTGGTCAGCACGACGTCCAGGCCCTGCTCTTTCAGGGTGCCGGCCGACTCGCCTTCCACCTTGCGGTCGCCCGACACGGCCAGGGCGCGCAGCTTGCCTGCCTTGATCTGGCTTTCGAACTCGTTGTAGCCCGACACGCCAGCCGTCACGCGCCCGCCCAGCATTTCGGCCAGCGCTTCGCCGCCGCCCGAGAACGGCACGTAGTTCAGTTTGCTGGTGTCGCCGCCCGCGGCCTTGGTGACCAGGCCTGCCAGGATGTGGTCAGCGCCACCGGCCGAGCCGCCCGCCCAGACGACCTTGGCCGAATCGGCCTTGATGGCCTTGGCCAGGTCCGCCATGTTGCGGTAAGGCGACTGCGCGGGCACGACCACCACCAGCGGATCGGCGGTAAGGCGCGCGATCGGGGTCACGGCATCCAGGCCGACGGGCGCCTTGTTCATCAACACGGCGCCAACCAGGGTGATCCCCATCATCAGCGCCTGGTTGCCGTCCTTTTGCGCCGCACCGGCGAACTGGGCCAGGCCGATCGTGCCGCCCGCGCCAGGCACGTTGACCACCTGGACAGACGGGACAATCTTTTCGGACATCAGGACTTGCTGGAGCGCGCGCGATGCGCCGTCCCATCCACCACCGGGAGCCGCAGGCGCAGTGAGCTTGATTTGACGAGGTACGGATGCGTCAGCCGCGTGGGTAGGGGCGACAGCGAAACATGCCAGCGCCGTGAGGATGGCGGCGCAGGGTTTCTTGATGAAGTTCACGGTTTGGTCTCCAGAGTTGCTTGCGCAGATCGCAGCATCGTGTAATTGCATTTTAGTTTTACGAAATGCAAAGAGCGAGCTATGGTTTTCCATAGTCGACTCTGAGCATTTGTTGCCGCGCAGGGCGTTCCGGAGATGTTTTGTGAGAGTGTTCCGGACCGGCCCGCAGCAAATGCCCGAAAGCCACGGCTGCGCTCAAGATGCCATTGCGCTGGGGCGGGGTCAACCGGTTTTCAGGTGGGGCCGGACGGGCCAACGTTTCCCCTAGATTCTTTCCCGTCGTTCATCGATGACCGCGAGCAAGGTCGTCGAGAACGCTTCCAGCGCGGTGGGCTGCTCGCGGCCCCGTTTCATGATCAGGTGGAAGGCGAGCGACAGCACGGGATCGGTCAGCGTGGCGACCGCCAGCTGCGCGCCGTGGCCCAGGGGCACGGCAAACGAGGGGACGATGGCCGGGCCGACGCCCGCGGCGGCCATACCGATCACCGACTCCAAGCGATGCAGATGGATGCCGTCGCGGCGGGCCACGTTGCAGGCGGCGCGGCACTTGTCGATCTGCTGCTGCAGGTCGGCGGCGGGATGCAATTCGACGAAAGGCACGTCGGGCAGGTCCTGCCACCGCAGGCGCTTGGGCAGGCGGCCGCGCGACCGCGCCCTGAGCGGACCCGTCCTGGCTTCGACATAGACGAGGTCGAAGTCGAACAGCGGCCGTCTCAACACATTGGGCACGCGCTTGGGAAACACCCCCAGCGCGCAGTCCAGTTCGCCGCTGCGCACCAGCGCTTCCAGTTCCGGCAGGGGCAGGTCCACGATATGCAAAGTGAGCGCGGGATGGGTCTGCTGCATGCGCATGTACACCAGCGGCATGACGCTGGCCGAGAAGATCGGTGGCACGCCAATGCGCAGATGCATCCGGCGGCTTTCCGACAGCTGGCTCAGGACCGGTGCGATCGTTTCGATTTCGTCGACCACCTGGCGCGCGACGGGCACCAGCTTCTGACCGGCTGGCGTGAGCCCGACCGAGCGGGTGGTGCGCTCGAACAGGCGGCAGGACAGCTGCGCTTCCATGTCCTGCATCATCAGGCTCAGGCCCGGCTGGCTGATGTGGATGCGCTCGGCCGCCCGCGTCATGCTGCGCGTCTCGACCACGGCAAGGAAGGCCTTGAAATGCCGGATGCTCAGATTCATAAGCACGGACTATGAATGGATTAGGGACATATATTAGACATATCGCCAGCGCCTTCCTACCATCCGTACACACAGCCGAAAAGGCGGGTTGAGGAGACAGACGATGGCAGGCATTTCAACAGGGGTCGCGCTGCGGCTCGGGGCGACGGCCGTGGCGGCGGTCACCCTATCTTCAGCGGCCCTGGCGGCCGACGCAGCCTGGCCGGACCGGCCGGTGACGCTGGTCGTGCCGTACACCCCGGGCACCAGCATGGACACGCTGGCGCGGGCGATCGGGCCGAAGCTGTCGCAGCGCATCGGCCAGCCCGTCATCGTGGAAAACCGCCCCGGGGCGAGCGGCAACATCGGCACCAGCTACGTGGCCAACGCCGCGGCCGACGGGCACACCTTGCTGATGACGGTCAGCACGTTCGTGATGAATCCCAGCCTGTTCAAATCCGTGCCTTACGACCCCGTGAAAAGCTTCGTCCCGGTGGGGCAGGTCGCGACCGGCGCGCTGGTGTTCGCGGTGACTCCGGGGTTTGAAGCGACCACGCTGACCGAGGCCCTGCAGCGCTTCAAGTCGAAGCCGGGTCAGTACGCCTATGCGTCGCCGGGCAAAGGCACGCCGCAGCACCTGGCCATGGAGTTGTTCAAACTGAACGCTGGCGTGGACGTGCTGCACGTGCCCTACAGCGGTTCGGCCGGCGCGGTAACGGACTTGCTGGGCGGACAGGTGCAGGCCATGATCCTGCCCGCCAATACCGCGCTGGGCTTCCGGCAGTCGGGCAAGCTGCGGGTGCTGGCCGCGACGCAGGCAACGCGGATTCCGGTCATGGCCGACGTGCCGACCCTGGCCGAGCAAGGGGTACGGGGCGCCGACGTGGACCTGTGGTTCGGCCTGCTGGCGCCCGCGCGCACGCCGGCGCAGGTCGTTGCAAAGATCAACCAGGAGGTCAACCAGGTGCTTGCGATGCCTGACGTCCAGGCAAACATGGACAAGCTGGGCCTGGTGGTCGCGCCCGGCACGCCCGACGCCTTCGGCAAGCTGGTTGCCGCCGAAACCACACGTTGGGCCAATGTCATCAAACAAGCCGGCATTACCGCAGACTAAGGAAAGCATCATGAACCAGAAACCCAGAGTGATCATTGCGGGAGCAGGCATCGGCGGCCTGACGGCAGCGGCATGCCTGCTGAAACGCGGCTATCCGGTGCAGATCTTCGAGCAGGCGTCCGCGCTGGCCGAGGTCGGCGCCGGCGTGCAATCGAGCGCCAACGCGGTCAAGGTGCTGATCGACCTTGGCCTGCGCGACGAACTGGAAAAGACCGCAGTGCGGCCCGAGGCTTTTGAATTCCGCCGCTACGACACGGCCGAACTCATGCACCGCATTCCCCTGGGCAAGCAGCATGAAGCGGCCAATGGCGCGCCCTACTATCACATCCACCGGGCCGACTTGCACGAGTTGCTGGCCAAGGCGGTCATGGCGCTGGATCCCCACTGCATCCACCTGAAGGCCCGGGCGATCGGATTCGATCAGGGGCCCAAAGGTGTGGTGCTGCATCTGCACGACGGCCGGCAGGCGCTGGGCGATGTGCTGATCGGCGCCGATGGCATCAAGTCGGCGATCCGCACGCAGATCCTGGGCCCGACGCCGGCAAGCTATACCGGCGACGTGGCATGGCGCGCCGTAATCCCGACGCACCGTCTGCCCGCCGACATCATGGACACGGTGTCCACCGTGTGGTGTGGCCCGAAGCGGCACGTGGTGATGTACTACCTGCGGGCGCGCACGCTGCTGAACTTTGCCGGCCTGGTCGAGCATCCGTTTGCCGAAGTCGAATCCTGGACGCAGAAGCGGCCGTGGGAAGACATGAAGGCGGACTTTGCCGGATGGCATCCGACCATCCAGACCGTGATCGACGCCATCGATCACGACAGCTGCTATCGCTATGCCTTGAACGACCGGCCGCCGGTCGACAACTGGAGCGAGGGCCGCGCCACCCTGCTGGGGGACGCAGCGCACCCCACCCTGCCCTATCTGGCATCGGGCGCGGCGATGGCGATCGAAGACGGCGCGATACTGGCCCGGTCGCTGGATGCCCACGACGATGTCACCGAGGCCTTGCAGGTCTACCAACGCACGCGGCTGGACCGCACGGCGAAGGTGGTGCGCGAGTCGGCGGGCAACCGGGATCTGTATCGGATCGAAGACGTGGCCGCGATGCGGCAGGCATTCGCGGACAAGGACATGACCAAGACGCGCGCGCAGTGGTTGTATTCCTACGATCCGCTGTCGGTGACGCTGGCGGATTGATCTTCAGGCGCTGGCGCTTTGGCGAAACAGCGCGATGATGGTCGCGCGCAGCCAGGTGTGCGACGGATCGTTGGTAAAGCGGCGGTCCCAATGCATGGCGACGCCGAACTTGCTGTTGGGCAGCACCACGGGCAGCACCGCGTGTTGCCGGGTGTTCATCAGGCGCCGTGCAATCGCCACCGGCATGATCACCGCCAGGTCCGTCTTGGCAATGAGGGTGGGCAAGGACAGGAAGTGCGCGCACCGCAGTGCCAGCTGCGACTCGATGCCCAGCTGATGCAGGATGCGCAGCGTTTCGGCATGGGAACTGACCGCCACGTAGTCGAGCGATCGCAGGTCCTGCAAGGTGGGTGGGCCATCGTGCGCCTTGAGCAGCGGGTGCCCTGCCCGCACCACGACGGAATACCGGTCGCGGATCAGTTCGACCTTTTCGGTATCCATGACGGACGGCAGATAGCCGAACGCAAAGTGGATCTTGCCGGTGGCCAGCGCATCGGCAATGTCTTCGTGCGGCAGCGGCGACGTTTCCACGCGAATGCCGGGCGCCTGCCGATGCAGGGCCGCGATCAGTTCCGGCAGCAGCCGGGCTTCGCCAATGTCGTTCAGGTGCAGGCGCAGCGTCATGCGTGACTGCGCCGGGTCGAATCGCTCGGCCCCTTTCAGCACGCCTTCGATCGCCGACAGCGAAGGCTGGATGACCGCCACCAGCTGTTCCGCGCGCAGCGTGGGCCGCACGCCGCTGCCCGATCGCACGAACAGAACATCCCCCACCGCCTGCCGCAGTCGCGCCAGCGCCTGACTGGCCGCGGGCTGGGACAGGCCCACCGCGTCGGCACCCCGGCTGACGCTGCCAAGGCGATAGATGGCTTCGAACAATCGAAGCAGGTTCAGATCCAGGTCTTTCGCGCTGGTGTCTTCCCTGGTCGCGGTGCGTGCCGCCAGCCCCTTTGCCACTGCCGTCTCCTTATGCATCTATCTAATATTCTCTTATTAGCTTCATATTATTGTTGAATAGTACGCGCGCATCCACACTCCCTGCCACGACAGCAAGGAGTTTCGATGGACCACCCTGTTTCACCCTCCGCCCACGACGACCGCATCACCGTGCGGGAAGCCGTATTCCGGCTGCTTCGCGATCTGGGCATGACGTCGATCTTCGGCAATCCCGGATCGACCGAACTGCCGATGTTCAAGGATTTTCCCGAAGACTTCGACTACGTCCTGGCCCTGCAGGAATGCGTGGTGGTCGGGATGGCCGATGGCTACGCGCAGGCCACGCACAACGCGGCATTCGTGAACCTGCATTCGGCAGCGGGTGTCGGCCACGCCATGGGCAACATCTTTACCGCGCACAAGAACGGCACGCCGCTGGTGATCACGGCGGGTCAGCAGGCGCGATCGCTGCAGCCCTTCGATCCCTTCCTGGGATCCAATCAAGCGACCGAGCTTCCCAAGCCCTATGTGAAGTGGAGCGTGGAACCGGCGCGTGCCGAAGACGTGCCGCTGGCGATCGCGCGTGCCTATTACATCGCGATGATGCCGCCGTGCGGGCCGGTGCTGGTGTCGGTGCCTTCGGACGATTGGGACGTGCTGACGACCCCGGTGGAGGCGCGGCGCGTCAGCCGGCAGTTGCGGCCCGACGCCGACCTGCTGCAGGACATCGGGGCCGCCCTGGATGCGGCGGTGGCGCCCGCGATCGTGGTTGGCGCCGCAGTCGATCGCGACGGTGCATGGAATGAAGCCGTCGCCTTTGCGGAACGGCATCAGGCCCGCGTGTACGTGGCGCCGATGTCAGGCCGGTGCAGCTTCCCGGAAGATCATCCGCTATGGGGTGGTTTCCTGCCTGCCATGCGCGAGCGGATTGTTGAACGACTTGGCGGTCATGACGTCGTCTTTGCGCTGGGCGCCCCGGCGTTCACCTACCACGTAGAAGGCGCCGGCCCGCATCTGCCAGCGCACGCCCGGCTGGTGCAACTGACCGATGACCCGCAGGTCGCAGCCCGCGCGCCGGTCGGCACGTCGGTCGTCGGCAGCATTCGCCAGGGGCTGCGCGATCTGCTGGCACGGCCTGCGCCGGCCGAACGCAAGCCACCTGCGCCCCGCGTGCGCGCGCCCCGCCAGCCAGTGCCTGACGCCGAGGTCCGCTTGCCGGTGGACTGGGTGTTGCAGACCCTGAACGATCTGCGCCCCCGCGACAGCATCATCGTTGAAGAGGCCCCCAGTGCGCGGCCGCGCATTCACGAACATCTGCCGATCTACGCGTCGGAAACCTTCTACACCATGTGCAGCGGCGGACTGGGATTCGGCCTGCCCGCCGCGCTGGGCGTGGCCATGGGCAAGCCCGACAAGCGGGTGATCGCCCTGATCGGCGACGGGTCGACCATGTATGCCGTGCAGGCCTTGTGGACCGCCGCGCAGCGCAAGCTGCCCATGACCCTTCTGATCCTGAAGAACCAGCGCTATGCGGCGCTGCATGAATTTGCGCGGATCTTTGGCTACAAGCCCGGCGAGGCCGTGCCAGGCACCGCGCTGCCCGACATCGACTTCGTCGGGCTGGCTGCCGCCCAAGGCGTCGACGGCGTCAGCGTCGCCACGGCGGGCGCGTTCGAAGACGCACTGGCCCGCGCGCTGGTATCGAGCGGACCCATGCTGATCGAAATCGACATCGCCTAGACCACGGCGACACCTTACCCATAACAAAGGAGACATCCCATGAATACCCCATCGATGCTGATCGGCGGCGAACGGCTGGCCGCCAGCAACGCCGCAACCTTCGAGCGGCGCAATCCGCTCGATCACTCCGTCGCCACGACGGCGCCTGCCGCGACCAAAGCCGATGCGCAGCGCGCGGTCGAAGCGGCTGCCCATGCGTTTACATCGTGGTCGCAAGTCGGCCCCGGCGAGCGCCGCGCCCTGCTGTTGAAGGCGGCGCAGGCCATCGAATCCAAGGGCGCGGCGCTGATCGCAGCCATGGCGGCCGAGACCGGCGCGGCAGGCCCGTGGGCCGGCTTCAATGTCCATCTGGCGGCCGACATGTTGCGTGAAGCAGCGAGCATCACCACCCAGATCAGCGGCGAGGTCATTCCGTCCGACGTACCCGGCAGCCTGGCCTTGGCGGTGCGCCGTCCGGCAGGCGTTGTGCTGGGCATCGCGCCCTGGAACGCGCCGGTGATCCTGGGCATCCGCGCGATTGCCACGCCGCTGGCCTGCGGCAACACGGTCATCTTCAAGGCGTCCGAACTGTGCCCCGCCGTGCATGGCCTGATCGTCGATGCGTTCGAAGATGCCGGCTTTCCGCCGGGCGTCGTCAACTTCATCACCAATGCACCGGACGACGCGGCCGAGATCGTCGAGACCATCGTGGCGCACCCCGCCCTGCGCCGCGTCAACTTCACGGGATCTACCCGGGTCGGCAAGCTGGTGGCGCAAACCTGCGCCAGGTACCTGAAGCCCGTGGTGCTCGAGTTGGGCGGCAAGGCGCCGATGGTGGTGCTGGCCGATGCGGACCTGGATGCCGCCGTGAACGGCGCGGCATTTGGCGCGTTCGCCAACAGCGGGCAGATCTGCATGAGCACGGAACGGCTGGTGGTCGATCGCGCGATTGCGGATGCCTTTGTGCAGAAGCTGGCAGCAAAGGCGGCCGGCTTGCCACTGGGCGATCCGCGCAAAGGCCCGGTGGTGCTGGGGTCGGTGGTGGATGCGGCCACCGTGGAACGCTGCAATGCGCTGATCGACGATGCGCTGGCCAAGGGCGCGACCCTGGTCTGCGGCGGCAAGGCCGAGAACACGTTGATGCCCGCAACGCTGCTCGACCACGTCACGGCCGACATGCGCATCTATCACGAAGAAAGCTTCGGACCCGTCAAGCCGGTCGTGCGGGTGGATGGCATTGACGACGCGGTGCGGGTCGCCAACGACAACCCGTATGGCCTGTCGGCCGCGGTGTTCAGCCGCGACATCACCCGCGCGTGGGACGTGGCCAATCGCATCGACTCGGGCATCTGCCACATCAACGGTCCGACGGTGCATGACGAAGCGCACATGCCGTTTGGCGGCGTCAAGGACTCGGGCTATGGACGGTTCGGCGGCAAGGCAGGCATCGACGCCTTTACCGAGCTGCGCTGGATCACGATCCAGACCACCGATCGCCACTACCCCTTCTGACGCCCAGGTGCCTTCATGAACATGCTCAAAATCTTTGCCGCCACGGCCTTGTGCGTGGTGTCGGCCAGCGCGGCCGCGCAGGACTGGCCTCGCCAGCCGATCAAACTGGTCGTCAACTTCGCGCCGGGCGGCGCGGCCGACCTGCTGGCCAGGTCGATCGAACAGCCGCTGCAGCAGGCGCTGGGGCAGCCCGTTGTTGTCGAGAACAAGGGCGGCGCCGGCGGCAATATCGGCGGCAAGGCGGTGGCCGATGCCGCGCCCGATGGCTACACCTTCCTGATGAGTTCGGGCGGCATGGTGTCGATCAACCCGCACATCTACACCAGCATGTCCTTCGATCCGGCCAAGGATCTGGTGCCGGTGGCATCGGTGGCGCGCGTGCCCTTCTATCTGGTGGTGCGCACCGATACCGGCCCGAAGGACTTTCGCGCGTTCGTTGCCGACCTGAAGTCGAACCCCGGCAAACGCACCTTCGGGTCGCCGGGCAATGGCAGTTCACCGCACCTGGCCGGCGAGATGATGATGCGCGATACGTCCACGACCGCCATCCACGTGCCCTATCGCGGCGCGGGCCCGGCGCTGACCGAACTGCTGGGCGGGCAGATCGACTTTCTGTTCGATCCGGGTATTGCCATCCAGTACGTCAAGGCCGGCAAGCTGCGCATGCTGGCGGTGGCCAGCCCGAAACGATCGCCGCAGTTTCCTGATGTGCCGACGCTGGACGAATCGGGGCTGAAGGGCTTTGATGCCGATGCGGTGTTTGGCGTCTACGCCCCCAAGGGCACGCCCGCCGCCATCGTCACCCGCCTCAACGCTGAGATCAATCGCGCGCTGGCCAATGCCGGCACGCAGGAACGCATCCTGGCCATGGGGAACATTCCCGAGCCGATGACGCCGCAAGCCTTCCGTGACAAGGGGCTCAAGGACTACGAGCGCATGGGCGCCATCATCCGCGACAAGAACATCCAAAGTAATTGAGGAATACAACGATGGCGAACAACGCCTTTGCGGCTGACGGGCCTGCGCCCTCGCTGGATGTGGATGTGCTGGTGGCCGGGGGAGGACCCTGCGGGCTCATGCTGGCGAACGAACTGGGCCGGCGGGGCATCCGCTGCCTGATCGTCGACAGCAAGCCGGGCACGGCCTTCAATCCGCAAGCCAATGCGACACAGGCACGCACCATGGAGCACTATCGCCGGCTGGGTTTTGCCGATGAGATCCGTCAACTGGGTCTGCCTGCGGATCACCCGACCGACATCGCCTATTTCACGCGCTACGTGAAGCATGAACTGGCGCGCATCCGTCTGCCGACGGCCGCGCAGGCCATCGAAAAGATCAAGACGATGTCCGGTTCGTGGAGCGCAGCGGAACTGCCCCATCGGGTGTCGCAGAAGTTCGTGGAGGCCGCCTTGCGGCGTCATGCTTCGGCCTGGCCGTCCATTGATCTGCGCTACGGATGGAGCCTGCGCGACTTTCACGAGACGGGCGATGGCATCGTCGCGCAGATCGCGCCTGTTGAATCGGCCGATGCCGGAGCCACCACCGTGCGCGCGCAATTCCTTGTCGGTGCGGACGGCGCGCGCAGCGTGGTGCGCGGCAAGCTGGGCATCGAATACGGCGGCGTGACAGGCATGCAGCGGCAGTTCATGGGCGGCAAGATGTTTGCCATCTACCTGCGATCGCCAGCCTTCCTGGCGGCGCTGCCGCATCCCAAGGCCTGGATGTATGTGTCGGTCAACAGCCAGCGGCGAGCCTTCATGGCATCGGTGGATGGCAAGGGGGAATTTGCGTTCCACGCCGCCGTCCATCCCGATGAAGATCCGGAAAGCTGGACCGAAGCGGATGCCCGCCGCATCTTTTGCGAAGCCGTGGGCGCCGACGTACCGATCGACATCCTGTCCATGGGCACCTGGCTGGCGGGGCATGCGCTGGTGGCCAAGCGCTTCCAGCACGGCCGCACCCTGATTGCCGGCGACGCCGCGCACCTGTTCACGCCGACCGGCGGGCTGGGATACAACACCGCCGTCGAAGATGCCGTGAACCTGGCATGGAAGCTGGCGGATGTGGTGCGGGGCCTTGCACCGCCCACCCTGCTGGACAGCTACGAAGCGGAACGCAAGCCGCTGGCCGAACGCAATACCGCCTTTGCGCGGCGGTTTGCGGACTCGGTGGGCCTTTTCGAAGCGACCCCGGTCCTGGAAGCGGAAACCGCCGACGGTGACGCCGAACGCGTCGTGGCGTCCACCGCCTTGAACGAGCATGCCGCGCTGGAATTCAACATTCCAGGCGTGACGTTCGGCGGCCGCTATGACGGGTCACCCCTCATCGTCAGCGACGGCAGCCCGATCCCGCCCGACGAACCCAGCCGGTATGTCCCGACGGCCACCCCTGGCGGCCGCCCGCCGCACGCGTGGATGGACGACGGGCGATCCCTGTTCGACCTGTTCCACACCGAATGGACCTTGCTGGTGCTGGGCAGCGACGAGACCGCGCACGACGCCTTCATTGACGCCGCGCGCGCCTTGCACATCGACCTGAAGGTGGTGCGCTTGCCGGCCGACGCCCTGCGTTCCCTTTACGAGGCGCCGCTGGCGCTGATCCGGCCGGACCAGATCGTCGCGTGGCGCGGCCACTCGTCCGCGGATGCCCCTTCCATTCTGGCCACGGTTGCCGGGAGACAGCAATGACATCGACCCCTACATTGCCGCGCAGGCACCTGCTGATCGGGATGGCGTTTGCCGCCCTGTCGTGTGCCGTTGCGCCGGCCGGCGTGGCGCAAACGCCCGCCTGGCCTACCAAGCCCGTGCGTCTGATCGCCGCCTTCCCGCCCGGCACGCCGGGTGACGTCATCGCACGCTTGCTGCAGCCCGGCCTGCAGCAGAAGTGGGGCCAGACCGTGGTGGTCGAAAACAAACCCGGCGCGGGCGGCAACCTGGCTGCCGCCGAAGTGGCGCGCGCCACGGATGGCCACACCTTTCTGGTCGGACCCGACACCATCCTGACCATCAACCCCCATGTCTACAAGAAGCTGCCCTTCAGCCTGCAGGACGGCCTGAAGCCGGTGACCTACTTCGCCAGCTTCAACCAGATGCTTGCGTGCAACAACGATTCCGGCGTCAAGACCCTGGCCGACTTCCGCAAGCAACCCGCGTCGAAAATGTACGCGTCGGGCGGCGCGGGTACCCCCAGCCACATGACCATGGCCCTGCTGCTGGATACGACCAAGAGGGAACTGGTGCACGTGCCCTACAAGGGCCCCGGCCCCGCCGCGCAGGACGTGATGGCGGGTCACGTCAACTGTGGTTTCATCGTGTCGTCGCTGCTGATCCAGCACGTGCAAAGCGGCCGCATGCAGGCCGTGGCGGTGTCGAGCGCGCAGCGTTCGGTGCTGTTGCCGAACGTGCCGACGATTGCCGAGTTGGGGTATGCAGGGTTTGACGCGACGTTCTACGAGACGCTGATGGCACCGTCGTCCGCCGATGCGGCGGTGGTGGGCAAGGTGCAGCAGGATGTGGCGTCGCTGCTGTCAGCCCCCGAGCTGAAGGGCCGCCTGTCGGAGATGGATCTTCGGGTCGTGGCCAACACGCCGAAGGACGCCGAGCAGCGCCGCGGCGTGGATTTTGCCAAGTGGGGGACGGTGGCGGCGCGGGCGAAGCTTCAGCTGGATTAGATGGCGCTAGCAGTTTGGCGCCGCGCTGAAGGGCCAGGAATCAATTGGCCTGGACCGCGGCGCCTGGAAACATGGCACTTTTGATGTGTGAAGTGGCCAGGGTGATATGCCTCTTCAGGAGCACGCATCCAAGTTCTACATCGCGCGACATGGCGGCTTCCATCAGTTGCTGATGGCCATCAAACACGGTGGTGACCGGCGCGCGGCCCGAATACGCCAAATTCCGGTAGCGCGAGCAATGGTCCCAAAGCGATCGATGGAAGTCCTGCAGCATGGGCTGTCTTGCTGCTGACAACAAGGCGAAATGAAACTCGCCGTGTGCACCCTCCCAGTCCGCTGTGTAGGGACCATAGTTTGGCTTGCTGCCACTGGCGCGCATCAACGCGTGATACGCAGCGACAATTCGGGTCTCCCAAGCGACATCTGCGTTCTCGAATGCCGCTCGCAAGAGCAAAGTCTCCACCTCTTCGCGCGTGCGAATGACCTCGTCCAGGTGCATTGGCGAGACAGGCGCCACGCGGAAACCGCGCCGATTCTCGATGGTGACGAGCATGGAAGATGACAGTCGGTATAACGCCTCACGCAACGGCGTCATGCCCGCGTCGTAGCGCTCCTTCAGCAACTCCATCGTGAGCTTTTGACCTGGCTTCAACGTCGCCAGGATGATGTCGTCGCGCAGCCGCTCGTACAGCTGGGCGGCAAGCGTGTCGCCTGGCTCCGAGCTGTCATCGACGCCATCTGATTTTTTTATCGAAAACATGTGGGAATTATAGAGGAAGCCGGCGGGCCGCTTTGGCCTCGGCCCTCCCTAACGACCCAGCCCAAGTCTTTTTATCGAAAAAAATAGTTTTTTTCGATAAAACGATATAGTCTTCTTATGCCGGAAGGTTGCCGCGATCCTGCTTGCAACGCATGCCCCACTTCGGTATCTGGAGCTAAACGATGAATCTGAAGAATTCCGCACGGCTGGTGCGTACGTCGCGTCGCCGCCTGATGTTGAGCGCGCTCGGCGCCGCCTTGATTCCACTGTCATCCAACGGAACCTCCACGTATCCCGACCAGGTGATCAAACTGGTGGTCGGCTTCCCGCCAGGCGGAGGCGGGGACACCTATGGGCGTGCACTCGCAAGTGCCTTGGGAAAGGTGTTGGGCAAGACTGTCATCGTGGATAACCGTGCCGGCGCCGGGGGCACGATTGCGGGGAGTATGGTGGCGCGGTCCAAACCCGATGGCTACACCTTGCTGCTCGTATTGAGCGGAAGCTTTTCAGCCGCGCCTGCCGTGCGCTCGGACCTGCCTTACAGGGTGCCAGAAGACTTCACCGCGATCGCGAAATTGGTGGACTCACCCTACGGCCTGGTCGTCCGAGCAGACTCGCCCTACACATCGATCGAGGACTACTTGCAGAAGGCAAAGGCGGGAAAGATGTCCTTTGCATCGGTCGGTGCAGGCGGCGCGTCTCACATCGTCATGGAAATCATCAAACAGCAGGCCGGGGTCGACATTCTCCATGTTCCCTACAAGGGCGCTGCACCTGCGATGAATGATCTGCTCGGCGGGATGGTTGACAGCTTCATCAATCCCTACGTGTCGCTGATGCCGCAGATCAAAAGCGGGAAGCTCCGGATGCTGGCCGTCACCGGAACCGCACGACCGCCAGGCATGCCAGACGTGCCTACCTTCAAAGACATTGGACTCGATGTCGACATGACGCTCTGGTATGGCTTCGTGGCCCCGGCCGGGACCCCAGCCGATGTCATTGCAAAGTTGACGAACGCCACCAAGGTGGCGTTGAACGATCCCGAACTTATACGAACGTTGGAAGCCGATGGCGGGCAAGTCACACCACTTTTTGGCGATCAGTTCCGTGAACTGATGATCCGAGACATTCAGAAGTTCAAGGCAGCTGTCGTGAAAGCGGGCATCAAAGAATGACGCCGGGCATCTGGGCCGTACCCAATTTCAACGAGAGACCAGCACGATGAACATGCACATACAGCGCGGCGTTTTTCAGCGCTTTGATCCCACCGTACCCTCTGTTCCGTTGGTAGTCGACGTGTCAAGAAGTGGTCGCGAATATCCTGAAGCGTTTCGCTCCATGATTCCCTTCACGACCCTTCACGATAATGTGTCGATGTACGTGGATCAGATCTGGAGCGCAACGCCTGATGTTGGTGGGACGATGCTTTATGCGTCCTTTCCGAACTTCTGGATAGACGTGAATCGCCACGAATTGGACATGGATGCCGACCTGATCGAGGGTCAGTGGCCGAAAACATTGCAACCGACTCGCTCCCGCACAGGCCTGGGGCTGCTCAAATCAAAGTCGCGGCACGGGGAGCCCGTCCACGAGCGAAAACTGACCATCGACGAAGTGATGGAGCGACTTGATGGCTACTACCATCCTTATCATGCTGAGCTGAAGGCGCTTCTTGCTCGCCATCACACGCAGTTCGGAAAGGTGTATCACCTGAGCGGTCACTGCATGTCGGAAACTGGCGCGGCCACTCACGCAGATGCGGGCAAGCCTCGGGCAGATTTTTGTCTGGGCAACCGGAACGGCGAGACGTGCTCCGCCGAACTCATGGAGTTTGTCGGCAAGATCATCACCGACGACGGATATTCCTGCACGTTCAACGAACCGTATCAGGGTGGCGAGATTGTCCGCCGCTATGGCGCCCCGACTCGCGGCATCGAAAGTCTGCAAATCGAGATCAACAAGCGTCAATTCATGGACGTGACGACCTTCAAGAAGACCAGCGGCTTCCTGGCAATTCAGGCGACAGCAACCCGCATTCTAAGAGCGCTGGCCGAGCGAGGCGCCGGTTCATCCTGACTGCCGACGAAACGCTATAGCAAACGCCATCCATGATCTACAGTGTCACCCTCAGTTCATGATTCCCCGGGGTCACCGCGACGCGAAGCATCATGCCATCGCATTCGACACTGGCTCCATCCAGCACCGCCGCCGTCACGCCCGACCCTTTCCCGCCATTCGCCTCCACACGAATCGCATACTTTGCATCGCCCAGGGTCACATCCACCGTAAACCCCGGCCAGTCCGACGGGATGCACGGGTCCACAATCAACACGTTCCCCTCCCGGCGGATACCCAGAATCCCCTCCACCCCTGCGCGGTGCATCCACCCCGCGGCGCCCGTGTACCAGGTCCAGCCACCGCGTCCCGCATGCGGCGCAACCGAGTACACATCGGCGGCCACCACATAGGGTTCGACGCGGTACTGCGCGGCGTCTTCCAGCGTGCGGGCATGGTTGATCGGGTTGATCAATGCGAACAAGGCGTGGGCGCGGCCGCTGTCGGTGTCGCCGCGCAGCTGGGCGTAGGCCATGATGGCCCACATGGCGGCGTGGCTGTATTGGCCGCCGTTTTCGCGCAAGCCCGGCGGGTAGCCTTGGATGTAGCCGGGGTCGCGGACCGGGTGGTCGAAGGGGGGCGTGAAGAGCAGCGCCAGGCCGTCGTCGCGGCGGATCAGGTGATCGTCGAGCGAGTTCATCGCCGTGACGGCACGGCTGGGGTCCGCGGCGCCGGATAGCACGGCCCAGGATTGCGCGATCGAATCGATGCGGCATTCGTCGCTGCCGCGGCTGCCGAGCCAGGTGCCGTCGTCGAAGGTGGCGCGGCGGTACCAGGCGCCGTCCCAGGCTTCGTGTTCGAGCGCGGCGCGCACGACTTCGCGATGGGCGCGCCAGCGGGCGACGCGTTCGGGATCGCGGGCTTCGGCCAGCGGCATGAACATGTCCAGCGTGCGGATCAGCAGCCAGCCCAGCCACACGCTTTGGCCTTTGCCATCTTGCCCGACGCGGTTCATGCCGTCGTTCCAGTCGCCGGTGCCCATCAAGGGCAGGTCCAGGTCGCCGGTCAGCGCGATGCTTTGATCCAGTGCGCGGGCGCAGTGCTCGAACAATGTCGCTGACAGATTGGCTTGCATGGGCTGAAAGAAAGCGTCGTGTTCTTCGGGCTTGAGCAAGGGGCCTTCGAGGAAGGGGATGCTTTCTTCGAGCACGGCGGCGTCGCCCGAGACGGATACGTAGCGTGCCGTGGCAAAGGCCAGCCAGACCCGGTCGTCGGAGATGTGCGTGCGCACGCCTTGCCCGGTGTCGGGCAGCCACCAATGCTGCACGTCGCCTTCGGCGAACTGGCGGCCGGCGGCACGCAGCAAATGGCGGCGGGTTTCTTCGGGGCGGGCAAAGGTCAGCGCCATGCCGTCTTGCAGCTGGTCGCGAAAGCCGTAGGCGCCGCTGGATTGATAGAACGCGGACCGCGCCCAGATGCGGCAGGCCAGGGTCTGGTACAGCAGCCAGCCGTTGAGCATGATGTCCATGGCGCGATCGGGGGTGTGGACGACCACCGCGCCCAGCACACCGCGCCAATGTTCTTTGACCGCTTCCAGGACGGCATCCAGATCCGCCGCACGGTAGCGCGCCACCAGCGCCAGGCTTTCGGCTTGCGAGGGGCTTTGGCCGAGCAGCGCACAGAGGCTGACGGATTCGCCCGGTTGCAGCACCAGGCTGCATTGCAGCGCGGCGCACGGATCCCGCCCTGCCCCCGCCGCTCCTGACAGGGGCGCCGTCGACCGCAAGGCCGCAGGCGACGACAGGCGGCCGTGCCGGCCGAGGAATTCGGTGCGGTCGGCCGTGCGGGACGTCTGGCGTCCGCCCAGGTCGGCAAACGCGACGCGGCCCGCGAAGGCCATGCTCCACGGATTGCGGGCCAGCAACACGCCGGTCGTTTCATCCACCGAGGTCAGGATGAACGGGGCTGATGCGCCGCGCGCGGTGCCCAGCACCCATTCGACATAGGACGTGACCGTCAGGCGGCGCGCCTGGCGGCCGGTGTTGCGCAGGGTCAGGCGCGAGATCTTGATGGGATCGTCCAGCGGGACGAACTGCAGCAGATCCAGCGCAAGGCCATCGGATTCGTGCGTGAAGCGGCTGTACCCATGGCCGTGCCGCGCCACGTAGGTGCCGTTGCCGCGCAAGGGCTGCGCGGTCGGGCTCCAGATCTGTCCGCTGGCGTCATCGCGCACGTAGAAGGCTTCGCCCGACGGGTCGGTGACAGGATCGTTGGACCAGGGGGTGAGCTGGTTTTCGCGGCTGTTGCCGGCCCAGGTGCTGCTGCTGCCGTCGGCCGAGACCTGGAACCCGAAGTCGGGATTCGCCACCACATTGATCCACGGCGCGGGGGTGGTGCGGCCGTCGGACAGCACGGTTACGTATTCGCGGCCATTGTCGGCAAAGCCGCCCAGGCCGTTGAAACATTCAAGGTCCGCCGTCAGCGCGGCCACGGCAGGCGCCGCCACGGCGGGCAATGCCGCCTTGCTGGCCGCGGGCGTGGACGGCACGGGGGCCGACGCCACCGCCGGTGGCGATGCAAACGTGGCCGGTGGCAACCCCGCCATCTGCTGCGCAATGGGTCCCAGCCGCGCGGTCAACACCACGCGCGCCACCGAGTGCAGCAAGGCCCGGGCTTCCATGCCCATCAGGTCGGCGCGCAGGGTATGCACGACGCCGCGTGCCAGGGCTTCGCCATCGAGCCGGGGCCGCGACTGGCTGCTGCGGACCGCGGTATCGATCGCGACCTGCAGGTCCTGCACATAGGACGACGCGCGTTCGTTGACGATGACCAGGTCCACGCTCAGGCCTTTCATGCGCCAGTATTCGTGGGCACGGAGCAGCTGGCGGACCTGGCCGATGTCATCGATATCGTCGATGCGCAGCAGCACGATCGGCAGGTCGCCCGATACCGACAGCGGCCACAGGCCGGACTGCTGGCCTGCACCGCGCGCGATGACGTCCGACGGCGAACGGAAGCGCGCTTCGGCATAAAGAATGGGGGCGGCCAGGCGCTGGAAGTCGGCGGCCTCGTCGGCTTCGATGCCGATGTGACGCAATTGGACCTGGGCCTGCGTCCAGGCCAAGGTTCTTGCGCGTTCGAAGGCGCTGCGATCGTGGTGTTGATCGACCAGGTCCAGCAGGGCTTCGCGTGTCGGTGCAACCAGTGTCCAGAAAGCCAGTCGCGCAACCTGGCCCGGAGCGATGCGCACGCGTTGCCGCACCGAAAAGACGGGGTCCAGCACCGTGCCCAGGGTGTTCGACAGTGCCTTGCCCGCTGTCAGCGCAATGGCCGTGCTGGCATTGCGGCCGCGGCCGAGGAAGGCGCCGCGATCGGACTCGTACTGCATGTCGCCCACCGCCACGCCTTCGACCACCGCGAAGTGCGCGGCCCACATGGGCGCTTCGTCAGGGGTGCGCGGGCGGCGCGTGGCGATGAGCGCGCCAAATTCCTGCAGGTATTCGGTCTGCACGAACATCTTGGCAAAGGCCGGATGGGCATCGTCGGTGGATGGCGTTGCCAGCACCACTTCGGCGTAGGACGTGAGCTCCACATCGCTGACGCGCCGGCCCACGTTGGCGACCGATACGCGGCGCACTTCGCCATCGGCTTCTGCCGACACCAGCACTTCCATGGTGGTCGTCAGGTTGCCGTCGCGCCGCGTGAAGGTGGCATGGTCTTCGGCAAATACGACTTCGCTGCCCTCGGCAGGCTCGCCCAGGGGCTGGGCCGATGCCGACCAGACACGGCCGCTCTGCATTTCGCGCAGGTAGACGTAGCTGCCCCAGTGATCGCAGGTGACGTCTTCGCGCCAGCGCGTGACGGCCCGATCGCGCCACCGGCTGTAGCCGCCGCCCGCCGCAGTCAGCATGACGGCGTAGCGGCCGTTGGAGAGCAGATGCACGGCGGGCTCGGCGGTGGTGGCCGAGCTCAGATAACGCACGGATTGCAGGTCGCCGCGCATGTTGACCGGACCCGATGGGACGTCGTCGGCGCGTACCTGCGCCACCGCGACCAGACGCGGCAGCCGTTCCTGCAGCAGCAGTTCGCAGGCCTGAATCATGGGTTCGCGATGGAAGCGTTCGCGCATGCGCGCACCCTGCAAGGTGTTGGCGATGGCAACGATCGTCATGCCCTGGTGATGGGCCATGTAGTTGTGCACGATGGCCACGGACGCGTCCGCGGGAAGGCGCGATCGCGTGAAGTCCAGGGCTTCATAGAAGCCATAGTGACCCAGCGCGCCCATCTGCCGCATGCGTTCGAAATTGCGCTGGGCGGCGGCGGGATTGACCATGGTGGCCAGGCCGCTGGCATACGGCGCGATCACCGTGTTTTCGGCCAGGCCGCGTTTCAACCCCAGCCCCGGCACGCCAAAGTTGGAATATTGATACGTGAAAGCCAGGTCGCGCGCGTTGTAGGCCGACTCGGAAATGCCCCACGGGATGCCCAGCAGATCGCCATGGGCAATCTGATGCTGGACGACCAGCCGATTGGTCTGCTCGAGCAGGCTGCCTGCCGGCGCGCGCATGATCAGGGACGGCATCAGGTATTCGAACATCGATCCCGACCAGGACACCAGCGCGGCGCCCTGCCCCACCGGTGTGGCGGTGCGTCCAAGGCGGAACCAGTGGCGCGTTTCGACATCGCCCTTGGCGATCGCGAACAGGCTGGCCAGGCGCGCTTCGGAGGCAAGCAGGTCGTAGCAGTTGGCGTCGAGGGTGTTGTCGCTGGCGTTGTAGCCGATGGACAGCAGCTTGCGTTCCGGGTCGAGCAGGAATGCAAAGTCCATCCCGAGGGCCATCGCGCGGGCTTCGTCCGCCAAAGCGCGCCAGCGCGCATCCAGCGATCCCGCCGACGCGTCCTGCCGCTGCGCGGCCAGGCGTTCGCACAAGGCCTCCAGCCAGAAGATCAGGTCCGCGGCATTGGCCGACGGGGCCGAGATCAGGGCGCGGGCTTCGGCCACCGCCTTGTCGGCCAGGCGTTGCAACACCGGCATGGCCGTATCGGCATTGCCCTGCAGCGACACGCCGATGTCTTCGAGCACGGCCAACAGGCGTTTGCCCTGGCCGTTGTGCACGGCAGGCAAGAGCAAGGCCGCTTCTTGAGCGAGGGCCAGGACGTCATCCGCGCCATCGGTCCAGCTGTCGGTAGTTGATGCGCCGATCCACTCCTCGCAGGCGTTGGCCAGCGCAATCAGGTGGCCCGCCAGGTTGCCGCTGTCTACCGCCGACACGTACGCGGGCAACAGGACCTGCTTCGTGCCGGTGTCGTACCAGTTGTAGAAGTGCCCGCGAAACCGGTCCAGCTTGTGCATGCTGCCCAGTGTGGCTTCCAGCCGGTCGCAGGTCTGCGCCGCGCCCGCCCACCCGAAGTCGCGTGCCGCCACGGCCGACAGCAGGTAGAGCCCCATATTGGTGGGCGAGGTCCGGCGGGCGACCACCGGTTTGGGATCTTCCTGGAAGTTGTCGGGCGGCAGCATATTGTCGGCTGGCGTCACGAAGGTTTCGAAGAAGCGCCACGTGCGGCGTGCAATGCGCCGCAACGCGACCGCCTCGTCCGTTTCCATGGCGCCCAGCGGCGCCACCGTCGGCGCGCGGCTGGCATGCCAGGCGATGGCCGGGGCTGCCAGCCACAACGCGAGCAGCGGCAACATGGCCAGCCCTTCGCGCGGCGATATCAGGGCCGCCACACCGGTGACGAGCAAGGCAAGCACTACCCCGCCTGCCATCTGCGCATAGAAGCCGACGATGCCGGGCCGCGGACGCGCGGCTGCCTGCGCCGCCGTCGTCCATTCCAGCAAATGACGGTGCGTGACATACAACCGCGACAGCGTGCGCGCGATGGCATCCAGCGCGCGAAAGGCCTGGTCGGGCAACATCGCCACGACCCACAGGGTTTGCAACACGGCCATCCGCAAGCCATCGGCCAGCAAACGGAAGTGGCTGCCCGGACGGATGTTCGGACTGGGCAACAGCCGGATCGACAGGCCGGGCAGAAACGCCGGCAAGGCCATCGCGACGATGACCAGCAGCATGGCCTGCAAGGAATAGGGCCACGGCAGCCAGGCGCACAAGGTCAGCGCAAGCAAACTGGCCGGGGCGAGCAAGGACCGCCGCAGGTTGTCGATCATTTTCCAGCGGCCCAACGGGGGCAGCGTGGAACCGGCATGGCGGCGCTGGATCAGCCACGGCAGCAGTTGCCAGTCGCCCCGGGTCCAGCGATGCTGGCGGCGCGCGGCCACGTCGTAACGCGCCGGAAATTCTTCCACCACTTCGACGTCGGACGCCAGCCCGGCGCGCGCAAAGACGCCTTCGAACAGGTCATGACTGAGCAGCGTGTTTTCAGGGATGCGTCCTGCCAGGGTCTTCTCGAACGCGTCCACGTCGTAGATGCCCTTGCCCGTGTACGAACCTTCACCAAACAAGTCCTGGTACACATCGGACACGGCGGCCGCGTAGGGGTCCATGCCACCGGGACCGGACGACAGCGTCTGATAGAGCGAGCCTTCGCGGCCCAGCGGCAAGGCCGGCGTGACGCGGGGTTGCAGGATGGCATAGCCGCCCACCACGCGGCGTTGGTCATCGCTGTAGCGCACCTGGTTCAAGGGGTGGGCGATCTTGCCGATCAGGCGCAGCGCCGCATCACGCGGCAGGCGCGTGTCGGCATCCAGCGTGATCACATACCGCACGTTGGTCAGGATATCGGGCCGGCCCGAACCGTCGGGCGCGGCATCCAGCGGCAGGAAGCTGGTGTCGGTTGCGCCGCGCAGAAGGCGGTTCAATTCATGCAGCTTGCCGCGTTTTCTTTCCCATCCCATCCAGCGGTTTTCACTGGCGTTGAACTGGCGGCGGCGATGCAGCAGGTAGAACCGTTTGCCGCCCGGCGCCGGACCATGCCGCGCATTCAAGGCCGCGATGGCGCGTTGCGCCAGGGCGATCAGGGGCCCGTCGGACGCGACGACTTCGCGGTCGGCGTCCAGTCCGTCCGACAGCAAGGCAAACGACAGGTCGCCGCCGGCCCCGGCCAAGTGGTGCACTTCAAGATGTTCGATGCACGCCAGCAGGTCTTCTTCGGTGGACAGCAGGGTCGGGATCACGACCAGGGTTCGCAGGCTTTCCGGCACGCCATCGGTCAGCGCGAGCGCCGGCAAGCCCACCGCGCCGAAGCGCGAGGTGACTGCGCGGTGGACCAGCCCGGTGACCAGTTCCGAGGCGGGAAAGAAGGCCGCCAGGGCCAGCACGGCCAGGAAGGTGAACGAGAGTGCCCCCAGGCCCGGCCCGGCAACCGCCCAGAACGCGGCGGCAACGACCAGCGCCGACAGCGCCAGGATCGCGGTCACATAGCCGCCCACATCGACACGCACGATGAACCGGTTGATGCGCACGCGGAACGGCGCCTTGAATCCAATCGTGGATTCCAGTGCGGCGCGTCCCCCGGCGATCAGATAGAAGCCCGGATCGCGGGCGTTGGCGGCGTTGCCCGCCTGGTCCGATGTCAGCGCCAGGGCCTGCTCGGCAATCGCCAGTTCCGACCACGCCGATCCGCGCGCCAGTTGTTCGATGGCGCTGCGATAGACATTGCGGGTCGGGAAATCCATGGCCGCAAAATCGCTGCCGGCACGCAGGCGCGCATCCACCAGGCTCACGCTTTCGAACAGATCCGCCCAGTCAATGTCCGACATCAGCCGCATGCTGGTAATGACGTTGCGCACCGAGACGTTGGATGCGCCCTGCCGCTGCTGCACGTGCTGGATCACCTGCGTCGTGTCGGTGCCCTGGCCACGCAAGCGTTCGTCCAGCCACTGCAGCGTGGGCGTGGTGCGAGGGTCCTGATCACGCAGCCGCTTGGCCAGTTCCGCCGCGAACACTTCCGACAGCGGCCCGCGGGCGCGCGTCGCAATGTCCTTGTCCAGCGCGGTCTGCGCGCCACCCGGCGCCAGCAGGTCATTGGCCAGCCGCTGGGCATCGGCTCGCACGGCGCGGCCCGACGCAATCTGGTCGGCCAGCCGCCGCAGGTTTTCCACGAGCACGATACGCAGGGTGATGGCGACGGCCCACAGCTCGCTGATGTCCAGCGGCTGCACTTCCTGGTAGGCGGCAATGAAGCGGCGCAGCACCACCGGGTCGACATGGCTGTCGGTATGGGCAATGTAAGCCCAGGCCAGCCCGAACACACGCGGATACCCGGCGAAGGGACCATCGGCCAGCTTGGGCAGCAGGCGGTAGTAGCCCGGCGGCAGGTCGACATGGATTTCACGGATCTGTTCTTCGACGACGTGGTAGTTGTCGAGCAGCCATTCAGCCGCCGGCACAACGCGGCGGCCGGCAACGAGTTCCGCCGCGCTGGCGCGATACGCCGCCAGCAATTGCGCGGCATTGACGCGCAGGCGTTTGCGCAGCGACGGCACGGCCGGCGGCCGCGTCGTGACCTGCTGCGCGGCAGCCAGGCTGCGCGCGTGCTGTTCAAGGCGTTCGATGCCGAACAGTTCTTCGCGAACCGGTGACGCGTCAGCCCACGGGCCGGAGGCCGTACGACCGGCAACGAATTGGAGAACCGGGTGCATAGGCGCCTTTCGGAGCGCCGCAGGCACGCACGTGCCCAGCGACCGCCCCGTTCAAGAAGTGGTGCGGACAGGCAAGGCGCCTGCTCAGTCTTTTTTCGGAACCTTGATGGGCGTGGAGCCCGGCTTCAATGGGGTGGCGGACGGCTTGGGCGCCGGCGCTTTCTTGGGCTTCTTGGTTTCTTTGTTGCCGCGCTTTTGTTCTTTGGCTGCCATGGTGCACTCCTGCTGGTGAAACTCGACGTGCGTTTGCATGCGAAGAATGCTGGGTCCGCCGGGCTTGGTGCCCGACAGACTTGCCGAGAAAGGTTCTACCAGACGCTGGATGAGACCAGCGGGAAGCGGAGTTTGAGGGCCATTCGGTCGGCCCACTGTAGGCTGCTCATCCACGCATCACAAGAACCGTTGCCGATGCAGACACAGGTAACGGGTTGCGACACACGTGGATGGCAGGCCCTGATCGGCGCGTGTCACTGGCAGGTGAAGTTGGCCGCGTCATTGATGTCGCCCGTACCCTTGTAGCGGGTCTGTTTGGGATAGGGGCACAGCGGTCGGGTGCGGGACGCCACGTTGAAGTATCCCGGATTGGACGCAGCCGCGACGATGCTGTCGGGCGCGCTGCCCTTCTCCACCCAGTTGACCAGCGGTGTCAACGCGTCGAACGAATCCGTGGACGGACCGCCCGAACAATGGTTCATGCCGGGCACGACGAACAGCCGCGCAAAGCTGGACACATCCCGGTTCGAGGCACCCAGGGCGTTGTAGTAGTCGATCGTGTCCTGCACCGAGAACGACGTGTCGCTGCCGCCGTGATACAGGATCAGCTTGCCGCCGCGTTCGCTGAAGGGCGACAGGGCCGTCGACTCGGCAAACATGTATTGCGCCGCCGATTGCGAAAAGATGCCCGACCGCGCATACACCTTGGGCGCGTCCACATCGAAGTTGTAGTTCAGCGCGTAGTTCACGACGCCCGACGTCGGCACCGCTACGGGCGGCGTCGTGAACAGCAAGGGGTTGGACACGGCAAACACCAGCTTGGTCGAGTTGTTGACCGCCGAGGCATACGAGCCCAGCCACCACGAACGCCATCCCTGGTTGAAGGTGGTGCCGGACTGCCCGCTGATGCCGGCGTCCCATGGCCACGTGTTGTACAGGACCTGGCCTTGTGAATTGCGCGCGCCGGCCAGCGCCTTGTTCAGCGCCGTCAGTTGCGCGGGCAACAGGCAGCTGTCCGTTTTCGCGCCCGTGCACTGCAGCTTGTCCATTTCGGGTTTGACCAGTGCGTTGGTGCAGGCCGGCATGTTGTCGACGATGCCATCCTTCAGGCCATCCAGGCCATCGCAGGCGGCCAGCACGCCATTGCGCACCAGCATCAGGTCGGGGTCGGTAAAGGTCTTATTGATGGCGGGTGCGCCCGTCGTGTCGAACAGGTTTTGCGAACGTGCCAGCGCCGCGAAGGTCTGCGATACGTTGATGCCGTCCACGCTGGCCAAGGGAAGGTGGTAGCCCGGGTCGCCCGCCACGATGCCGTCGAAATAGGTGGGGAAACGCTGCGACAGGATCATGGCTTCGCGCCCGCCTTCGGAGCAGCCCATGAAGTAGGACTTGTCGGGACCCTTGCCAAAGTATTTCGAGACCAGCGCCTTGCCGACCCGCGCGGTTTCGTCCAGCGAATTGAAGCCGAAGTCGATGCGCGCCTGCGGGTCCAGACCGAAGGCTGCCGTGCCGCCAGCCGCCGCCACCGTGTTCACCGCGTTGTCGTGACCGCTATCGGTGCCCAGCGTGACGTAGCCCAGTGACAGCAGCGTCTTGCCGTCCTGCGCCGTGGTGTTGACCGGGTCGACGACGGTGCCGTTGATGCCGCCGCCTCCGCCCATGTACAGGCGGCCGCTCCACGTGGTGGGCAGTCGCACACGGAACTTGATGGCGTAGGACTGGCCGTCGACACCGGTGCGTTCATTGATCGTGCCGTTGACGAGGCAATGCTCGGCAACCGTGGCCGTGGCCGGCGTGAACGTCGCGGCGGTGATGCGGGTGGAGGTGTTGGGAAAGCCGGTTGCCGTGGCCAGCGCGGCGCAGGACGCCGCCGTCGGAACGCTGGCGCCCGGCCCCTGCCCCGCGCCCGGCGGCGCCGGATCGTCATCCCCGCCACAGGCAGCGACCGCCAGGGAGGCGGCAAGAACCACAGACAGACTCAACCCTTTTCGTGCGATGTCATGGCTAGGCATGGCGGCTTCCTGCGTGAAGGTGACGGAACGAAGAACAGCAAGGATCAGTGGAACCCGTGGCGTCTATTCGACGCCCACGCCGGCATCCCGCACGATGCGGGTCCACTTGGGAACATCGGACTGGATCAGCCCAGCAAAATCGGCTTGCGACCCCGGCATCATCTCGATGCCCACGGCCATGAACTTGTCGTGCGTGGACGGCTTCTTGAGCATGGCCTGCACGGCGGCATTGAGCGTGTCGGCCACCGGCTGCGGGATCCCCTTGGGCGCGGCCAGGCCGAACCACACCGTCATCGAAAAGCCCGGCACGATCTCGTTCAGGGCGGGCAGATCCGGCATGACTTCGGTGCGCGTCTCGCCCGTCGACGCCAGCGCGCGCAGGCGGCCGGACTGCACGTAGGGCAGCGTGGACGTGCCGCCTTCGAACATGATGTCGATCTGCCCGCCCAGCAGGTCATTCATGGCGGGCGCGCTGCCCTTGTAGGGCACATGCAGCAGGTCGGTGCCCGTGCGCAGCTTGAACAGTTCGCCCGCCAGATGGTGGGTGCCCCCGCGGCCCAGGCTGCCATAGGTCAGCGTGCCGGGCTTGGCTTTAGCCAGGGCGACCAGGTCCTGCACGGACTTGACCGGCACGGCACTGTTCACGACCAGATAGAACGGGGTTGAGAACAGCGTGGCGATCGGGGTCAGGTCGCGCGTGGGATCGGTGCGCAGGTCCTTGGTGGTGAGCGGATTCAGGATCATGCCGGTCTGCGACGTGACCAGCAGCGTGTAGCCGTCGGGCGCCGCCCGCGCCGCGGCATCCATGCCGATTGCCTGATTCGCGCCCGACCGGTTTTCGACCACGACCGGCTGCTTGAGCCGCGCGGCCAGGTCGTCCGCCAGGGTGCGCGTGAACGTGTCCACGAGTCCGCCTGGCGTGTAGGGCACGATGATCTTGATGAGGCGTTCGGGATAGCGGCCGGGGGACGAGCCCGGGTCGGTCTGCGCGGCGGCGATGGCTGGCCACCCCGCCACGACGATCGCGGTTGCAGCCATGGCGACCGCGCCAGCCAGCGCGACACCGGCGCGACGCCACGCCCTGCCCGCGTCCGGGAATGCCGGGCGAACCTGTCTCATGCCTCCTCCTTCGGGATCGAAACGTCCCTTGATCGGCAGGGGCGGCAACGGGGTCAGAACGCGGGGGTCGACCCAAGCGTGAGCGGCGTTGCGCGGATGCCGGCGCAAAATATAAGTCCGCCTGATATAAACCGCTATTACATACTTTCCCTTGGTTGTGCGGGCATGGCGCGTGCGCAGCGGGGCGTGTGGTGTGTTTTTCCCGGATGACCGTCTGGATTCATCCTGCTTAAACCTTCCCCCCGTCCACCTCGTCTATGCTCTACCCTCGCCCGCGATCCAGCCGGGGTGCGTTGCCGTCTTCGACGGGGCGCTCGACCTCCGCCGCAATAAGACGAGGACCATGAGACTTTCCCGATTTTCCGGAGCGGTGACGCTGCCCCTGTGCCTTGCGCTGGCCGGCTGCAGCCTGACCCGCCCGCCCGCCGCGGTGCCCCCGCCCGTGCCTGCCCAATGGAATGCACCGCTGCCGCCGCCCGGACCGGCGGCGCCGCCATTGCCGGTCGGGTCGATCCCGGCCCTGACCGACTGGTGGCGGCAATTGAACGATCCGCTGCTGGACCGCCTGATCGCGGCCGCCCAGGATGAAAGCCCGACCATTGCCAGCGCCGCGGCGCGTATTGCCGAAGCGCGCGCCACCCGGGTGCAAAGCGGCGCGGCGTTGCTGCCCAACCTGGACGCATCCCTGACCGGCACGCGCGGCAATTCCGGGTCGCGGTTCGGTGCGTCGCCCACGGGCGGCCTGATCGCGATCCCGATCACCACGACCCAGGCCACGCTGCAATCGAGCTGGGAAGCCGATCTGTTCGGCCGCCTGCGCTCCGATCGCGAAGCCGCGCAGACGCGCCTGGTGAGCGCGGACGCCAAGTGGCATGACGCACGGGTGTCGGTGGCGGCCGAGACGGCCAACGCCTATTTCGCCGAGCGCGCGTGCATCCAGCAATTGACGGTGTCCGAATCGGATACCCGGTCGCGCAGCGAAACCGCGCGCCTGTCCGATCTGTCGTCGCAGGCAGGCTTCACGGCGCCAGCGGATGCCGCCCTCGCGCGGGCCAGTGCGTCGGACGCGTCGGGCCGCCTGAGCCAGCAGCGCGCGCAGTGCGACGTGCAGCGCAAGGCCCTGGTCGCGCTGACCGGCATCGACGATGCGGAATTGGCGGCTCGACTGGCGGCATCGCCGGTGCAGCAGGCCCTGCCGAATGTGCAGGCAGTGGCCAGTGTGCCGGCAGACATGCTGGTGCAGCGGCCCGACGTCTATGCCAATGAATTGGGGGTGGCCGCGGCCAGTGCTGAAGTCGGATCGGCCGAAGCCGCCCGCTATCCGCGCCTGACCCTGCAGGGATCGGTCGGGCGCACCACGTTCCGGCTGGCCGGCCAGGAGCAATCGCTGGACACGTGGAGCATCGGCCCGGTCACGCTGACCCTGCCGCTGTTCGATGGCGGCACCCGTCGCGCGAATGTCGAGTCGGCCAAGGCCCGGTATGCCGAAGCCGTGGCCGTGTACCGCGGCAGCGTGCGCCAGGCGGTGCGCGAAGTCGAAGAAGCGTTGGTGAACCTGCAAAGCACCGACGCCCGCGCATCCGATGCCGACAGCGCCGTCAAGAATTACCAGGCCGCCTTCGACGCCATGCAGGCCCGCTACAAAAGCGGACTGGCCAGCCTGATCGAACTCGAAGACGTGCGGCGCACGCTGTATGCCGCGCAGACCGCGCGTGTCGCTTTGCAGCGCGAACGCGCGAATGCGTGGGTCGCCCTCTATCGCACCACCGGCGGCGGCTGGACCCGCGCCGCCTCGCTGACCTCTTCTTCTGCGGCCCCGTCGCCATGAAAACCATGAAGCGCTCCACCCTTGTTCTGACGCTCGTCGTCCTGTTGGTCATTGTCGGCATCGCCGTGTTCGTGGTGCGGCGGCCTGCCTCGTCTGATGGCGCCGCGCCGGTCGACAAGCAGGCCGCCGCCGCGCCGCGTCCTTCGCTTACCGTCACGGTCGAAGCGCCGCAGTCCACCCAACTGACCGCCACGCTGTCGGCCAACGGCAATATCGCGGCCTGGCAGGAAGCCAGCGTGGGATCCGAATCGGCCGGCCTGAAGTTGTCGGAAGTGCGCGTCAACGTGGGCGATACAGTCAAGAAGGGCCAGGTGCTCGCCACATTCTCGGGTGAAACGGTGCAAGCCGACGTCGCCCAGGCGCGAGCATCGCTGGCCGAAGCCAAGGCCAACGCCGCCGACGCCGCCAACAATGCCTCTCGCGCGCGCACGCTGGAACAGACCGGCGCGCTCAGCCAGCAGCAGATCAACCAGTACGCCACCAATGCCGAAACCGCCCGTGCGCGGGTCGAAGCAGCGGAAGCGGTGCTGGCCGCCCAACAGGTGCGCGGGCGCAATACCCAGGTGCTGGCGCCTGACGACGGCGTCATTTCGGCCCGTACGGCAACCGTGGGCAGCGTGGTCGGCGCAGGCACCGAACTCTTCAAGCTGATCCGCCAGGGCCGCCTGGAATGGCGGGCCGAAGTCACGTCGGCCGAACTCGGCCGCATCAATATCGGCATGCCCGCCGTGATCGTGGGCGCCAGCGGCGCGCGGGTCCATGGCAAGGTGCGCAGCATTGCGCCAACCGTCGATCCGCAAACGCGCGCGGCGCTGGTGTATGTGGACGTACTGGGCGTATTGCCGCCCGATACCCCGGCCCCGGCCACACCGGTGGCACCGGCTGCGGCAACCGGAGCCGTGCCTGCCAGCCCCGGCGCGGCCAATACCACGTCGGCCAAGCCGGCCGCGGCCAGCCTGCCCGTCGCCAAACTGAAGGCGTCCCCCGTCAACATGGCCCAGACCACCAGCCTGAAGGCCGGCATGTTCGCCCGCGGCGATTTCGAACTGGGCCAGGCGCGCGCCGTGACGGTGCCGCAGGCGTCCATCGTGCCGCGCGACGGCTTCAATCACGTGCTGCTGCTCCAGCCCGACAACCGGGTGGCCCAGCTCAAGATCGAAACCGGCCGCCGCGTGGGCGATCGCGTCGAAGTGATCACCCCCCTGCCCGCCGACGCCAGGGTGGTCGTGCAGGGCGCCGGATTCCTGAATGACGGCGACCTCGTCCGGGTGACCCCATGAACGTTTCCGCCTGGTCCATCCGGAACCCGATTCCGGCGGTCATGCTGTTCGTCCTGCTGACCTTTGGCGGTCTGCTGGCGTTCAACGCCATGAAGATCCAGAACTTTCCCGACATCGACCTGCCCACCGTCACGGTGACGGCATCGCTGCCGGGCGCGGCCCCGTCGCAGCTGGAAACCGACGTCGCCCGCAAGCTGGAAAACTCGATCGCCACGGTGCAGGGTCTCAAGCACATCACGACCAAGGTGCAGGACGGCACGGCCACCCTCATCGTTGAATTCCGGCTGGAAAAACCGGTGCAGGAAGCGGTCGATGACGTGCGGTCCGCCATCCAGCGGGTGCGGGCCGATCTGCCCGCCGACGTGCGCGATCCGGTCGTGACCAAGCTGGACCTGGCCGCGCAGCCCGTGCTGGCCTTCACGATCGCATCGACCAAGCTGGATGCGCCGTCACTGTCCTGGTTCGTCGACAACGACGTCACCAAGAAACTGCTGGCCCTGCCTGGCATCGGCGCGGTCAACCGGGTGGGCGGCGTGACGCGGCAGGTCCACGTCGACCTGGACCCCGCCAAGCTGCAGGCGCTGGGCGCCACGGCCGCCGACATCTCGCGCCAGTTGCGGCAGGTGCAGGTGGAAAGCGCCGGTGGCCGCACGGACCTGGGCGGCAGCGAGCAGCCGGTTCGCACGCTGGCCACGGTGCAATCGGCCGACCAGTTGCGCGACATGCAGATTCCGCTGTCCGATGGCCGGCGCATCCGGCTGGACCAGGTGGCCAATGTGATCGACACGATCGCGCAGCCCCGTGCCGCCGCCTTGCTGGACGGCAAGCCGGTGGTCGGCTTTGAAGTGGCACGCAGCCGCGGGCAAAGCGAAGTGGCCGTCGGCGCCGCCATCCAGAAGGCCCTGGTGGAACTGCGCGAGCAGCACCCCGACATCACCCTGACGGAAGCCTTCAATTTCGTGCAGCCGGTGCAAGAGGAATACGACGGGTCGCTGCACCTGCTGTATGAAGGCGCGCTGCTGGCCGTGCTGGTGGTGTGGCTGTTCCTGCGTGATTGGCGCGCGACCTTCGTGTCGGCCATCGCGCTGCCGATGTCGGTGATCCCCGCCTTCATCGGCATGTACTTGCTGGGCTTTTCGATCAACGTGATTTCGTTGCTGGCGCTGTCCCTGGTGGTCGGCATCCTGGTGGACGATGCGATCGTGGAGGTCGAGAACATCGTGCGCCACCTGCGCATGGGCAAGAGCCCCTACGACGCGGCCATGGAAGCGGCCGACGAGATCGGACTGGCGGTGATCGCGACCACCTTCACGCTGATCGCCGTGTTCCTGCCCACGGCCTTCATGAGCGGCGTGGCCGGCAAGTTCTTCAAGCAGTTTGGCTGGACGGCGTCACTGGCCGTGTTTGCGTCGCTGGTGGTGGCCCGCGTGCTGACCCCGATGATGGCGGCCTACATGCTCAAGCCCATCGTGACCCAGGAAAAGGAACCCGGCTGGCTCAGGATGTACATGCGGGCAGCCGAATGGTGCATGACGCATCGGCTGACCACGATGCTGCTGGCCACCGTGTTCTTTATCGGGTCGATTGCGATGATCCCGCTGCTCAAGACCGGCTTCATCCCGCCCGATGACAACTCGCAAACCCAGGTCTACCTGTCGCTGGCGCCTGGCGCTACCTTGCAGCAGACGCTGGCCACGGCCGAAGAAACCCGGCAGCGGCTGATGAAGATCGACCACGTGCGCAGCGTCTATACGACGGTGGGCGGCGGCAGCGCGGGCGGCGATCCGTTCGCCAGTTTTGGCGTGGCCGAAACGCGCAAGGCCACCTTGACCGTCAAGCTGGACCCGCGCGGCGAACGGCCCCGCAAACAGGTGGTGGAAAACCAGATCCGCGCGGCGCTGGAAAGCCTGCCCGGCATCCGCAGCACGGTGGGCCTGGGTGGGTCGGGCGAAAAATACATTCTTGTGCTGAGCGGCGAAGACCCGGCGGCCCTCACCACGGCTGCCCGCGCGGTGGAACGTGACCTGCGCACGGTGCGCGGGCTGGGCAACATCACGTCGACAGCCAGCCTGGTGCGGCCGGAAATCGCGGTGCGTCCGGACTTTGCCCGTGCGGCCGACCTGGGCGTCACCAGCTTTGCCATCGCCGAAACCTTGCGGGTCGCCACGCTGGGCGACTATGACCAGTCGCTGCCCAAGCTGAACCTGGCGCAGCGTCAGGTGCCCATCGTCGTCAAGCTGGAAGACTCGGCGCGCAAGGATTTGTCCTTGCTGGAACGGCTGTCGGTGCCTGGCGCGCGCGGTCCGGTCATGCTGGGCCAGGTCGCCACGCTGACCATGGAAGGCGGTCCGGCCGTGATCGATCGGTATGACCGGTCACGCAACATCAACTTCGAAATCGAACTGTCGGGCACCGGCCTGGGCGATGCCAAGACGGCTGTGATGGAACTGCCGTCGATCCGCAATCTGCCGCCGGGCGTGCGCGTGGCCGAAGTGGGTGACGCGGAAGTGATGACCGAGCTCTTCAACAGCTTCGGGCTGGCCATGCTGACGGGCGTGCTGTGCATCTACGTGGTGCTGGTGCTGCTGTTCAAGGACTTCCTGCACCCGGTCACGATCCTGTGCGCGCTGCCGCTGGCGTTGGGCGGCGCGTTCGTGGGCCTGCTCATCGGGCAGAAGGCGCTGTCGATGCCGTCGTTGATCGGGCTGATCATGCTGATGGGGATCGCCACCAAGAACTCGATCCTGCTGGTGGAATACGCCATCGTGGCGCGCCGCGATCACGGCATGAGCCGGTGGGACGCGCTGCGCGACGCCTGCCACAAGCGCGCCCGCCCCATCATCATGACCACCATCGCCATGGGCGCCGGCATGCTGCCGATCGCCGTGGGCTTTGGCGCGGCGGATGCCAGCTTCCGCTCGCCCATGGCCATCGCCGTCATCGGCGGGCTGATCACGTCGACCGTGTTGAGCCTGCTGGTGGTGCCCGCGGTGTTCACGTATGTGGACGACATCGAGCACTGGATTGGCCGGACGGTGCGCCGGATGCGCGGGATCCGCGAGCCAGCGGCTGGGGCCTCTGCGGCGTCCGCATCGGGGGCCGCGGCTGGGGCCACGACGCGGTCCGCGCCGGAGTCCGCGCCGGGGGCCATTGCAGGGTCCGGTCCGGCCAGCGCTTCCCCTTCTGCAGCCCCTGACACGCCTCGCTGAGGTCCCGGGCGGATCGGCAAGTTTGCCCGCGCACACTTGCCGATCCACGCCCTATTTCCGGCGATGTGGTGGCAACCTCTTACAAAACCAGCGCCGGGCAGGACCCTTTCGTCCCCCCTTGCCTGCCCCAGGGCAAGGATGCGTCGTTAGAATTGGGAGTCATTTACGTTCCACGAGTCCCATGCAGCTATCCCCGTCCCGCTTTTTCCTGATCGTCCTGCTGAGCGTCAGCAGCCTGTGGATGCCCCTTGCCGAGGCTGCCGACCCGGCCCCCGCCGCGGCGTCGGCCGATGCGCCTGTCACGGCGTCGCAGGCCAAACGCGTGCTGGGCACGCTGCAGGATGACAAGAAGCGGGCCGATCTTGAAGAAACGCTGCGCGTGATCTCGCAAGCCACGGCGGCCACGCCGGGCGCCGATGCCCCTGCCGAAGAGGCCCCCGCCGACGCCGCGCCGATCGCGCTGGTCGAAACCGGTGTCGTGGCGCAGATTTTTGACCGGGTCGGCCAATGGTTCGATGCCGTCGGCAATGAACTCAAGGTCACGGGCCGCACCTTCCTGGAATTCCGGACCATCGGTGTCTGGTGGGACAGCCGCTTCGGCTCTGACGAGGCCCGTGCCAACGCGCTGCGCGCGATCGGTGCGGTGCTGGTGATCCTGGCCGCCGGCCTGGCGGTGGAATGGCTGCTCAAGCGGGTGCTGCAGCGCCCGCGCGACATCGTCGCGGCGCATGCCGCGCGACGGTTCGCCGCCGAAGAGGCCAAACGCACGGCGGCGCAATCGGTGGTGGTCGAAGCGCCGGCGGTGGATCCGGCCCTGGCGGCGGCCATGGCTGCCGAAGCCGCCGGCACGTCAACTGCGTCCGCCACGTCCCCAGCGGCTCCGACTGCGGCTGCGGCCACGGCCAGCACGTCCGCCCCGTCAACTGCGTCGGCCACGTCCCTAGCTGCCCCGACCGTCACAGTGGCGCCCGTCTCCGCCACCGGCGTGCCCATCTCGCCAATTACCCTGGCCGCGGCCAGCGCCGCAGCGGCTGCGGCGGACCCCGCCGCTGACCCCGTCGCGCCCCCGCGCCAGCGTTACGACCGGCACTGGGGCGTGCTGCGCCGCATTCCGTATGCCGTCGCGTATGCCATCCTCAAATGGCTGCCGCTGCTGGGCTTCCTGGGCACCACCAGCCTGCTGATCGCGCTGTCGGGCGGTCCCAACTCGGCGTTCTATCGCGCCATCCTGCCGCTGGTCGGCGCCTATGCCGCCACCCGCGTCACCATGAGCGCCATTGGCGTGCTGATCACCCCGGCCGGCGCAGGGCTGCGCCTGGCCCCCGTCACCGACGACACCGCGCGCTACCTGCGCCGCTGGTTCCGCCGCATTGTCGTGGTCGCCGTCTTCGGCGCGGCATTCACCGACCTCGCACTTGCCGTGGGCGCGACGGCCGATGCGCAGAACGCCATGTCCAAGCTGGTGGCGCTGGCCGTGCACCTGATGGTCATTACCGTCATCTTCCAGTCCCGGCAGCGAGTCGGCCACTGGATTCGCGGGTCGGGCACGGGCCGTGACAGCGTCGTCGCACTGCGCACCTTGCTGGCCGACATCTGGGCCCCCGCGCTGGCGCTGTTCGTGGTTGGCCTGTGGGTGGTCTGGGCGCTTGGCGTCAACAACGGCTTCCAGCAACTGCTGCACTACTTTGCGTTGACCGCAGGGGTGCTGCTCGTGGCGGTGGTAACCGGCTACTTGGCCCTGGGCGCCCTCGACAAGACCTTCTTTGGCAGCCCCGCCGAAGACGGCAAGTCAGTCCACGTCATCCAGCACTATCAGCGCTTCACGCAACGTGCCGTGATCGCCGTCGTGGTCATCGTGGCGATCCTGACCTTGCTGCAGGTGTGGGGCTTCAGCGTGTTCAACTGGTTCGCGCCGGGCACCATCGGCCGCAGCCTGCTGTCGGCCGTCAGCACTATCGCCGTGGCGTGCGTGCTGGCCATCGTGGCATGGGAAGGCAGCAACTTCTGGATCAACCGGCGCATTGCGATCTGGACGGGGGCGGGCGACGTCGGCCGGGCCACCCGCCTGCGCACGCTGGTTCCGATCATGCGGACCACGCTGTTCATCGTGATTGCGCTGGTGGTGGTGCTGACCGCGCTGAACCAGTTGGGAATCAACATCGCGCCGCTGCTGGCCGGGGCCAGTATCGTGGGCGTCGCGCTCGGCTTCGGTTCGCAAAAGCTGGTGCAGGACTTCATTACCGGCATCTTCCTGCTGGTGGAAAACGCCATGCAGGTGGGCGACTCCGTTACCGTGGCGGGCGTGTCCGGCGTAGTGGAAAACCTGTCGATCCGCACGGTGCGCCTGCGCGCCGGCGACGGAGCCCTGCACGTGATTCCGTTCAGTTCGGTCAGCCTGGTCACCAACACCAACCGCGGCATCGGCAATGCGGCGATCCGCCTGAGCGTGCGGGCCGACGAGGATCTGGACCGCGTCATCGCCTCCATCAAGCAGGTGGGCGCAGAAATGCGCGACGACCCGCAATTCAAGGACGTGATCCTGGCCGATCTGGACTTGTGGGGCGTGGACCAGGTCGACGGCGCCACGGTCACCCTGGCCGGCCAGATCCGCACCACCGACCGTGGCCGCTGGGGCGTGCAGCGCGGCTTCAACCAGCGCATCTGGCGCCGGTTCCGTGAACTGGGCATCCAGCTCACGAACCCGCAGGAAACCGTCATCATCAATCCGCTGGCAGCGCCCAGGTCGGGCGATGCGGCAGGCGCTGGCGCTCCGGCCGGGGCGGACGGCGGGGCCACCGGCACGCCGCCGTCCGCGCCCCCCGCGCAGCCCGCCTGATCGTGGCGCGCAGGGCGGCGGGGGTTGAGCACGCAGAGCCGGGGAACGGGCACGCAGAGGCGGGGAACGAGCACGCAGAGCCGGGGGACGGGCAAGCAGACGCGGGGAGCGAACACGCAGAGCCGGTCACCGCGGGCGCGGCCACCGTGCCATCGTCCGACCCAATGCCTGACCAGGCAACGCCGCAAGCGGCCGCGCCCGGTGCCTTGCACGCAGCCGGCACAGCACGCCGCCCGGCAGCTCCGCCGCGCCATCTGGCTGTGTACATTTCAGGCGGCATTGGCGATACGCTGATGCACCTGGGTTTCGTCAAGGCACTGGCCGACCATGCTGGCGAGCCGATCACCCTGGTGCTGGCCACGCCGCCGGTGGCCACGCCCCTGCTGCTTACGCAGCCCTACGTGCGCGACGTGCTGGCCATTCCGGACCTGCATCACGACAAGGCGCATCGCGTGCCACGCCTGACGGCGCTGCTGGCCCCCCTGGGCATCGACACCCTGTTTCTGTTCAGCTATCAGGACCACGTCCTGAAAGCCGCCTGCGCCGCCAAGATCCCGGTGCGAGCCGGCTTTTTGCGCACGCACAAGCTGTGGCGAGCGCCCTGGATGACGCAGTGGATCTGGGTCCGGCGCGCGGGCACCCCCCATCCGGACACGCACACCTGGCTGCCCCGCCTGTTCACGAAATATGGCTACCCGACGCGGCCCATCGAGCCGTCGTTGACCGTCACACGGTCCGCTGGAACCGACGCTGCCGCAGACGCAGCAGCACACGCAGCAGCAGACGCCGCAGCACACGCAGCAGCCGACACAGCAGCCGACGCAGCAGCAGACGCCGCCGCGGCGCTGGCGCAGGATCACCCCAGGCTGATCGGCTTCGGTCTGTCGACGTCAGGCGTGCATAAACGGTATGGGGTCGCGCAATGGCTGGACGTCGCGTCGCAGTTGGCTGATCACGACCCCACCCTGTCCTTCCTGCTGTTTGGCGCGGCCGACGTGGCGGACACGGCGCAAGCCATCCTTGCGGCGTCGCCCCATCACCTGCGCTGGCTGGACGTGACCGGGTCCGCCCTGCCCTTGACGACGGGCCACGCCCTGGTCGCCCGCTGCCTGGCGTTTGCCGGCAACGACAGCATGGGGATCCATCTGGCCGTGGCGGCCGATGTGCCGACGGTGGGATTGTTTGGCGTAACGCCACCGATGGCCTATAGCCGCCTGCTGACGCCCTTGCAGGCATCGCCGGCGGGCGCCGGCATGGCAGGCATCCGCGCCAGCGACGTGGCGCGGGAACTCATCAGACAGCTGGGCGATCAGGCGCCGTAAGACCCCACCAGCTGCTTAAGGTCGCCTGCCAGGCCGGCCAGCCCGCGGCGGGCCTGGGCGGCTTCCTTGGCGCCTTCGGACGTGTGGATCGAAATGTCCTGCACGTTTCTGACGTTGCTGCCGATTTCCGCCGCGAACCGCTGCTGCTGCGCCACCGACGTCGAGATATGGCCGTTCATGTCGATGATGACACGCACGTTGTCGAAGATATTGCCCAGCACGCCCGCGGCCGCAAGGGTGTGCTCGACACTGGTCGCCGCCTTCTTGCGGCCATCACCAATGGCATTGACCACGCGCTGCGAGTTGTCTTGCAGGCGTTCGATCATCAGCTTGATTTCTTCGGTGGACTGCTGGGTGCGGCTGGCCAGGGTGCGCACTTCATTGGCGACCACGGCAAAACCGCGGCCATGTTCGCCCGCGCGAGCCGCTTCGATGGCCGCATTCAGGGCCAGCAGATTGGTCTGCTCGGCAATGCTCTGGATCACGACCAGCACCTTGCCGATGTTGCCCGACTCTTCTTCCAGCGAGTCCACCACCCCGGCGGCCGTTTCGATCGACGTGGCCAGGTCGGCCACGGTGGCATGCGCGCTGTCGACGATGGTCCGGCCCTGCACGATGTGGGTTTCGGAATTCTTGGCGGCGTCGTAGGCCGACGACGAACGTTCCAGCACGTCGGCAACCGCCTGCTGCATGGCCTGGATGGTCGTGGCCAGCTGTTCGATTTCATGGCTCTGGCGCTGCACCGACTGATTGGCGCGCTCGCCGTATTGCGACATTTGCGCGCACGTGTCGAGGAAGGCATCGGCAATCTGTGACGACTGGATCAGCGCGGGCCGGAACTGCGCCAGCGACTGGTCGAAACGCACTGCCAGCTGATCGATGTCGCGATGGCCCAGGGCCGGTGCAGGTGCGCCGGTCGTGGCGGCGCGCGACCAATGGGTCGACAGCTGTTCGACGGCCTGTTGCCGGCGCGACAGGGTCAGGCGGCCCAGCAAAGCCGACGCCACCGCCACCACCGCGCCCAACGCGGCCACGATCAACAGGGTCGAGGGTGGCACGGCCGGCAGGCCTGCGCCCGGATTCAACTGCCCGTAGGCCAGCACCGCAATCGCAATGAACAACACGCCTTGCACGAGCGGGTTGACGAACAAAGCGTACTTGAGCGAAGACTTCATGGATTCCTCTGGTCGGGGCAAGACGTTACGCGGTGCGCGCTTCGTCGCTATAACGGCACCCGGCCAAGGAAATTAAGGGAAAGCACGTAGGCAGTTTGAAGCAGCCGGACGACGGCCATGCGGGCACATCGCCGCGAAATCGCCGCCCTCCGGTCAAGACGTCCTGGCCTGCCCCGCCGGTTCCCCGGCTGCCCGATCCACATCACGCGCTGGCGTCGTCCGCAGCACCACTTCGCACGCGGTAATGCACAGCACCAGCCAGGCCCCGCCCGACACGAACCCCGCCAGCACATCACTGAAGTAATGCACGTACAGGAACACGCGGCTGAAGCCAATCGCCAGGAACAAGGCCACCAGCGCGCCCGCGATCAGCAACGACAGCGGCGGCCGGGCCAGCCGCAGCGCCAGATAGGCCATCATGCCGTACACCACGAGCGACCCCGATGCATGACCACTGGGAAAGCTCCAGCCCTGTTCGATCACAAAGCCGTGCTCATGCACCGGCCGCACGCGCTGGAAAACGCCTTTCAGCACCCGAATCAACGCGCCGTTGCCAGCGACTGTGATCACCCAGGCAAAGAAGAACAGCCGGCGGCGCGCGATCAGCAAGGCCGCGCCAACCAGGATGCTGACCCCCACCAGCGTCACCATATTGCCCGCGCGGGTCAGCCACGCCAGCACTTCCAGCATGCCGGTGGACGGGTCCGTGCGTAGCGCCTCCGCCAGCAGGCCGTCGAACCTGCCCAAGGATTCATCGGCATCCAGTGCTTCGGCCAGTTCGGCAAAGGCGGCCATGCCGATCAGCAGGGCCACGGCGCCCGCGCCCGCGTAGATCGCCAGCCAGACGCGCGGCGCCAGCCGGTCGCGCCAGCGGTCACGGCCCCGCCGCACGGTCCAGTGCAGCACCCAGGCCAACAGCCCCGCCAGCAGCAGGGTGCCGATCGTGGTTGCAATGTAGGACGCCACGGGATGCAGGCCTATCCATTGCGCGGTGGACGCCAGCGTCATGACGAACGGGCTCCCCGGCACGGGTTGACCAGGATCTGATCGACCTGCGTGAAGCCTTGCGACGCATCCACGCAATCCCAGCGTTCGATGGCACAGCGGCCCGCGTCCGCCGCGGGCGAATACCGAATCACATTCACGGAATTGGGCGCGTTGGCGCGGGTGCGCGTCGACACGGCCGTGCCGGCCTGCACCACCCACGCGTCCCTGCCGAGGCCGGGCATCGCGTCGTTGACCGGCCGCACGAAGGGCAGGTGGATGTGCCCGCCAAGAACCAGGTCCGCACCCGCCAGCACCCAGGTGCCCAGCGCCGCGCGGTGACCATGCAGCAAGTTCTTGCCATCCTGCGGTGACAGCACATGCACCGGATGGTGCGCGACCACGATGCCAAGCTGGCCCGGGCGGCGTTTCATCAGCGCCGCCGAGACACGCGCGATCTGTTCGGCCGACACGGTGCCATCTTCATGACGGTAGTTGCGCGTCGAGTTCACGCCGATCAACAGCAGGTCGGGCGACGAGTACACCGGCTCCAGCGTCCCGGGAAACACTTCCTGGTAGTGCCCGTAAGGCGACACCGCGCGGGCAAACAGATTGAACAGCGGTATGTCGTGGTTGCCGGGGATCGCAATCACCTGGCGCGCACCGACCCGATCGACAAAGGCCTTGGCAGCCGCGAATTCGGAGCGTTTCGCGCGCTGCGTGATGTCACCGGACATCAGCAGCACGTCCGGATCCAGGGTGTGCGCCAGGCGCAGCAGCGCCTCCACGACGTCCGGTTTCTCGGTGCCAAAATGGGGGTCCGACACTTGCAGGACTACCGTCACACCTCCTCCTTGCGTTGATCGGGTGGCGGAATCAGCAGCGGCAGCCGCTCGGCCGCCACCTTGAAGACCAGCGGCGCTTCCATCCACAGGATTTCGCCATCGGTGGCCACCTTGAAGCGGCGCGACCGGCTGCCGGTCCGCGGCTTGACCACCAGTTGCGTGAACGAGAAGTCGATCACATCATCGGCGCCGCCCAGCTTGCGCATGGCGCCGCGGAACAACAGCCCCAGCATGGCCAGGCCGCTCATGTCACGCAGCGCAATGCCGACCAGCCGGCCGGCATGCACGTCATCGGACTGCTCGATGCCGACACGCTCGAGCTGCAGCCGATTGTTGCCGACAAACAGCGTCACGGTCCGCAGGCTGCGGGTCTTGCCGTCCTGTTCCATGTCGATATGCAGGCGGCGATGCGACCGCATCACGGTCATGATGCCCGACCACAAGGCCACGAGTCGGCTGCGGCCATATTGCCGCTTGTAGGTCTCGCGATCTTCCAGCAATTGGGGATAGAGACCCAGACTGGCGTTGACCAGAAAAAGGCGTTCGTTGAGCATGCCGACCTGTACCGGGGAGATGGTGGCGTCGAGCAATGCGCGTGCCGCCTCTTCGGTGTCCTGCGAAATGCCGTGGGTACGGCCAAAGTAATTGAAGGTGCCTTGCGGCAATACGCCAAAGGGGCAGCCCTGCCCCAGCACCGTCTGGGCGACCGCGTTGATGGTGCCGTCGCCGCCCGCAGCGACCACGACCCCGCCCTGCGCCTTTGCAAGTTCTACCGCGCGGCGCGCGGTATTTGCCAGTTCCGATGCATCCCCCACCTTCAGGATCTCGACCCGGCGGCCAGCGCCTTCCATGACCCGGCGCACGATATCGCTGGTCTCGTCGGCGTCATTGCGCCCCGAGCCACTGTTCAGAACGATAAAGAACGGTGCGTCCGCAGCGACCGTCTTGCCTACGTTCAGCGTTTCCATGCATGCCGCCTTAGCAGAAGTGCTTTAGTGTTGAGTGTTATTGAGCGAGCTGCGATGGTCCCATACTCCTGTCGGGCACACCGCTTGCTGTAACACTCGCAGAGCACTGTTGCCGTTGACACATGGAGGTGAACGATGACCACCGACAAGAAGAAAACCGAAGAAGACAAGCGTCTGGAAGGCACGGCCGACAAGGACAAGAAAGTCCCGACCTATCAGGAACTGCTGGACGAATCGCTCGACCAGACTTTCCCCGCAAGCGACCCGATTTCCCCAGGCGCCGCGGTGAATGCCGAAAAGCGGATCGAGTCAGAAAAAGACGAAGCGGACTGGAAGCTCAAGCCGCAAAAGGCCCCGAACAAGTAGGGGCTGTGTGCGGGCGCAAGCACGCAACATGAATGCGGCGGGTTTGTACGCTTAATGAAGAAAGGCTGGCACGTGCCAGCCTTTTTTTCGTCTGCGGCAGGCTTCAAACGCGCCCGTTGCGGGCGCAAAGCCGGCCGCCGCCGCCACGCATCACAGCAATACGATCTCGTACGGCTGCCGGGCCCCGTGGCTTTCCAGGTGGGGATCGCCAGGCACCCCGTCGCCCGACAATGCCTTGCGCTTTGCATAGAGTCCGTATTGGTCGACTTCGATGCGGCGGGCGCGGTGCCATGGGATGCGGGTATCGCCCGGTGTCGCCCATTCCCACGCATGCACCGGAACGGGAATGCACTTGGCGCCGACAATGGCCGCCGCCGCCAGGGCCGCCCGCCCCACGGCTTCATGGTCCGGATCCCCATCGAAGCGCCAGCTGGCAAACAACACGTCGCCCGGCTTGAGCCGCCACGCCAGGAAGGCCGCCAGCGCCGTTTCATTACGGTGCAGCGCCCCCTTTTCCATGCCGGCGTGCATCACCCGGCAGGGGGCCGTGTCCATCTCGGTACGGCTGGTCACCCCAAGACGATGCAGCGCCCCAGAATAAGGCGCGTATTGCACCTGGGCCTCGCCATCGTATTCCGGCGGGTTATGGCTTGACGCCCCCCCGGCGTCACCCGTCGCGGCGATGATGGTGAGCGGCCGGCCCAGGAAATGGAGCCCGTGGATCAGGCCGCCCAGACTGGCTACCTCATCGTCGGGATCGGGCGTCACCACCACGGCGCGACGCCCTTCGGGCACCATCAGCGCGGGTGAAATCGACGGTAAGCCAGCCAATGCCCAGCGGCCGCGTTCGGCGCAGACGGCGGCATGATCGGGGGCTTGCGGTACTGCACTCAACATCGGCATGGCGGGCACAATCACAAAATGGTGATTCCCGGAATGCAATATCCATGCCCATTTTTACACGCTGAGTTATGGATGGCGCCCGGCCTGTTGTCATGTTCTGGCGCACTATCTGCGCGGCTGCGCCCGGTGTCGGCGGCACCCCTACAAGGGATGCCTGATTGAAGCCGGGATCGAATCCTGCTGAGTACCTGGGTAGAAACCGGAACGCTGCCTGGCAGCGCGACCCGGTCCCCACGACGTACCGATAAAAGGACAAGCCATGACGAAAATTACCTCTGTGCTCAATGAACTGATTGAAATCAGCAACGACGGCGACAAAGGCTTCCGCCAGGCCGCCGAGGACGCGAAGAACCCCGAACTGAAGGCCCTGCTGCTGCGCCGTGCCTCGGACTGCGCATCGGGCGCCGCACAACTGCGCCAGCAGGTGTCGGCCCTGGGTGGCAAGCCTGAAGAAGGCGGCACCGCCGGTGGCGCCGTGCACCGTGGCTGGGTCAGCCTGAAGGCGGCAGTTGCCGGCCGTACCGACCTGGCCATCCTGGAAGAATGCGAGCGTGGTGAAGACGTTGCCAAGGCCCGCTACCAGGACGCCCTGAAGCAGGACCTGCCTGCCGAGATCCTGGCACTGGTCCAGACGCAGTACGAAGGCGTCGTGCGCAACCATGACCAGATCCGTGACCTGCGTGACCGCATGCGCGCAACGAGCTGATCGTTGGTGGCCCGTCAGCGGGCCACGCCAACAAAAAAGGCGCCTTGAAGTTCAAGGCGCCTTTTTTGTGGATGTCGTCAACCGTTGTAGTGGTCGACCTTTGTAGTGGTCGTTCGTTGAAGTGGTCAACGGTTGTGATGGTCAACTGTTGCTGCCGTCTACCTTCAGTGCACGCTGCTGGCCACGCGCTGCGTAGCCGACGCCTGCGCGGCAGGACGCGTCAATGAAGCAATGACCGAAATCAGCTCGGACGGATTGGCGGGCTTGGTCAGGTAGACCTGGAAGCCGTTGGCCAGCGCGCGCACCCGGTCTTCCCGCTGACCAAACGCCGTCAGCGCAATGGCCGGGATCGGTCCCCGAAAGCGCGTCGATACCTGGCGTTCCAGCTGCCGTACCTGCTTCAGCGTTTCATACCCGTCCATGTCTGGCATAGCGATGTCGCAGATGATGACCTGCGGGGCATCGTCGGGGCCGCACTGGCGCAGGTGGTCAAGCGCATGCTGCCCGGAATCCGTGGGCGCCACCTGCGCGCCGATATGGGTCAGCAACTCCGACAAGGAATCGCGCGCTTCTTTCTGATCATCCACCAGCAGGACCCGCACGTTTTCCAGCGAGCTCAGCGGCTTGTCGTCACCGGCCACGGTCTGCACGGCGCGGGGCCCTTCGTCTTCGGAATCCACTTCATTGCGCAGCGGCAGGTAGATCGAAAACGTCGATCCCTGGTTCTCGCCATCGCTGTACGCCACCGCGCGCCCGCCATGCAGCTCGGTCAGCTGGCGGACCAGCGTCAGGCCCAGACCCAGGCCTTCCGTGCGACGGGTGTTCGACGAATCGGCCTGCCGGAACGGGTCGAACAGGAAGGGCATGAACTCCGAAGAGATGCCCTTGCCCTGGTCCACCACAGAAATGCGCACGTCGATATCACTGGTTTCGATCGCCACCTTGATGTCCGACCCTTGCGGGCTGAACTTGATGGCGTTGGTCAGCAGGTTCCAAATGATCTGCTCGACCCGCTCGGCATTGCCCACAAGCCGGATCGGCGCATCGGGAAACGCGGTCGTGACCGACACGTTGCGTTCCGCCGCGGCCTTGGACGCGCTGGAAATCGCGGCGTCGATGGCCGGCTGCAGCGTAAAGGGCTGTTTGGGCATGCGCAGGCGGCCCGTCATGACCTGGGTCGCGTCAAGCAACTCTTCGATCATGCGAACCTGCTGCTGCACGCCGGTCTTGATGCCGGCAATCGCGCGGGCCACCGAGGGCGTCCCCGTATCGACCCGATTCTCAAGCACGTGGGTCCAGCTCTGGATTCCGTTCAGCGGCGAACGCAATTCATGCGACACGATGGCCAGGAACTGGTCCCGCGCGCGCGAGGCGGCCTCGGCCTGGAAGCGCGCCGCCTGCTCGCGGATCAACAGGGCGTCGCGTTCAAGCTGTGCTTCGGTTCGCTGCGTGACGTCATATGTGACGGCCAGCACCGAGTCGATGCTGCCATCACGTTCGAATTCGGGAAGGATGCGGGTGGTGAAGTGCCGGGTGCGCGACTCGCTGTCGTCCAACGTGAAGTTGAACGCGCGTTCCTCGCCGCACTGGAAGACTTCGCGCGCGGCCTTGTCGTAGGCGGCGGCTACCGAATCAGGAAAGCCCATCTCGGCAATGCTTTTGCCGATGAAATCGCCGGCGTCAATGCCAAAGGCATCGCGCGTGGCGCGGTTCACATACAGGTGCCGCAGATCGCGGCTCAGGCGGGCGATGACATCGGGAGAGTTCTCGACCAATGTCTCCAGCTCACGCCGGTTCCTGAAAAGTTGTCGTTGTTCGTCGTCGGACAGCACCGCCTTGGGCGCATGGTCGACAGGGGCGATCGAGCCCGAAAAACCGGTGACCGTGCCGCCCTGCATCACGGGCGTGGCCCGGAGCAATACTTTGCGGCCGGCCGCATCGGCCGTGGTGAGACATACTTCAACGTCGAATGCAGCGCCGTCCGCGGCGCCTTTGGCAAATGCCGCGACCAGCGCGGTGCGGCTTTTTTCCCCTACGACGTCCATCCACCCGCGGCCGGTCGAACGCATGGTCGCCTGACCCGACAGGCGGGTCCACGCGGCGTTGACATAGCGCCAGTCGCCACCCACGCCAGCCATCCACAGGACACATGGCGCTTGGTCAGCCAGGTCACGGAAGCCGAAATCATTGGGGTGTGATGAAGGTACATGGTCATCACTCATTGCATTGACGTCGGTCACAAGGTAGCCACACTTTCAAAACCACGTTCAGTCCGGAACTTCAGTTCTGCCACTCACCTTCGTAGCGGTCTTCTTCATCGTCCGGGGTCGTCACAAAGAACGTCATGATAAAAGCGATGAGGGAGACAACAAAGAGGCCCATGGCGATCTCAGCAGCACTCGCGGCAATACCACCCATGCCAACGATGGCAACGAGCAGGGGGATCGCGAAAAAGATAGTAGCCCAGCGCAACATGTTTCTCTCCTTGTCTACCCAAGAAGCAACTTGACGCGCTTCTTGCAGTGTCTTGCCAATGACGGTCTTGGAACCGCCTGAATTTCATTGCCGTAACCGGCTTGCCCAGACCTATATGCAACTAGTGTGCCAGCTTGGTTGAAACTTCCCGAAACGTTGATATTGCTGGGTTTGCGGTGGTTCATGTCCAGGCTGGCTAGCCTGCTCTGCAAAACTTTCTTACCGCGACCGGCGTAAAAATTACATGGGCCGCCCAAAATTACGATTGCGCGCGATCCCGGCGCCGCTGAGCGTGATAGAAGCCGCGCATGGCGGTCTGGACCAGCACGTTGATGTCGCTTTCCATCGACTCGTAGGCGTTTTGCAGGAATTTCCTGGGCTTCATGCGGCGGCGTTCCGCCTCTTCGCGGTAAGCGCCGTCATCGCGGCTGGCGTTTTTGCGGGAGGGAGCGGAAAGGTGCTTGGACATGGCCATGGCGTCAGTACCTGTAGGGAATGGAAGAAAGGGCGTTGGAACTACGGTCGAGCAAATCGCAAAAGTCGTACCCAAGGGGACGGGGGCAGCGCCTGCATCCGGCGGACATACGGAGCCGCCCGATTCAGTCGGCGGCCACCTGGCTCAGACGATCAGGCAGCGGGCAGCCGGCGCCCGGCCGGGCGCATGGCTGCCATCGGCAGGCGCCGGTGCCGTCTTGCAGCGCGTGTCCGACGCATCGTCGATCCAGCGCTGTTCAATGGTGTTGGTGGCGGCAGGGGCGATGCCAACCGGACGCAAGGCGCGTCCGCCGGGAAAGGCGGGGCCAACGTTGAAAGGTTCGGCGCGGGGGGCGATGAAGTCATCGAACGCCGCAACGCGTTCGCTGTTCATCAGCACGGGCAAAGCCACAAAACCCATAATTGCCAGCACTGTGTAAAGATGCTTTGCGTTGTCCATCATCGATCCCCGGTCGTGTCGTCGGCTGCCCCGTCCACCGGGGCATCTCGGACATTGCCAGAGCAAAAGGTGTGCCGTGGACGATGCGCGCCGCTTTTCCGGCGTGCGCGGCAGAGGACTACACTGGAATGTCTCGCCAGAACGCAGAGCCCGCCATGAATCTCTCCGACCTCGGAAGCACCATCGCTCGTCGCTACGACGACGACATCATTCCCCGCCTTGTGGACTATGTCCGCATCCCCGCCAAGTCCCCCGCCTTCGATCCGAACTGGGCCGAACACGGCTACCTGGCCGACGTCATCACTTCGGCGAAACTGTGGGCCGCGGCCCAGGGCATTGCCGGGCTGCACGTCGAAATCGTGACGATCGACGGCCGCACGCCCTGCCTGTTCTTTGACGTGCCGGCTACGCAAGGCCTGGGCAGTGATCGCACCGTCATGTTTTACGGTCACCTCGACAAACAACCCGAAATGACGGGTTGGCGTGACGACCTTGGCCCCTGGATCCCCAAAATCGAAGACGGCAAGCTGTATGGCCGCGGCAGCGCCGACGACGGGTATGCGCTGTATGCGGCGCTGACCGCGATTTCGGCGATCGACGCCCAGGGTGCGCCGCGGCCCCGCTGCGTCGGCCTGATCGAAACCTGCGAAGAAAGCGGCAGCTTCGACCTGCCGCCGTATCTGGCGATGCTTGCGCCCCGCCTTGGCGACGTCATGCTGGTGGTCGGCATGGACTCGGGCTGCGGCAATTACGATCAGCTGTGGGTCACCACGTCCTTGCGCGGCCTGGCTGGCGGCGTGCTGACGGTCGAAGTGCTGACCGAAGGCGTCCACTCGGGCATGGCCAGCGGCCTGGTGCCCTCATCGTTCCGGATCGCGCGCCAGCTGCTGAACCGGATCGACGACCCGGCCACCGGCACCGTGCTGCTGCCCGAGCTGCAGGCCGACATCCCCGACGAACGGATGGAACAGGCGCGCACGGCCGGCGACATCCTGGGTGACCAGGTGTGGACGCAATTTCCGTGGGTGGGCTGCTCGCACGGCGCCGATGGCCATGCGCATGCCATGCCCACCACCACCGACCCGGTCGAAGGCATTCTGAATCGCACGTGGCGTCCTGCCCTGTCGGTCACGGGCGCGGCCGGCTTCCCAAGCATCGACGCGGCCGGCAACGTGTTGCGGCCCAAGACGTCGCTCAAGCTGAGCATGCGGCTGCCGCCCACGGTCGACGGCCACTTTGCCGCGCAGGTACTGAAACGCAAGCTGGAAGAAAACCCGCCCTATCAGGCCAATGTCCGCTTCGTGGGCGGTGAAGGCGCCACGGGCTGGAACGCGCCGGCCACCGCGCCCTGGCTGAAGGAAGCGCTCAATACCGCGTCGCAGGATGTGTACGGCAAGCCGGCCGCCTGGCTGGGCGAAGGCGGCACGATTCCGTTCATGGGGATGCTGGGCGAGTTCTTCCCGAAAGCCCAGTTCCTGATCACCGGCGTGCTGGGGCCAAAGTCGAATGCCCACGGTCCGAATGAATTCCTGCATATTCCGTATGTAAAGAAGCTGACGGCGGCGGTGGCGCAGGTGGTGGCCGGCGTCCGCTGAGGGCCGGGCCGGGCCGGCGTCTGCTGAGGGCCAGGCCGGCGTCTGCTAATGGCCGGGCCGGCGTCTGCTAGCGGCCGGGCCGGCGTCCACTAGCGGCCGGGCCGGGCGTCCTGCACGGGTGCAGCGACGCCCGGCCGGCGCCCGTGCCGTCTCAGCGTTCCTTGCCACGCCCCTTCAGCAGCAGCCACGCGCACGTCAGTGCCGGCACGACCAGCACCGCATACGCCACGGCATAGTTGCCAACGCCATCGCTGCCCGCCGCGACCGCGATCGTGCTGAGCAAAGGCTGCCCGACGAACACCCCCAGATAAGTGAACAACAAGGTGCCCCCGGTCGCCTGTCCGATCAGGCCCGGTGGCGCCCGCCGCGCCACTTCCGCCAGGAACACGCCGTTCCAGCCGATGCCCGACGCGCCGTACACCGCGGCGATCACCGCCACCACCGCGAACGGCGTGGAATCCTGCAGCAGCGCCACGCCCACGGACGCGGCCGCCATCATCAAGGCCAGAATGCCCAGCAGCGTTCGCGGCGCCACCCACCGGTCGGCCACCACGCCCCATAAGATCCGGCCGACCACGCCCGCTACTTGCGAGATCGACAGCGCGACACCCGCCGCGATCAGCGTCCAGCCCAGCGACAGATTCAGGAAGGTCACCAGGTAGGACGTCACCGCCAGCTGGATGGTTGAGAACAGCAACGAACACAAGGCCATCATGCGCAGGGCCGGCGTGCGCCACACCAGCTGTACCGGCTTGATCAGGTCGCGCCACTGGAAGGCGGCCGGGGCGTCGCGGTCCGCATCCAGCGCCCGCTGCACCGATTGCCCGATCACCGCGCACAGCACACAGGCAATCGCGGTCGACGCCAGCGCCAGCCGCCAGCCGACCAGCGCTTCGATCTGCGGCACCACCAGCGCGGCAATGACCCCGCCCACCGGCACGCCGGTCTGCTTGATCGAAAACACCAGCGACATGCGGTGGGGCGGCGTCGTCCGCAACAACAGGAAGGAACTGGCCGGCGTAATCGGGCCGTAGCCCATGCCGACCAGCACGGCGCCGATCGCGGCGCACGGCAGATTCCCCACGCACAGCAGACCCATGCCGGCCGAGCTGATCAGCAAGGAAGCCTGGCTGCACCGCATGGCGCCAAACCGGCTGACCAGCGTGCCGCCGACCACGCTCGTGAACATGGCCGCGAAATACACCAGCGCCATATAGATGCCGATCAGGCTGGGCGACCATCCCAGTTCGCGGGTGACGACCGGCCCGACCACTGCGGGCGCAATGGTGGCGGCCGACGCCAGCGCCTGGATCGCCAGCGTGACGAACAGTACCCAGGCGGTGCCGGGCTGGCCGGGGCGGCTAGCCGGGGAAGAGGAAGAAGGAGAAGCAGGCGAAGCAGAGGCAGGCGACATGCGAGGCGGGAAGGACGGGGCTGGAAAGCTGAGGCTGGCCGATAAGGCAGGACGACCGCTGCGTTCCCGGGGCGGGATCACGGGGCGGGATCAAATGCGAAGGTAGCCTCTACTTTACCCGGTCCCGCCCCCGCCCCGCCATCCGGCCACGCCGCCTGCGCGATCCGCGGGTCCCGTTCATGCCACCCGCCAGCCCGGCTCATGCCCTCCGCCGCCCCGGCTGATGCATCAACCCGAGTTACAGGCCGCGCTTGCCCAGGGCTTTCGCCAGCCCGTTGGTGACGGCTTCGATCACCTGCACCCGGGCCTGGCGTTTGTCGTCGGTGGCGACCACGTGCCACGGCGCGCCCACGGTATCGGTCCGCTCGAACATGGCGTCCGCGGCCTTCCGGTAGTCTTCCCACTTGTCGCGATTGCGCCAGTCGTCGGGCGTCAGCTTGAACCGCTTGAACGGCGTTTCGGCCCGTTCATTGAAGCGCCGCAATTGCTCTTCCTGCGACACGGCCAGCCAGAACTTGATCACCACCGCCCCGCTTTCCTGCAATTGCGATTCGAAGTCATTGATTTCGTCATAGGCCCGGCGCCATACCTCGGGGCCGATCAGCTTTTCGACCCGCTCCACCAGCACCCGGCCATACCAGGACCGGTCAAAGATCGCGACCCGGCCGTGCGTTGGCAGCCGATTCCAGAAGCGCCACAGATAGGGGTGGGCCTTTTCCATGTCGGTCGGGGCGCTGACGGGCATGACCGAATACTGCCGTGCGTCCAGCGCATGGGTGATCCGGCGGATCGCGCCGCCCTTGCCCGCCGCGTCGATGCCTTCGAACACCAGCACCAGGGACCGGTCCCTGAACGCCTTGTTGCGCACGAGCTGGCCCAGCCGCGCTTGCGCCGCGTCCATGCGGACTTCGTACGACTCGGGCGACATGGGCGCTGTCGGCAACATGGCCGCCGGCATGCTGGCGTGCGGCGACCGCAGCACGAAGGCGGGGGCGCCGACCTGCGCCGGCTGCGCGACCACCTTCGGCAACTTCCGATTGAACGCATCCAGCAACGCGGTCGCCGTCGTCACCATCCGCATCCGGTCGTCGGCGCCCGGCACCACCTGCCAGGGGGCATGCGGCGACTGGGTCGCGGCAATCACGGTTTCGCCCGCCTTGCGCAGGCGATCGTAGCGCTTGTGCACCAGGCGATCGGCCTTCGACACCCGCCAGGCCGTGGCCGGGTCGGCCAGCTGCTTGCGGATGCGCCCGGCCTGCGCGTCGCGCGACAGGTGATACCAGAGCTTGACGATCTGCACGCCGTCAGCCGCCAGCAGGGCCTCGAAGCGCTGGATCTCGGCCGCCAGGAAGGCGATGGCGTCGGGGTCAGGATGCTTGCTCGACGCCTCCGCCATCAACGGGGCGTACCAGGAATCGAACACGATACCCAGTTGCCCCTTGGGCGGCAGCGCGTTCCAGTATTGCCACAGCGGGGGGCGCTGCGCCGATTCCGGGGTTTCCGTGCCAAACGCCAGGGTATGGATATTGCGCGGATCCATCCATTCATTGAGCTGGTTGACCGTCGATCCCTTGCCCGCGCCGTCAATGCCGGCCACCACCAGCAGCACGGTGCGGTCGGCCTTCTCGAGCAGCGCGTACTGCCGCTGCAGCAGCGCGGTGCGCAATGCGCCTTCGCGCGCCGCGAAGTCGTCCTTCGACATGACGGGATCACGTTCTGCTGACTCGAACACATGGCTCTCCTGGTTATGGCCTCTGGAAGGCTTTACCACAGTCGCAAGCAGGGGCACAAGGCGGCCGCCAGGAAGAGTCTGCTAATCTGGAATGATTCCTAATCCACGCATAGGAGCGCGAGCATGAGTACCCGCAGTGAGAAAGACACCTTCGGTCCGATCGACGTCCCCAACGAACATCTTTGGGGTGCGCAGACCCAGCGGTCCCTGCAATTCTTCGCGATCTCGACCGAAAAGATGCCCCCGCAGCTGATCGAGGCCCTGGCCTTCGTCAAGCGCGCCGCCGCCAAGGTCAACGCCGAACTGGGCGCGCTGGACCCGGCCATTGCCGATGCGATCCAGAAGGCGGCCGACGAAGTCATCGCCGGCAAGTGGCCCAACGAATTCCCCCTCAGCATCTGGCAGACCGGCTCGGGCACCCAGAGCAACATGAACATGAACGAAGTGCTCGCCAATCGGGCGTCCGAAATCATGGGCGGCGAACGTGGCGAAGCGCGCAAGGTGCACCCGAACGATCACGTCAATCGCGGCCAATCGTCCAACGACGTGTTCCCGACCGCCATGCACGTGGCCGCCGCCATGCAGGTCCAGTCGCACCTGCTGCCTGCCATCGCCCATCTGCGCGAGACCATCTCCGCCAAGTCCAAGGCGTTCGACGACATCGTCAAGATCGGCCGTACGCACCTGCAGGACGCCACGCCGTTGACCCTGGGCCAGGAACTGTCGGGCCATGAAGCCATGCTGGCGCTGGCCGATGAACAGTTGCGCGCCGCAACCAAAAGCCTTTATCAGCTGGCGATTGGCGGCACCGCGGTGGGCACCGGCCTGAACGCGCATCCGGAATTCGCTACCCGCATGGCGACCGAACTGGCCAAGGACACGGGCGTGCCGTTCGTGTCGGCGCCCAACAAGTTCCAGGCGCTTGCATCCCACGAAGGCCTGCTGTTTGCGCACGGCGCACTCAAGGCCCTGGCGGCCAGCGCCATGAAGATCGCCAACGATATCCGCTGGCTGTCGAGCGGCCCGCGGTCGGGCCTGGGCGAACTGAGCATTCCGGAAAACGAACCGGGCAGCTCCATCATGCCGGGCAAGGTCAACCCGACCCAGTCCGAAGCGCTGACCATGATCGCGGCCCAGGTCATGGGCAACGACGTGGCGCTGAACATCGGCGGCGCGAGCGGCAACTTCGAACTGAACGTGTTCAAGCCCGTCATCATCCATAACTTCCTGCAGTCGGTTCGCCTGCTGGCCGATGGCCTGGCGAGCTTCGACAAGAACTGCATGGTGGGCCTGGAGCCCAACCGCGAACGCATCGCCGAACTGGTGGACCGGTCGCTGATGCTGGTGACGGCGCTCAACCCGCACATCGGCTACGACAAGGCCGCCCAGATCGCCAAGAAGGCGCACAAGGAAGGCCTGTCGCTCAAGGAATCGGCGCTGGCCCTTGGCCACCTGACCGAAGAAGAGTTCGACAAGTGGGTCGTGCCGTCGGACATGACCGGCGAGAAGTAAAGGTCTCGGCGTCGCCGGTCCAGGTGACGCCGCGTCAGGCACCCAGCGGGGCGGCTTCCCGCCTCAGTGTCTGCTAGGGGCTACGGCCGTTTCACGCATGATGGCTTCCGGCGTGCGGTAGCGTTCCGCCATCTCGCGTTCTTCGGCGGTCCGCAGCTGCGCCTGCATGTAGGCGCCCAGCGCCCGGGCATGGCCCACGATGAACGCACCGGTGCCCAAGCGCTGCGCTTCATAGTCGGCCAGGGCATCCGGGATGCTGGCATGCCGGGTCAAGGCATCCACCAGCGCCATCGCGTCCCCCGCTGCTTTCGTCACGCCCATGCCGCAATGCGGCCGGGCCACGAAGGCGGCGTCCCCCAGCAAGGCCACCTGACCCAGCGCAATGCGCGGGCTTTCCAGATCAAAGATCGGCTGGAAGAACAGGTTCTCGGTCTTTTCCACCACTTCGGCAAATTGCGGCGCCAGCACGTCTCGCGCCGCCTGGCGCGCCTGCGTGACGAATTCGGGCCGGATCAGCGGCGGCGGAATGCCGTCCATCCACACGCGGCCGTTGGCGTCGGTCACCATGTCGCGAAAGGTCGTGGCTTCATCGGCCGGGCGGTACCACACGAAATTGAAGCGGCGCCGGCCCGGCTCCACGCCGTTGTGCTGGCCCGCTACCGGATAGGCAATCATCTGCTCGCACGGCGGAATGCCGAACGCAAAGTACGGGAACAGCTCCTTGCGCACCCGCTCGCTCAACACGGACTCATCCACCAGGCCGCGCCATGCCACGTAGCCGGCATACACCGGATTGGCGTCGGGCAGCAGCGCCTTGCGAATGGTGGATCGCAGCCCGTCGGCAGCCACGACCAGGTCGGCCTGATCGCGAAAGCCATCGCGGAACACCAGCTTGACGGCACTGCCGTCCTGCTCGATGGACGCCAGCTCCCGGCCGTTGTGATACCGGTCTGCCGGGAACGCCGACTTCAGGATGCTGTACAGGCGGCCCCAGGCCGTCAGCACCTGGGGCATGGCGCGCCGCCCGAGCACGGACCCGTCTTGCGCCAGGGTCACCCGTTCCTGCACCGACACGCCAATCGCGTCATCGGTGGGCAGCCCCATGGCGGCCAGGGCGTCCATCAATTCCGGATGGGTCACGATGCCCGCGCCCCGCCCTTCCAGTTCGTCGGCCACCCGCTCGTGCACGTGCACGTCCCATCCGGCACGCAGCAACAGATTGGCGGCAAACAGCCCACCCAGCGATCCGCCCACCACGATGGCTTTGCGCGATTCATTCATGACGGACTCCCGAGGCCAGCGCTTCGGCCGCTGGAAAATTCAATTCGATGGTGACTCCCGACGGGTCTTCCATGAACACCTGATGCAACCCCATGTCGGGGACGGTGCGCTCGCGGTATTCCAGCCCGGCTTCCTGCAGACGCCGCCGCATGTCCGCCAAATCGGTGGCCAGGAAGGCCACATGATCGATCGCGCCGCTGCCATGCAGGCTGGACTCGTCCATCTCGCCCAGGTACTCGGTCAGGCCCGACGGATCGTCCTTGTCGATGCCGATGATGTGGACCACGCCGTAGTCAGCCTCGTCGCCGCCGCGATAGAGCCAGATGCCAGGAAACTTGAATGCCGGCCGATAGCCTTCCTTGAAGCCGAGGATGCCGGTATAGAAGCGGCGCGTCGCCTCGATATCGGTGGTGCGAACAGAAAAATGAGCCAGCTTGCTGATCGGCATGATCGTCTCCGTTAAGTTATCGATGGATAAATACTAAGCGCGTTTATCCGCGGCCCGCAAGCCTTCCCGCATCAAAGCGGCCTAGGGTTTCCCCCTTCTATTGATCAATTGACAAATAAGCCGCTGGAACTCAAAGTTATCGAATGATAAACAGCAACGTATCCCGTCCGGGACATGCCGATCAGGAGACCACCATGCCACTGCCCTCCCCCCACCGCCGCCCCACCCTGCGCCTGGCCACCACCGCCGTGCTGCTGGGCGCTTGCGCCCTGATGCAGGCCCAGGCGCAGGCTCAGGCCATCAAGATCGGCCTGCCCGTTCCGCTGACCGGCCCCTACGGCGCCGAAGCGCAGGACCAGGTGCGCAATGCCGAACTGGCCACCAAGGAATTCAACGATGCCGGCGGCATGGCCGGACGCAAGGCGGAACTGCTGGTGCGCGACGATCGGCTCAACCCCGGCGAGGCGGCCACGCGCGCACTGGAACTGATCGAAAAGGAAGGCGTCAGCTTCATCGTGGGCGGCCTGTCCGCGGCCACGCAGCTGTCGATCAACAACGTGACCAAGCAGCGCAAGGTGCTGTATGTGTCGATCAGCCAGTCCGACGCGATCAACGAAGCCACCGATGCCGGCCCCTACACCTTTCATGAAGCGCTCAACCCGCACATGACGACGCAGGCCGTCGGCAAGTACGTGTTCAAGCGCGGCATGAAGGTCGCGTTCCTGACGGCCGACTACGCCTATGGCCACGAAATGACGCGCGGCTTTACGGCGGTCGCAAAAGAGATGGGCGCCGAAGTCGTTGGCGAGGTCAAGCATCCGCTGGGTGCGACCGACTTCTCGGCCTTCCTGCCCCGCATCCGTGCGATGAACGCCGACGTGCTGGTGTTCAACAACTTTGGCGCCGACAACCGCATCTCGATCAAACAGGCCGGCGACTTCGGCATGAAAAAGCAGATGAAGTTCGTCACGCCCATCCTGACCTACACCGCGCGGGTGTCGGGCGGCGCCAGCACCTATGACGGCGTGATCGGCGGCACGCAGTACTACTGGAAGCTGCAGGACACCGTGCCGTCGGCCAAGACCTTCAACGCCGCCTTTCGCGCGGCCAACAAGGACCGCTATCCGTCCGACTACGGCGCAATGGCCTATTCGGCGGTCAAGTCGCTGTTGATGGCGGTCAAGACGGCGGGCTCCACCGAACCCGACAACGTCGCATCGGCCCTGCGCGCGCTCAAGTACGACACGTACAAGGGCGCGCAGTACTACCGCGGCTGCGATCAGCAGTCGGTGCAGTCGGTCATGGTGATCCAGTCGGCCGCCACGCAGGCCAGCCACCCCGACGAAGTCTTCAAGGTGCTGCATGTCGAGCCGCCCAGCGAGGCCCTGCTGCGTTCGTGCGCAACGCTCGGCTTCAAGGGCTGACGTGACCCCTTTCCAGGAGGATCCCGCATGACATTCGATCTCATCGCCCTGCAGTTGTTCACCGGACTGGCCCTGGGCGCCATCTATGTGTTGCTGGCCGTCGGCCTGTCGCTGATCTTCGGCATGCTGACGGTCGTCAACTTCGCACACGGTGCGTTCTACATGCTGGGCGCGTACGCCGGCTTCTATGTGGCCGAAAAAACCGGCAGCTTCTGGCTGGCCATGCTGCTGGCGCCGATCATCGTCGCAGGCATCGGCATGATGTGCGAACGCTGGCTGATCCGGCCGCTGTACGGGCGGGGGATCGACTATCCGCTGCTGCTGACCTTCGGACTGGCCTACATGATGGTCGAAGCCGTACGCATGATCTTTGGCCGCGCAGGCTTGCCCTTCGATACGCCCGAACTCCTGCAAGGCGCGACCAACCTGGGCTTTGCCGACTTTCCGACCTATCGGCTGTTCGTGATCGGCGTGGTCGTCGCGCTGCTGGCGGTGCTGTGGTTCTTTATCGAAAAGACCTCGCTGGGCCTGATCGTCCGGGCCGGTGCGCGGGACCCGGTCATCGTGCGGGTGCTGGGTGTCGACATCTCCAAGGTCTGGCTGATCGTGTTTGGCGTGGGCACCGGCATTGCCGCCCTGGCGGGCGTGCTGGCTGCGCCGCTGCAAGGCGTGTCGCCCGACATGGGCACCTCGGTCCTGATCGTCGCCTTTGTCGTGACGGTGGTGGGCGGCATGGGCTCGCTGACGGGCGCCGTGGTCGCGGGCCTGCTGGTGGGCGTCGCCGAAAGCATGTCCGTGCTGTTCTTTCCCGAGGCCGCCAAAGTCTCGATGTTCGTCATCATGGCCATCGTGCTGCTGTTCCGTCCGCAAGGGCTGTTCGGACGCGCCGGCCTCATGACCTGAACCCCAAGCGAGTCATCATGAGCGAATCCCTCACTCCCCTCATTCCGGCGGCGCCGGCCCGTCCCGTGCCTGCCACCGGCTGGCTCGACTGGGTGGCGCGCCACCGCGTGCTGGTCACCCTGGCCTTCTTTGCCGTGTTCCCGTGGCTGATGCCCTACCAGTCGGTGGCCATCAACATCCTGATCTTCGGGTTGTATGCGGTGGGCTTCAACCTGCTGTTCGGCTATACCGGCCTGCTGTCCTTCGGGCATGCGGCGTTCCTGGGCGTCGGCGGCTACACGGCCGGCATCCTGATCGCGCAGCATGGGGCAGCCTGGTGGTGGGCGATCCCCGCCGCCGTGGTCATGGCCGCCGTTGTCGCGCTGGTGATGGGCCTGCTGGCCATCCGCACCCGCGGCATCTACTTCGCGATGGTGACGCTGGCGCTGTCGCAGTGCGTGTACTTCCTGGTTTACCAGTTGCCCGCCTCCGGCGGCGAGAACGGCCTGCGCGGCGCGAACGTGTCCGACGTGTCCGTGTTCGGCCTGCACCTGAACCTGCTGGACCCGATGCAGAAGTACTACTTCATGCTGGCCTTTGTTGCCGTGGCGTTGCTGGCCCTGTCGCGGATCCTGGCGTCACCCTTCGGTGGCGTCATCGAAGCCATACGCGAAAACGAATCGCGGGCCCGCGCCTGCGGCTTCAATGTGGAACGCAGCAAGCTGCTGGCCTTTGTGCTGTCGGCGGCCTTTTGTGGCCTGGCGGGCGCGCTGTATGCGATCCACCTGTCTAGCGTCGCGATCGAAACCCTGGCCTACACCACGTCGGGCATGGTGGTCATGCTGTGCCTGCTGGGCGGCATGGGCACCTACTTCGGTCCCTTCGTTGGCGCCGCCCTGTTCCTGGTGATCCAGGACGTGATCTCGGAATACACCGAAAACTGGCAGCTGTATGTGGGCGCCGTGTTTGTGTTCTTCGTGCTCTTCTTCCCGAAAGGCGTATGGGGCACCCTGCTGGAGAAACTTCGCCATGACCGCTGAACATTCGGACGCGTCCACGCATGACACGCTGATCGAAACCCGCAACGTCAGCAAGCGCTTTGGCGGCTTCCTGGCGCTCAAGGACATCTCGGTCCGCATTCCGCGCGGCAAGCTCACTTCCATCATCGGGCCAAACGGCGCCGGCAAAAGCACCTACTTCAACATGCTGTCGGGCGCGCACACCCCCAGCGGCGGGCAGGTCATCTTCGATGGCCAGGACATCACGGGCCTGAAGCCGCACGACTTCGCGCACATCGGCATCGCCAAGTCTTTCCAGATCACCAACCTGTTTCCGCGCTTTACCGCGCTGGAAAACGTACGCATTGCCTTGCAGGCGCACGTGTCGCGCTACGGCTTGTGGCGCAAGCGGTCCGCCCTGGCCGGGCTGGAAGAGCGGGCCATGGACCTGCTGCGCACCGTCGGCCTGCAAGACCGTGCCCGGCACCGCGCGCACGAACTGGCGCACGGGCAGCAGCGCAGCCTGGAAATCGCGGTGGCCCTGGCGGCCGATCCGAAGCTGCTGCTGATGGATGAGCCCACCGCCGGCATGAGCCCGGAAGAGACCAGGACGATGATGCACCTGATCCGCGAACTGGTCGAGGCGCGCACGGTCGTGCTGGTCGAACACAAGATGAAGATGGTGATGGGCATCAGCGACCGGATCGTAGTGCTGCATCACGGTGAACTGCTGGCAGAAGGCACGCCCGACGACATCCGTTCCGACGAACAGGTCAAGCGGGTCTACCTTGGCCAGGGCAATCATTGAAAGAGACAACCATCATGCTGCACATTCAAGATCTTCATGCCTGGTATGGCGAGGCCCACGTCCTGCAGGGCGTGAACCTGCAGGTCCGTCAGGGCGAGCTGGTCTGCCTGGTGGGCCGCAACGGCGCGGGCAAGACCACCACGGTCAAAAGCGTGGCCGGACTCATGACCAAGGTCAAAGGGTCGATCACCTTCGACGGCCAGGAAATCCTGGGGCTGCCGGCGCATGCCCGGTATGCGCGCGGGCTGGCCTACGTGCCTGAAGAAAGGCGCATCGTGCCCGGGCTGACGGTGCGCGAGAACATCCGCCTGGGCTTGCTGCGGTCACCGCTGCACGCGCGCGAAGCGGAGATCATCGACGAGATTGCCGACACCTTTCCGCGTTTGAAGGAACGCCTGGATCAGCAGGCAGTGACTATGTCGGGCGGTGAACAGCAGATGCTGACGATCGCGCGGGCCATGGCGGCCAAGCCCAAGTTCGTGCTGCTGGACGAGCCATCGGAAGGCATCATGCCGCTGCTGGTCGACGAGATGTTCGAGTACTTCACGGCGCTGAAAAAGTCGGGCGTCACGATCCTGCTGATCGAGCAGAACGTGGAACTGGCGCTGCGGATTGCCGACCGCGCCTACATCCTGGACCAGGGGGAAGTGGTGTATGCGAATGATGCGGCCGCCATGCTGGCGGACGCGTCGATTCAGGAGCGGTACTGCGCGGTGTAAGCCCTGACGCGGACTCAGCCCTTGCGCAAGTCCGCCATCACCCTGGGCGCGCCGTGCAGGAAGGCGGCGACCTTGGTTTCGATCAGGCCGTCGATATCCTTCGGGATCTTCAGGCCGTAGATCCATTTGCGCACGCCCAGGTAGAAGATGCTGGCGTGCAGCGCCCACACCAGTTCGATCTCGGGTTCGAGTTCGGCCGCGCCTGCCGGCGCCTTGATGCCGTATTCGTGGCGGATCTCGGCCAGCACCGGCAGAAACACCTTGGACCGCAGCTTGCTCAGGTAGGTGTTGTTGATGCCTTCGCGCGTCAGCCCGGCAAAGATGAAGATGCGGATCCACTCTTCGCGCAGGATCACGCGGGCGTAATCGCTGTAGAACGACACCAGCCGGTCGGCCAGCGGAATGCTGCGGTCGGTCAGCACCGTTTCCCACGTCGGGCGCCAGCTGAACACTTCGCTGTACACCCGGTCGATCAGCGCTTCCTTGCTCGGAAAATAGCGATACAGCAGCGGCTGGGTCACCCCGATTTCGCGGGCCAGTTCGCGCGTGCTGCCCGAAAAGCCATGCCGCGTGAAATGCTCGATGGCCTTTTCCACGATCTGCTGTTCGCGCTGTTCGGGCGCCAGGCGTTTCATGCCGGGGACGGGTTCCGAATCCGGAGCGGGAGCGGCAGTGGCTTTCGTTGACTTGACCATGACCTTGACTATCGAATGCACCAACGGGTTGACGAAAAAAATGCAGGCGGCCAACTGATTATCAGTCGATCACCTGCACGATCTCATGCGGGTTGGCTGTCGTCAAGCCGTGGTCATCACTTCTTGCCGCTCACTTCTGCGCCTGCTGTCAACGACAGTCCGCGGAAGTACCAGATGGACACAAAAAAGGCGACGCCGATCAGCAGATAGCCGGGCATCACGTCCCGCGCTTCCAGCACCGTGACCCCACGCAGATGCATGCTGGTCTTGAGTGAAAACGCCGCCAGCGCCACGCCCAGGCTGATCGCCAGTTGCTGCGCCACGCTGGCCAGGCCCGTGGCGCGGCCCATCTGTTCCGACGTGATGTCGGCATAGGCCAGGGTGTTGACCGCGGTCAGCTGCAAGGACCGGAAAAAGCCACCCAGCAGCAGCACGGCCAGGATCACCATGTGGGGCGTGTCCACGTCGAACAGAATGCAGCCCATGATGGACAGGCCGGTCAGGATCGCATTGACCATCAGCACCTTGCGAAAGCCCGCGCGCTGGATGATGCGCGGCGCGGTCACCTTCATGGCCAGCGCGCCCACCGCACCCGAAAACGTCAGCATCCCGGCGGCAAAGGGCGTCAGCCCAAAGCCGACCTGCAACTGCATGGCCAGCAGGAAGGGCACGGCGCCCACGGCCAGCCGGCACAGATTGCCGCCCACGATGGCGGTTGAAAACGTCGGCACCTTCAGCAAACTGAAGTCCAGGATAGGATGGGGCGTGCGGCGCGCATGCAGGATGTACAGCCAGCCGCACAGGAGGCCGCCCGCCACCATCGCGCCCGTGGCCAGCGGCGAGAGCACGCCATGCGCCATGGCGTCGAAAGAAAACACCAGGCTGGCCAGGCACAGTCCGGTCAGAACGAAACCGATCACATCCAGTGGTTGCGCCTGTCCACCATCAATGTTCTTGATGTAGCGCAGCACCAGCACGACACCCAGCAGGCCGATCGGCACGTTGATGAAAAAGATCCAGCGCCACGACGTATAGGTGACCAGGAAGCCGCCCAGCGCCGGGCCCATGATCGGCCCCAGCAGCGCCGGCATGCTCAGGAAAGACATGGCGCGGACCATCTCGCTTTTCTTGACCGATCGCAGCAGCACGATGCGGCCTACCGGCACCATCATGGCGCCGGCAAAGCCCTGCACCACGCGCCCGCACAACAGTTGCGGCAAGGTCTGCGCCAGGCCGCAGCCCATCGACGCCACCGTGAACAGGGCAATGGCCGCGGCAAATACCTGGCGCGCGCCGAAGCGGTCGGCCGCCCACCCGCAGATCGGCACGAACACCGCGACGCTGAGCAGATAGGCGGTGATCGCAATATTCATGCGCACCGGATCTTCGTTCAAGGATGCTGCCATGGCCGGCAGCGCGGTCGCGATCACGGTCGCGTCCAGCATCTGCATGAACAGGGCACAGCCCACGATCAGCGGCACGACCATGGGCGACACGCGCGCGCCGATGCGTTGGAAAAGCGGCAGGTCGTTGGTGTGGTGATACATGGCGTCCCCTAGTTCCCGAGCAGCGTCAGTGCGTTGACAGCCTTGGCCAGCGCCGCCCGTTCCGCGGCCGGCAGGCTGGCGACCTGCCTGGCCAGCCAGTCGGTCCGCAGCCGGCGCACGTCGCTGACCAGCTTTTCGGCCTGCGGCGTGATCGCCAGTCCCACGCGCCGGCGGTCGGCGTGCAGGGTCTGGTCGCGGACCACATAGCCCTGCTCTTCCAGCTGCTTGACGTGCGTGCTCATCGTGGCGGTCCGCATGTTCTCGCGGGTGGCCAGATCGCTGACGCCAATACCGGGTTCCTTGCCAATGGTGGTGAGCACCATGACCATCAGCGGCGACACGCCCAAAGACAGCGTTTCGCGCCGCAGCTGGCGGTTCAGGCGCAGGATGGCCGGCCGCAGCGCGGCGGCAAGTTCGACTGATTCGGGGGAAGGCAGGTCGGGCATGGCGGCAGCGGGGGCCGGAGCCCCTGCTCGGATAGTTAGTTAATCTAACTATATGATACGCCCGTTGCGCGCCGCCGGAAAGGGCTGGCTCACGACACCCTGTGACGGGGCTTTACAGGACGCCCGATGCGCCGCCGTCCAGGTTGATGCTGCTGCCGGTCACGTAGCTGGCGGCCGACGACGCCAGGAACACGATGACATTGGCGGCTTCTTCGGCTTCGCCCACGCGCTTGAGCGGAATGTCCTTGGCAAAGTCGGTGTAGAAGTCATCGATGGCCACGCCCTTTGCAGCGGCGTTCTTTTCGTGCTGCCCGGCCTTGATCTTGCCGATGCAGACGGCATTGACCAGGATGTTGTCGCCGGCCAGTTCCTTGGACAGCGCCTTGGTCAGGGCCAGTCCTGCCGCGCGCGACACCGATGTCGGCATCGACGTGGCCGCCGGCTGCTTGCCGCCGATGGTCGACAGGTTGATGATCCGGCCGCCGCCCTGCTTTTTCATGTGGGGGATCGCGACGCGCGAGCAGCGGATGGCGCCATAGACCTTGAGTTCCATGTCGCCTGCCCAGTCTTCATCCGTCATCTGCAGGAAAGGACCGCGCTTGGACGTGCCGGCGTTGTTCACCAGAATGTCGATCCGGCCGAAGGTCTTGTCGACCGCGGCAAAGAACGCGTCGATGCTGGCGGGCTGGCTGATGTCCGCCGCCATGCCGAACACGTCGCCGCCCAGGTCCCGCAGCTGTTTGACGGTGCGTTCCACCGATTCGGCCGTGCGCGCGCAGATGGCGACACGGGCGCCTTCTTCCACGAATTTGCGCGCGGTCGCATAGCCGATGCCTGCCGTTGCGCCGGTCACGACGGCAACCTTGCCTTGAAGTCCGAGTTCCACGATGAGCTTCCTGTTAAGTATGAAAACGACGGGCGTATGGTCGCCAGTTGGCGTGGCGACGTCAAACGGTATGATCGGTCGACCTGTCACGCCTGCGCCTGCCGCCTTTCGCCCCATGCCTGAATTGCCTGATCCCGCGGCCATCCGCGAATACCACGCCCATATCTATTACGACCCGGCCGCGACCCGGGACGCCGCGGCGCGCTTGCGCGACGCCATGGCCGAGCGCTTCGAGGTGCGCCTGGGCCGCTGGCACGACGTGCCGGTGGGCCCGCATACGGCGGCGATGTATCAGGCGCTGTTTGCACCCGCATTGTTCGCGACCTTCGTGCCGTGGCTGATGCTGAACCGGGACGGGCTCGATATCCTGGTACATCCGGACACCGGCTGGCCGCGGCGGGACCATCTGTCGCATGGCATCTGGCTGGGACAGACGCGGGCGATCAAAGGTGAACGCTTGCCGGAACGGGACGGCGGGATGGCGTGACCTGGCCTGCTGCAGGCTGCCATGGCGTTGCCCTGCCTTAACCGCCGGTTAACGCACGTTGACCATTCATCGCTCGTGCGTCAACCGCCGCTGTCCCTACACTGATCCGGTCTCTTTCCCTTCCGGATCCGTGCCATGAATCCCCTGCATCGCCGCCGTCTGCTCGCTGTCCTGTCCTCGGCCGCGATTGCGCCAGCCCTGTTCAGCGGGTCTGCCCACGCGCAGAACGCCACCGCTGGCTACCCCGCCCGCCCGATCAAGGTCGTCGTGGCCTGGTCGCCCGGCGGCGCCACCGACCTGCTGGCCCGCACGGTCGCGATCGAACTGGGCAAGCAACTCGGCCAACAAGTTGTCGTCGACAATCGTCCGGGCGCCAATGGCACCATCGGCCATGCGCAGGTGGCCAATGCCCCGGCCGACGGCTACACGCTCGTCCTCGCCACCAACAGCACCTACGCCATCGCCCAGCACCTGTACAAAAGCCTGCCGTACCAGCAGGAGCGGGACCTTGCACCCATCGCCCTGCTGGCCGCCAGCCCGCTGATCCTGGCCGTGCGTCCGGGGCTGGACGTGCGCAGCGTCCAGGACCTGCTGGATCTGGCCCGCAAAGCGCCAGGCAAGCTCAACATCGCATCGGGCGGCAACGGGTCGACCAGCCACCTGGCCGCCGAACTGTTCATGTCGTTGACAGGCACAACCTTCACGCATGTGCCGTATAAGGGCGGTGGCCCGGCCACCCAGGCCGTGGCTGCGAATGAAGTCGACGCCGCTTTCCTGGACCTGGGCGTGGCCGTACCGTTCGCAACGTCGGGCCGGCTGCGCGCGATCGGCGTGACGGGCAACGCCCGTTCGGCGCAGCTGCCGGATGTGCCCACGGTCAGCCAGTCCGGCGTACCGGCCTTTGAGTCGACCACCACGTTTGCGATGTTTGCGCCCGCCGCCACGCCCAAGCCCGTGATCGACCGGCTTGCCGCCGCGGTGACTGCATCAATGAACCAGCCCGATCTGCGCGACAAACTTCAGCGCCAGGGCGTCGAGATCGTCAACGCCGGCCCGGAAGCGCTGGCAAAGTCGGTCACGACCGAAAGCACCAAGTGGGGCGCGATCATCCGCGACCGTCACATCTCGCTGGATTGATCATGACGTTGTCTGTTTCCGCCGCGGCCCGTGCGCCGCGTGTGACCGTGGTGGGCGCCGGGCCGATCGGCTGCGCCACCGCAGCCGCCCTGGCCACCCGCGGCCATCACGTCGCCATGTGGTCGCCCACTGGCCGGCGGCTGAGCCTGGACGCGCCAGCGCCCGGCAATGACTCACCGTCCCCGGCCGCCACTGCCCGCTTTGCCTGCACCGGCGCGCTGGATACGAACATTCGTGTCGACTGGCTGACCGACGTGCGCCAGGTATCCCATGCGGATGTGGTCATCGTGTGCCTGCCGGGCAACGCCTATGCCGACGTGCTGGCCACGCTGGCGCCGCACTGGCGCACCGGGCAGCAGGTGCATGTCAGCGGCGCCTTGTCGCTGGTGTCTTTGTGGATGGCCGAGGAGGCCGCGCGCCGCGGCGTGTCGCTGCAAGTCGCGGCCTGGGGCACGACGCTGACCACCGCCTACTTCCGGCCCGATGGCGTGCTGCACCTGAACCGGTGGCGCGACCGCATCGACCTGGCATGCACCGGCGCAGGCCGTGCCGACGACGCGCTCGCCACCTGCGAACACCTGTTCGGCAAACGGTTCGTGGCATCGGACAGCCTGCTGGCGCCGACACTGGCCAACATCAACCCGATCGCCCACGCGGCGGAAGTGATCCCGAATCTGTCGAGGATGGAACGCGGCGAAACGTGGCCGCTGTTCGGCTGCTTCAACCGCGCGGTGGCGCGGCTGGCGGACAGGCTTGACGCCGAACGGCTGGCGGTGGCGCTGGCCTTCGGCCTGTCCTTGCCGACCCTGCAGCAGCACTATCAAAAGTCGTACGACGTGCCTTTCGGCCCGTTGGAAGACATGGCGCAGGCCATTCACGAGCGCGGGATGGGGCCGAATGGCCCGGCCAGCCTGTCCCATCGCTATGTCATTGAAGATGCGCCGTTCGGCCTGGCGTTTCAGGAAGCGCTTGGGCGGCTGGCCAATGTGCCCACACCGACATTGAGCAGTGCACTGACGATCTTCGATGCGGTGTATGCCACCGACTGGCGGCAGCGCAATTTTCTGCCGGATGCGTTGGGGCTGGCGGCCGACACCCCTGCGTCCTTGCAGGCGCGGTGCCGGCAGGATGCGCCTACGCCATGATTTTCTGGGCCGCCGCGCGGAACGCCGCCACCGCGCCGTGATGCGCCGCGCTGAACCGGTACACCAGTGCAATGGGCACCGGCGCGGGTGCCGTCTCCAGCGGGACTTCGACCAGGGTGCCGCGCGCCAGCCGGTCGGCACAGGCGCAACGTGCGAGCAAGGTCAGCCCCAACGACCGTTCGGCCAGTTCCAGATTGGTGATCGCATTGGTGGACTCGATGGCGGGGGCAATGGGCGGCAGGCCCTGCTGCAACAACAGCTGTTCGACCATCATGCGCGCGTGGGTGGGCCGGGGGGGCAGGATCCAGGCTTCTGTGCGCAGGTCCGCCCACGGCATCGGTTCGCGCCGCCGCGCCAGCGGATGGCCGGGGGCACAGACGGCGATCCACGGTTCGCTGCCGACTTGTTCGATCACGAAGCCATCCGGCTTGAGCGCCCCCAGCTCCGACGGCGTGTTCATGGTGATGAGGACATCGATGTCGCCGGCTTCGAGCTTGCGGCAGATATCGACCAGCCGGCCTTCAGTGATGCGCACCGGCGGCGGGTGGCCCTCGGCCTGCAGGTGTTGCAGGATCGCCGGCACCCAGGTCCACGCCAGAAAGGGCGGGCCGCCGATTTTCAGGGTCGGGTTCGCGCCACTGCGGTTTTCGCGCAACGCATCGGCCAGCTGTCCGACTTCGGACAGCAACAGGCGAGCGCGCGCAATCACAAGCTCTCCGGCCGATGTGGCGACCACACCGCGCGGCAAACGGTGGAACAGCGCCACCCCGAACAGCGACTCAATTTCGCGCAACCCCTTGCTGACCGCCGCCGTGCTCAGGCACAGTGCAAGTCCTGCCGCGCGCATCGTTCCCGCATCTGCCAGTGTACTGACGAGTTCGAGCTGACGCATGCGAAGCGATGCCATCAGGCGCTGCGTGTCATTCATTTCCCTGTTCCCTGCCCGTTCCCTCGATGAGTCCAACCATCATGACACACCGCTTGCCACGGATTGCCCTGCTCGCCACCGGCGGCACGATCGCAGGCCTGGCCGATGACGCCAGCGACCTGATCGGCTACCGCGCCGCGCAACTGGGCATTGCCGATCTGCTGGCGCGCATGCCGGCGCTCGATGGCCTGGCCACCCTGGTCCCCGAAGACATTGCCGCGATCGACAGCAAGGATGCCACGCCCGCGTTCTGGCAGGCGGTCGGGCAACGGGTGCAGGCCGCCGTGGACGATCCGGACATCGATGCGGTCGTCCTGACGCACGGCACCGATACCCTGGAAGAGACTGCCTGGTATCTGCAACTCACCCTGCGGACGCGCAAGCCCGTGGTGCTGACCGGGGCCATGCGGCCGGCCAGCGCCGCCCTGCCCGATGGGCCGCAGAATCTGGCCGACGCCGTGCGGGTCGCGGCTGACCCGCGCGCGGCGGGCCGGGGTGTGCTGGTGGTGATGAACGCCCGCATCCTGGCCGCGCGCCGCGTGGCCAAACAGCATACGACGTCGATCGATGCCTTCGGCCTGCGCGACGACGCCGTCGGCGCGGTGTATGACGGCGCGACCCGCTGGCGGGATCCGGTGCCGGCACGCATACCGGCGCCGCCCTTCTCGGTCCAGACGCCGCTGGCCCCGGTCGACATCGTGGTCGGGTATGCCGGCTGTTCGACCGCACCGATCGACGCGCTGGTGGCCGAGGGCGTCGCCGGACTGGTGTGGGCCGGCACGGGCAACGGCGCGGTGCCCACCGCCGTGGCGAGCCGTCTGCGGGCTGCGGTCGATGCCGGCGTGGTGGTCGTGCGAGCCAGCCGCAGCGGCCGGGGCGCGGTCACGCGCTGCGCGCCGGACGATGACCAGCCCTTCCTCCATTCGGGGGATCTGGACCCGGGCAAAAGCCGCGTGCTGCTGATGCTCGCGCTGGGCGCCGGCGAGCCGGCGGCCGCGCTGCAGGGCCACTTTGACGCCCTGGCCTCACCCCGGGTAACGCCCTAGCCGCGGCGCCTGGCAAATAGTTGATTTCCGCAACTTCCTGGTGGTATCGTTGGCCGACCTCGTAGTTGACATCGACAACGATATATAAAAACGGAGGCACATCGCCGGCAGGCCCGGCGGGTGACCATCCGACCACGGAGACAACCATGCGCGCCATCCGAACGCTCACGACCGCGGTGCTCGCCGCGACCCTGGCCGTCCCTGCCCTTGCCTGGGCCCAAGCCGCCGCGTCAGCCGACGGCTATCCGAAAAAAGCCATCCACATCGTGGTCCCGTACACCGCGGGCGCCATCAATGATGTGCTTGCGCGGCGCGTCGGCGCCAAGCTGTCGGAAGCGCTCAAGCAACCCGTCATCGTGGAAAACCGGCCGGGCGGCGGCACGGCGATCGGTACCGAATACGTGGCGCGCGCCGCGCCCGACGGCTACACCCTGCTCCAGATTGCGGCGTCGCATTCGGTCAATCCGAGCCTGGTGCCCGACCTGCCCTACGACTCGATCAAGGACTTCAGCTTCATCACGCTGGCGGCGACGTCGCCGTATGTGCTGATCGTGGCGCCGGCTCTGCCGGTCAAGACGGTGGCCGACCTGGTGGCGATGGCCAAGGCCAAGCCCGGCGCACTGTCGTTCTCATCAACCGGCAATGGCGGCACCGCGCACATGATGGGCGAATTGCTGAACAGCCTGGGCGGCGTCAAGACGCTGCATATTCCGTACAAGGGCGGCGCGCAGGCCACGACCGACCTCGTCAGCAACCAGGTGCAGTTCTCGTTTAGCACCTATACCGGCGCGCAGTCCTTCATCAAAGCCAACCGCGTTCGCGCGATCGCCACCACCGGCGCCAAACGCATGTCGGCGCTGCCGGACCTGCCCACCATCGGCGAAACCCTGCCCGGCTATGACGCTGCCGGATGGTGGGGCTACGCCGCGCCCGCCGGCACCCCACCGGCGATCATTGCCAGGCTCAACCAGGAACTGGTCAGGATCCTGCAGGCGCCGGAAATGAAAGAGACCTTCAGCGCCGAAGGCGTGGAAATGCTGGGCACCACGCCAGACGCCTTCAAGCAGCACATCCAGCGCGAAATGGGCGTGTGGGGCAAGCTGGTCAAAGACGCCAACATCACGGTCAACTAGCATGCGGATTGCCCGATGGTCGCTGTTCCACTACCGCCTGCCCTATCAGCAGGAAATCGTCTGGGCCAACGCCATCGAATCCGAAGGCTGCTACAGCCTGCTGCGTATCGAGTCCGATGATGGCTTTGTCGGACTCGCCGAAGGCACGGTCAAGGCGACCTGGTCGGGTGTCTCGTTCCGGTCGCTCACGGCCGTGCTCGACGACCTGCTCATGCCCGCGTTGGGCACCATCGATGTGAACGACGTTGCCGCGGTCACGGCCGCCCTGGCGCCGATTCCCGAAAACCGGATGGCCAAAGGCATGGTCGAAACCGCCTGCGCCATGTTGCGCGCGTCATCGGCCGGGCAGCCCTTGTGGCGGCACCTGGGCGGCACGGCCAGCGTGGACGTGACCTGGACCGTCACCCGGCAATCCCCGGGCGCCATGGCGCGCGAAGCCGCCGACCGCGTGCAGTCGCTGGGCCTGCGCGCGCTCAAGGTCAAGGGCGGCCAGGGCATGGACGTGGACCGCGAGGCCATCCGCCGCATCCGCGCGGCGGTGGGCGACGCCATCGTGCTCAATGTCGATGCCAACAGCGCGTACCGCCCGACCGAGGCTGCGTCCTATGTGCGCATGCTGGAAGACGAAAGCGTCGCCATTGCCGAAGATCCCTGTCCGCACGAAGCCGACGGCCACTTCCAGGCACTGCAGCACAGTGTCGGGATTCCCATCCTGGTGGACCGGGCCTGCACCACGGCCACCGATGCCCGCCTGTTCCTGGAACGCGGCGCCCGCGCGCTCAGCACCAAGCCGGGCCGCATCGGCATGGCGGAAGCGGGTGTCATCGGTGCGCTGGCGCAGGCGCGGGGCGCGCGCGTCGCCGTGGGCATTTATGCCGAAAGCGCGCTGGGCACGCTGATCAATCTGCAGCAGGCCGCGGCGGTTCCCGACGCGTTGCGGTTGATGCCGGCCGAGCAGACCTTCTTCCTGACCCTGACCCGCCAGGTAACGGCGCTGCCGCTGACCGTGGCGCGCGGGCGTATCGTGCTGCCCGACGCCGCATCGCCCGACGACTACGTCGACTGGGACCAGATCCGGGCCAACGCCGCCTGAACGTCTTGCGTCGCGGCCCCGCCTGTAACTGACATTCCTGTCAGTTTGCCGACAGCGTGCCGTCGGGCCGGGGCTTCTACAGTGGGCTACCGACTCCGGAACCCGCCGCAGCCATGCCCCCCTTTCGTTTGCCAACCGTCCGTTCGCAGATCGTCTGCGCCGCCCTGCTCGCCGCGACCGCGGCGCTGGCAGCCTGCACGACGGGGCCTGACTATGTCCGCCCCGCCCTCGACGTCCCCGCCGCCTACCGGGAAGACGGCCCGTGGAAACTGGCCGAGCCCGGCGTCATCGACAGCAATCGCATGTGGTGGCAGGTCTATGGCGACCCGACGCTGAATGACCTCATCGCCCAGGCCAACCTGGCCAACCAGACAGTGCAGCGGGCCGAAGCCGTCTACCGTCAGACGCAGGCGGCGCTGGCCGCGGCCGGCGCAGCGCAGCTTCCGGTGGTTGGGGCCACCGCCGGCGCGGGCCGCGGGCGCACCAACAACAATGGCACCCGGCTGACGGATACGTTCAGCGCCGGGCTGACCGCCAGCTGGGAAGTGGACCTGTGGGGCAGCATCCGCAGGTCGATCGAAGCCAGCCAGGCGTTGACCCAGAGCAGTGGCGACGATCTGGCCGCCGCCCGGCTCAGCATCCAGGCCACGCTTGCACAGAACTACTTCCAGTTGCGCGTGAACGACCGGCTGCGCGACCTGTACGCCCGCACGCTGGCCGCCTACGAACGCTCGGCCCAGCTGGCCCAGGCGCAGTATTCGGCCGGGACCGCGCTGCGTTCGGACGTCGCCCTGGCCGAAACCCAATTGCGTACGGCGCAAGCGCTAGCCATCGACCTGGAAGCGCAGCGCAACCTGTATGAGCATGCCATTGCCATGCTGATGGGACGCGCGCCGGCGCAGTTCAGCCTGGCCCCGGTGCCGGCCGATGCGCCGCTGCCCTTCACCTTGCCCGCGATCCCTACCGGTCTGCCGTCCGACCTGCTGGAACGCCGGCCGGACATTGCCAGCGCCGAACGCCTGGCCGCAGCCGCCAATGCCAACATCGGCGTGGCGCGCGCGGCCTACTACCCCCGCCTGACCCTGAGCGCCAGCGGCGGTTACGCCGGGCCGGTGTTTGGCGACCTGCTCACCACGCCCACCCGCGTGTGGTCGCTCGGCGCGGCCCTGGCGCAGACCCTGTTCGATGGGGGCCTGCGCAAGGCGCGGGATGCGCAGGCCGTGGCCGCCTTCGATGCGGCCGCTGCCCAGTACCGGCAGGTCACCCTGGCCGGTTTCCAGGAAGTGGAAGACAACCTGTCGACCCTGCGGGTGCTCGATCGCGAGATCGCCGTGCAGGATCAGGCCGTGCGCGCCGCGCAATTGGCCGAACAACTTGCGCTGACGCAATACCGCGCGGGCACCACCACCTACCTGTCGGTCGTGACCGCGCAGACCCTGCTGTTGACCAACCAGCGCACCGCCGCCCAGCTGCTGGCGCGGCAACTGGTGGCCAGCGTCACGCTGATCCGCGCCACCGGCGGCGGCTGGTCAGCCGCCGATACCGCGCCGCTGGCGGTGTCTTCCACCGATTCCCCTTCCCTTGCCAAGTAGCCCTGTGAGCCACGCCATGTCCCAGTCCCCTTTCCGTCGCCATGCACTCTGGTGGGCCACGGGCGCCCTCTTGTCGGCCGGCGGCGCCGTGGCCGTGGCGGCCCTGGTGACGCTGCCCGCCCCCGCTGCCGTGGCCGCGGAAGGCGCGCCGGGGCCGCAGGGGCAGAACCCGCCCGTGCGTGTCACCACGGTGCAGGCGCGCCAGCAGGACGTCCCGGTCTACCTGGCCGGCAACGGCCTGGTGACCCCGAACGCCACGGTGGCGGTCAAGTCACGCATCGACGGGCAACTGGTCAAGATCGGGTTCGTGGAAGGACAGGAGGTCAAGGAAGGCCAGGTGCTGGCGGAGCTGGATTCGCGCACGCTGGAAGCCCAGCTGGCGCAGGTCAAGGCAACCAAGGCCCGCGACCAGGCGCAGCTGGCGAATGCAAAACGCGACCTGCAACGCTACACCCAGCTGGCGCAGCAGGACGCCGCCACCCAGCAGCAGGTCGACAATTCGACTGCGCTGGTGGAACAACTGAGCGCCGCCGTGCAGGCCGACGATGCCGCGATCCAGCTGGCCACCGTGCAGCTCAGCTTTACTCGCATCACCGCGCCGATCAGCGGCCGCATCGGCGCGCGACTGGTTGACGTTGGCAACATTGTGCGCGCGACCGACACCACCGGCCTGGTGGTCATCAACCGGATCGACCCGATCTCGGTCGTGTTCACCTTGCCCGAAGAAGCCGTGCAGGAAATCAATCGCGCGCAACGCGGCACCAGGCAGGCATTGCCTGTGCACGCCTTTGCGCGCAACGGCGGCGACAAGGAACTGAGCACCGGATCGTTGATCCTGGTGAACAACCAGATCGATACCGCGACCGGCACCGTGCAGCTGAAAGGCAGCTTTCCGAACGCATCGCATGTGCTCTGGCCCGGCCAGTACGTGAACGTGCGCCTGACCCTGGGCGCGCGCCAGCAGGCCATCACGATTCCCTCCCCCGCCGTGCAGCGCGGCCAGGACGGCACCTATGTGTGGGCCGTGGATGAAGGCAACAAGGCGACACGCCAGGCCATCCATGTCGCGCAGATGCAGGAAGGCATGGCCGTGGTGGACCAGGGTCTGCAGGCCGGACAGCGCGTGGTGGTCGATGGCCAGTACAAGCTGCGTCCGGGATCGACCGTGATCGAACCGCCCGCCAACGCCGGCAATCGCGGAGCCGCGAAATGAGCATCTCCGCCAATTTCATCAAACGGCCCATCGGCACGTCGCTGCTGGCCATCGCCATCCTGCTGGTCGGCATCGCCACGTGGCCCCTGTTGCCCGTGGCCCCTTTGCCGCAGGTGGATTTTCCGACCATCCAGGTCACGGCCAACCTGCCGGGCGCAAGTCCGGAGACCATGGCGTCCAATGTTGCGCAGCCGCTGGAACGGCAGTTTTCGCTGATCGCGGGCCTGGCCCAGATGACGTCCAACAGCGCGACCGGCAACACGCAGATCACCCTGCAGTTCGACCTGAACCGCAGCATCGACGCGGCCGCGCTGGATGTGCAGGCGGCCATCAACGCGTCCACCGGCCAGTTGCCGGCCAACCTGCCCAGCCCGCCCACGTTCCGCAAGGTGAACCCGGCCGATGCGCCCATGCTGGTGCTGGCCGTGCAGTCCGACGTGCTGCCCATGATCCAGGTCAACGATTACGCCGACAACATCCTGGCGCAGCAGATCTCGCAGATCTCCGGCGTGGGCCTTGTCAACATCGGCGGGCAGCAAAAGCCGGCGGTGCGCATCCAGATCGACCCGTCCAAGATCGCCACGCTGGGCATCAGCCTGGAAGACATCCGCGGCGTGATCGCGACCACCTCCGTCAATCAGCCCAAGGGCACCATCGACGGTCCGAACCAGGCCTTCACCACCTACACCAATGACCAGCTGTTGAGCGCCGCACCGTGGAACGACATGGTGCTGTCCTACAAGAACGGCGCGCCGATCCGGGTGAGGGACATCGGCGTCGCGGTGGACGCGGCCGAAAACGCCAAGATCGCCGGCTGGACCTATGCCGGCAAGGCCGCGCCCGCCGGCAACACGCTGCTCAATGGCCGGTCCATCGTGCTGACCATTACCAAGCAGCCCGGGGCCAACGTGATCGACACCGTGGACCGGATCAAGGCGGCCCTGCCCCGCCTGCAGGCGTCGATTCCGCCCACGGTCCAGGTCAACACCATCGTCGACCGCACGCAGACCATTCGCGCGTCGGTGTTCGAAGTCGAGATGACGCTGATCCTGACCATCGCGCTGGTCGTCATGATCATCTTCATGTTCCTGCGCAACGTCGCCGCCACCATCATCCCGTGCCTGACCGTGCCGCTTGCCATCATGGGCACGGCCGCGGTCATGTATGTGGTGGGCTACAGCCTGGACAACCTGTCGTTGATGGCGCTGACGATTGCGGTCGGCTTCGTGGTGGACGACGCCATCGTCATGCTTGAAAACATCTATCGGCACATCGAAGACGGCATGTCGCCGATGGAAGCGGCCTACAAAGGCGCCGGTGAAATCGGCTTCACCATTGTGTCCATCTCGGTGTCGCTGGTGGCGGTGTTCATTCCGCTGCTGCTGATGGGCGGGATCGTGGGCCGGCTGCTGCGCGAATTTGCCGTCACGGTCACGATCACGGTGGCCGTGTCGGTGGTCATTTCGTTGACACTGACACCCATGCTCTGCTCGCGCTACCTGCGCAACACCCACGGCGACCGGCACGGCAAGCTGTACTACCTGTTCGAACGCGGCTTCGACCGCCTGCTCAATGGCTACAAGCGGGGCCTGCATGTCGTGCTGCGCCACCAGTTCCTGACGCTGATGGGCTTTCTGGTGACGGTGGCCGCCACCGTGGCGCTGTTCATCATCATCCCGAAGGGCTTTTTCCCGCAGCAGGATACGGGCTTCATTTTCGGCTTTGCCGAGTCGGCGCAAGACTCGTCATCCGCCGCCATGAACCGGCGCATGCTGAAACTGGCGGACGTCATCCGCGAAGACCCCGACGTCGCCAGCTTCGGCATGAACAGCAGCGCATCGACCTACAACACGGGCAACTTCCAGATCGGCCTGCGTCCCAAGGCCGATGGCCGCACCGCCAGCGCCGACGAGGTCATTCGCCGCCTGCGGCCGCAACTGGCGCGGGTCGAAGGCGTCAACCTGTTCCTGCAGGCCAGCCAGGACATCAACGTGGGCGGGCGGCTGTCGCGCACGCAATACCAGTACACCTTGACCGATTCGAATCTGGAAGAGCTGAACGAGTGGGCGCCGCGCATGCTGGCCAAGCTGCGCCAGCTGCCGGAACTGGCGGACACCGTGTCCGACCAGCAGAACGCCGCGGCCACCGCCACCGTCACCATTGACCGCGCCCGTGCGTCCAGCTTCGGCATCTCGCCCGCGGTCATCGACGCCACGATCTACGACGCGATCGGCCAGCGGCAGGTGGCGCAGTTCTTTACGCAGATCAACAGCTACCGCGTGATCCTGGAAGTCACGCCGGCACTCCAGCAGGACCCATCCCTGTTCAACAAGCTGTACCTGAATTCACCGGTCACGGGTCAGCAGGTGCCGCTGTCGTCGTTCGTGACGGTGGATACGACCAAGACCGGCTACCTGGCGATCAGCCATCAAAGCCAGTTCCCGGCGGTGACGATCTCGTTCAACCTGGCGCCGGGCGTGTCGCTGGGCCAGGCCACCCAGGCGATCCAGAAAGCGCAGGCCGAGATGGGTGCGCCGCAGACCCTGACCGGCGCCTTCCAGGGCACCGCCAAGGCCTTTGGCGATTCCCTGTCGTCGCAGCCCTACCTGATCGCGGCCGCGCTGATCGCCGTCTACATCGTGCTGGGCCTGCTGTACGAAAGCTACATCCACCCGCTGACCATCCTGTCGACGCTGCCGTCGGCGGGCGTGGGGGCCCTGCTGATCCTGATGGCCGGCGGCTACGACCTGAGCGTGATCGCCCTGATTGGGATTATCCTGCTGATCGGCATCGTCAAAAAAAACGGGATCATGATGATCGACTTTGCCCTGAACGCGGAACGCCAGCACGGCATGACGCCCGAACAGGCGATCTACCAGGCCTGCGTGCTGCGCTTTCGGCCCATCATGATGACAACGATGTGCGCCCTGCTCAGCGGCCTGCCGCTGATGCTGGGACACGGCGCCGGATCGGAACTGCGGCAGCCGCTGGGATATGCGATGGTGGGCGGACTGGTGCTGTCGCAGGCCCTGACCCTGTTCACGACTCCGGTGGTGTATCTGTACCTGGACCGCGCGCACTTCTGGTACATGCGCCGGAAAGAAGCGCGGGGCGCACGCAAGGCGGCGCGCCGCGGTGGTCCGGCCCCGGCATAAGAGCCTTGCAATGAAACTTCTGATCGTCGAAGACGAAATCAAGACTGCCGATTACCTCCGCAAGGGGCTGACCGAGCAGGGCTGCGCGGTGGACCTGGCGCACAACGGCATCGACGGGCAACACCTGGCGCTGCAGCAGGACTACGACGTGATCGTGCTCGATGTCATGCTGCCGGGGCTCGACGGCTTTTCGGTGCTGCGATCCTTGCGCACCATCAAGCAGACACCGGTCATCATGCTGACCGCGCGCGACCGCATCGAAGACCGGGTGAAGGGCCTGCACGACGGCGCCGACGATTACCTGGTCAAGCCCTTTTCCTTTCTGGAACTGCTGGCGCGGCTGCAGGCCCTGACCCGGCGTGGGCGCGCGCAGGAACCGGTGCAGCTGCGCGTTGGCAATCTGCGCGTGGACCTGATCAGCCGCAAGGCGTATCGGGACGCGACCCGTATCGACCTGACGGCCAAGGAATTCTCGTTGCTGGCGGTGCTGGCGCGGCGCAAGGGCGAGATCATTTCCAAGACGGCGATTGCCGAACTGGTGTGGGACATGAACTTCGACAGCAACGTGAACGTGGTCGAAGTCGCCATCAAGCGCCTGCGCGCCAAGGTCGATGCGGGACACAGCCCCAAGCTGCTGCACACGATACGCGGCATGGGTTATGTGCTGGAAGTGCGCGACAACGCAGCGGCCGACGGATCGGTGGAATGAGGCGGTCGATCACCACGCGGCTGGTCGTGATGTTCGCGGTCGCCGCGCTGGTCACGCTGACCCTGATCGGCACAGCGCTGTACGGCGTGCTGCGCAGCGAACTGGCGCGGCACCAGCAGGAAGAACTGCGCACCATGATGCAGGACCTGAGCTACTGGCTCGCGCGCCTGGGCTCGCCATCGCGGTGGTCGCGCTTCCAGGCGCGGCTCGATGCGCAGACGCCGGCCAATGGCAGCGTGCGGTTCTGGGTGCTGAGCGACGATCCACGCTTTCAATACGGTACCGGCATTGCCGAACTGGAACTGCCCAGCAACAAGGCGGACGGGCTGGAGACCATCCACATTCCCAATCGACGTTACCCGCTGCACACCATCACGCGCACGATCCCTGGCTTCGATGAACGCCCGCCGATCCGCATGATCATCGCGATCGATGCCGAGTCCTACTACAACACCTTGCACACCTTCCTGATCGCGGTCGTTGCCCTGACCTTGAGCGCGGTGCTGCTGGTCGTGCTGCTTGGATATTGGGTGGCGCGGGTCGGCTTGCGGCCGCTGCAGCGGCTGTCGGAAGAAGCCCAGGCATTGCGGCCCAGCGCCCTGTCGCAGCGCTTGCAGGTCGCCACCTTGCCCGCCGAATTGTCGGACCTGGCCGTGGCGTTCAACGGCGCGCTGAGCCGGCTCGAAGGCGCCTACAAACAGCTGGAAGCGTTCAATGCCGACGTGGCCCACGAACTGCGCACGCCGCTGACCAACCTGATCGGCGAGACCCAGGTCGCGCTGTCGCGCCCGCGCACCGCGCCGCAATTCGAAGAGGTGCTGCAATCCAATCTGGAAGAACTGGATCGCCTGCGCGCCATTATCAACGACATGCTGTTCCTGGCGCGCGCCGATGAAGGCGAAGCGGCCACCGGGCTGGTGGTCGAACCGATCGTGTGCGAAGTGCAGAAGACGGTCGACTTCTTTGAATTCCTGCTGGACGACATGCAGATGACGGCAGCGATCGACGGTGATGCGGACTTGCGCGCGCCGATCGATACCGCCCTGTTCCGGCGCGCCATGACCAACCTGCTGCATAACGCGATCCAGCATTCGGCGCGCGGCGCGCACATCGACATTTCGGTCAGCCGGTCGGATCGGTGGGTGCGCATTGCGGTGCGCAATCCCGGCGAGACCGTCGACGCACACCACCTGCCACGCCTGTTCGACCGCTTCTATCGGGTCGATGCCGCGCGCAACGATACCGGGCAGAGCCACGGGCACGGCTTGGGATTGGCCATCGTCAAGGCCGTGGCCACCATGCACGGCGGCCAGGTATTCGCAGAAAGCGCCGATGGCGTGACCACCATCGGCTTCATGGTGCAGGCGGCTTAAAAGTCCGCCATTGCCGTAGGGTAACGGATCCCACCAGGACACCGCGGATCTGGCTTTGCCAGTCCGCTGGTGTCGCCCCTGGGGGAGGCGCGCAGCGCCTAGGGGGGGCTAGATCATGCCGACAATTCTTCGCGGACGATGCGCGTGCCGTCGACCATGGCCTTCATCTTGCCGAATGCCACTTCCCGCGGCAGGTACTTCAGACCGCAATCCGGCGCGATGATCACGCGTTCCGGCGACACATGCGGCAAGGCGCGGCGGATGCGCGCCGCAACCACTTCCGGCGTTTCGACTTCATTGGTCGACAAGTCCAGCACACCCAGAATGATCGTCTTGTTCTCCAGCTTTTCCAGCACCGAACAATCCAGCGACGACTGCGCGGTCTCGATCGAAATCTGATTCGCGCAGCATGCTGACAGTTCCGGCAGGAACGAATAGCCGGCGGGCCGCTCATGAATCACATGCGCATAGCCGAAGCAGATGTGCACGGCCGTCTGACCTTCCACCCCTTCCAGCGCGCGGTTCAGCGTCTTGACGCCATACTCGCGCGCCTTCTCCGGCCGCGCCTGCATGTAAGGCTCGTCGATCTGCACGATGTCGGCGCCCGCGGCAAACATGTCCTTGATTTCCAGGTTGACCGCAGCGGCGTAGTCGTACGCCATTTCTTCGTCGGTCTCGTAGAAATCGTTTTGCGCCTGCTGCGCCATGGTGAACGGACCCGGCACCGTGATCTTGATCTTGCGATCGGTGTGGGCGCGCAGGAACTCTACGTCGCGCACCTGGACCGAATGGCGGCGGCTGATCTTGCCGACCACACGCGGCACCGGATTCGGATGGCCGCTGCGATCGAGCGCCGTGCCGGGATTGTCGATGTCCACGCCGTCCAGCGCGGTGGCGAAACGATTCGAATAGCTTTCGCGGCGCATTTCACCGTCGGTGATGATGTCGAGGCCGGCACGTTCCTGCTCGCGGATCGCGTGAATGGTCGCGTCGTCCTGCGCCTGTTCAAGGAATTCCGGCGCCACGCGCCACAGTTCAAGCGCCCGCACGCGCGGCGGAAAACGGCCCGCCAGCTTTTGGCGATCGATCAGCCAGTCGGGCTGCGCATAGGAGCCCACGAGGGAAGTTGGGAGCAGTATCGTCATCGGGAATCCTGTCTGATTTGACGTGGGGCCCGGCAAGACGACAGCCCGCGCGGACCGTGGGGAGCGGCGGCGGGAGCCCGCGGCCGGCTGGCTATTCTTGCATAAAATTGAGCGCAATCAAACTTGAGCTTGTTTCAATGAAACATGAGAAAAACTCAAGTTGGACAAGGCCGCAAGTTGCCCTTGCCGGGGCTGCGTGGAACCTGCGTCAGGCCACGCAGCAGCAGCCTCGTCGGGTGCGCGCAGGGGGCTCGGATGGACCCAGCGTCATCGCTGCACGTCACTCCAACAACGAGCCCCGGACAGCGATCAATCCGCCTGGATATTCAGCTTCCGGATCAGCGCCGCCCACTTGGTGGTTTCGCTATCCATGAACTTGCTGAAGTCCGCTGGCGGCTGATAGGCCACCGTCGCGCTTTCGCTTTCCAGCTTCTTGATGGTGTCCGGGCGCGCCAGGATCTCGCCCATTGTCCTGGTCAGGGTGTTGATCACCTCAGGCGGCGTACCGGCCGGCGCAAGCAGGCCCCACCAGTTGTCCGGCTCGAAACCTTTCAGGCCCGACTCGGCGGCCGTCGGTACATCCGGCAGCACAGCCTGCCGGTTGGCGCCGCTGACGGCCAGCGCGCGCAGCCGGTCGCCCTTGATGTGCGGCAAAGCCTGCAGCACCGTGCCCACCGACACCTGCGCGTGACCGGCCGACACGTCCGCCAAGGCAGCGCCCGCGCCCTTGTACGGCACATGCGTCATCTGGATGCCGGCCTGGTTGGCGAACATCTCGCTCACCAGATGCTGCGAACTGCCGATGCCCGATGACACATAGTTCAGCTTGCCCGGATTAGCCTTGGCATACGCAATCAACTCCGGCAGCGTCTTGGTCGGCAGTCCGGGGAACACACTGATCACCTGCGATGCCGTCGCGATCCGGCCAATGGGCGTGAAGTCCTGCGCGGGCCGATAGGGCAGCTTTTTATACAGCGTCGAATTGGCCGTGTGCGGCGTCGAAATCAGCAGCAGCGTGTAGCCGTCCGCAGGCGCCTTGGCCACCAGGTCGGTGCCTATGGTGCCGCCCGCCCCGCCCCGGTTGTCCACCACAAACGTCTGGCCCAGCTTCTTGCCCAGTTCGTCGGAAATGAAGCGCCCCACGATGTCGTTGCTGCCACCCGGCGCGAAAGGAATGACGACGCGCACGGGGCGGTTCGGGTAGGACTGGGCATACGCGGTGGACGTTGCCATCGCCGCCGCCGTCAGCGACAGCGCCAGCAAGGCGGCGCCGAACAAGCGAGTCCGCGGCAAGGCAACCTGGGCGCGCGCAGCGGCAGGCACGCCGGCAAGGCGGGTGGGACGAGTGGACATGCGGTCTCCAATGGGTGTTCTTGGTGGCGCATGTCGATCCATGCGCCTTTATGTTGACGGCGCAGGACGCGCCGCCGTTTGAACCCATTGTCACGGGCAGGTGACCGCCCCGCAATAGCAGCCGCACCCACATCTGTTATCGAATTAAGTGATAGCGCGTGCACGCTTGACATCGACCGACTAGTTGGTAGACTTCCGGCATGGATTCAGACCTTTCCCCCAGAGCTGCCGAGATTGTCACCTGTGCCCAGACCTTGCTGGTCTCGGGGGGCTACAACGGGTTCAGCTACGCCGACATCTCAACGTCGGTTCACATCAGCAAAGCCACCATCCACCACCATTTCCCGACCAAGGCGGAGCTGGTTCAGAAGGTCCTCAAGCGCTACCGCGAACAGGCGCGCGCAGGTATCGAGGCGATGGACCGCACCATCAAAGACCCGGTTCGGCGACTCGGTGCCTACACCGGATATTGGGAAGCCTGCATCAGCGACGACACGGCATCGATGTGCGTGTGCGCCATGCTGGCTGCGGAGTTGCCGGCCATCCCCAGCCTGGTGGCGGATGAGGTGCGCGGGCACTTTCACGACCTGTCGGCATGGTTGGCGAGCGTTTTGCAGGCCGGCGCAACAACAGGCGCCTTCCAGTTGCGCCAGACGGCCGACGTCGAAGCCATGACGTTGATGGCGACCATTCATGGCGCCATGTTGTCGGCTCGGGCGTACCGCGACCCCGGCATCTTCAAGGCGATCGTCAGCCCTATCGTGAAGCAACTGTCCCGGCCTGCTTGAGGGCGCGGCGCGGTAAAGACTGCTTGGCAGCCATCCCGGCCGCTTTTATTTCCCCCGGCAACCGACCAACTAGTTGGTTGGTTTCTGTTCCTTCACCTCTACGAACCGAGCATTTCATGACCACTGCCTTCAACTCCCCTGCTGTCTCCACCCCAGCGAATACCTGGCTGAAAACCTACTATTTTTTGCGTGCAGCGTTCTCCTTCGTCTGGGTCCTGGCGGCGCTGACGGCAGGCCGCACGACCCCGCTTGTCGGGATGATGCTGCTTGTCGCGTATCCCGCATGGGACGCCGTGGCCAACTTTATTGATGCCCGGCAAAGCGGTGGCGCTCGCCGCAACCCGACGCAGATGTTCAACGTATTTGCGAGCGGCATGGTGACCGTGTCCATCGCCGTCGCGTTGACCGTCAGCATGCATGCCGTGCTCGGCGTGTTCGGTGTGTGGGCGGCGCTGGCCGGACTGCTGCAGCTCGCCACCGGCGTCCGGCGTTGGAAGACCCATGGCGCGCAGTGGCCCATGATCCTCAGCGGCGCGCAATCGACACTGGCGGGCGTCCTCTTCATCCAGCGCGCTGCGGGGCCCGGCCTCCCGGGCATTGCCGACATCGCGCCGTACGCCGCGTTTGGCGCGTTCTACTTCCTGGTGTCCGGCATGGCACTGCTCGTGAAAGATTTCCGGCGCCCCTGAGCGTGCGCCGGAGTCGGCAGGGCCCCGGCCTTCAGGCCGGGGGTGCGCCGGCAGCGGGATAAGCGGCCATCCGGATCGTCGCCCTCGCGGCGACGATGGACAGGATGGCCGCGATCGTCAGACTGGCCGCCAGGCCCAGCATGGCGGCAACCAGCGCTGTCGCCATGGACCGGGGATCGGGCGACGGCCCTGCCACCGTAAAGAACACGCCACCGAAGATCGCCACCCCCAGCGCCGCACTGATCTGCAAGGCGGAATTGGTGATGCCGGCAATCATCCCGGAACCACTGGCCGGGGCGCGATCGATGACGGAACGTACCAGTGTCGGCAGCGCCCAACCCTGGCCAAAGCCCAACAGACCTATCGCAATGATCAGTGGCAGGTGCGCGGGCATCTGTCCGGGGGCGTCCGCGACCAGGACAGCCAGCCACACACAACCCACCACTTCCAGCACCATGCCCATGACGGCAACCCAACGACCGAAGACGCGGATCGCCAGCGGGGTCGTTAAAGGCCCGATGAAAAAGCCGATGCCGAACGGTAGAAATACCAGGCCCGTCTCCAAGGGGTCCAGGCCCAGCGCCGATTGCAGGTAGACGGAGAAGACCAGAAAAAATGCCGAGATGACATAGAAAAACAGCACGCCCCCCAGGCCGCTCATCAGGCCGGGCGTGCGGACCAGATCGACGCTGACCAGCGGCACCCCGCCGCGCCGGGCATAGGCCATCTCGTATCGCCAGAAGCCGTAGCCGGCGGCCGGGCAGGCGGCCAGCATCGCCAACGCCCACCCGGGCCACCCCATTTCGCGTCCTTCGACCAACGGCACGATGAGCAGGCCCAGGGTCAAAGCGCACAGCAGCACACCAACCAGGTCGACGGGTGCGGGGCGGTCGCCGCGGGCGTCGGGCAGCAAAGGCAAGCCGCCGATCAGGACCGCGGCAACCACGGGCAGGTTGATCAAAAAGATGATGCGCCACTCAAGGTGGAAAAGGTCTGCCGAGATCAATGCGCCGCCCAGCGCTTGCGCGACCACCGCCGCCAATCCGACTGCCGCCGCGTAGAAACCCAAGGCGCGTGAACGCTCATGTTCCGGAAAGAGGGCATGAATGGAGGCAAGGCCTTGCGGCGCCATGGCGGCGGCGCTCAGCCCTTGCAGCACGCGCCCCGCGATCAGCATCTCGGGCGAGCTTGCAAGCCCGCATAGCAGCGACGTCAGTCCAAAGCCAGTGATACCCAAGAGGAAGATCTTTCGTCTGCCGAAGATATCGCCAAGCCGCCCTCCGGTGATGAGAAAGACCGCATAGGCCCCGGCATAGCCGGAAATCACCATCTGCAGTTCGGCCGCGCTCGTCCTCAAGTCCGCTTGCATGGAGGGCAAGGCGACATTGACGATGAAGAAGTCCAGCGGGGGCAGAAACGCCCCGACCAGCAACACCGCGAATGCCAGCCAGCGGCGCTTGTCTGAAGTGTTCGTTTCCATGATGTTCAGCCCGGCGCCGCGCTCAGGCCGGAAGGCCGAAGCGTTCCGTTCCCGCAACCGGCGTCCAGTTCTGGAGCGGCGTTGCGTAATGCATGTCAAACGTGCGCTGTTCGAACGCCCAACGACCGTTCCTTCGCTGATAGATGTCGTGGTACTGGCCGCTTACCTGCAGGGGGCCCTGATCGACGTCGTAGAAAAGGCAATCCGCCGCCACCCGTCCGCGGCCCGTGTCTCCTTCCACGGTGATCAGCGCGTTCGCCATCCAGTGATGCATGTGTGGCATGCGCTTCATGTTCACACGCGCCTGCGCCAGGATGGCCTCGAGCCCTTCGGAGTTTCCATTCGCGCCAAGATACAGCCGCGAGTCCGGATGCCACAGGGTAGCCAGCAGCGCTTCGTTCATCGTATCGAAGGCTTCGGCGTAATTGGCAATCAGGGTCTCGATCGCAATGCGGCTTTCGATGGCGTCCAGGCGTGCTTCAAGGTCGTTTGACATGGTGATTCCGTTGCGTTGAACAGCGTTGATAAACATACCAATCGGTACATAAATAGTCCCAAAAAAACGCGGCCGTCTGTGTCTGGAAAGGCGCCGCGCGTGCTTATTTACATACCGATCGGTATAAATATACGGGGTGGAATTGCCCGATGTCAACCGCGCTCGTTGCCCACGGATTATGTATCGTTTAGTATGTAATTTTGGATAGCCGGAGAGTGTGATGGCGCAACGAGGCCGCCCCCGTACGTTCGACCGTGACGCGGCATTGACCTCGGCGATGCATTTGTTCTGGGAGCACGGCTATGAATCGACCTCCCTGTCTCAGCTGAAAGCGGCGATGGGCGGGGGGATTTCCGCCCCCAGTTTCTATGCTGCCTTCGAGTCCAAGGAGGCCCTGTACAAGGAGGCGCTGGAGCGATACATGTCGCTCTATGGAGACCTCACCAAGAGCCTTTACGATGCGTCGATCGCACCGCGAGAGGCGGTGTTGATGACCTTGCAGCGCGCGGCAAAGATGTATTGCGAGGGGGGACACCCGAAGGGCTGCATGGTGGCGTCCGGCGCCATGGGCGCGGGTGCATCCGGGAGCGAGGACATCACGCAGTTGCTTCAAGGCATGCGGGGCCGCGCACGCGCCGGCTTTCACGCTTGCGTGGAACGCGGCATCGATACCGGTGAATTGCGCGAGTCAACCGATGCCAAGTCGCTGGCCATCGCGTTCGACAGCTTTTTCATGGGTATTTCGGTACTTGCCCGCGACGGTGTTCCGTACGCCGTGATGAAGAAAGCCGTCGTGCAAGCCATGGGCATGTGGGATTGCGCCGTCAAGCCCGCTCGGGATTAGGCGCCGGGATCACCCCAAGCGCAGCGCCGACGAAATGCTGGCGGCCGTCCGCCGCGCGTGCTGGGCCAGTGGTGCATCGGCACGCAGTTCATCGTCGATCGACAAACCGGCCACGATGATCGCGGCCACTGGTTCGTTGTTGCGGCCCAGGATCGGGCAGGCCATCGTGCCGACCCCCGGCCGCATCTCGCTCAAGGCAAACGATATGCCGCCGTCGGCACGGATCGCATCAAGACGGTCCGCGACGGCCTTGTAGCGCTGGGCGCCGACCCGCGCCCGCCCGGCCTCGGGCGTCATGGCGGCCAATACCGCGCGGCCGCTCACGCTGGCATCCATCGGAAAGCGCGTGCCAATGTCCGTGATGATGTTGAGCGGGGTGGACGGCGTCCAGATGCGTTCGATGATGACCACGTGATCGAGCGCCGGGACCGAGATCGACACCACCGCGCGGCGCTTGCCGACACCCTTCTCCTGCAGTTCGATCGCATGCGGCAGCGCGGCCCGGCGCACGCCCAGCCGGTCCTGCTGCGCCGTGCCCAGCACCAGGCATTGCGGCCCCAGCGTGTAGATGCCGTCCCGCGCCTGCACCATGCCCCAATGCAGCAAGGTGCGCAGCAGGCGGTGCACCGTCGTGCGGTCGATCTGGGTCAGGTTGGCAAGCGTCAGCGCCGACGCGCCCTCGGGCAGCGGCAGCAGCGCATTGAGCACGATGAAGGCGCGGTCAATGACCTGGACGCGCCCGGTGGCGGGCGTCGCGGGTGGGGTGGCCTGGGCCGCATCGGAAGGAAGAGAAGTCATGGCGACTTTTTAACCCAGCGCCGCGCGCCGCGCTTTTTCCGATTGACGCGATCGCGGTGCATGGATAGTCTTTGTGTGCACACTACACACTGCAAGTGCGCAATATACACATAAGAAATCAGTCTGAGGCGGTGGGGACATCCCGGTGCACGGCGGCGTAGACTGCGTCGCTATCGAATCACGTCAGCTTTTTCCTGAAGGTGCCGCATGCCGTTACGTCCCGTCCTTACGCCGCTTTCCCTGGCCGCCGCACTGGCCATCGCCCTGCCCGGCGGCGCCCTGGCCGCCTACCCCGACAAGCCCATCCGGCTGGTCGTGCCGTTTGCGGCAGGCGGGGCGGTCGACGCGGTTGCGCGCACCGTGGCGGCCCGCCTGACCGACACGCTGAACCAGCGGGTGATCGTCGAAAACCGCGCGGGCGCATCGGGCACCATCGGCGCCGAAGCCGTCGCGCGGTCTCCGGCCGACGGCTACACGCTGTTGTTGACGGCATCAACCGTGGTGGTCAATCCCTTCATCATGAAAGAGAAGCCGCGCTTCGACACCATCAAGGACCTGACGGCGCTGAACCTCGTGGCCTCCGGCCCCTTGCTGTTCGTGGCGGCGCCCAACGTCAACGCCACGTCGGCGCAAGACTTCGTGGCCAAGGCCAAAGCCAATCCCGAACGCTTCAACTTTGCCGTGGGCGGCTTTGGTGCGGCGGGCCATCTGGCGGTCGAATCGTTCAAGTTCCGCGCCGGCCTGCCCGTGCCGACCATTCTGTACAAGGGCACGGCCCCTGCCCTGGTCGATCTGATGGGCGGCCAGGTCAGCGGCATGATCGATCCCTTGCTGACGTCCCTGCCGCCGGTCAAAGGCGGCAAGTTGAAAGCGTTGGCAATTACCGGCGACAAGCGCAGCCCGCTTGCGCCCGACGTGCCGACCTTTGCCGAAGCCGGCTTTCCGGACGTCAACTTTTCAACTTGGTATGGGTTCTGGGGCCCGGCCAACCTGCCGCAAGACGTGATCGACACGCTGGAAGGCGCGGTCAAGAAGGTCGTGGCCAATCCCGAGGTCAAGACCTGGTTCGCCAGCCAGGGCCTGGATCCCTCGGGTATCTCGGGCGCCCGCTTCCGGGCTTTCATCGATCAGGAGTCGGTCAAGTCGCAGCAGATCGTGAATGCCGCGCACATCTCGGAATAAACAGGCAACGCGGGCGGCCTCACGCCGCGCGCGGTTGCAGCCCATGCATCCCGCCTATACCGGATGCGCGCCGTCATTGATCACCGATCAGACCTGAGCGGACGTCAACCTTGAGCGCGCTCAGTCCGGATCCATCAACAGCTGCCGGACCTTCGCGCGCTGGATCTTGCCGTAGTGCGACTTGGGAATGCTGGCGGCAAACCTGACGACCCGCGGCTTCTTGAAGCCGGACAGCACGGTGCCGCAATGGGCCAACAGGCCCTCGGCATCCACGTCGGCCCCGGCTTCCCGCACGACCAGCACGCCGATCCGCTCTCCCCACTCCGGATCCGGCAATCCGGCAGCGGCGGCGTCGGCCACCCCCGGATAGCTGCACACGGCGCGCTCGACCTCGTCAGGCAGCACCGACTTGCCCCCGGTCCGTATCACTTCCTTGAGCCGGCCCGTAATGCGCAGCACACCCGTGTCGTCCAGCATGCCCAGGTCACCGCTGCGGAACCAGCCATCCTGGAAGGTTTGCGCCGTCAGGTCCGGCTTGCCCCAATAACCCGCGGCCAGGTGCGCGCCGCGGATCCAGACTTCACCTTCCACATCGGGCGCCGCCAGACCGTCATCCGCGTCGATGCGCACTTCGCAACCGAACAAAGGCCGGCCCGCCGTGCGGATGCGCGCGTCACGCGTGGCGGGATCGCGCAGCGCGTCGGGCGACTGATAACAACTCCACGACGCTTCGGTCAGGCCGTAGATGATGCCGATACGCGGACCGAATGCGTCAATGGCCGCCATGAACACGTCGGGTGGGATGGCCGCCGCGCCCACATCGATCGTGCGCAGCGCCGACAGGTCGGCGTCTTGCGGCCGGGTCTCTTTCAACAGCCGCACCAGATGTGTCGGCACCAGGGACGTCGATGCCGCCCGATACTGCTGCAACAGGTCCAGGAAACGCTGCGGCTGGAAACGTCCGGCCAGCACCACCGTGCCCCCCGCTGCGATCTGCGCGAACACCACGATGGCCGCGATCGGCCAGATCGGCCGCATGTTCAGCATGACGTCGCCGGGGCCCTGGCCGCGGCCCGTCACGATGTTGTGCAGGGCGGACGTCAGGCTGCCATGCGTGATGATCACGGCCTTGGGCACCCCCGTCGTGCCACCGGTGTAATTGAGTGACGCCATCGCTTCGGGCGCGGGCCGCGACGCCGGTTCGGCGCGCCGCGGTGCGTTGGCGACGTCCACTTCCAGCGGAATCAGGCGAACGCCGGGGACGGCAGCGTGCAGCGCTTGCGCCCGTTCGGCATGGTCGTGACCGTAGGCCAGCAGCCGCGCGCCCGCATCCCGCAACTGCGCGGCCTGCTCGTCCAGGCTCAGGCTCGGGTCCAGCGGCACCCGCACCAGTCCGGCCGACATCAGCCCGTAATCCCACAGCAGGTAGTCCGACGTGTTGTCGCCCAGGATGGCCACCCGGTCCTGGAACGCGTAGCCCTGCTCGCACAACGATGCGCCCAGGCCGAACGCCAGGCCCGTGAACTCGCCGATGGGCAAGGCGCGGCCGCTATCCGCATCGATCACCGCGACCTGCTCGGGCCACTGCTGCGCGCACCGGCGCAAGACGCTGCCAACGTTCATGACCAGCCTTCCATCACGACCCGCCCTTCCACCGCCTTGGCATCGACCAGGGCATGGCCGTGCGACGCTTCATCGAACGACACGGTGGCCGAAATGATCGGCTTGATCTGCCCGTTGGCCAGCATGGCCAGGGCATGGCGGATGTCTTCCAGCGTTGCGCTGCCCGACCCGGCAATCCGGATGCGGCGGCCGATCAGCAGGCCCGGTGACACGTCCACCGGCTTGCCATCCAGATTGCCCAGCACGACCACGATGCCGCCTTGCGCCATGGTGCGCAGCACTTCCGGCAGCGTCATGCCCAGGTTGTCGATTGCCACGTCCACCCCCTGCTTGCCGGTCAGGCGCCAGACCTCCGCGCCAAACTTCAGGTCTGGGGCCACGACCACCTCGTCGGCGCCCAAGGCCTTCAGATGCTCGGCCTTGGCCGGGCTCGACGTCACCGCAATCGATCGCGCGCCCAGCGCCTTCACGATCTGGATCTGGTGGATGCCCAGGCCGCCGCTGGCCCCCGTGATCAGCACCGAATCGCCGGGGCTGACATTGGCCAGGGTCCGCAGCGCGCGCAGGCTGGTGCCGATCGGGCAGCAGGCCAGCGCCGCCGCTTGCCACGGCAGGCCAGCCGGCACGCTGATCGCCATGCTGGCGGGCACGCTCACATATTCGGCATAGCCGCCCACCGTATCGACCGCGGGCAGGCCCAGGGCACGGCACATGTCCTGCCGTCCGCGCAGGCAGTTGCGGCACATGCCGCAGAACTGGCGCTGATAGATGACCACGGCATCGCCCACCTTGTGGGTGATGACATCGGCGCCGACCTCGATCACCTCGCCCGCGGTCTCGTGCCCCAGCACCACGCCCGTCTTGGCGCCGGGCAGCTTGCCCGCGCGGTGCAGGATGTCGTGGTGGCAGATACCGGCCGCGCGGACCCGCACCAGCACGTCGCCCGGTCCCGGACGCGGGGTGTCGACTTCCTGGACCTGCAGGGTATCGGGCCCGCCAAAGGCGGAAAGGATGACGGCTTTCATGGGTCGCTCCGAATGATGAATGTGCGTTATATGCACATACTGTTTACATTGCACACATTGGGATATAGTTTGCGACTCGAGCCGGATGGTGTCAACGCCGAATGTCCGCTCATCATGACAAGGAGCGTCCATGACCATCGAATTCCGTCCGGTTGCCAACGGCATCCATGAAGTCCTGCTGCAGCGGCCCGAGCGCATGAACGCCCTGGACACCGCCAGCAAACGCGCGCTGGGCGACATCTGGCAGGCCGCCAACGACGATCCCGCGGTCAAGGTCCTGATCGTGCGCGGCGCCGGCGACCGCGCCTTTTGCGCCGGGTCCGACATCAAGGAAATGCAGGCCACCGGCACCATGGTCGATACCGAGACACTGATGCGCGCCATTCCTGGCGTCGGTGTCGAACTCAACAAACCTGTGATCGCCGCCATGCACGGCTTCACGGTCGGCATGGGCCTTACGCTGGCCATCCATTGCGACTTCCGCATTGCCGCGGCCACCGGCAAGATCGGCTTTCCGGAAACGCAGCACGGGATGCTGTCGGGCGTCAGCGCCCTGACCCTGCCGGGCATCGTGGGCGAGGCCAAGGCGCTGGACCTGATGCTGACCGCGCGCATGCTGACCCCGCAACAGGCACTGGACATCGGCTTGGTCGATCAGGTCGTGCCCGACAGCTGGCAGGCCGCGCTGGAACTGGCCGACCGGCTGGTCGCCAATTCGGCGGCAGCGATGGCGCAGACCAAACACCTGATCCTGCTCGACCGCCGCCGCCGCATCCGCGAGCATGCCGCGGCCATTGATGCGGCGCGGCTGGCGATCCTGGACTCCAAGGAATTCGGAGATGTCGTCAGGCACACGCCAGGCGCCGGTCGCGTGCGGGACAACTGATCACGATCATTCTTGACTGGCAGTCAAATATCATTGGACCGATGACGGGTTTTTCGCAAACCCCGACAGGAGGACACTGCAGTCTGTTCCTACCTATCGGAGTGTGTCATGCACGTTTTCATCACCGGCGCGACCGGCTTCATCGGCGGCTCGATCGCCCAGCATCTGCAACAACACGGCCATACGGTCAGCGGCCTGGCGCGCACCGATGACAAGGCGCGCCAGCTGCGCGCCCTGGGCATCGAACCCGTCATCGGCACCCTGGATGACCATGACGTGCTCGCGGACGCGGCCCGGCGTGCCGACGCCGTCATCAACGCCGCCGACAGCGACCATCGCGGCGCCATCGAAGCGCTGATCGATGGCCTGCGCGGCAGCAACAAGCCCCTGCTTCATACCAGCGGGTCCAGTCTGATTGGCGACGACGTGGGCGGTGACCGCCTGTCGGACCGGATCTTTGACGAGGACACGCCCTTCATCGTCGAAGACGGCAAGCAGGCGCGCTACGCCATCGACAAACTGGTGCTGAATGCCGCCGAGCAGGGCGTGCGCGGCGTCGTCATCTGCAACACCATGATCTATGGCCGCGGCGCAGGCCTGCATGCGGACAGCGTGCAGATCCCGCCTCTGGTCGAGCAGGCCCGCAAGAGCGGCGTGGTGCGTGTCGTCGGCAAGGGCGTGAATCGCTGGTCGAATGTACACATCGAGGACGTGGTCGAGCTGTATCGCCTCGCCCTGGAATCCGCGCCGGCCGGGGCCTTCTACTTCGTTGAAAACGGCGAGGCCTCGTTTGCCGAGATCGGCGCCGCCATCGCGCACCGCCTGGGCCTGGGCCCGGTCCAGTCATGGACGGTGGAAGAAGCCACCCGCGAATGGGGCCAGGGCCACGCCCGCTATTCCTTCGGTTCCAACAGCCGGGTACGCGGCGTGCATGCCCGTCGGGACCTCGGCTGGTCGCCGCGCCGTGCGTCGGTGACCGACTGGATCGAACACGACATGCCGCTGGCCTGAGCCGCGCTGTCCTTCACCACAAGGAGTTTTCCATGAGCATCCCTGCATTCGGGCTGGGCACGTTCCGCCTCAAGGACCAGGTCGTCATCGACTCGGTCAGTACCGCCCTGGAACTGGGCTACCGCTGCATCGACACCGCGCAGATCTACGGCAACGAAGCCGAAGTCGGGAAGGCGCTGTCGGATAGCGGCGTGCCGCGCGACGAGGTGTTCATCACGACCAAGATCTGGGTCGACAACCTGTCGCGCGACATGCTGGCCGACAGCCTCAAGGACAGCCTGGATCGCCTGCGCACCGACCGCGTCGACCTGACGCTCATCCATTGGCCGTCGCGTACGGTGCCGGCGGCGGAGTCACTGGAAGCCCTGGCCCGCGCGCAGTCCGATGGGCTGACGCGTGCGTTCGGCATTTCGAACTTCACGACGGCGCAGATGCAGGAGGCCATCGACGCCGTGGGTGCACAGCAGATCGCGACCAACCAGGTTGAACTGCACCCTTATCTGCAGAACCGCAAGGTGGCCGACTTTGCACGGCAGCACGGCATCCACATCACGTCCTACATGACCCTGGCCTATGGCAAGGTGCTGAAGGACCCGGTGCTGGAAGCGATCGCGGCCCGCCACGACGCCACGCCCGTGCAGGTGGCGCTGGCCTGGGCCATGCAGCTGGGCTATGCGGTGATTCCGTCGTCGACCCGCCGCGACAACCTGGAGAGCAATCTGCGCTCGCGCGACCTGCGCCTGTCGGATGAGGACATGGCGCAGATCGCCGCGCTGGACCGGGGCGAACGGCTGACCAGTCCTGCATCGATCGCGCCAGAGTGGGATTGAGCGCCCTCAAGTCCGAACCCGCCCAAACTTGAGCCTGTTCAGTTCTTTGACAGGTCCAGGGTGGATGGATCGAACAGTTCCGCGATCCCCACCTGCCGGGGCGACAGCCCCTGCTCGTGGTGGTATCGCGTAAAGGTTTCGAGCGTGTGCCGGTTGGCGTCAACCCCGTAGCTCCAGAAGTCGTCGCCCATCAGGGCGCGCGACGCATGGTATTCGGACACGCCCCAGGGCAGCGAGGTGTACAGGTGGCCGATCTGCGCCAGTTCGGTCATGGCCAGCGCCTTGGCCTGGTTGAAGGCCTTGAACACGCTGACCGGCAACCACGGGTGCTGTTCGACCAGGGCCCGGCGAATGCCGATCACATGCATGATCGGGAAGAGCCGGGTGCGCCGGTAGTAGTCCTGCTCGACCTGCTTGAAATCCGGAAACAGCAGTCCCACGTTAGGTGCGCCGCGCGTGAACGACGACGGCGCCTTGGCGCCGAATACCGCATCCAGTTCGCCATTCGCCAGTTGTTCGGACAGCGTCGCGTTCGGCGCGATTTGCGCCAGGTCGATGTCATCGGGCAGTTGCAGCGGCGCGCGTTCCTGGCGGCCGGCCTGCTCCACCCCACCCCGCCGCCAGTGCACCTGGTTGGCACGCACGCCGTAGTCGTCCTGCAGCATGCCGCGGATCCACACGTTCGCGGTGATCTGGTATTCGGGCACGCCGATGGTCTTGCCCGCCAGGTCTTCCGGGCGCGTGATGCCGCGATCGGTCCGGATATAGATACCCGAGTGACGGAACACACGCGACACGAAGGCGGGCACGGCCACGTAGTCGGCCTGCCCGCGGGCCGTCATGACGGTATGGCTGCTCAAGGACAGTTCGGAAATGTCGAAGGCCTGTCCATTGAAGGCGCGATGGAAGATTTCTTCGGGGTGCAGGGCGAGCGGCAGCAGATCGCACCCCTCCACGGTGACGCGCCCATCGAACAGGGCGCGGGTACGGTCATAGTCACAACAGCCAAGGCTGAGCTGCAAACGGTTCATCAATAGGTCTCCTGTCTTGTCACGGCGCGAATGGCGAACGCTCATTCGGCCTGGATATTGGCTTCCTTGGCGGCCACGCCATACTTTTCGAAGTCGCTGCGGATGAGCTGCATCATCGGGCCAGACGGCATCACCAGCATGTCGAGCCCGGCGTCGTTCAGCCGTTTCGTCACGTCCGGCATCGCGGCCACCTGGCGGATGTCGGCCTCCAGCTTGCTGGCGATGGCCGGGGGCGTCCGCGGCGGCGCCATGAAGCCATAGTAGTTGTCCAGCGAGAAGTCCTTCAGCGCCGGCACACCCGCTTCGCGGAAGGTCGGCACGCCGGCGGCAGACGCACTCGGGTCTTTCGAGAACAGCGCCAGGGCGCGCAGCCGGCCTGTCTTGGTGAACGCGATGGCGGCCGGCGCGGAGACCGCGGCGGCCGGCACATGCCCGGCCAGCACGTCGGCTACGGCTGGCGTACAGCCCCGGTACGGCACGTGCAGCGCCTTGATACCGGTGGCGTGCTTCATCATTTCCAGCCCGAAGTGGTGCGGGCTGGCCACGTTGCAGCTGGCGATCGCGTACTTGCCGGGATTGGCTTTCAGCAGGTCGACAAATTCGCGGGTCGTGGTGGCAGGCAGGGCCGACGGGTTGGTCACCAGCATCATGGGCGACGAGGTGACAAGGCCGAGCGGCACGAAGTCCTTCGTGAAGTCGAAGGTCAGGTTCGGGTAGACGACCTGGTTGATGATGTGCGTGTTGGTGGCCAGCAGCAGGGTGTAGCCGTCGGCCGGCGCACGCACCACGGCTTCGGCGCCGATGGATCCGCCCGCGCCTGCGCGGTTTTCCACGACCACGGGCTGCTTCCACAGCTCGGCCAGCTTTTCGCCAAAGATCCGGGCGGTCACATCGGCCGCGCCGCCTGGCGTGAACGTCACGATCAGCTTGACCGGGTGGTCCGGAAAGGCCTGGGCCGCGGCCGGACCGGAGAAGCTCAGTGTACTGACGATTACTGCTGCGGCGGCGGCGATACGCGCGCCGTGCGCCGGCCTGAAAGGGGTGTTGCCTTGCATGACATCTCCTGGTTGGACGGGCAGACGGGCCAGGTTGCCGCCGCTCGTCCTCAAATTGGAACGATTTATGCTTATTGGTACGGGTTCATGGACCCGTACCCGGCGCCAGAGACGCGCCGTAGAAGAACCCGTGTAGCGGCATGCACGCTCGCGTGCACCGCACGCCGCCGACGCACCGCATCGGCAGCGCATGCACCAAGGTATTCCCAGGAGGAGACAGGGTCTTCCGTCAACAACCTGGCCGAGAGCACATGGCGAACCGACACCCTCCCCTCAATTCCCTCAAGGTCTTTGAAGCCGCCGCCCGTCACCTGAGCTTCAAGAAGGCCGCCGAAGAACTGTGCGTGACCCCCGGCGCCGTCAGCCGGCAACTGAGTCATCTCGAATCCCTGATAGGAGCACCCCTGTTCCGGCGCGTCAACCACGGCATCGAACTGACAGCCGCGGCCAGGCTGTGCCTGCCCAAGCTGCAGGAAGGCCTGGCCTGCCTGCGCGAGTCCGTCGAACAGATCTTTGAACATACCGAGTCGCAGACGCTGTCGGTGTACGCGGCGCCCTCCTTCGCCATGCGCTGGCTGATGCCGCGCCTGCACCGCTTTGCGCTGGACCATCCGGACATCGACGTGCAGGTGTCGACCCGCATCAGTCCGTTCGTGGGCCGCCGCGGCACGCCGCAGGCCACCCTCGACATCCATGCATGGACCGACCAGGCCGACGTGGTGATGATGTTCGGTGATGACCACCTGCCCGCCACCACGCCGGACCTGCACGTGGAGCCCCTGATGCCGCTGTCGATCACGCCGATGTGCAGTCCCGATCTGCTTGACGGGGCGCACGGCATGAGCGATCCGGAAGATGTGCTGCAGCATCTGCTGCTGCACGACAACCGGGGATTGCGTTACGGCACCAAGTCGTTCTGGCGGCAATGGCTGGACGCAGCAGGGGTCAGCGCGCCCAACGCCGATGGCGGGCCGCGTTTCACCCATTCGCTGCTGGCGCTCGAAGCGGCGATCGATGGCATGGGCGTGGTGGCGAGCACGCCCATGCTGGTCACCGATGCGTTGCGCACCGGCGCGCTGGTCGCGCCGTTCGACCTGCAGGTGCCGTTGGGCTGCGCCTATCACCTGATCAGCAAGCCGGCCGCGTACCAGCGCAACGACGTCGCCCTGTTCCGCAACTGGCTGCATGCCGAGGTCAAACGCAGCCGGCACGATGTGCCGCGGCGCCTGCCCGCCTATGCCTGAACCCACGTTCAGGCAATCGCCCGCAGCGGCGGCACGGACTGGGTGCTGGCCTTGGTCGCGCCCGAGGGAAGCTTGAACATGCCGTTGGGCAGCTCGCGCATGTAGGCGATGATCTCGGCCGTCTTGAGAACGTCAGCGTACTTCGCATTCATGTCGCACAGGTTGATGGCGTGGCTGGCCTCGCTGCGGTCGAAGCAGCCTTCTTCCGAAATGGTGACGCGGTAGTTCATGCTGAACGCGTCGAGCACGGTCGCCCGCACGCAGCCCGAGGTCGTGGTGCCGGTCACGATCACGCTGTCGCAACCCAGCAGGGTCAGATAGCTGGCCAGGTTGGTGCCATAGAAGCCCGACGGCTTCTGCTTGTAGACCACGATGTCCTGCGGCTGCGGCGCGATCGCATCGACGATGGCGTTGCCGTCCCGGTCGGGGACCGGCTGCGCCACGTCCTCTTCGTTGCGATTGTTCTTCCATCCCCACGACCCGGAGTCCCAGTTGTCTTCGCGCCGGAAGCCCGTCGTGTAGATCACCGGCAGTTCCTTCATGTGCGCGGTGTCTATCAGTTCCTTGATCGAGTCGATCGCGACCCAGCTTTCCGCGCCGCACGAATTGCGCCAGCGCTTGATCGATTCCAGGATGGGCTCGTCCGGCCGATCGCCGGCAAAGGCCCAGCTCACATCGATCACAAGCAGGGCGGGACGTTTGCCGAAGGCGCCCCGCGCGCCGTACCCGGAGGCGGCGAACACCTCCTTGTCGCGGGGGGTCAGGAATTTGTCCCAGATGCGTTCAGACATGGCTAATGCTCCTAGCGGGTTGGTGGCAATGGATCAGGCTTACTTGACCGCGACATTCTTCTGGACGAACTGCATGTCGATGACGCCCGCGTACGGCACGTCCTGCTTGAGCATGCCCGCGTCCATCACGACCGACTTGGACGTGGTCCAGGCTTGCTGCGAGACCAGGCCGTCGCGGCTCCAGATCTCGTCCTTGAAACTGCGATCGATCGTCGCCTTCAGATCTTCGGGCGGCATCGTCGGAAATTCCTTGCGCGCGATCTCGGCGGCTTCGGCCGGATTCGCATAGGTGGCCTGCAGCCCCTTCATCACGGCCCGCACGAACTTCGCGACGGTTTCAGGCTGCTTGGTGATCGACTCCAGGCGCACGTTCAGGGTCGAGTAGGCATAGGGGCCGAGTTCACGCGGCACGTTGTAGAACGGCTCTTCGAACAGGCCAGCCCGGATCCCCTGCGTGATCTGCGGTTCGGCGGCCACGATGATCTGCGCGCGCCCCGCCTTCACGGCAGCCAGGCCACCCGCCGCCGTGGTCTCGAGCAACTCCACATCCTTCTTGGAATCCACCTTCCACTTGTCCAGCAAGAACCGTGTGATCGAATTGGGGGTGCCGCCGACCGCGCCGGTGGCCACGGCCTTGCCCTTCAGGAAGGCGGACATGTCCTGCCCCGTGGGCGCCATGCCTTTCTTGGCGACCAGATACACGTTGCCGCGATCCACCACATTGACGACGGAGCGCAGTTCGGCGCCCTTGAGCTTGGCGTAGGCGTTGTGTTCCGGGCCGCCAATGAAGGCAAAGGCCTGGCCCGACAGCACGGCATTGGTATGGCCCGATCCGCTTTCGATCGTGACGACCTTGAGCGCCAGGCCTTCCTGCGCAAAGAACCCTTTGTGGATGGCGACATAGAGCGGCAGGTAACCGGTGGAGTGCACCGGTTCGGCCACCACCAGGGGTTCAAGGTCGGCGGCCTGAGCGGTCGCGGTCAATGCAAGCGCCAGGGACAGGCCGCGGAAGACGGAAGAAAGGCCGAAGGTCATGATGTGCTATCCCAGGGTGAACGACAAAGAAAGGAAAACGGGACGGGCCGGACGGCCCGATCCGAAGGCAAAGATCAGTGCGTGACGCCCTTGCGCAGCACGCGCTCGAGCCAGGACACGCCGACATACATCACGATCGACAGGGTCGCGAGCACCAGCACGGCCACCCACACCAGGGCGATCTCATAGGTCTGGCCGGCATACATGATCGTGCGGCCCAGGCCGTGCTGCGAGGCAATGAACTCGCCCACGATGGACCCCGTCAATGCCAGGCCGATGTTGACCCGCAAGATGGAGATGATCCAGGGAATGCAGGCCGGCACCACCAGCTTGCGGAACACCTGCCAGCGCGATGCGCCCAGCGAATAGAACAGCCGTTCGCCGTCCGGATCGATGGCGCGTACGCCGGCATAGGCGGTCAGCGTCGACACCACCAGCGTCAGGGCGGTGGCGATGGCGACCTTGGACGCGAGGTCCATGCCGAACACCAGGATCACCAGGGGGGCCAGCGCCAGCTTGGGCAGCGATTCGAAACAGATGATGTAGGGCTGCATGATCGCGGCGTAGTTGCGCGACCACCAGAACGACAGGCCCAGCGTGGCGCCGCCTACCGTGCCAAGGAAAAAGCCCATCAGCGTGGACCGGAAGGTGTAGCTGATGTCGACGAAGGCATTGCCGCTTTCAAAAAAGGTCAGCAAGGTCGCCCAGATCGCGGTGGGCCGCGACCAGAAGAAGGCATCGATCCAGCCATATTCGGCGGCCGCTTCCCACAGCGCGACGCCGCCGACGAGCAGGCCCAGCTGCGCGGCCAGGATGATCTGGATGGGCCACGCTTTCTGCACCGGCAGGCGGCGCACCTTGCGAGGCGTGGCCGCGCGGCGGGCGGCGGGGGGCGCGGGCGTGGACAGCACGGCGCCGACGCCGGCGTCAGTGACGGTAGTCGTGGACATGAACGTTTCCTTGCAAGGACGAAATCAGGCGGAGGCGGGATCGGGCCGCGACGTCATGCGGCGACGTCACACGGCGACGTCATGCGGCAACGTCAGGCGACAGCCAGCGGCGCGTCGGACGTGTCGTGCGACAGCAGCGACAGGCAATGCTCTTTGATCTCGATGAAGCGGGGATCGGACACCAGCGCACGCGATCGGGGGCGCGCCAGCGGCACATCCAGGCGCTCGACGATGCGGCCGGGCCGCGTCGCCATCACATAGATGTCATCCGATAAATAGACCGCCTCTTCCACGTCGTGCGTCACGAAGACGACGGTCTTCTGGAAGTCGGCCCAGATCTGCAGCAGCCAGTCCTGCATGCGTGATTTGGTCTGCGCATCCAGGGCGCCGAAGGGCTCATCGAGCAGGATGATGTCGGTGTCCGTCAGCAAGGTGCGCAGCAGCGCCGCGCGTTGCCGCATGCCGCCCGACAGCGCGCTCGGGTACACGTGTTCAAAGCCGGCAAGACCGTATTTGCGCAGGTAGGGCAAGGCACGTTCCCGGGCTTCGGCCACCGGTACGCCGCGGATTTCCATGCCGAGCACGATGTTGTCGAGCACGGTGCGCCACGACAGCAGCAGGTCTTTCTGCAGCATGTAGCCCACCAGCCCGATCATGCCGGTCACGTCGTCGCCATCGACCCGCACCTGGCCCGAGGTCGGCGCCTGCAGGCCGGCGATCACGTTGAACAGCGTGCTCTTGCCGCAGCCCGACGGGCCGATCAGACTGATGAAGCGCCCTGCCGGCACCGTCAGGTCGACGGGGGCCAGGGCCTGGAATACGCCGTTCGGCGTGGGGAAGGAGACGGAAACCGCATCGAGCTGCAAACGGGCTAGGTCGGGCATCTGACTTCCTGCATGGCGCCCGGAACCGGGCTGACAGAAAAAGTGTAGTGATGCGCCCTGCCCGCGCCAAACGACTTTTCCTCGCTCGGCGATTGAGTTTTGGTGATGTGGCTGTGACGGCGCCTGGCTACGCTTCGCGCGCGTGCCGCCGTGCCGCGGCCGCGATGCGTATGCAATCGATCAATTCGGTGACCACCTGGGGCCGCACGCCATCGCTGCGCAAGGTCAGTCCCACCGACCCCGTGGTGTGCCGCGTATCGCAGGCCAGCCGCACCAGCGTGCCACGCGCGATGTCCTGCTCGACCGTACCGACTGCGATGAACCAGATCGCATCGCTGGACTGCACGTAGGTGCGCGCGAACGAGTCGGACATGGTCTCGATGCTGCCGCCTTCGATCGACGTGCTGGACCGGATCAGGAAGGAATCGATGCTGTGCCGGATCGCGGTGGACGGCAGCGGCAGCATCATGCAGTAGGGACTGAGCGCATGCGGCTCGACAATGGGCATGCGCGCGAGCGGGTGGCCGGGCCGCACGACGATCACCACGTCTTCGGCATAGAGATGTTCATAGGACACGCCAAGCATTTCGGATGGGTCGGCCAGGCGCCCGAGCAGCAGATCGATCTCGCCCCGCTTGAGCAGCGCCAGCAGCTCGGCATTGACGCCGATGTGGACCTTGAAGCGCGTGGCGGGCCACTTCTGCCGGAACATGCGCACCGCTTCCGGGGCCACGGTTTGCGCGACGGTCGGCAACGCACCAAAGGCGATGGTGGGCGCTTCGGGCCGCACCGCCGACGACACATGGTCCAACCCCTCGCGCAGCGTGCGCAGGCTGCTGCCCGCATAGCCCAGCAGCACCTGGCCCGCCTCGGTGGCGACCACCCCGCTGCGCGATCGGGTGAAGAGCCGGACCCCCAGCATGTCTTCGAATTCGGACAGCGTCTTGGACAAGGCGGGTTGCGAGATGCCCAGGGCATGGGCCGCGCGCCCCATGTGACCATGCGAGGCAATCGCCAGCACGCAATGCAGATGCCGAAGTTTGGTGCGATTCCAGCCGGTCAGGTCATGGTCCATGAACGCTCCTCCCGCGTGCACGAATCATAACCAGAAGGAAAACAAGCATCCACAATATTCATTTGCCATAACCTGAGCGACTACCTACAGTGCGAAGCAACCCACCTATAAAAAACCACGGAGGAAGACAATGAACCGAGCTCTACAGGCAGGCTGCGCCGCACTCATCGCCACGCTGGCGGCCGCGCCGGTGCTGGCCCAGACCCCCTATCCGACCAAGCCTGTCCGCATCCTGACCGGGTCCCCGCCGGGCGCGCCGTCCGACATGGTGGCCCGCATCCTGGCTCAGCAATTGGGTGACAAGCTCAAGCAATCCTTCGTGGTCGAAAACCGCCCTGGCGCCAACAATGGCCTGGCCGCGTCGCAAGCAGCGCGTGCCGACGCCGACGGCTACACCTTGCTGGTCACGCCTGACACTGTCGTGACGGTCAACCCGCTGCTCTACAAGAAAATGGAATTCGATCCGCGTGCGGACCTGGTTCCGGTCGCCCGGGTGGCCAGCTTCAACCAGATGCTGGTCTGCAATTCGGCCTTGAAGATCGCCAACGTCGCGCAGCTGGTGACGCGGTCGCGTGAAAAGACACTGACCTACGCGTCGGGCGGCCTGGGCTCGCCGGGCCACCTGGCCGCGGCCATGTTCCTGTCGGGCGCGGGCATCACCATGGACCACATCCCTTACAAGGGCCCCAGCCCGGCGCTGAGCGACGTGATGGGTGGCCAGGTCGATTGCGGATTCCTGACCACGCCCACCGTGTTGCCGAACATCCAGGCCGGACGCCTGACCGCGCTGGCCGTGTCCTCGTCCAAGCCCTCGCCGATGGCGCCCAACGTGCCCACCCTGACCCAGGTCGGCCTGCCCGATATCGACGCTTCGTTCAGCCAGTATCTGATGACGCCCAAGGGCACGCCCGACGCGATCGTCAGTATGCTGCAGAACAGCGTGCGCGAAGCCCTGGCCGACCCCGCCGTGCGCGAACGGCTGCAGGCGCTCGACCTGACCCCGGTCGAAGAAAACGCCGCCGCCTCGCGCACCCGCCTGACGCAAGACACCACCAAATGGTCGGCGGTCGTCAAGCGCCTGAACATCCAACCGGAATGACATGACCGTCCAGAACGTCCTCTTCATCATGTGCGACCAGCTCAGGCGTGATCACCTGGGCTGCTACGGGCATCCGTATCTGCGCACGCCCAACATCGACGCGCTGGCGCGGCGCGGCGTCCGCTTCGACAACGCTTTCGTGAACTCGGGGGTGTGCGGACCGTCGCGGATGAGCTACTACACCGGCCGCTATCCCATCACGCACGGGGCGACCTGGAACCGCGTGCCCCTGTCGGTTGGCGAACTGACCATGGGCGACTACCTGCGCGGCCGCGGCATCGACCTGGCGCTGGCCGGCAAGACCCACGTCATGCCCGACGACGAAGGCATGCGCCGCCTGCAACTCGATGGCGGCCACGAACTGGCGCACTTGCTGACCCGCGGCGGCTTTCATGAAGTCGATCGCTACGACGGCCACCACTCGCCCGGCGACGAAAGCGGCTATCCCGCCTTCCTGCGCGCGCAGGGCTATGTGTCGGATGACCCGTGGACCGACTTCGTGATTTCAGGAATTGGACCGGATGGCACGGTCGCCAGCGGCTGGCACATGCGCAACGTGCACCTGCCCGCGCGGGTTCGCGAAGAACATTCCGAAACCGCCTTCATGACCGACCAGGCCATGGACTACATTGCCGGCCAGGGCGACCAGCCCTGGGTGCTTCACCTGAGCTACGTCAAGCCGCACTGGCCCTATATGGCGCCCGCGCCCTATCACGCGATGTATACGCCTGACCAATGCCTGCCGGTCGTGCGCAATGCCGCGGAACGCGTGGATGCCCATCCCGTCGTCGCCGCCTACCGCGAGCACGAAGAAAGCCAGAGCTTTTCCCGGGACGACTGCCAGCGCATCGTCCGGCCCGCCTACCAGGGATTGATCTCGCAGGTCGACACGCACCTGGGCCGCCTGTTCGACGCCATGGAACGCCAGGGCGTCCTCGACAAGACCCTGGTCATCTTTACCGCCGACCACGGCGACCTGCTGGGCGATCACTGGCTGGGCGAAAAGGAACTGTTCTATGACTGCGTGCAGCGCGTGCCGCTGATCGTGGTCGATCCGTCCGCCGCCGCGGACGCGACGCGTGGCACGGCGGACGCCCGCTTTGCCGAAGCCGTCGACATCCTGCCGACGATGCTGGATGCGCTGGGCATGCTGCCGCCCGCGCAGCGCATCGAAGGCCGCAGCTTGCTGGGGCTAACCCGTGGCAGCGCCGACAATTGGCGAGATGCGGCGTTCTCGGAGCTGGACTACAGCTTCCGCGGCGCGCGCCTGAGCCTGGGCAAGTCCGTGACCGACTGCCGTGCGTTTTCGGTGCGGACGGCAAGGTGGCGCTACGTGTATTGGATCGGCGAGCCCGAGCAGTTGTATGACCTGCAGGCGGACCCCGATGAATTCACGGACCTGGGCCGCGACCCAGCCTTCGCATCCGAGCGCGACACGCTGCGCGCGCAACTGATGGACTGGCTGGTGCATCGCCGGCACCGGGATACCGTCAGCGATGCGTTCGTGGAAAGCCGGACCAACACGCACAAGAAGGCAGGGGTGTTCTACGGGCAGTGGTAGTGGCGGGGTGAATCCCGCCACCTTGATCAGCCCCCGCCCTGCTGCCGCCGCAACACATCGATGAACCGCGTCACCGCCGCCGATAGAAACCTGTCCTTGCGTGTCAGCACGCCCAACTCGCGATAGACCGGCGGCGCTTCCATCGGCACGACGGCGAGCTCGGACGCATCCAGCAGGCGCAAGGTCATCCGCGGAATGGCGGTGATGCCAAGACCTGCCGCGACCATCGCGCCGATCAGCGCCAGCGACGACGACTCGTATTTCGGCACGATGGTCTGGCCGGTCTCGGCCAGCACGCGGTCGGTAATGCGCCGCACGCTGGTGCCTTCGCCGCTGGCCAGGAAGGGCCTTTCGGTCAGCCGCGACCAGCTGGCTTTCTTCAGGCGGGCGAAGGGATCGCGCTTGCCGCAGATCAACACGAACTCGTCGCGCAGCAAAGGGGCATAGTCGATGCCGGCCGCATCGTGCGAGGGCGGCGACGACAAGGCGAAGTCGGCGGTGCCGTCGATCAGCAGTGCAAGCGATCGTTCGGCCGGCAGCGAATGCAATCCGATCACCACATGCGGGTGCGACTGTTCGTATTCCGCGATCGCGTGCGGCAGCAGCGCCGCTGCGACCGACGGCAGCGACGCGATCGTGACGCTGCCGCGCTGGCCGGCAACGAACTCCGACAGATCGCTCAGTGAACTGTCGAATTCGGACACGATGCGGCGGGCAATGGGCAACAGTTCCTGCCCGGCGCTGGTCAGGTCCACCCGCCGCGTGTTCCGGTCAAAGAGCCGCACCCCAAGCTTGCCTTCCAGGGTCTTGATCGTGCGCGTGAGCGCGGGCTGCGACACGTGCAGCTGTTCTGACGCAATACGAAAGTTCTTCACGTCGGCGATGTGAAGAAACGCCTCGAGTTCATGGACCGTCAATCTGGCACGCATGCCTGCCTCCGGTTGCCGTTCCCGGCAATAACGAAACCTGATCAAAGCAATCAGACAATTGTATTTCTCTAATCATTCGGCGGCTCGCATACTCGCTCCACGCCTGCGAGACGACAGGCACGGGCCCCAGGCCACACAGAATATTGGAGACGACGATGACGTTGCTGGTCCGCAAGGCGCTTGCCCCCGGATGGCGGGTGCCGCTGTTCCTGTCCTTGATGAAACGTACCCTGACCGCGGGCATGGCAGCCGGCGTGCTGGCCAGCGCCCTGCTGCCCGCCACGGCCTTCGCTGCCGCTGCCGACGACGCGTTTCCGCGTCAGTCGATCAAGCTGGTCCTGCCCTTCCCGCCAGGCAGCGGCACGGACGGCACCGCGCGGGTCATGGGCAACGAGATTGCCGCGGCAATCGGCCAGCCGGTGGTGATCGAGAACAAGGCGGGCGCAAATGGCTTCCTGGCCGCGGAGGCCGTGGCCAAGGCCGACCCGGACGGCTACACGCTGCTGTTCACCAGCAACACGCACATCGCCAACAAGTATCTGTTCAAAAAGCTGCCCTACGACCCGATCCAGGATTTCAAGAGCGTGTCGCTGCTCAAGGAAGCGCCGCTGGTGGTGGTCGTTGGCGCCAACTCGTCGTTCAAGACCCTGGCGGACCTGACGCAGAAGGTCAAGGCCGAGCCCGGCCGCGTGTCCTTTGCCAGCGGCAATTCGTCATCGCGCGTGGCGGCCGAACTGTATAGCCAGTCGATCGGCAGCCCGATGCTGTATGTGCCGTACAAGGGCAACCCGGCGGCCATTACGGACCTGCTGGGGGGACGGGTCGATGTCATGTTCTCGGACACGACATCGGTCATGTCGTCGATCAAGTCGGGACGGCTGCGCGCGTTGGCAGTGACCAGCCAGACGCGCCTCAATGGCCTGAAGGAGGTGCCGACGACCGTGGAACTGGGGCTGCCGCAGGTGATCCTGGGATCGTGGCTGGCCGTGCTGGCCCCCGCGCGCACGCCCGACGCCCTGGTCGCGAAACTCAATGCCATCTTCCTTGCCGCGCTCCATACCGACAGTGTGCTGAAGAACTTCGTGGCCAATGACTCGGAACCTAAGGGCAGCACGCCGGCGGAGCTGGATCGTTTCATGAACGCTGAGGCGACCAAGTGGAGCGACATCATCACCAAGGCGGGCATCCAGCCCGAATGAACCTCTGGCCGGATCCGGTCCGCCAGGACCGGTGGCCGCCCCTTCCCTACGCGAGCTTCCATGTCCATCGACCTGCACAAACGCGACGACGGCGTCGCCCTCATCACCATCAATCGACCCGAAACGCTCAATGCCTTCGATGCCGAGCATTACGCGCATCTGGCCGCCGCGTGGGCCGAGACCCGGGATGATGCGTCGGTCCGCGCCATCGTCATCACGGGCGCCGGCAACAAGTCCTTCAGCACCGGCGCCGACCTGAAGACCTTCATCGGCAATCCGCCTGCGCTCTCGGAGTTCTGGCAGACGCAAAAAGGGATGCTGCTCAATCGCGGACTGGAGATGTGGAAGCCGGTCGTTGCGGCTGTCAACGGCTATTGCCTGGGCGGCGGCATGACCCTGCTGCTGGCCACCGACATCCGCATCGCGGCGCCCCATGCCACCTTCGGGCTGTCGGAGGTCAAGCGCGGCGTGATCGCGGCCAACGGCGGCACGCAGCGCATCATGGAACAGCTGCCCCGTGCGATCGCCATGGAAGTGCTGCTGACCGGCGACCGCTTCGATGCCGAGACGGCGGCCCGCTGGGGACTGGTCAACCGCGTGGTGCCGGCCGACGACCTGGTGGCGACCGCCTGCGAGTACGCCGAGCGGATCGCCCGCAATGCGCCGCTGGCAGTCCAGGCGGCCAAGGAACTGGCGCTGCGGTCGCGCGACATGTCGCTGGCCGAAGGGCTGCGCATGGAACAACTGGTCAACCGCATGCTGGCGGCGACCGGCGACGCCAAGGAAGGCCGCGCCGCGTTCAAGGAAAAGCGTGATCCCGTATTCACTGCCAGCTGAGGACGCCACGTCATGCATGCATCCTCCGCAATGCGCGAAAAATATGTGATTGCCGGCATCGGCCACACGGCGTTCGGCAAGCTGCCGGGCCGCAGCACCCTGAGCCTGAACACCGAGGCATGCCGCGGCGCCCTGGCCGATGCCGGGATAGGCAAGGACGCGATCGATGCGGTCTTCGTCAAGGTGCCGACCTCGGCACGTGAGTTCATGTACGGCCAGAAGCTGGCGGAAGCGCTAGGTTTGCGGCCCCGGCTGGGCGGCGCGTGGGACCAGGGCGGCGCGGCCAACGTGGCGCTGATTGCCCACGCCATCGGCGCCATCGAAACCGGCCAGTGCGACGCCGCGCTGATCTGCTATGCCGATACGCCGCGGTCCGGCAATCGCCAGGTCTATGCGCGGCCACGCGGCGATGACGCCGTGTACGGATGGTTTTCGACGGCCGCCGGGTACGCCATGATCCTGAGACGTCACATGATCGAGTACGGCACGCGCCCTGAAGACCTGGCTGCCATTGCGATGGCAAGCCGCCGGCATGGCGCGGCCAATCCGAATGCGCAGTTGCGCATCCCCTTGTCGCTGGATCAGTACCTGGCGTCACCGCAGCAGCTCGAGCCGCTGCGCCGCGATGATTGCTGCCTGGTATCCGACGGCGGCGCCGCGATCGTCGTGATGCGCGCCGACCAAGCCCGTTCGCTGGGGGTGCCCCACCCCGTGCCCATTCTGGGCATCGGCCAGGGACAGACCTCGGGCGAACTGGCAACCCGCAGCACACTGACGACGACCGAAGCCGTCGCGGCATCGTCACGCGCCTTTGCGATGGCGGGGCTGGCGCCCAAGGACATCGACGTGGTGCAGATCTATGACTGCTTCACCATCGCGGCGCTCATGACCCTGGAAGACTATGGCTTCTGTCCCAAGGGCCAGTTCGGGGCATGGGCGGCGGGCGGCCGGCTGGAGATCGATGGCGACCTGCCCATGAATACCAGCGGCGGCCTGCTCTCCGAAACCGGCATGCCCGGCCTGCAACTCATCATTGAAGGCGTGCGCCAGATGCGGGGCAGCGCCAACCTGCAAGTGGCAGATGCGCGCAACTGCCTGATCAGCAACCAGGGCGGCACGATGCACACGCACGGCACGCTTATCCTCGGGAACATGCATGGCTGACTTTCCCCAACCCGACATCACCGACACCAATCGCCCGTTCTGGGAAGGGCTGGACGCCGGCCGCCTGCTCTTCCAGCAATGCGACCAGGGCCACCGCTGGCTGCCTGCCCGCGACTTCTGCCCCGACTGCCTGTCCTCGACCTTCGAATTCGTTCCGGCCAGCGGCCTCGCCCGTGTCCTGAGCTGGGTGGTGTACCGCACCGCGTTCAATGATGCCTTCAAGGACCGCCTGCCCTACAACGTCGCGTTGGTGGAACTGGAAGAAGGCCCACGCATGATGACCAATGTGCTGTGCGCCCCGGACGCGCTTGCGGCAGACCTTCCGGTCGAGCTGGTGATCCAGAAGGAAGACACGTGCAGCGTTGCCCGGTTCCAGCCGGCCGGCCGCAAGGCGGAGGCATGATGACCGGGACCCTTGCCACGCCGGCGCTTCCGTTCACGGGCATGCTCGTGCTGGACCTGACGCAGATCTATAACGGACCCTATGCGACCTTCCTGATGGCGCGCGCCGGCGCCACCGTGATCAAGATCGAGCCGCCCGGCGGCGAACACCTGCGCAAGCGCGGCGATGGATTGCGCGATGCCGTCACCGTGCCGTTCGCCATGCTCAACGCCAACAAGCAGTCGATGTGCCTGGACCTCAAGAACCCGGCTGCACGAGACGTCTTCCTGTCTCTGGTGGACAAGGCCGACGTCGTGATCGAAAACTACACGCCCGCGGTCATGGATAGCCTCGGCCTGGGCGCCAAGGTCTTGCGGGAACGCAATCCCCGGCTGATCTATGCCGCCAGTTCGGGGTACGGATCGACCGGCCCGTATAGCGACTACCCGGCCATGGACCTGGCGGTGCAGGCCATGGCGGGGGTCATCGGCATCACGGGCTTTGCCGACGGCCCGCCGGTCAAGGCCGGCCCGGCCGTGTGTGACTTCATGGCGGGCGTGCATCTATACGGCGCGGTGGCGACGGCCCTGCTGCATCGCGAACGGACGGGTCAAGGGGGCTGCGTGGAAGTCTCGATGATGGAAGCCATCTACGCGTCCCTGGCGTCCAACCTGGGCGGACACGCGGCGCAAGACCGCAGCGTCCAGCGCACCGGCAATCACCACGGCGGCATGGCCCTGGCGCCCTATAACGTCTATCCGGTCGCCGACGGGTACGTGGCCATCATCACGAGCAACGACAAGCATTGGGATGCGCTGGTCCGGGCGCTGGGCATTGAAGCGTTGGCGGCACGCCCCGAGTTTGCGACCCGCGAGCAACGCGCCGCGAACATGACGGCCCTGGATGACGCCATCGGCGACATCACGCGCGGCTACACCCGCGACGCCCTGGTCGCACACCTGCGGTCGCATCGGGCACCCTGCGCGCCGGTCCAGGAACTCGATGACGTCGTCAACGATCCGCACTTGCACGCGCGCGGCGCGCTGCGCCACATCGACCATCCGTCCTTCGGGTCCATCGTCGTGCCGGAATCCCCGCTGCGTTTCGCGGATCTGCCGGCGGCGCCCTATGTGCCCAGCGTCCCGCTGGACCACGATGCACGCGACATCCTGACGGGCATCCTGGGGATGTCGCCCACCCGTGCCGACGACGTATTGAGCGAGCTGGCCCGCTGAAGGCTCCCGGGCACGCAACTCGCTCCGGATCCCGAGTCCGTGTAAGTTATGGCGTGCGCGCCCGCCCGAGCGGGCGGCGCGCCATTCCGCCTACACCGACATCAAGGAGATCCCCATGAACGAACCCCTTTTCGAAGATGGCCTGAAGACCCGCCGCGAAGTGCTGGGCTCGGAATACGTCGACAACTCGCTCAAGAATGCCGGCGAGTTCGACATGCCGATGCAGGAGCTTGTCACCCAGTACTGCTGGGGCGACATCTGGAACCGTCCGGGGCTCGATCGCCGCACGCGCAGCCTGCTGAACCTGGCCATGTTGACGGCGCTCAATCGCCCGCATGAACTGAAGGTGCATGTGCGGGGCGCACTGACCAATGGCGTGACCAAGGAAGAGATCACCGAGGTGTTCCTGCAGGCGGCGGTGTACTGCGGCGTGCCGGCCGGTGTCGACAGCTTCCGCACCGCCAAGGAAGTGTTCAAGGACATGGGTGTCTGACTGGGATGGAGGCCGCACTGAAAGACACCCCGGGCATACGTGGATGCGTGGTGTGGCGCCAGGGCAGCATCGTGCTGGAGCACTACCGGCACGACATTGAACCGCACGCGCTCCAGCCGCTCAACTCGATCACCAAGAGCGCGCTGGGCGTTCTGATCGGCATCGCCCTGCAACGGGGCGACATCGACCACGTTGATCAGACGCTGACGGAACTGTTGCCCGAAGCCCGCGCCAGCGAACGCCGGGCCCTCCCGCCGATCCGGCTGGGGCATCTGCTGACCATGACCTCCGGTTATGAATGGGATGAGCGCAATGTCGACGCCTGCCTGCTGCATGCCTGCGACCATTTTGGCGACGGTGGGCGGCTCGGGTTCATCGTGGGCCGGCCCCGCGCGCACCCGCCGGGCGCCCGTTTCGAGTACGACTCCCACGCGGCGCACCTGGTGTCGATCCTGCTGACCCGGGCGACCGGGCAGTCGACCGATGCCTATGCCCGGGACCACCTGTTCGCCCCGCTGGGCATTGCCGACAGCGATTGGGAAAAAGACGAAAGCGGTGTCGCCATGGGCGGCCGCGGCCTGATGCTGTCCACGCGCGATCTGCTCAAGATCGGGCAGCTGATGCTGCAGCAAGGCGAATGGGAGGGCCGGCGCCTGCTTCCCGCCAGCTACGTCCAGGCAAGCATCCGCCCCCACGCCGCGGGCGGTCCCCCGGTGGGCGATGCGGGCTACGGGTACCTGTGGTGGGTCACGGAAGAAGCGCCCGGCGACGACACCTTCTTTGCGTCGGGCTTCGGCGAGCAGTTGCTGCTGGTCAATCCGCGCCGGCAATTGATTGCGGCGTTCACCTCCGACAACACCAAAGCCAACAAGCACGTTCGCGATCTGTGGCGGCGCCATGTTGCCGGATCCGCAACTGAAAGCTGTCGCTAATTCGCGAATACCGCAGGTTTCGCAGTATCGACTTGCACCTCATGCGGTTGAGCCGAGGATGAGCCTCGTAGCACCAAAGCTGTAGTCCTTGGGTCGAATCCACTGCCACCAACTAATCCACTTTGAAAAAAGGGTGGCAAACGCCAGCGCGTCTTTGCAAAAAGACGCGCTTTTTTACACGCGACCATACGATTCCCGCATCGCCCGATGACAAAGCGGCGTCGTGTCATCTCTTGTATGTAGATCGAATCGGTAATTGGCCTGAACGAGGTTAACGCCAATGATGCCAGCCAACCCCGCTGCGTCTCGATGGTGTACGTCAAGCGGAACTTCAGATCCCGCAGGCTAATCAGGTCCCCAAATGAATCAGCTACACAGAGTTCTCTGGAATACCGCTCGACAGCAATACGTTGTCGCTTCGGAAGTCACCCGTGGCCAAAGCAAGTCTTCTTCCACGTCGCGAGCCAGCGCCGCCGCCAGCGTCGGCACCACGCACCGCGTGCTGAGGACAGCCCTGAGCGGATTGACACGAACTCTGGTGGTAGCCGGCGTGTGCGCACCGGGATTAGTCCTTGCATCGACGTGCGCCACGGGCACTACCGCGGCAGGCGCACCCATTGCCGGTGCATGTGCGGTCGCCCCGTACAACCCGCCCGCCAGCAACAATGGCGTCGGCAGCGCGGTGGTCAATAACGGCGAGACGGTCACCCTGCAAGGCGCGGGCACCTACGGATCGGGCTGGACCGGCCACTCGCAGGTTCCTGCCAGCACACTGAATGTTGTGTCTGGCAACTTTGCGGCCAATGAACTGGTGACAGGCGCGCAGACCAACGCCGTCGCACAGCGCAACCCGGCCACCGGCACCAACGTGGTCTTCCAGACCTTTGATTCCAAGTCGTTCTTTGACCGCAACAGCAGCGACAAGATCTACGACCAGTTCACCGATGTGAAGGGTGACCAGTACATCAACGCGTCGCTGGGCAAGGTCGACCCGACCGGCGGCACGCTGAACGTGAACCTGGGCGCAACGCCAGCGGCAGCGCCGGCAACCAACCCGATTTTCATGACGTCGAAGCAGACCTACCTGACGTCCGCCATCGGCACCGGCACGGCCAACAGCACGGTGGTCTGGAACTCGCGCAATGCCATCAACCTGGGCATCGACCCGGGCCTGCCGACGCCGTTCGCCAATGGCAATCTGCTGGTCGAGATCCCCGTCACGACCTATGCCGGCACCGTGTCTTTCAACGGCGTGAACTACAACGTCACCAACGCCCAGCAGCTGGCAGCCTACAACGACGTGCTGGTTGCGGCGGTCGCCAATGGCACCCTGACCTCGCAGCAGGCGTACAACGAGTCCTTCACCAAGGCGTTTTCGACCCGTCTGGAACCCGTCGTCTACAAGACCAATACGACTGACGGCGACTTCACGCGCATTCCGAATGGCGACCGCTACGCCGTGCTGGCGCAAGGCACGCGCGGTTCCGCGACCATCGCGTCGGGCGCGCAGATCGATATCGAACGCGCTTCGGGCGCGGTCAAGGCCGCCAATGGCGCCACCGTCACCAACAACGGCACGCTGTCGGGCAATGTGGTGCAGCAAGTGGTCCGCGTCGAAAGCGGCTCGCGCTTCACCAACAGCGCCACCGGCGTCGTGTCGTCGGGCTTCCTGTCGGGCGACAAGCTCAACACGGCCACCGCCACCCCCTTCTATTACACGGGCTCGGGCATCACCGCCACCGACGCGGGTTCGACCGTGCAGAACAGCGGCGTGATCAACACCGCCGGCTTTGCGTTCCTGAACAACACGTCGACCGGCATGTCGCTGGGCAACGGCGCAGCCGGCAACAACAACGGCAACATCAACGTTGGCGTGAATCCCGACTTCGTCACCACCGTGGTCGGCGTCGATGTCTACGGCGGCAGCACCTTCACCAATGCCGCCAACGGCACGATCTACATCGGCCGCGCAGCGCAGTATTCGCTGGCCGATCCGTCGGTGGACGTCAGCACCAATGCGCCGTCGTACGGCGTGCGCATCAACAACTTCGGTGACTCCGCCACCAACGCGGGCCGCATCGTCATCGGGTCCAAGTCGCAGAACGCCGTCGCCATGTACTCGACCGCGCCGCAAAGTTCGCTGCTGCTGAACACCGGCACGATCGACATCAACGGCGCGGCCAGCGGCACGCCCCTGGCCAACATCGGTATCCTTGCCGACGACAACGGCGCCGCGGGCACGGGCGCCATTGCCCGCAACGCCGGCACGATCAACGTCAACGGCATCAACGGCGTCGGTATCAAGGTCAACGCCAATCCCGGTTCGCAAGCCAACGCCGAATCGACCGGCGTCATCAACGTCAACGGCAATGCCGATCCGGCCAGCGGCACCCGCAACTTTGGCGTCTGGGTCGATGGCCCCGGCGCAGTGGCGAATGTCAGCGGTGCCATCAACCTGTCGGGCAAGGGCGCCATCGGCGCCTTCGCCCAGGACGGCGGCACCATCAATATCGCAGCAGGCGCGGATCCCAAGTTCCTGGCGGGCTCGGACCAGATCGGGTACTTCGCATCGGGTGCGAATTCGAAGATCAACGTGGCCGCGACCACCATGGCCGTCAACACGGATCGCTCGACCCTGTTCCGCGTGGCGGACGGCGCCAGCTACACCGGCTCGTCGGCCGGCGGCGCACTGAACGTGACGGTGTCGGGCCAGGACGCCCGCGGTGTCGTGGCAACCGGCGTGGGCACCACCCTGTCGACCGGCGCGTCGACCTATAACGTGACCGGCTCGGCCGGCACGGGCGGCGGCGCCGTGGCCATCTCGACGGAAGGCGGCGCGACCGGCACGATCGACGCCGGCACGACCATCAACCTGAACGCGCCGGGCTCGATCGCCGGTGTCGTGAACGGCCAGCAGCGCAACCTGACCGGCGCGGTCGTCGGCAACCTGCTGACCACATCGTTGACCAACAACGCCGCGATCCGCTCGGCCACGGCCAACACCACCGGCTTCGTGGCCAGCAATGGCGGCACGCTGACCAACACCAATACGGTGGACCTGACCGGCCTGCGTTCGAACGGCGTAATCGTCGGCGCGCAAGGCACCGTGCGCAACTCGGGCACGATCTCGGTGGCCAACGGCAACGGCGCACTGGTGCAAGGCGCCAGCGCCAGCCTGATCAACGACGGCACCATCCAGGCCAATGACGGCATGGCCGCCGTGCACCTGACCGGCACTGGCGCATCCGTGGCCTTCGCTGGCAATGGCCTGATCACCGCGGGCGGCACCGCCAACGGCATCCTGCTCGACAGCACCGCCATCGGTGGCTCCGTGACCGGCACCGCCGGCCGTATCGTCACCAACGGTTCCGGCGCGGCCCTGAACAACCAGGCTGCCGGCGCCAGCATCGACCTGACCAACACTACCGTAACCGCCAACGGCACGGGCGCGGCGGGCATCGGTTCCTTCGGCGTCAACGGCGACATCGACGTCCGGGGCGGCGCAGTCACGGCCAACGGCACCAACGGCATCGGCATCTATGTTGGCGGCCGGGGCAACCTGAACACTACCAACACGGCCATCACCACGACCGGCGCCGGTTCGCGCGGCGTCGTGATCGACAGCGGCGCGGTGGGCATCCTCAACGGCGGCACCATTTCCGCCAGCGGTGCGAATTCCACCGCGCTGTATGTGATGGGCCCGACCGGCTCGGCCACGCTGACCGGCACGACCCTGACCAGCGCCCTGGGCGCAGGCGCCACGTCCAACGCGGGCGGCACTTTCACGCTGAATGGCGCGACAGTCAGCGGCGGCAGCAGCGCCATCGCCATCACCGACACCACCATGAGCAGCGACCTGTCGACGGTCAACGTCAATGGCGGTTCGCTGGCCGCGACGGCCGGCAGCACGATCGACGTCAACGGCGCCCGCGCCGCGATTGCGATCGCCAACAATGCCTCGTTGACATCGTCAACCGGTACGCTGCTGAACCTGCGCAACGCCTCGCGCGCCACCGTGAACGTGGACAACACCCGCCTGACCGGCAACCTGCTGGGCGATGCCACCAGCACGGGCGCGGTCACGCTGCGTAACGGCAGTGCACTGACGGGCTATGTCGACACGATGGGTCTGGCGATCGACGGCACCAGCGCCTGGAACGTGACCGCGAATTCGCGTCTGACGTCCTTGAGCAACGGCAATGTGATCACCTTCGTAGCGCCGACCGGCCCGGCCACAGCGGCCAGCAGCTACAAGACCATCACCACCAACAGCTACGTCGGCAACAACGCCACGCTGGCGATCAACACCTTCCTGGGCGCCGACAACTCGCCCACCGACAAGGTCGTGATCGCAGGCGGCACCGCCACCGGCACCACCGCCCTGCGCGTCAACAACACCGGCGGCCTGGGCGCCAAAACGGCCGGCGACGGGATCAACGTGGTGGCAGTGACTGGCGGCGGCACCACGGCCGCCAACGCGTTCCGCCTGACCGGCGGCCCGCTGCTGGCCGGCGCGTACGAGTACCAGCTGTATCGCGGCGGCGCGGCCAGCGCCGACAACTACTACCTGCGCTCGACGCTGGGTGATGGCTCGGACAGCTACCGTCCGGCCGTGCCGGGCTACACGCTGACCCCGGCGCTGAACCTGGACCAGGGCTTTGCCATGCTGGGCCGCCTGCACGAACGGGTGGGTGACGTCGCAAGCACCGAAGTCAATCAGAAGACCAACAAGCATGGCATCTGGGGGCGCATCGTCGGTTCGAATCTGCGCGCCGACTCGGGCCGCTTCCGCGCCAACCAGGACACCTACTTCGCACAATTCGGCAAGGACTTCACCTTGTCGCAAGACCCCGAAGGCGGCAGCACGCACGCTGGCGCAACGGCAACGCTGGGTACCGCGGATGCACGCTTCCGCGACGAGTTCCGCAGCCTGAACTCGACGCTGGGCAACGACACCGGCAAGGTGAGCACGCAGATGCAAAGCGTCGGCGGCTACTTCACGAAGTACCTGAAGGACCGCAGCTATTCGGATACCGTGGCGCAAGTCACGCACTACCGGAACAAGTACGGCGACATCTACGGCACGGGCGCAACGCAGAACGGCTGGGGCCTGGCGCTGTCGCAAGAAGTCGGCAAGCCCTTCCCGATCGCCAACGGTGCGTTCTCGATCGAACCGCAGGCGCAGCTGGTCTATCAGCACCTGAACCTGGGTGATTTCAACGACGGCATCTCGAACGTCTCGGGCACCACCGACAACGCCGTCCGCGGCCGCCTGGGTGTCCGTCTGTTCAAGCCGACCCTGGAAGACGTGGGCCGCACCGGCTCCGCCACGCCCTACGTGACCGTGGACGTGCTGCACGACTTCGTGCAGGCCCGCCGCGTCAACGTCGGCGCCACCAGCATCCGTCCTGACCTGGGCCGGACCTGGGGTGAACTCGGTGTCGGCTTCAGCTCGAGCAACACCACGGGCGCCCAGTTGTACGCCGTGGCCAAGGTGCAGAAGAATATCGGCGGCGAAGAGCGCCGCGGCGTGTTCGGGCAGCTAGGCTATCGCTACAGCTGGTAATCCGCAGGACGCGTCGCGCGCCGTTTGGGCGCGACGCAGAGGACGCGACATGATGACGGGGCATTGCGGAGGGGATCCGCAATGCCCCGTTTTTCGTGGGGAGTCGGAAACCGCCCTAACTCGCCCAGCGCGATCCGCGTATCACGCTGCAGAAGTTGCCGACGCACCCGAACAGGTGGCCGCCAAATGGGGATTTGCGAATGCGGACACCCTGCGGCGAGCGTTTGCAAAGCACGTGGGCCTGACACCTGCGGAGTACCGGAAGCGTCATGGCATTTCCGTTATGGACTCTATGCCGGCACACACCGCATCCCTGGGGCGCGGTCCCTTATAGACTGGCGGCATCCCGCCGGTCTCTCAAGGAAACGCCATGCTCGTCACCCAACAACCCGTCCTGCGACGTTTCTGGTACGCCGTCATGCCGGTCAGCCTGCTGGACGACGGGCCCAAGCCGTTCACTTTGCTGGGTGAAAAGATCGTCATCTGGAAGTCGAGCACCGGTGAGCTGTCCTGTCTGAAGGACCGGTGTTGCCATCGCACCGCCAGGCTGTCGCTGGGGTTTGTTGAGAATGACAACATTGTGTGCGGCTATCACGGCTGGACCTTCGATGGCACCGGCGCCTGTGTGCGGATTCCGCAACGGCCGGGCGAACCGATCTCGCCCAAGACCTGCGTGCCGTCCTACCGCGTGGCCGAAAAGTACGGCTACGTGTGGGTGGCGCTGGACGATCCGCTGACCGACATCCCGCACATTGCGGCGCATGAACGCCCCGGCTTCCGCCTGGTGCCCGAGTTCTACGAGTCCTGGAAAATCGGCGCGCTGCGCCTGATGGAAAATTCGTTCGACTGGGCGCACGTGGCGTACGTGCATCGCGGCACCTTTGGCAGCGAGTCGCGGCCCGAGGTGGAAAACCGCGAGGTCGTGCCGAACGACTATGGCTTCGTGACCACCACTGCGATTCCCGTGGTGGTGAGCGAAGAGGCGCAGAAAGCGGTCGGCACGACGGACACGGAAAGCGTGCGTCACATCGAAGCGACCTGGTTCATGCCCTTTGCGCGCAGCCTGGCGATCCGCTACCCCCACGGCCTGGAGCAGACGCTGATCACCTGCGCCACGCCCATGGACGACGACACCTGCATGATCTGCCAATGGGTCTATCGCAACGACACCGAGGAACAGGTCAGCGCAGCGGACGTGATTGCCTTCGACCGGGCCGTGACGGCGGAAGACAAGCTCATCCTGGAAAGCTGCGATGCGGACGTGCCCTTGTCCACGCAGGACGGCGAAGAGATGCATATGCCGTCCGATCGTCCTGGCATTGTGATGCGACGCATGCTGGGCAAGCTGCTGAAGGAACACGGCCAGAGCGAGCAGCGGCGACAGGAAATCAAGGTCGCCTGAGGGCCGGCTCGGCGGGCATTGGCTGACGCCGCCCGCTTGCCGGCCACGGGAATGACGGCGCGACGCCTTATGGCGCGACTTCGATTTTCGCTTCCTTGACGACCGCCTTCCACTTGTTGAGATCATCAACCAGATAGGTCTTGAAGAAAGCGCCGTCACGCACGCGTGTCTCGAAGTACAGGCTGTCGAGCTTGGCCTTGACGTCAGGGGCGTTCATCGCGTCGGTGACTGCGGTCTGGAGGCGGGCCACCACGTCGGGGGGCGTACCGGCGGGCGCCAGCAGGCCGAACCAGACCTCGGCATCAAAATTGGTGAAGCCGGCCTCGGCCATGGTCTGCACCTGTTTATCGCCCGAAAAGCGCGCCGACGACGCCACCGCCAGGATCTTGATCTGCCCGGACTGCGCATAAGGCATCAGGTTGCTGATGGCATTGAACATGATCGGCACCTGCCCGCTGATCCCATCGACAACCGCCAGGCTGCATCCCTTGTAGGCGATGTGCACCAGCGGAATGTTGGCCTGGTTTTTCAGCATTTCGCCCGCCAGGTGCTGCGCGGTGCCCGCGCCACACGACGAATACCCGAAGGTCCTGGACGGTGATGCCTTCACGATCTTGACCAGGTCGGCCACGGTGTTGGCCGGGATCGACGGGTGCACCGCCAGCGCGATCGGAATCGCGCCCAGCAGCGCGATGGGCGCGAAGTCGCGCTCGGCGTCATAGGGCACGGGCTGCGTGGCCGGATTGGTCACCAGCACATTGTTGCCGAGCAGCAGCGTGTGGCCGTCCGGTTTTGCACGCGCCACGAATGACGCGCCAATGTTGCCGGCCGCGCCCGCCCGGTTTTCCACGATCACAGGTTTGCCCAGGGTGGCCGACAGCTTGGGCGCGATCAGGCGGGCGACCAGGTCGGACGTGCCGCCCGCAGCAAAGGGGCTCACGATCGAAATCGGGCGGGTCGGGTACTCGGTCTGGGCAAATGCCGCAGGGGAAACGGCGCCGCCTGCGCAGAGCGCGGCGCCCAGCCAGATCCGAAGGGAATGACGAACGTTCATGGGGTCTCCTCACATCGTTTTTTTTGTCAGTACACCCCCAATCATTGCCCCCTGCGCGGCCCGGGACTACCTAGGGCAAACGCGGCGTCGGCCGTTTCTGGGTCTGGAATTCGCCCAGGTAGTTGCTGTTCAGGGTCGGGCTCATCAGTATTTCGTTGATGCAGACGCGGGGCGGCAAGCCGCAGATATAGCGCGTCATGTCGGCCACATCCTGAGGCTTCAGCATGGCGGCCCGCACCTCGGCCGTGGGCGGCGGCACACGCTTGTTGAGCAGCGGCGTGTCGATGCCCGCGGGCGAGATCGACGTGGCCCGGACGCCATGCACGCACTCTTCCATGTTGATCGTCTCGGTCAGCGCCAGCACGGCGCGTTTGGTCGACGCATACGAGGGCCCCGCGAAGTAGGCGGCGTAGCGGCCCGTCCACGACGAAATGTTGACGATGACACCTTCCTTGCGTTCGCGCATGCCCTTCAACGTGGCCTGGCAGGTGTAGAAGGTGCCCGACAGATTGACGTCCACCGTGTTCTTCCACTCTTCCAGCGACAGGTCCTTGAAGTGCCGCTTGGTGGGGTTGACCCCGGCGGAATTGACCAGGATGTCGACGTGCCCGAGCCGATCATTCAGCGCGTCAGCCGCGGCGTAGATGCTGTCCGGCTGGCTGATGTCCAGGGCCAGCGCTTCGGCCTGGTCCGCGGTGCCGGCCTGCGCGGCGGCCTGCGCCAAGGCATCGGCGTTGCGGCCGGACAGCACCACGTAGGCGCCGGCGCGCACCAGTTCCTGCGCAATGGCCAGGCCCACTGCGCCGTACGCGCCGTGGACCCACGCCACCTTGCCTGCCAATTCCGTTGTCGATGCGTGCATGTGTTGTGTCTCCTTCATTTCCAATAGGCCTGGCGCAGTTCGCGTTTCAGCACCTTTCCCAGCGCGGATCGCGGCAGGTCGTCGCGGTATTCCACCGCCGACAGCCGCTGCGTCTTGCCGACCTGCGCGTTGACCCAAGCCAGCAATTGGCTCGCGGGCGTGGCGCTGCCTGCAACGGGGACCACCAGCGCCAGCGGCGTCTCGCCCCACTGCGCGCTGGGAATGCCGATCACGGTGGACTCCTGCACGTCGGGGTGCGCCGCCAGCACGGACTCCAGATCGGCGGCGTAGATATTGAAGCCGCCGGAAATGATCATGTCTTTCTTGCGGTCCAGCAGGATCAGGAATCCGTCGCTGTCGAAGCGGCCGATGTCACCGGTGCGGTGGAACACCTTGCCGGTCTCGTCGCGCCAGTAGAAGGCATCGGTGGCGTCGGGCCGTTTGTAGTACCCCGCCATCATGTAAGGCGAGTGGCCGACGATCTCGCCGGCCTCCCCCTGCGGCAATACCTTGCCCGCGTCGTCGATGATGCGAACGTCGTGATCCGCCGCAGGCTTGCCGACCGTGCCCAGCTTGTCGGGATAGGCGTCGGCATCCAGCACGCACGAACATCCGCCTTCGGTCAGCCCATAGATTTCGCGCAGCCCGCCGGGCCAGGCCTGCTGGATCCGCGCCTTCAGGCCCGCGTCCAGCGGTGCACCGGTGCACTGCTTCAACACGAATGACGACAGGTCGGTCGACGCAAATGCCGGGCAATCCAGGATGCGCTGATACTGCACGGGCACGAGCATGGTGTGTGTCGCACCGTGTTGCTTGCACAGCGCCAGGTAGGCATCCGCCTTGAACTTGGGCATGACCACGGTCGTGCCCCCGGCGGCCAGCGTGGCCAGCATGGGTTGCAGGGTCGTGTTCGAGTAGATGGGCGTGGCCAGGATCATGACACTGCCGGCGCCCAGCCCGAAGCTCGGGCGGCGTGCCTGCCGTGACCGCATGCCGTGCCGATGCAGGATGCCTTTGGGCTCGCCGGTGGTGCCCGAGCTGTAGACCAGGTTGAAGTCCTGGTCGGGCGTCAGCGCCGCGGGCTCCAGCGCGGCGTGGACATCGCCCGACGCCATCCAGTCATCCCAGGTCCGCCACCCGGCCTGATCAAAGCCGATGGCAACGAGCCGGCCGGCGAACAGGGTTTCGATATCAGGCACGATGTCGGCCAGCACCGGAAACATGTCGGCGCTCACGATCAGCACCTTGGCATCGGCATTGCGGAGCATGCTCAACAGTGCGGCTGGGGTGGCGGACGTGGCGAGCGGCACGGTGCAGGCACCGGCGGCGATCACGCCGAAGAATGTCGCCAGCGCCTCGAGCGATATCGTGGTGATGAAGGCGACCTTGTCCCCCGCCTGGACGCCCATCGACCGGCAGGCAGCCGTGACGCGCGGCAAGGCTTCGGCCAGGCCGGACCAGCGGAGTTCCCTGCCGTCACAGACAAACGCGGAACGGTCCGGCGTCGCCTTGGCGTGCTGCCTGATCAAGGCCGGGAACGCCACGAAATCAGCCGCGCTTCCCGTTGCCGATGTCAACGAATTAGTTGTCATACACCACCATCAGGAATTCGGCCACCAGCGCGGGCCGGCTCTTGCCTTCGATTTCAATCACACATTCGGACGTGATCTTCATGCCGTTATCGACCGGGTCCGCCGCCAGGATGGTCTGACGCAAGCGGATGCGGGAATCAACCTGCACCGGGCTGACATAGCGGATCTTGTTCGATCCGTAGTTCAAGCCGTGACCCCGGTGGACGATCCGATAGACGCTGCGCACCAGGAACGGAATCAGCGACAGGGTAAAAAACCCGTGCGCAATCGTCTTGCCATCGGGCATGCCGGTGCGGGCGCGTTCCGGGTCGACATGGATCCAGAGGTCGTCACCCGTCAGTTTGGCAAAGGCGTCGATGTGATCCTGGGTGATCTGGAACCAGTCACTGACCCCGATTTCCTTGCCCACCCAGGCGGCCATGTCGGCAGGACGGTCGACCTCGATCATGGCGCGCTCCCGGCCAGTTCGGCATGGCGCGCAGGCACGCGGCCCAGCGTGTAGAGCGTCATCACCACGTCGCCGTCCTGGTTGCGCACCTGCACGCGCGTCCGGATCATGCCCCGGTCCGGGCGGGTCCGTGACCGCGTGACCTCGACCACTTCCCGTTCAACGGTCAGTGTATCGCCGGGCCGCACGGGCTTTTGCCAGCGCAATTCGTCAATGCCCATGCCAACCACCGGCGTCTTGCCGTAGCCGCCGGACTGGACGAACACCCGCATCGACAAGGCAGCGATCTGCCACCCGCTGGCCACCAGGCCGCCAAACGGACCTTCCGCCGCAGCGATCGGGTCGGTGTGCATCGGTTGAGGATCGTTGGCCAGCCCGTAGGCAATCATTTCGGCTTCGCCGATGACGGTGGGCGTGCTTGTCCAGCGTTCACCGATCTCGAAATCTTCAAGAAAGCGTGCGGGGCGATCACCGCCGGCATGTGGGTCCACAAGAGTCTCCTGATAGGTGTTTTTTCCAGCATGCGCCGCTGCCCGGCACCGCACAACGCCGGTGACGGCGCTTTCCGCAGGGTGAAAGGCAGAGCGGCCAAATGCACCCTTGCCAAGCGCCGCCTGTTTCACGCCGCGAAAAGTGCGAAAACAGAAAGTGCACGCGCTTCAACTTTGAGCACACTCAAAAAAAACACAAAACCTTCCGGAGACCACCATGACATTCCTGCCATTGCGCCGCACCATCGTCTGCGCCCTGGGCGCCCTCTTTGCCTTCCACGGCCTTGCGCACGCGCAGGGCGACTGGCCCAACAAGACGGTCCGTATCGTCGCGTCGTTCGCGCCGGGCGGCAGTTCCGACCTGGTGGCCCGGCAGATCGCCCAGCACCTCAGCACCCGTTACGGCCAGCAATTCGTGGTGGAAAACCGCGCCGGCGCGGGCGGCAACATCGGCGTCGACTTTGTCACCAAAGCCGCGCCCGATGGCTACATCCTTGGCCTGGCGACGTCGGGCCCCCTGGCCAACAACAAGTGGCTGTACAAACCGATGCCCTTCGATGCGGAAAAGGACCTGACCCCGATCGCCTTGATCGGCGAAATCCCGCTGGTCATGGCCGTCAACCCCTCGGTGCAGGCCAACTCGCTCAAGGACCTGGTGGCGCTCAGCAAGACCCGCACGAACGCCATGACCGTATCCAACCCCGGCAACGGGACCATCGGGCACCTGGCCGTCGAATACCTGCGGATGCACACCGGCGCCAAGCTGCAGTCGGTGCCCTACAAGGGTGACGCACCCGCCATGGCGGACGCGATCGGCGGCACGGTCGACGCCGTGACGGCGCCGGTGACCTCGCTGATCCCGAACATCCAGGCCAATCGGCTGAAAGCGCTGGCCGTCACGTCCAAGGCCCGCTTCGTGGGCATGCCCGATGTGCCGACCGCCGCGGAACAAGGGCTCGACCTGGAAGCCACCGTATGGAGCGCCATGGTCGGTCCGGCCGGACTGCCCAAGGCCATCGTCGACTCCCTGAACAAAGAGATCAACGCCTATACGCGCTCGGCGGAAGGCAAGGCCAAGCTGGCGTCACTGGGCATGGCGCCGCTGGCGGGGACCCCCGCGCAACTGAGCGAACAGATGAGCAGCGAAGCCGCCAAATGGAAGGTCGTGGTCGAGTCGGCCCGCATCACGGTCGACTGAACCGGCACATTCGAAGGGCTATCAACCACCACCGCATCGGGCACCTCACCATGGATCATCTGAAGTTCTACATCGACGGCGCCTGGGTCGACCCGGCCGTGCCGGCGACCCTGGACGTCATCAACCCGGCCACCGAAACCGCCTTTGCGCGCATCAGCCTGGGGTCGAAACAGGACGTGGATCGCGCGGTCGATGCCGCCCGCCGCGCCTTCGACACCTATGCCGGGACCCCTGTCGAAGAACGCCTGGGTTACCTGCGCCGCATCATCGACGGCTTCCGTGCCCGCCTGCCGGAACTCGCCCGCATGATGACGCTGGAGATGGGCGCGCCGATCACGTTTTCGACCGAGCGCCAGGCAACCGTTGCCCTCTTCCACTTTGAAGAAGCGCTGCGCGTGCTGGCGGAATTTCCGTTCGAAGAAAAGATGGGCAGCGGCATCCTGCGGCGCGAGCCCATTGGTGTCTGCGGCCTTATCACGCCGTGGAACTGGCCGTTGAACCAGGTGGCGTCCAAGGTCGCGCCCGCCATCGCCACCGGTTGCACGGTCGTGCTCAAGCCCAGTGAGATCGCGCCGCTCAGCGCGATGCTGTTCGCAGAAATCGTGCACGAGGCCGGACTGCCCGCCGGCGTGTTCAACCTGGTGAACGGCGATGGGCCGACCGTGGGTGAGGCCATCGCGGCGCACCCCGGCATCGACATGGTGTCCTTTACCGGATCGACGGGTGCAGGCATTCGCGTGGCAAAACTGGCCGCGGACACGGTCAAACGCGTGGCGCAGGAACTGGGCGGCAAGTCCGCCAACATCCTGATGCCCGATGTGGACATCCGGGCGGCGGTGATCGCCGGGGTACATGCCTGCAACACCAACGCGGGCCAGAACTGCCAGTCGCCGACACGCATGCTGATCCCGCGTATCCACCGGGATGTGGCGTTCGACGCGGCGCGCGAGGCCATTGCCAGCATCCGCCTGGGCGACCCGCTGTCGCCGGCATCCACCATGGGGCCGCTGGTCAGCCAGGCGCAGTACGACAAGGTGCAGGCGTTGATCCAGGCCGGCATCGACGACGGCGCGACCCTGGTGGCCGGCGGCCTGGGGCGGCCCGACGGACTGGAACACGGCTACTACGTCCGCCCGACCGTGTTCGGCGATGTCACCCCGGACATGCGCATCGCGCGCGAAGAGATTTTCGGTCCGGTGCTGTCCATCCTGTCCTACGACACCGAGGACGACGCCGTGGCGATTGCCAACGACACGCCTTTCGGGCTGGCCGGATTCGTTCAGTGCACGGATCTTCAGCATGCTCGCAAAGTCGCCAGCCGCATCCGAGCCGGCCGGGTGTACCTCAACGGCGCGCCGTTCGACCGCAGCCTGCCTTTCGGCGGCTACAAGCAGTCCGGCAACGGGCGGGAATTCGGCGTGTTCGGCTTCGAGGAATACCTGGAGGTCAAGGCGATTGTCGGGTATCCGATCTGACCGCGGTACGGTTGATCAGGCGTAGTCCCCGGCAATGGCCTCCAGCCTGCCCACCGTGGCGGCCAGCGCGGGCTCCGCTTGCGCGATCCGCCGCGCCGTGTGCACCACGTCCTGCAGACGTTCGGCGATCCAGGCCTGCTCGCAGTGGGCCAGGATCGCATCGGTCGCCCTCAGCATGGTAAATGTCATGCCCGCGGTCGTGCCGGCATCCGTATCCGACAAGGGCAAGGTGCACAGGTGCGCGCCTAACCCGGCAACGATGCCCATCAATCGCATCGCCAGGTCCAGCGCGCGTTCCGGCCGCAGGGCGCCATCGGGCAGGGGCACGTGCTTTCCCCAGGCGGCAGCCAGGGCCCGCAGCATCAGCCCGTACACCGCATTGGCCAGATCCAGAACCTGCGCCGCCGCCACGGCGCTGACATGCACACCGCGCGCACCGTCCGCCGGCTTGCGCATCAGCGGGTTGCGCGCCGCAGGCCAGGCGGGAACGAAGGCCGGATCCGCGTCCGACAAGGCCATCAACTGTTTGCGAATGGCAACGAACCGGTTGTAGTGCGAGGTGTCGTGATCCGACTTCCCGCCCTCGCCTTGCGTGACGATGGTGTCGATCGCCTCCATCGCGTCATCCAGCGTCGCCACGGCCCGAACACCCGGCATGTCGAGCTGGGTGGGGCTCAGCTGTCCCGCCACGCCGCCACAGAACAGGGTGGCTTCACCCAGGTCCCTGGCCAGATCCTGGATACAGGTGCGCAGCCGCTCGTAGAAGTCGCCGATGGTGTCGTAGTCCATCGCACTGGGCATGACCGACGCGGCCGGGTGCGGCCCACGATGATAGTCGCCAGCCGCATCGGCAAAGGACTTGCCATCCTTGACGTCAGACCCTTCCGGCCGTTCCAGGAAGATGAAGTGTTCGATCGTATCGACGTTGAAGGGTGCGAGTTCGACCACGATATTGGCCGGGTGATACAGCGGCGATACCGGCATGTTCGGGCGATTGAAATGCGGCCGGCCGCCCACCGCCACGGTCAGATTGGCGACGAGCGCAAGATGCACCATCTCCTCCATCGCCACCTGCATGATGGACGTGCGCCACGCATGGACCGTGTCGGCCTGGGCATCGGTCACCCCCGGTTGCCCCTTCCGCTTCATGCTGAAGACGGCATACAGATAGCAGCACAGCAGGTTGTGCTCCAGCTCGGCCGCTTCGGCAAGAAGGTGCAGCAGTTGCTCGCGGGAATGCTGGCGCTGCTCGGCGGCGCCCGGTTTGGTTGACACACTCATCTATTTGTCCAGTACCCGGCGCAGCGGCCGACTGGACAAAGTCTAACGGCATCCTCACGGCGAATTGCGCAATGCAACACGCCGGATGCGTCATGGATGTGTACCGCGTGTATCGGGGTGCTTCAGCGCAGGCAATCCGCGTTGCGCGCGTCCTTGAGCGACCGCCGCGCGTAGTACTCGAACGCGATGGTGTTGCGCTTCGGACGCAGCACCCAGTCATGCGCCTCGCGGCCCAGGGCGGGGTCGATCGGCTGGATCTCGCCGACGTTCATGGCCAGCAATTGCATACGCGCCGCGCGCTCGAAGGCGATCGCCAGCACGCACGCTTCTTCCACGGTTGAGCCAGCGATCAACAGCCCGTGATGGGACAGCAGCAAGGCGTGCTTGTCGCCCAGGGCCGCCGAGATGAACTCGCCTTCTTCGTTGCCGACGGGAATGCCGGGCCACTTGCCGACAAACGCAACGTCGTCATACAGCACGCAGTTGTCCATGTGCGAAATGACCAGCGGCTGTTCCAGCATGCCCAGCGCGGCGGCGTAGACCGCATGCGTGTGGATGATGCAGTTCACGTCGGGCCGCGCGCGGTAGACCCAGGAATGGAAACGGTTGGCCGGATTCGGAATGCCGTCGCCTTCAAGCACGTTCAAGTCTTCGTCGACCAACAACAGGTTGCTGTCCGCAATTTCATCGAAGCCCAGGCCCAGTTGCTGCGTGAAGAACTGCCCCGGCGTACCGGTACGCGCCGTGATCTGCCCCGCCAGGCCCGAGTCATGTCCGTTGTCGAACAGAATGCGGCACGTCAGCGCCAGCTTCTGCCGCAGCGTGTAGCGGCTGTCCTGGAATTGCTTGTCGAGCTGGACGGTGGAGTCGGCCACCAGCGTCGCCTTGTCGAGCTCAAAGGTATCGGTTCGGTTCATGATGTCCCTAAGGTTGTTCTTGTGTGGAAAGATTGCGCTCGGGCTGGCCCGGAAACAGTGCCTGGTAGCCCGGCAGGTGTTCCATGCGGTCCAGCCACGCCCGGATGGCCGGGTAGTCGTTCAATGCGATGCCGCCCATTGGCGCCATGCAGGTGTAGGGATACAGCGCCACGTCGGCAATGCTCGGATGATCCGGCGTGGCTACCCAGCCATCCTGGCCTTGCCGCGCAAGCTGCGTGTCGAGCACGCCCAGCGCGGCATGCGCCGCCCTGGCGTGCGCAATGCAGGTGGCCCCGAGCGGATCGCCGCCTGGGTGCAGGGCCAGCAGCAGGCGTAATTGTGCCAGCGGTTTCATGTGGCGATCCTGCTCGAACGACAGCCAGGTCAGCACCGACGATTGCGCGGGCAAGGCATCCGGCCACCACGGGGTGCCCTGCGCCAGATAGTGGAGAATCGCAAGCGATTCGGCCAGATGCGTCCCGTCGGGCAGCCGCAGCACGGGCACATGGCCGAGCGGCGCGACCGCCAGAAAGGCCGGCTGGGCCAGATCGCCGCGGTCAATCGACAGCGTGCGGCGTTCGAGCGGCACGCCAACCAGGCTGGCCATCAACCTGACCTTCCACGCATTGCCCGATCGCAGGGTGTCATAGAGCAGCATGGTGATCGCGCCTCAATCGAGCCGGGTGCCCGCGGTCTGGATCACCTTGGTCCACTTCGCGGTTTCGCTGGCGACGTGTTGCTGGTAGGCGGCGACCCCCGTGGGCAAGGTCTCGATGCCCATGTCGGTCAGCCGCGCCATCAGTTCCGGCCGCTTCAGCGCCGTGGCCAGCGCCTTGTTGAGCACGTCAACGACTGCGTCCGGCGTGCCTTTGGGCGCCACCAGCGCATTCCACGATCCGATCTGGAACTGTGGCAGGCCCTGCTCGACGCTTGTCTTCAGGTTGGGCGCGGCCGGGCTGCGTTCGGCGGCGGCAATCGCCAGGATCTTGAGCCGCTGCGCCTTGGCCTGCGGATCGATCACCGGGAGCGCGTCGATAACGATGTTGACCTGCCCGCCCACCGCGGCGTTGACCGCCTCGGCGCCGCTCTTGAACGGGACATGCACGATGTCGGTCTGTGTCGCCAGCTTGAAGAGTTCGATGCCGAGGTGCGGCGAGCTGCCGTTGCCGGCCGACCCGAAGTTCAGGCGGCCCGGGTTGGCCTTGGCGTATCGCACCAGGCCCTGCAGATCGTCAACCCCGTCGATGCCGTTGATGGCGATCACATACGGCGAGTTGCTGACCAGGGACACCGGCGTCATGGCGGCCGGATCGTAACTCAGCTTGCTGTAGAGCATCTTGTTGACGACCTGCGTGCCGACCGTCCCGAGCAGCAGCGTGTAGCCGTCGGGCTTGGCGCCCACCAGCGCCTGCGCGGCGATCGATCCGCCCGCGCCTGGCCGGTTGTCGATGATGACCTGCTGGGACAAGGCTTCGCCCAGGTACTGCCCGATCATGCGGCCAGCCACATCGGTAATGCCACCTGCGCCAAACGGAATGATCAGCCGTATCGGCTTGTTGGGATAATTGGCGTCCGCGGCGGCGGCGGTTTGCACCACGCCCGTTGCGGTGCTACATAAGGCAATGAAAACTGCTGCAAGACAGCGCTTGGTGAGCGTCATACCTATCCCCGGTGACGGAGCGGCCGCGAGCCGGCTCCAACTTCGATCAACGTCCAGAACCCGTGTTTAGTGTAGGACACAAGTGTCATTTAGGAAATAGATGTCTTTGAAATTGAAGTTGTTGCGCGTGCAGGCCGGCTTGACGCTTGAAGAACTCGCGCAACAGACGGAGCTGACACGCAGCTATCTGTCGAAGCTGGAACGCGGCGTATCGACGCCATCGATCGGCGCCGCACTGCGGATCGCGAAAGTATTGGGGGTCCAGGTCGAGGCGCTGTTTTCCGAGTCGCACGAAGATGACCCGGTGGTGATCAACCGGGCGCCGCCCGCCTCATCGGCCGCGTCTGCGTCCGGCGCGGCACGCACTCCGCGCCTGGTGTCGGGCACCCTGCCCGGCCACAAGATGGTCGCCTTCGTGGTCAACCCGACTGACGAGCCGACCCGCAACCATCCGATGAGCCATCATCAGGGGGAAGAAATCCTGTACGTGCTGAAGGGCAGCATCACGCTGCAGCTGGCGCGGCGCACCGAGACGCTCAAGGCGGGCGACAGCGTGCATTTCAACTCCAGCATCCCGCACAAGATCACGTCGCTCGGCAAGGTGCCGGCGTCGGTGCTGCTGGTGATTGCCGAGGGAAAAGACTGAAGCGTTTCAGGACGGCACCAGCCGCAGCAGCCTGGCATCCGCGCCATCGGTCAGTACATAGACCGACCCGTCAGGCGCAACCTTGACGTCGCGCATGCGCAGCTTCAGGTCCGCCAGCAGCAGTTCCTGGCCAACGATACGGCCCTCCCGGCGGATCACCCGGCGTACCGATCGCTCTTTCAGGGCCGGCACCAGCAGATCGCCGCGCCACTGCGGAAACAGCGCACCGGTGTAGACCGCCAGCCCCGCCGGCGCAATGGACGGCGTCCATTCCAGCTGCGCATTCAGGTAGCCTTCCAGGCGCCTGAACGGCGTGACCCGAGGAAAGGGATAGTCGATGCCGCCCGTCACGATGGGCCAGCCATAGTTGCCGCCCGCAACGATCTGGTTGATCTCGTCGCCCCCGCGCGGGCCATGTTCCGAGATGAGCAGGTCCCCGGTATCGGGATCGACCGCGATCCCTTGCGCGTTGCGGTGCCCCAGGCTGTAGATCTCGGGCAAGGCGCCGGTCACGTGCACGAAAGGATTGTCGGCAGGCGCGCGTCCTTCCCGGTCGATCCTGACGACGGTGCCCTGATGGTCATGGGTGGATTGGGCCGCTTCGCGTTGCAGGTTGCCGTCACCCACGGTCAGCGCCAGCGTGCCGTCGGGCAGGAACGCCATGCGTCCGCCGTTGTTGCCGGCCCGGGTCTTGAGCGTGCCGTTGAACAGGATCCTGACGTCCTTGATCCGATCGCCGTCCAGCGTGGCCCGGATCAGCCGTGTGCCGTTCGCGCCGGCCACCCCATAGCTCATGGTCAGGTATAGCCACCGGTTCTGTGCAAAGTCCGGATCGGGCATCACTTCCATCAGTCCCGCCACGCCGCCTTCATGAAAGCCCGCAGGCATGCCGTCGAGCGCGATCTCCGATAGCGCGCCGTTGCTGCCCACGACACGAAGGCGCCCGCGTATCTCGGTCACCAGGATGCGGCCATCAGGCAGGAAGGCCACGGACCACGGCCGTTCCAGCCCGGTCGCCACCGTCTGCACCTGATACGTTGCCGGATCGGCAGGCGCGGGCGGGACACCCCGCGGCGGGGCCATCACGATGAATGCCACCACCGGCACCAGCAGGATCGCCCCCGCCGTGGCTAGCGTGCCCGCCCAACCCGGACCGTTGCTGCGGGACCGGCTTCTTGCCCTGACCGCCGCGTACACCAGTCCACCGACCACGCCCGTAAATGACATCGACACAAAGCCCGGCAGGCGGCGGATCGCGAACAGCGGTGGCATGGGAATGACCGACGCCATCAACCAGAACGCCACCGCCATGCCGCACAGGCCGGCCAGCATCAGCAGTCCCTTGTGCCATCTGGCATGCACGACGCGGCCGACGACGTGGGCCACCGCGAACGCGGGCAGCAAGGCCACCGCGGCGATGCCCGCCATGACGGGGCCGAACCGCGCCAGGTCTTCCATTGTCGTCAGGCCACGCAACGCCGTCGTGACCGGCGCCCCGAAGGCAAGTAGCGACGCAAGGTTGAACTGCGTCTGCACGATGCTTGCCAGAGCGCCAGTCACGACGGCGGCAAGAACGAACGCGACCAGGCGCGGCAACAGGTGATGCATCGACTAAGGGCTCCGGAGCGTAAACGGATGGTGCGGCAGACGGGTAACATGCCGCTTTCGGTTGTGTGCAGTGTACTGAGTGTCGATCCTCAGTACACTGCGCAGACCCAAGACCGTCCCCGTCGTTCATCTCCAGGCCTCATGAAACGCAACGCTCCTACCTGGCTCGTGCCTGTGGCAGCAATCTTCGCCCTCCAGACCATCGCGGCTTTCCTGTCGCGCCTCATCCCCATCATCGTGCCCGCCATCTCCGCCGAATTCGGATGGAGCGGCAGTTCCATCGGCTACCTGACCGCCGGCAACGCCCTGGGCGGCCTCGTCATGCTGGTCGCCGGCGCCGCTCTGCTGCGGCGGCTTGGCGGCACGCGCACCCTGCAGCTAACCCTGATCCTTGGCGCGGCCTGCATGGCCCTGTTCGTCTACCCGAGCGTGCATGTGGCGCTGGCCGCCTGCATCGCCATGGGCATGAGCAACGGCGCCGCCAACCCCGCCGGCAGCGAAGTCCTGCAGCGTTACTCGCCCCCCGGCAAGCGCAACCTGATGTTCTCGATCAAGCAGGCCGGCGTGCCGCTGGGCGGCATCCTGGCGGGACTCCTGATCCCCGGCATCATCGCCGTCGCCGGCTGGCGAGTCGCCCTGTGCGCCTGTGCCGTCATCGTGCTGCTCCCCACCGCGCTGACATGGAGACTGAGCGACACCATCGACGAACGGCGGCCCGGCGTTTCCGGCCGCCCGTGGTACGCGCTCAGCCTGCACTCGCTGCGATCGCTTGCCGTGCCGCTGGCATCGTTGGGACACAACCGGGGCCTGCTCAACATCTCCATCGTCGGCAGCCTGTTCGCTGTCGCGCAAAGCTGCTGGTTCGCCTTCACCGTCATCTATCTCGTTGACAGTCTCAACTTTTCACTGAGCCTGGCCGGCGCCATCTTTGCCGTGATGCAGTTGGGCGGCGTGCTCGGACGGATCGCGCTGGGCTGGATCTCGGACCGCCTGCAATCGGCGACGGCCACCCTGTCGCTGGCGGCCATCTTTTCCGCGGGCACGACCGCCCTGCTCGGCTTCATCCAGCCCGACTGGCCGCTCTGGACGATCCTGCTGCTGGCCTTCGTGGCAGGCTGCACGGCCGCGAGCTGGAATGGCGTGCAGATCGCCGAGGTCGCCCGCCGCTCGCCGCCCGACCTGGTGTCCGAGACCGCGGCCGGATCGTCGATCCTCGTCACGTTCGTCAACATCGTCGCGCCATCGGCGTTTGCGATTGCGATTGCATCGAGCGGCCGCTATGACCTGGCGTTTCTGTGCGCGGGGGTGTGTTCATTGCTGGTGCTGGTGTTCCTGCCGCGGGACGGGCGCTGAAGGAAACCGCTGATGCTCAGACGCTGCCGCGCACGATGATCTCGTAAGGCACACGCCGCACGCGATCGTCGACCTGGCCGGTCTCGATCTTCTGCACCAGCAGTTCGCCCGCCGCGCGGCCAATGCCCGCGCCGTTGGTCTTGACCGACGTCAGACCCGGCGGCACCTCGGCGGCGATCTGGTAGTCCCCATAGCCCGCTACGGCGAAGCGGGCAGGCACCTTCCACCCACGACGCGCGCATTCGAACAACGCGCCCGCGGCGACGACATCCGTCACGCAGCACAGTGCCTGCAGGCGGCGCTCCTTTTTCAGCAAGGCTTCAATCGCCAGACGTCCTCCGGCAAAGCCTTCGGATTCCGCGGTCAAGTGGATCAGATCCGAGCGCAAGCCGGCCTCTTCCATCGCCTTCTGGAACCCTTGCTGACGCTGCAGATAGCGTTGGCTGTCGGGCAGGTTGTGCCCCGCCCAACCAATATGGCGCAGTCCTTTGTCGATCACCAGCCGCGTCATGTCGTACGCGGCGTCAGACAAGGAAAAGCCGACGGCCATGTCGATGCTGGGTGCGCTCGACAACCATGTCTCGACCACGGGAACGCCTGACTGCTGAATGAGCCGGATGGTCTCTTGCGTGTGCTCGCCCCCTGTCAGCACGATCCCGGCCGGCCGCCTCCCGAGAATGCCGCGGATCACCTGCGTCTCGCGCTGCGGGTCTTCCGCCACCGCCAACAGCAGCTCGTATCGCTGCGACTCAAGGAAATCGCCCAAGCCCTCCAGCGTTCTGGCAAAACTCGAGTTGCTCAATGACGGCACCACTGCCGTGATCGTGCGGTTGTGGCCCGAGGCCAGGCTGCTGGCGATGAGATTGGGCACATAGCCCAGCGCGGCCGCCGTGGCGAGCACCTTCTCGCGGGTCTCTGCGTGGACCTTGTGCGGGTGCTTGTAGCAGTTGGAGACGGTCATCGGCGATACGCCGGCAGCCGCGGCAACGTCGGCCATCGTGGACTTCATAGGCTCATTCTTTTCCAGGCCCCTGCCTGTCAGGTGGGCAAGCATAACCCGCAGGTCATGACCGGACTGCCGCATGACCCTCAGATAAATGCTTGTGCGGACAAAATTGTAGCGCTACAATTTTTCTATCGCGTGACCCCGATACTTCCCATCAACGGCGTTCTGAAGGCATCCGACTCATGAAAACTCTTGCCCGTATCGCGACGCTTTGTGCGCTGGCAGCCCTTCCCACCCATGTCCCTGCGCAGACCTACCCGAACAAGATGTTGAAGATCGTGGTCCCCTTCTTTGCCGGCAGCGACCTGGATCCGGTCGCGCGCGGCCTGGGCGATCACTTCACGGCCACCTGGGGGCAGCACTACGTGGTCGAAAACAAGGGCGGCGCCAATGGCCAGATCGGCACCGGCTATGTCGCCAAGTCGGCGCCCGACGGCCACACGCTGCTGATCTGTTCCCCCGGCCCGATCACCATCAACCCCAATCTGCAAACCAACCTGCCCTACACGGTTGGCAAAGACATCGTGCCCGTATCGCTGATTGCAACGGCGCCCATGGTGCTGGTCGCAAGTGCGCGCGTGCCTGCCAGGAATTACGCGGAATTCGCAACCTACCTCAAGGCCAATCCGGGCAAGGCCTTCTTTGCGTCGGCGGGCGTCGGCAACGTGACACACCTGGCCGCCGAACTGTTCCTGCGGCAAGCCGGATTGTCCGCGGTGCACACGCCGTACAAAGGCGCGCAATCCGTCATCGCCGATCTGCTGGGCGGCCACGTCGACTTCTACTTCAACCCACTGCCGTCCGCGCGCACCTACATCAAGGACCACCCGGACAAGGTGCGTGCGCTGGCGGTGACATCGTTGGAACGATCGCCGCACCTGCCTGACGTCCCGACCCTGAATGAACTCGGCTTGAAGGGGTTCGACGTCAATTCCTGGTATGGCCTGTGCGCGCCGGGCGGAACGCCGCAACCTGTGATCACCAAGCTCAACGACGAGACGACACGCGCCCTGTCAGGCGGCGAGCTGCCAGGACGACTGCGGGGATTCGGCATGAACCCGCAGGCCACCACGCCGGAACAATTCGATGCGCACATCCGCAAGGAAAGCGCGCAGTGGGCCGCCATCATCAAAGACAAAAACATCAAGCCGGAATAGTGTGACCGCCGGCCAGGAGACCGCAGTGCAGATACCCGACATCACGGGCGGCATGCCCGCCATTGACCACCACTCGCATGCGTCCGTCAGCCGCTTTCGCACCGTGCGGCAGATCGAAGAACACTTTGCCACCGCGCACATGGAAGCGAACGTGCCGGCCGAGGTCTACGACGCGTTTATTGCGGCCCGCAACCAAGGGGACGCCGCCGCGCTGGCGCGGCTGGAGGCCGATCACGGCACGCAGACACTGCTGGACCGGGGATTGTTGTTCAGATCAACGACCTTTTTTGCGACGGCCCTGCGGGAAGGATGCCGGCAGTTGTACGGACCCGATGCCGACTGGGACACGCAGATGCGCACCGCGCAGGAATGGGGCGCGCGCGGCCCATCGTTCACGTACGACGCCGCCGCTGACCTGGCCGACACCCCGATCATTCTGACCGACGTGCCCTACCTGGATCGCACGGTCTGGAACCCGACTCGATACCGGCAAGTGATCCGCGTCGACGCCTATCTTTACCCCTTTCACACTACCGAGACGACGCTGCGAGGCACTGAATACCAGCGCTTTCACACCACCTTTGGCAACGTGCTGCGGACCGAGCTGAAACAGTACGGCATGGACACACCGCCCGCCAGCTTCGATGCCTATCTGCAGTTCGTGGATGCGTCACTGGAGCGGCGGATAAACGAAGGCGCCGTCGCATTGAAACTGGCGTCGGCCTATGTACGCCCCATCGACTTCGGGCGTGCCGAGCAGGCGGAGGCGCAAGCTGCGTATGAGTCGTTTGCCGCAGGCAGGTCGGGCGACCGGCGCGCTCTGGAAAACTTTCTGGCCCGGCGCGCCGCGCAGGTTGCGTGCGATCGCGGCCTGCCCTTGCAAGTGCATGTCGGCATGGGTCACCCCGAACCCGGCATGCTGATGGCCAACACCGCACCGTTCTTGCTGGAAGGTTTCTTGAATACGCGGTCCTTGAACCGGCTCAAGATCACCTTGCTGCATGGCGGCTATCCGTTTTCCAGCGACTGCGCCGCGCTCGTCCAGACCTACGGCAACGTCTACCTGGATTTTTCGTGGATGCCCTATCTGCACCACTTTTACCTGAGGCAGAAGCTGGCGGAATGGATGGAGATCCTGCCGGCGAACAAGCTGCTGTTCGGCACCGATACCGCCGCGCCAGAATTTCATGTGGCCGCTGCGCACTACGCCCGCGACTCGCTCAACGTCGTGCTCGATCAGGGGTATCAGCGCAAGGTGTGGAGCGCACAACAGACCGAATGGCTGGCGCAAAGGATTCTGTGGGAGAACACGGCGGAGCTGTATGGATTGGACATGCCCCGCCGCGCGTGATGCGGTGTCAGCCCATCACGGCTTGTACAGACCGCGCTTGGCCAGCCAGTCGTTGATGACAGCCGACACTTCCAGATTGTTCTTGTCCATCATGACCATATGCGAATTGCCCTTGATGCCGATCTTGGGCAAGTCCACTTCGTCCACCTGGCCGCCCGCTTGCCGGACCGCCTCGGCGAACCTGGCGCCGTTCGCGCGGATCTTGGGCCAGCGCAGGTCCTGCTCGATGTAGTCGCCATAGACCATCATCATCGGCACGTTCTTCATGGCCGCGACCTTGTCCATGTCGCCCACTTCGGCGGGCTCGACGGCGACCACGGCGCGGATCTTTTCAGGGCGCAGTTGCGCAGCCTGCATGCCGAACTTGCCTGCCTGGCTGTGCACCAGCAACACGCACGGGCACACCTTGTCGACGAGTTCCAGATAGGCCTTGAGCGTCGGCACATCGGTGGTCGTCCAGCGCGGCACGAACTGCCGGGCGAACTGCTGGATCTGGTCTGCCGGGAACTGACTGCCGGGCAGCAACTTGCGCTTGGCGGGGTCATCGCTCCACGAATCCGGTCCGCCGATACGGAAGCGTTCATAGGCGTTCGCCGCGGTCACCAGCACCGGTTCGCCTTCCCACACGGGCTTGGCGGTCGCCGGCCAGCTCGAGCGGCCACGTTCCACCGCATCGGAGTTGTAGACCGGCCAGCCGCGGCGCAGGAAGTCGTTCAGCCAGCCCTGGCGGCCATCGGGCGTCGTCTCGTACGTGACGCCGGACAGCCCGCCGCCATGCCACATCAACAGCGGCACGGCTCCCTTCGGCGCCTGCGGAATGAAGTACTGCACGTACATCTGCCCGACCATGTAGGTGCCGTTGGGATCGATCTTGAGCGGGACGCCCCCTGCCGTGAATTTAACTTCCTTGATCGGCTCGCCCGATACGACGAACTGCTCGCCACCAATGTGGAACGAGCCCATGTCGCTCAAGCTGATGGGTTGTGCGGACGCCGCGCCGCTCAGTGCGGTGCCTGCGGCAATGGCGAATGCCATCCCTATGTGTTTCATTGATCGTCTCCCCGACTCTTGATGTGGGTTGTTGGTGGGAGTACGGATCTTACCTAACGTGATCGGCAAACCAGCTATGCCCACCTGGCCGTATCGCGTGCCCCTCTCCGCTCCTAGACTGTCCCGACACGCACAGACGTGACAACAATAAGTACAGCGGGAGACGGCATGAACACGAACGGACTTGGGAAGTTCACTGGGGCAGCCTGGGTGATCGGCGGCCTGATGGCTGTTTCGGGACCCGCCATGGCGCAGTCAGTCCCGGACGGCAAACCCTTCCCCTCGCAAGCCATCCGGATCATCGTTCCCTTCACGCCCGGTGCGATCAACGACACGCTGGCACGGCGCATCGGGCAGAAACTGTCCGAGAACATCAAGCAGCCCGTCGTGGTGGAAAACCGACCAGGCGGTGGCGCAACTATCGGCACCGATTACGTCGCCAAGGCGCCGGCCGATGGCTACACCTTGCTGCAGGTGTCATCCGCGCACGCCGTCAACCCGAGCCTGGTCAGGCTGCCCTACGACAGCACCAAGAGCTTCGACTTCATCACCCTGGCGGCATCGGCGCCGTTGATCCTGCTGGCCAATGCGTCTGTACCCGCCAAGACACTGCCCGAGCTGGTGGCGCTGGCCAAGGCCAAACCGGGAACGCTGTCGTATTCGTCCACGGGCAACGGCGCCAGCGCGCACCTGATGGGCGAGTTGCTGAAAAGCATGGCGGGCATCGACGTGCTGCACGTGCCGTACAAGGGCGCGGCGCAGGCCATGACCGACATGGTCAGCGGGCAGGTGCAGTTCACCTTCACGTCGTACACCGCGGCAGTCTCGTACATCAAATCCGGGCGCGCCCGTCCGCTGGCGGTGACGGGTACCCAGCGCATTGCGGCGCTGCCCGACGTCCCGACGGTTGCTGAAGCAGGCTATCCGGGCTACGACGCCACGGCGTGGTGGGGGTATGCCGCGCCTGCGGGCACGCCGCCCGCCACGCTGGACACCCTCAACAGGGAATTGGTGAAGGTGCTGCGTGACCCGGCGCTGAAGGCCGGCTTTGCGGAAGAAGGCGTGCAGATCGTGGACTCGACGCCGCAGGAGATGAGCGCCTATCTGCAAAAGGAAATGGCGCTGTGGGGCAAGGTCGTCAAGGACGGGAACATCAAGGCGGATTGACGGTTGATCAATGCGCTGGTGGCGACACCGGCCGCCCGGCAAGCTTGCCTTCGTGAGGCGGATCACCGAGCGCACTGGCGATCGATCGGCGACGCAGTGCTGGCCGCGGCAGCCAGACGAGTTGTAAGGTCAGAGACTTGCAGCACGCGAGCGGCGAAGCTCGATAACCTGCTCCGTCCCGACAACGCGAGACCGCAACTGGCCACAGCCGCCCTCCACATCCTGCCCCGCGCTATTCCGGACCTTGGTCAGCAAGCCCCTGCCGTGCAGATAACGCACGATCTCTTGAACGCGCTCGGCATCCGGCCGCTCGTAATCGTCGCCCTCAAGACTGTTGAATGGGATGACGTTCAGCACGCAATACTTGCCTTTGAGCAGGCTCAATATTGCGTCGAGTTCATCATTGCCATCGTTGATCCCTTTGAGCAGCGTCCACTGATACTGGATCGGATAGCCCGTGTCACGCGCGTATTGCTCGCCCAGCTCGATCAATTCTTCTGGAGAGATCCTGGGTGCGCGTGGCAACAGGTGTTCGCGCAGGTCGGCCTTGGTCGTATGCAGTGACAGCGCAAGCGCCGGTTTGACGCGTTGGCGGGGCAGCGCGTCGAACACACGCCGATCGCCCACGGTGGAAAACACCAGATTCTTGTAGCCGATGTTGCCCTGGGTGCCGAGCAGGTCGATGGCTTCGAGCACGTTTTCAAGGTTGTGCGCCGGCTCGCCCATGCCCATGAAGACCACTTTCTTGACCACGCGTTGCCGCCGCGCCATCACGACCTGGGCCAGGATTTCCATGCTGCTGACCTGGCGGATCAGGCCGCTCTTGCCGGTCATGCAGAACCGGCAGCCGACCGCACAGCCCACCTGAGTCGACACACAGAGCGCATCGCGCGGCAGCAGCACGCTTTCGACCATCTGGCCGTCGGCCAATGCGACCAGCAGGCGCTTGCCGTCATCGCCGGGGTGTTCGGAATGGATGCGGGCCAGGCCGTCGAGTTCCGCCGTCAAGGCCGGCAAGGCATTGCGGACCGCGAGCGGCAGGAAGTTTTCGAAGTCTTTACGCGACCCAGTGTCGAGTGTCTGTCCGCTCAGCCAGACGCGCAGGATCCGGCCGCGGTGAGCAGGCTGGGCGCCGAGGGTGGCGAGGCGTTGGTCGAGATCGGAGAATCGCATGGAAGGGAAAACTGGAGCGGGTGAAGGGAATCGAACCCTCGTATGCAGCTTGGGAAGCTGCCGTTCTACCATTGAACTACACCCGCATGACGCGCCATCCGTATTGCACTGCAGGGATGGGCAGTAGATTGGCGTGCGCGCTGGGGCGACGCCGTACGGCATTCTAAGCGCGAATCGGCAGCGCGGCAAATCGCCGCAAGCCGCGATCCAAAAGCCATATCGGCTGGTCGACACAAACGTGCATGTCGGCCGCCCTGCCTGCTTATCGGCCGTTCACACCTGCGGCCGATACAACGACACCGCATTGTCCCAAAGCGCTTTCCTGGCCAGCTCCGGCCCCAGCACCTTGCGCACCAGTTCGATATCGGCAACTTCGAACGGGCGTTTGGCGCGCGTGGATGGCAGGTCGGTCCCGAACATGAGCGCGTTGGGATTGCGTGCGGCAATGCGTTCGAGTGCACGGGGAACGTCCATGGTGACACGGCCGAAGCCGGTCGCCTTGATCCGTGCGCCGGCATCGACCAAATCCAGCACGACGGGCAGGCCTTCTTCGGTCATGCCCAAGTGATCAATGACGATCTGGGGCAGCTTGGACAATTTGGCGACGTGGGGACGCAAGGCGGCTGCGTCGGCGTAGATTTCGGCATGCCACCGGCCCGCCGCGTGCGCGCGGGTAGCCAGTTCGACGATGTCATCGACCGTATCCACGCGGCCGCGGAAAATGTTGAAGCGCAGGGCCCGCACGCCGATGGCGGACAGGCTGGCGATTTCTGCATCAGGGACGTTGGGGGCGACTTGCGTGACGCCGACCCATCGGGGGCCGAGCTGCGCGAGCACGGCACGCAGGTAGGTCTGGTCATTGCCATGGAAGGATCCCGACACGATCGCACCGGCGGTCACGCCGAGGGGCTGCGTCTGGCGTTGATATTCCGCCAAGGGAAAGGATGGCGGGGTGTAGCCCTGGTTAGGGATGATCGGATAGCGCGTGTCGATGATGTGGCAGTGCGAATCGAAGATGTCAGTGTGCTGAGGACGCGTTGCGCAGCCTGTCAGGGACAGGGTGGCCAGCGCGCCTGCGCCAAGCAGCAACTGACGTCGTTGCGTGTTGATGGTCATGGGGTGTCTCCGGTTTCTTATAAAAGTTGTGATTTGCAACGAGCCTGACGGCAGCAGGCATCGACGTCAGCGCGCACGGCGCATGACCTCTGCGATGCACGCCGCCACCTGCTGCGGCGCTTCGAGCGGTGTGTAGTGGCGGGTGTCGGCGATGACGGTCAGCGTCGCAGCGGGCAGCCGCGCTGCAACGTCTTCCGCCATGGTGACCGGCGTCGCATAGTCATGTTCTCCGACCACGACGGCAGCAGGTCCGTCATACCGTTCCAACCCCGCCCGCTCATCGGCCACGCCCAGCATGCGGCAGGTGCTTGCGTAGGCAGCCACGCGGTTCGCCGTGAAGACATCGACAGCCTGCTCCACCAGGTCGTTGTTGGCCGCAAGGAATTCGGGGCTGAACCAGCGGGCACGCTGGAACTCGACAAGCGATCCCATGCCGTCCTTGAGCGCAGCCTGCGCGCGGCCCTCCCAATTCTTGGGTGCGTCCGCGCCATACCAGGCGGTGGCGTCGATGACGGTCAGGCTGGCGAGACGTTCCGGATAGGTGCCGGCAAACGCCAATGCCACGGTGCCGCCCATGGAGCAGCCGACCAGGTGCAGACGTTCGGCACCGAGCGCGGTCGCGACGTCGGCAATATCCTGGGCAAAGCGGTCAGTGGTGTACGTGCCCGCCGGCGCGTCGGACACGCCATGCCCACGGCAGTCCATGGCGATCATCACGCCGCCAGGCGCAGATGAGGAAGACGCGCGGGTCAATGCGTCAGACCCCGACGCGGCCGATGCCGATGCCGACGCAGGCGATGCCAACGCCTCCGCCAGCGCATCCGCGACGCCCGCCCACATGTCGCCATTCATGGCCAAGGCATGAACGAACACCACGGGCAGCGCAGTGGGATCGGTAGCTTCGCGCAGCACGCGCAGCGTCAGGCGTTGCGCGTCGGTGGTCGTGACGGTCAGGGTTTGAACCGGCGCCACCGGTCCATATCGACGAGAGATCGAGACGCTCATTCCGCACGCGCTCCGGACTTGGCGACCTGGGCACGCCAGAACGCCAGGTCCTTGATCATCTTGGCATCCAGTTCGGTGGGGGTACTGATGGTGGGCACGAAGCCGCCATCCATCAGCTTTTTCTGCAGGGCCGGATCGGCCATGACCTTGCGCAGATCCGCAGCCACCTTGTTGCGGATTGCTTCTGGCGTCGCCTTGGGCGCCATCATGCCGAACCAGGTATCGACCTCGTAGCCGGGCAGTGTTTCCGCCACGGCAGGCACATTCGGCAGGTTCTTGAGGCGAGTCCGCGATGAGACTGCGACCGCTTGCAGACGGCCGCTGCGGATGAAGGCAATGCACGCAGGCAAGCCTGTCGAGACGAGCTGGATCTGCCCGCCTAGCAGATCCGTCAGCGCCTGATTGCCGCCTTTGTACGGAATGTGCGTCAGTTGTTTGGCGCCCTCGCGCTTCATCAGTTCCGCGGCCAGATGGCCGGGCGAGCCGTTGCCCGCCGTGCCATAGTTCAAAGGCTGGGTCGCGGCCAGAACGTCTTTCATGGTGGACGGTCCGGTACCGGGGCGGCTCACCAGCACCTGCGGTGCCGTGGCCACCAGGGCGATGCCCGACAGATCGCGTATCGCATCGAAAGGCGGCTTGTCGTACAGCAAGGGATTGGCCAGCACGCCATCGCCCCAGAACAGCAGGGTGTAGCCATCGGGCGCGGCGCCGATCACGGCTTGCGCGCCAATGTTGCCGCCGGCGCCGCCGCGGTTGTCGATGATGACCGCCTGCCCCCACACCGCTGCCAGCTTGGTTGACAGGTCCCGTGCGATCAGGTCGAAGCTGCCGCCCGGGGCGAAGGGAACGACGATACGTACCGGTTTATCGGGGTAGCCACCCTGCGCCAGTGTCTGTCCGTGCCATCCCGTGACGGCAGCGACCAAAGCGGCCGCGATCTTCCATTGCATTCGAATCTCCGTTGTTGTGACCTTAACTCCTGTACAGGAGTGTATGTGTAAAGAACATCGGGCGGTGCCTATGGTTTTCCCGGTACACTGGCATCGCCGATTACGCCCTGACCATCCCGCCTGCCATGTCCCAATCCCCCGTCATCGATCAACGCCTGCCCCGCCACGTCCAGGTGCGCGATGAATTGATGCGCCGTATTGCCGATCGGGTGTGGAAAGCGGGTGAAGCCTTGCCAAGTGAAGAGCGGCTTGCCGCGGAGTTTTCGATTTCGGTTGGCACCATGCGCAAGGCAATCCAGGCGCTGGAACAGGAAAAGGTCGTGGAACGCATCCACGGCAAAGGCACGTTCGTCACGCGCGCGTTCGAGCGCTCGTCCATGCTGCGCTTTGTGCGGTTCCGCGGCACCGAACAACAGGAACTGCCGTCGGCCCACATCCTGACGCTGGAAACCAAAGCGGCCGATGATGTGATGCGGGGCAAGCTGCAACTGCGATCCGCAACAGAAAAAGTGCTGTATCTGCACCGTTCGCGCGCCTACGGCGACGAGGTCGTGCTGGTCGAACATATCTGGCTGCCCGCCAAACGTTTCGCGAAGCTGGAAAGCTATCTGAAGCGCGAATCGCCGCCGCTGCTGTATCCCGTGTATGACGAGCTGTGCGACGTGGTGGTGTCGCGCGCGGTCGACGAGCTGTCGATGGGCATGCTGGACGCGCCTGACGCGGCGATCTTTGGCGTCGATCCGGCAACGCCGTGCATGCGCATCGAGCGCACCATGAGAGACCATGTGGGCCAGGTCGTCGAATGGCGCGTGTCCTTCGTTCCGGCCAACCGGTTCTATTACAGCGTCGAGATCCGCTGAACCGGGCGTGGCCCGCCATTCATGACCCACCCTGCTGGACTCATGACCAACTATCGTTGGAAGCCCCCTTCGCATCGCGCTACCGTCATGGCTCACGGCGCATAGACGCCGGGTGCCGGCTCCGCGCCGGCCACAACGGAGACATCCATGAAGCTGGCGTCGGTGCAGATACAGGGCCGCACGTGTTTTGGCGCAATCGTCGAAGGCGGATTCATTGATCTGTCGGCGCGGTTTGCGGGCCGTTGCCACAGCCTGGCCGACCTGCTGCGCCAGGACCTGGTTCATGAAGCGCGCCGCTTGTGCGCCGCCGTGCAACCGGACCATCCGCTTACCCACGTCGAGTACCTGCCGCTAATCCCCGACAGCGGCGCCCGTGTGTTCGCGCTGGGCGTGGCCTACAAGGACCACCTTGAAGAGACCGGCCGCGCCAGCCAGGAATCGCCATCGCTATTCACCAAGCACCGGCAGTCCTTGGTCGGTCACGAGCAGCCGATCCTGAAGCCGCGTGTGTCGGACCGGTTCGATTTCGAAGGCGAGATCGTGCTGGTGATCGGCAAGGCGGGGCGGCACATTCCGGAGGCGGAGGCCATGTCGCACGTGGCGGGTTATTCGATCCTGATGGACGGGTCGGTGCGTGACTATCAGAAGCACAGTGTGACGGCGGGCAAGAATTTTGATCGCAGCAGTGCGTTCGGCCCCTGGATGGTGACGGCGGACGCGATCCTGGATCCGGGCGCGATGCGGCTGACGACCACCCTGAACGGATCGTTGATGCAGTCAACCACCTTCGAGCGGCTGATGTGGACGCCCGCGGCCATCGTGCATTACGTGTCGACGTTTACCGAGCTTCAGCCGGGGGATGCGATTTCGACGGGAACGCCGGCGGGCGTGGGCCATCGGCGCACGCCGCCCGTGTTCATGAAGGCTGGTGACCGGCTCGAAGTCGCGGTCAGCGGCATCGGCGTCCTGGCCAACACCGTGCAGGACGAATAAGCGCAGTGCACTGAAGGTTGCGAACGTCAAACAGCCTGCCGATCGAGCGGGCTGCAAGGAGACAGCATGTTGAATCGTATCTTCGGGGCGGGCGCAGCCGCGCTGACCGCCGCCGTGCGGACGTCGCTCGCGCTGGCGCTGGCGTTGGCGCTGGCGTTGGCGCTGGCATTAACGCTGACACCAGCCCACGCCCAAGGGCCCGCTCCCGCCCCGACCCAGGCGCAGTCGTCATCCTGGCCCGATCGCCCCATCCGTCTGGTGGTGCCTTTCGGCGCGGGCGGGCCGGACACGACGGCGCGCATCCTGGGACAACAACTGAGCAAGCAGCTGGGCCAGCTGATCATCGTGGATAACCGGGCGGGCGCCAACGGGATCATTGGCGCCGATGCCGTCGCCAAGGCAGCGCCGGATGGCTATACGTTGATGCTGACGTCCGCCTCGTTCGCGGTCAATCCCAGCATCTACAAGAAGCTGCCTTACGACAGCAAGCGCGACTTCGTCGACATTGCGCAAGTGGCCGCGGGCGAAGGTTTGATCCTGGCGGTGTACCCGGGCGTCCCGGCCAGGACGCTGGCGGAGTTCCTGGCGCTGGCGCGTGACCCGAACAGCAAGATCGCCTATGGGTCGCCGGGCATCGGCAATACGCTGCACCTGGCCGGCGAACGGTTCAACATGCGCGCCGGCACGAAGATGCTGCATGTGCCGTACAAGGGCGGTGGCCCGGCCGCGGCGGCGCTATTGGGCGGCGAGATCCAGGCCATGCTGATGACGGCGCCGACCGCCCTGCCCCAGATACGCGCGGGCAAGTTGCGGGCGCTCGCCTTCACGGGCGCGACGCGCGCGAGCTATCTGCCCGATGTGCCCACGTTGAAGGAAGCCGGCGTGCCCGATTTTGATGTGGATGCCGGATGGCATGGCCTGTTCGCGCCCGCCAATACGCCGCCCGCCATCGTCCAGCGCTTGCGCCAGGAAGTCACGAAGGCGCTGCAGACGCCCGAGATGACGCAGGCCATCAAGGACACCGGACTGATGCCGTCCACGCTGCCACCCGATGCTTTCCCGCAAATCGTCGATGCCGACATCGCCAAGTACACCGAGCTGGTACGCATCGCCCGCGTCGAGCCGGAATGAGTCCGGGCAGCAGTACCCACAGGACCGGTTCGATCCAGCCCGGCATGACAACGATTCCGCCCCCCACCCAGGAGATCCCATGACCCACCCCGTACGACGCGTGATCACCGGCCACGATGCCCAAGGCAAAGCCATCGTCGTGTCCGACGGCCCCGCCACCGCAGTGCGGACCAATCCGCTGCGCCCGGGTTGGCAGTCGACCGAAGTCTGGCGTACGACCGAATCGCCCGCCCGCATCGGGCTTGAGCTGGAACCGGATCCCACGGCGGGCTCCCATCGGATCATGCCCGACCCGCAAGGCACGATCGTGCGGGTCGCCCATTTCGAGCCGGACAGCGAGGCCTTGCGCAATCTGGATCCCGACACATCGCGCCAGATTTTCTCGGCGATGGGCAATGCACAGGCGTCCACCTACAGCGCGGGCGGACGTCACCCGCTGATGCACCGCACCCAGTCGGTCGACTACGCGATCGTGCTGAGCGGCGAGCTGTATCTGGTCCTGGATGACGAGGATGTCCGGCTGACGGCGGGCGATGTGGTTGTCCAGCGCGGCACCAACCACGCGTGGAGCAACCGGTCCACCGAGCGGGCAAGCATTGCATTCATTCTGATCGATGGCGCGTTCGATGCCGATCTTGCAGGAGTCTTGCCATGAACTGCGGTTGCGGCATGACCCGCCGCGGCTTCCTGACCGGTCTGCTGGCCGCAGGCACAGCCGCCGTGTTGCCGGGCTGCGCGACGACGGCGCCCGCTGCCGCGAAGCGTGGGCTGATCGATGTGCATCACCACTACTTTGAAAAGAATTCGACCTTTGGCTGGACGGTGGAACAGACACTGGCCGATATGGACAGCGTGGGCACCCGGATGGCGATGCTGTCGGTGGCGCGTCCGGAACCGGCGACCCACCCCGAGCAGGCCAGGCGCCTGGCCCGCGCAGGCAACGAGTACGCGGCGCAGCTGGGCATCGACCACAAGGGACGTTTCGGATCGTTTGCATCGCCGCCGCTGCTCAATATGGACGACGCGCTGAAGGAGATCGAATATGCCATGGACGTGCTGAAAGCCAACGGCATCGCCTTGCGGACCAGCCTGGGCGACAAGTGGCTGGGGAACCCTTACTTTGCCCCGATGATGGCCGAACTGAATCGCCGCAAGGCGGTTGTGTTCGTCCACCCGACGACGGCGGAGTGCTGCAACAACCTGGTCAAGGACATTCCCGCGACGGTGATCGAGTACGGCACGGACACGACCCGCACGATCACGAATCTTGTGTTTTCGGGCACGGCGGCGCGGTATCCCGACATCCGCTTCATTTTCTCGCACGCGGGCGGCACGTTGCCCTTCCTGACGGAACGATTGCTGAAGCTGCCCGAGATGAACCCTGCCCTGAAGGCAAGCGTGCCCAATGGCGTGTTGCACGAACTGCGCCGCTTCCATTACGACACCGCCTGGTCGGCCACGCCGTATGCCCTGTCTTCGTTGATGAAGCTGGTGGACCCGGCGCAAGTCGTGTTCGGCACGGACTTTCCGTATCGCACCAGCCTGGACACGGTCAATGGCCTGGTCGACTACGGGTACGCGCAGAAGGATCTGGACGCCATCACGCAGCGCAATGCGAGCCGGCTGCTGGGGCTATAGTGGCCCATCGCTACCACCGTGTATCAGCGCCGCCTTCATGCAGCTCAATTCCCGGCAGCTTCGCGCGTTCCTTCTGGTCGCCCAGCAGCGCAACTTTTCGCGGGCGGCCGACCTGCTGGGTGTCACTCAGTCAGGTTTGAGCGTGCTCATTCGTGATCTGGAAACGCAGATCGGCTTCCGGCTGTTCGACCGGACCACCCGGCATGTGTCGCTGACGGAGTTTGGCGCGGAGTTCCACCCGGTGGTCGAACGCACGCTGTCGGACCTGGAGTCGGCGGTGCATCGGATCGCGCGGTCGGCGTCGACGCAGGAACGCTGCCTGACCATCGGCGCGACCCAGTTCATGTCGACCTATGTCATGCCGGCGGCGATTGCGGAGTTCAACGCGTCGTCCAGAGGGGTGCAGGCACGGCTGGTCGACAGCGACCGCGCCAACATCTGCCCGCTGGTCGAATCCGGCAAGCTGGATATGGCGGTGGGGATTTTCTTGCGGCCGGGCAGCGGCGTGCAGGGTGCGCCGCTGGTGGAAGGATCCTTTTCCGCCGTGCGCGCGGGCAGCCCGTCGAAGCGGCGCAAGGCCATTGCCTGGTCGGACCTGGCGCATGAAACGCTGATTCTGCTGCCCGATGAAAATCCGATCCAGCAGCGCGTGAACGAACAATTGAGCCGCATCGAGCGGGGCCACGCCGACCTGGTGTTCAACCATATCGAGACGCAGGTGGCGATGGCCGAGACCGGTGCCGGCGTCGCCATCGTGCCGTCGCTGGCCCTGCCCGCTTTCCGGCGACGGAAGATCGAGGTGCAGGACCTGATCGACCCTGTCGTTCCGCTCGAGATCTGGCAGATCTGGAACGGCGCCGGCCGCCAGCGGGACGATATGGCGACGTTCACGGATTTCCTGAAGCGCTACATCGCACAGTGGGCGGGGTGACGCGTCGGCCGCGCGACTGTGGACGCGATTGCGGACGCGTTTCCTAAAGTACGGGCCAGCGCGCTTGCAGACGCGCGGGGTCAACGAGCTTGCAGCCGCGCGGGGTCAGCGCGCTTGCAGCCGCGCGCGCAGGCAGGTCAACGTCAGCGCGACCAGAAGCGCCGCCAGGCAGGTCAGGCAACTCCACATCAGAACGCCAAAGCTCCAGCCGTCCTGGGTGACGCAAAGGGCTGCGGACACCAAGGTCAAGAGCACCGCACCAAGGCGCAGGAAAAAAATACCAAGGCGCGTTGGCGCATCCCCGGCTTGGCTGAGTCCGCAGCACGATGCCCAGCCGCCACGCGCCATGCGCCCGACCCAATCCCGATGCGCGGACTGCGTCAGGGCGATCGCGGCCCAGCCAACGTAGGAGCAGACCAACGCGAGCCCCGCCAGCCAGGGGGTCATGCCGAGTCACCCCTGGCAGCCGGAGCGGCGGGGCGATCGGGTACCACGCGTTGCGGCGCCCGGGGGCCCCGCCTGTCGCCGTCCCGCCAGCCGCGCCGCAGCCGCCACCCCGCCCACGTCGCGATGGCCGCCGTCACCAGCAATGCGCCATCCACGCCCCACACAGCTATGGGCCCGACAGCCCCACCCAACCGGTACGCGTCGGTCGTTGCAGCATTCAACACTACGCACAGCACGGCCAGCGCAGCAATCATCCCTGCTTGCTCCCCCCACGCCCGGCCCCCTCGCAGCGCGTGCACCAGAGCCATCAGCCATACGATGAAGAAGGCCCACACTTCCAGTTCCGCCCGCGTCCAACCGAATGCGCTCGCGCCAGCAGGCAAGAGGCGATTCGCCGCAAGATACGCCAGCGTGGCAATCAACAGGCCGGTCACACCGGCAATCGACGTCGCCAGGGCGACACGCGGCCCGATGCCTTCCAGACCGGCCTTCTGCCCCACCGACCGCGACGCCAGCCAGAACACCATGCCCGTGGCAATCATGACGCAGCCCGTCAGACCCAGGAAAAAGTACAGCCACCGCAACGGCCAGTGATCGAACTGGATGAAGTGCACCCCCGACAGGAAACGCTGCACGCTCATGACCGGGCCGGCGGAAAAGCGCGCCAACAATGTGCCTGTCGCCCCATCGAAATACAGCTGGTCGATGTTCATGGTGACCTCGCCAAAGTACGCGCGGCGCAGTTCCACATAGCGGTTGGCATCGCCGGGATTCCAGACCCGCACGAAGTACGGCACGCCGCCGCCCCACACGGATTCAGCCTGCGCCGCCATGGCATCCACCGACGCCAAGGGGCCCTGCGCAGCGAGCCCGGCAAGCGGCCGCGTGTACCGCCCATAACTCTGGGCCTGGAACTGCGCCTTGCCCTTGGCGCCTTCCTGATAGGCCGACTGATAGGCGAAGGGAAAATAGAGGTTGAAGAAGATGACCAGCCCCGACAGCACGATGACGAAATGAAAGGGCAGGCCCAGGACACCGGTCACGTTGTGAAGGTCGAGCGTGCTGCGTGGCAGGCGTTTGTCGGGCCGGAACGTGAAGAATTCCCTGAACACCTTGCGGTGGATGACGATGCCCGCGATCAGCAGCACCAGCATCGCCATGGACGCCGCGCCGACCAACCACTTGCCGATTTCCTTCCACGACAGGTGCAGTCCATAGTGGAAGGGAAAGAAGAACCCGCTGGCGCCTAAGGTGCCAGGGTCGGGCAAGGGATCAAGGGTTGCGGGGTCCAGCAGATGCAGCACAGGCGCTTCGCCCGGCCGCTGCGCAGTGAAGCGCCAGGCAGGCGTGCGTGGGGTCGGCAAGTCGATGCGCCATTGCCGCGCATCCGCCGGCACCAACGACGCAACCGCATCGACCACCGGGTCCATACGCACCGGACCGGGCACCCCTGCCAGCCGCGTCGCTGGCATCATCCAGCGATCCAGTTCACGATCGAACACGCTCAGCGTGCCCATCCAGAAGATGGCAAACAGCAAGGCGCCGAACAGGATGCCCGCCCACCGGTGGACGACGGTGTAGCGCTGACGAACACCGGCCATCAGCGCAGCACTCCGACCAGCCCGGCAAGTACCGCACTCCCCAATGCCATCCACCCGCACAGACGCGCTACGTTGACGCACGCCAGCGCCCACAGCAGCAGTCCGAGATAGATCACCATGCCCGACATGCCGGCGGAAACGACCGCTTCGGACGCAGGCATGCCGGCGCGCACCAGCAGTTGGCCGAGCAGCACCACCGCCAGGCCCGTCAGCGCGTAGCCGCCGGCAATGGCCACGCATACGCCAACGCCAACGCGGACCCAAACGCCGACGCTGGCGCCGACCCGACCTCCGCCCCCAGCGCCGGCCCGCCCGCCGACGCCCACGCGCGCGCCCTTACCTGCCCCTGGCGTCATCAGAACTTGAGCGAGTAGCCCAGCGTGATCGTGCGGCCCCGTCCGGCAAAGTAGCGCAGCGGTTCCACCAGCGCGCTTTGCGAGTAATAGGTGATGTAGTCGCGGTTCAGCAGGTTGCCGACCGCGATGCGCACGGTGCCTTTAGGCAGCTTGTAGCTGGCGGCGGCATCCACCAGGGTGTAGCCGCCAAAGTTCTTTTGCGGATCGTCGAAGTCGCGGCTGATGGCGTGCTGCACCTGCAGGAACGATCCCAGGCGGTCATTCCACTGCGCGCTCCAGTTGGCGATCACCCGGTCGGGCGCGACATTGAGTCCGTCCAGGCGGGCGTCCAGCGAACCATTGGCGTCGCTGTCGTAGCGGCCCTTGGTCTTGGAGTAGGACACCTTGACCTTGTGCGCACGATTTATCTGGTAGCCGATGCCAGCGTCCAGGCCATCGATGCGGTTTTCTTCGCGCGCCGTCATGAAGGCATCGCCGACGCGCACCACACGCGCGCCATAGTCGGAGCTGGACCGGAACAGGCTCGCGTTGACGTCCCACTGGCCCACCTTGTAGCGCCCGCCCAGTTCGATGCTTTTGGTGACGATGGGCGCGAGCGTGCTGAGGTTGCTGATGCCCTGCCCCGGCTGGTTGATCGATCGCAGCACGCGGCCCACGTCGGGCATGCCGAAGCCTTCGGAATAGCTGGTGTACAGGTTCAGGTCCTTGACCGGCTCGAACACCAGGCCCACGTTGTACAGGGTCTTGTTGAAGTCGAGCTTGCCACCTTCGACCGCGACGCCGTTGTAGCGGGCCAGCGTGCGGTAGCTGTCGATGGACAGATCGGCGTACTCGCGGCGCACGCCGCCATGCAGCGTCAGCGTGTCCAGCAACTTGAATTCGCCCTGCGCGAACAACGACAGGTTGCGGTATTCCGACGGCGGCACATAGGTGCGGCCCGTGCCGTACAGGTCCTGCTTGCCTTCATCGAACAGCGTGTCGAAGCCGGCAGTGACCTTCAGGCTTTTATTGAACAAGTCATCTTTTGTCAGGCTGACCTTGCTGCCGGTCTTGGACGATACCGACCGCGACTGGTCGTACAGCGTGCCCAAGGGCGCATAACGCGCGTCCTGGAAGGTGGCGGAATTATCGGCGCCGAACAGGCCTTCGAACTTCTGGTGGAACACCATGGCCGACAGTTCCATGCCCGCCAGGTCGTAATGGTTGTAGGTCGCGCTGGTGGTCCACACATCGTTCCAGGGCGCCGTGCCAGGCGGCGTCGCTTCGGTCGATGTCGTCGGGATGCCCTGTTCGCGATTGCCCGGCACCGCCGTGTAATTCATCTTGGACTTGATGCGGTAGTGGTTCAGCGAAAACTGCAGCCGCTGGTTGTCATCGATCCAGTAGCCGACCTTGCCGAGCAGGTCGCGCGACCGCGAGTCCATCAAATCGCCCTGCGTGTTGTCGGCGCCAATCGAACGGCCTTTGGCATCGCGATACAGGCCCTGGTCTTCGAAGCTGAAGGCAAACAGATAGTCAACATTGTCTTTGCGGCCATCGGCCCGGTACAGGGCCTTGTAGCCCAGCTCGTCGCCACCAAGGTGGGATGTGGGAAACGTGGTCTGCACATCGACGTACTGATTGAAGCTGCCGTTGTCGGGCCGCTTCGTGATCAGGTTGATGGTGCCGCCGGTCGCGCCCAGGCCATTGATCGCGTTGGCGCCCTGGATCACTTCGATGCGTTCCAGCATCGAAAAGTCGATGGTGTGCGCTTCGCGCCCGGTGGGGCGGATCGGGTTGGATTGCGGCACGCCATCGATCAGGATCAGGGGCGTGCGGCCGCGCAGCGTTTCGCCGCTGCCGTTCATCTTGCCGCGGCTGGGGGTGTAGGACGGAATCAGATTGCTCAGCGCGTCCGACGAATTGGTCGAGATCGCCAATTGCTGAGCGATCTCACGTTCGGGAATGATCTGCACGGTCTGCGGCGCCTTGGCCGCTTCCACGTTGGACCGCGATGCCGAGATGGTGACTTCGTCCATCGACGTGATGCGCGCGTCACCACTTGAACCGGCAGCGGCTGATGCCGCGGCCGATGCCGATGCCGCGGCCGGCTTCAGGCGGTACCCCACCGCCGTCCGGTCGATGTCGAATCCGGTTCCCGCCAGCAACGCGGCAAAGCCGTCATCAATGCCATACGTGCCTTTGAGCCCGGGCGACCGCACAGTCGCGGCCTGCCGCGCGTCCAGCGCGAGCGACACGCCCGCTTCCTGCGCGAACCGTGTCAAGGCCGGGTTGAGCGGGCCGGCAGGAATGTCGTAGGCCCTGCCCTGCGCACTGACACTGATCGACGTGACAGCCGCCAGCATGGCGACGCTGCAAGGAATGGCGCGTCGAAAAGGGGGCAGGCGGCGGCGCGGCGTCCGGGGTGGGCGTGATGTCACGGTAAAAAGCGTCCTGAGTCGTTGGGTGATTCGTTGCGTACACAGACAATGACGAACCAGAACCAGAAACCGGAACCGCCGGACCCCTCTTTTTTCAATCGGTGGCCCGACTCACCCACACCCATCGCGACGTGACATAGCGCAGCCGCAGTTCCGGAAAGCTGATCTGCAGCAGGCGCAGCGCCTCGTCCGGCTTGTCGAGCGGCAGGACACCGGACACTTTCAGCCCGGCAAGCGCTTCGCCATCAAAGCGGATGCCGCCCGGGCGGTGCCGGGCCAGTTGCGCGAGCACCTCGGGCAAAGGCTGTTCATCCAGCACCAGTTGGCGCTGCCGCCAGCCGGCTTCGACGCGCCGGGCATCCAGGCTTTCGACCTGCCCGATCCCCTGGGGCGTGACCCGCAACCGCTGGCCGCCCTGCACCACGACGCGGGCCGGCCCCCCTGTCGGCGCCGACAAGGTGTTTTCGACCACCACCTGCGACTCGAACATCTCCAGGTCGGTCTTGCCATTCGCATAGCTGACCAGGAAGCGGGTGCCCAGCGCCTGGATGCGCGTGTCGGGGGTTTCGATCACAAACGGCCGCGACGCATCCTTGGCGACATCCACCCGGATGTCGCCGCCCAGCAGTTCGACCGTGCGGCGCGTTGCGTCGAACCGCAGCTTGATGGCGCTGGCCCCGCTCAGGCTGATGCGCGTGCCGTCGGACAGGGTCTGCTCGATCCATTCACGCTCGGAACTGCGCAGATCGGCCTGCAACAGGCCGGGGGCCGACAACAGGCCGCTGAAACCGATGGCGCCCGCCAACACGACGATGCCAGTCAGCACCGTGCCGGCCTGCAGCGCGCTGCGGCGGCGCCGCTTTCCCGCCCGGGCCGCATCCAGCGCCGCGCGCGCAGGGCGGGCATCATCGCCACTGCGGCGGCGCACCGTGTCGACCTGCCCGATGAAACCTTCGATGCGCGCCGCGGCCTGGGCATGGCGGGGATCGGCGGCGCGCCACGCACGAAAGCCCTGCTCGGCCTGCGCGCGTTCGGTGGCGTCGTCACAGGTCAGCAGCACCATCCATTCCGCGGCCTGCTCGGCGACCGAGGGCGTTTTTCGTTGGGCGGGCACTCAGTTGTCCAGCAGGAACTGGCAGTGCGTCAGCGCCTGCACCAGGTATTTCCTGACCATCCGTTCGGATACGCCCAGGTGGCCGGCGATATCCCGTTGCGGCTCGCCGTCCAGGTAATGCAGCAGGAAGGCCTGCCGAGGCTTGTCGGCAAGTCCGTTCAGGACGGCTTCGATCTGCGTCAGGGCCTGCACGGTTTCCAGGATCTGTTGGGGTGACGGCGCGCCCGTCCGGTGCACGGCGGCCAGGGCAAGTTCCTGCAGGTAGGCGTCTTCGATGACTTTGCGGCGCGCGCGGTCGGCCATCAGGTGATTGGCGGTGGTGACCAGAAACGCCCGGGGTTCACGAATGCCCAGCAAGGTATCGCGCGACGTAATGATCCGCAAAAACGTGTCTTGCGTCAGGTCGGCGGCGTTGTCGGCGGACCCGAGCTTGCGGCGCAGCCAGTTGAACAGCCAGCCCCGATGCTCGCAGTAGAGGGTCGTCACGTGATCCTGCAATGGGGTCCCCTCCGCCAAGGTTGTCGCCGCCACACCCTGCAAATGAGGATGAGAATGATTAACGGCGCATTATATCCACATGCCCCGCCGATCCTTCGCCGCCCAGTTATAGACTCTATGGCAATTCCTTGACTAACCCCCTCCGGTCTTTTCCCCTTTAATGGGGCGAGTTGCCCTCTTCGGGTAAACGAGGCCCCCATGTATCCCATCTCCGACTTCGTGGCCGCGCTTGGCCCGATCGTTTCCACCACGGACCCCATCAGCCTGCGGGCGAAAAGCCGCGACCGGTATGCGGTCAGCCCCATGCTCAAGACCATGCTGGAAGGCAAGCGCGCGGACGTGGTGGTCAGCCCGGCCAGCAAGGCCGAACTGATCCAGGTGGTGGCGGCAGCCGCAAAGTTCCGGATCCCGATCACCACACGCGGCGGCGGCACGGCCAATTACGGCCAGAGCGTGCCGCTGCACGGCGGCATCCTGCTGGACATGAGCGGCGTGGCGGGTGTGCTGTGGACGCGTCCTGGCGAGATCCGGGCGCTGGCCGGCACCATCGTCGACGACATGGACACGGCGGCCAAGGCCATCGGATGGGAGCTGCGCATATTTCCGACCACCAAGACCACGGCCACCATCGGCGGCTTTCTGGCGGGCGGCACGGGCGGAATCGGGAGCGCGTCGTGGGGCGTGCTGCGCGACCGCGGCAACATCACGGCGGTCGAAGTGATCTCTATGGAAGAAACGCCGCGCGTGATCGAACTGCGTGGCCGCGACGCCCGCATGGTGCACCACGCGTACGGCGCGAACTGCATCATCAGCGAGGTCGAGATGCCGCTGGCCCCGGCGTGGGATTGGCTGGAAGCCATCGTGACCTTTCCGGACTATATCGACACGGTCAAATTCGGCGTGGCGCTGGGCAATGAAGACGGCATCGTCAAGAAGCTGCTGTCGGTGCAGGAATGGCCCACGCCCCGCCTGGTGGGCGTGCTGGGCGATCTGGTGCCCGACGGCCATTCGATGATTTCCTGCATGGTGTCGTCCTTGTGCCGGCAGGATTTCGAAGAACTGGTGGCGGAGCATGGCGGCCATCTGGCTTCGGTCTGCCGCGAGAAACAAGGGCCCTACGCGGTCCCGATGTACGAATTTGCGTATGGCCATGCGCTGCGGCAGGTGCAGAAGTCGGATCCCCGCCGCACGTCGGTCGAAGGCTTTTTCAAAAGCGACGATCTGGTCGGCCTGGTGCGCCGCGTGCACGACAAGGTGGACGGCATGGGGCCGATGCGCATGGAATTGCGGCGCTGGGGCGGCGCGCTGGTGGGCAGCGGATCGCCCTATGTGATTTTCGAAAGCGAGGCGCAGATGGCGCGGCTGGTGGAGATCATGCAGGCCGAGGGCGTGAGCGTGGCCAATCCGCACACGTCGTCGGTCCGGTCCGTTGGCAAGAAGGAAGTGAGTGAGCGCGACATTGCGTTCAAGCGGGACATGGACCCGTATGGCCTGCTGAACCCGGGCCGTTTCGATGCGGATGGCAAGGACGAGGCCTTTTCGGCCACCCTGCCCACCGACAGCTGGATGTACCGCAAGGCCGTGTAAAGGCGGCGGCCACCCGCCGCGCCAACGACCTGACCTCTGATTTCCAAGGAATGCCGTGACGTACCCGATAGCCGAATTCTGTGCCGACCTGGGCGACGTGCCCCACGCCACCGACGCGATGACCATCCGCAAAAAAAGCCGCGACCAGTTCGCGGTCAGCCCCCTGCTGCGCCAGTCGCTGGCCGGCCGCGTGGCCGACGTGGTGGCGTCGCCGCGCAGCAAGGACGATGTGCTGACGATCATCAAGGCAGCCGTCAAGCATCGCATTCCGCTGACGGCGCGCGGGGGCGGCACGGCCAACTACGGCCAGAGCGTGCCGCTGCAGGGCGGCATCCTGCTGGACATGACCGGCCTGAGTGGCATCGTGTCGATCAACGAAGGCAACGTGCGGGCGCTGTCCGGCACCTGCATGGCGGACATCGACGTGGCCGCGCGCGAGAAAGGCTGGGAGATGCGCATCCACCCGTCGACGCGTTCGGTGTCGAGCATTGCCGGCTTCGTGGCCGGCGGCAGCGGCGGCATGGGCAGCTGCCAGTGGGGCATGCTGCGTGACCGCGGCAACATCACGGCCATGGAAGTGGTCAGCGTCGAGGCCGAACCGCGCTTTGTCGAACTGCGCGGCCGGGACGTCGAACTGGTCCACCACGCCTACGGCACCAACGCCATCATTACCGAAGTCGAAATGCCGACCACGCCCGCCTGGACCTGGAAGGAAGTGATCGTGGCGTTTCCGGAATTCCTGGTGGCGTCGCGCTTCGGGGTCCAGCTGGCGTCGGAACCGGCGATCACCAAGAAGCTGATCTCGCTGCAGGAATGGCCCGTGGCGCGCCTGATGACGGCGCTGGGCGACATCGTTCCCGACGGCCACACGATGGTCAATTGCATGATCGCGGCGCCGACGATGGACGCATTCAAAGGCCTGGTCGACGACTTTGGCGGCAGCATCGTGCATGAAAGCCTGGAAGGCCAGGGCTTCTATGGCGCGCCGATCTATGAATTTGCGTATGGCCACGGCCTGCGGCAGATCCAGAAGTCGCAGCCGACCTACACCGGTCTGCAGGGCATGTTCCCCGCCCAGGATCTGCTCCCGACCATCGAACGGGTGCACGCGGCCTGGGGCGGCACGGCGCCGCTGCGCATGGAAGTGTTCCTGAGCCAGGGCGAAGTGGTGACCATGGGCTCGCCCGGCATCGTGTATGAAAACGAGGCGCAGATGGCGGCGATCGTGGCCAAGCTGCAGAGCTTTGGCGTGAAGGTGGCGAATTCCCACACCACGGGTGTGCGCGAAGTCGGCATCAAGCAGTTCGATGACCGCGATGCCGTCTTCAAACGGAGCATGGATCCGCACAAGCTGCTCAATCCGGGCAAGCTGGATTTCGATGACATTCCGGCGTCCGACAGCCGGTCATCCCTCCCCACCCAAGGGTGGAGCTTCCGCAAGGCTGGTTAAGCCTACAATGTCCGCCGAATACCCGGTTTTCCTGGCCACACGCCCCGGGTAAGCTCCCCTTTCGTCGATCGCACGCATTCGGTTACGGTCTGTTTGCCCCCGTTTACCGCCGATGCCCTGTCTCGGACTAAAATCCGGCGCATGAAAATCGTAATGAACGGGGAATCGCGCACGATCGAGGTCCCCACCTCTGTCGCGGATCTGATCCAAACGCTGGGCTATGCGGGTAAACGCGTAGCTGTCGAGCGCAATGGCGAGATCGTGCCGCGCAGTGTGCATCAACAAACCATGCTCGCCGACGGTGATCACCTTGAGATCGTCGTCGCGGTCGGCGGAGGCTGACATGACTAATTCCGATATCCTGCGCCCGGCGCCTTTCAACGGACTCGCCACGCTGGCGACCGGCCCGGCCAATGCGGCCACGGCCGCGACTGCCCACATCCGCAGTTTCGTGCATCGCCGGGGCCACATCACGCTGGGCCAGAAAGAAGCGCTCGACACCCTGCTCGACAAATGGTCGATCAAGTACACCGACCGGCACCTGCCTGTGGCGACCACGTTTGGCCGCGAAGCGCCGACCGTGCTCGAGATCGGTTTCGGCATGGGCGAGACGACCGAAAAGATTGCGCTGGCCAAGCCCGAGCTCAATTTCATTGGTGTGGAAGTCTTCAACGCCGGCGTGGGCGCGATGCTCAAGCGTATCGAAACGTCGAACCTGAGCAATGTGCGCATCATCCAGCACGACGCGGTCGAAGTGGTGCGGGACATGATCGCGCCGAACTCGCTGGCTGGCGTGCACGTGTACTTTCCCGATCCGTGGCCCAAGAAGCGCCACAACAAGCGCCGGCTGATCCAGTCGACCTTCGTGTCGCTGCTAGCCAGCCGCATCGCCCCGGGCGGTTATCTGCACTGCGCGACCGACTGGGAAAACTACGCCGAGCAGATGCTGGACGTGCTGTCGCGCGAACCGCTGCTGGCCAATACGGCGGACGGTTTTGCCGAGCGTCCGGCCTGGCGCCCGCAGACCAAGTTCGAAACCCGCGGCCTGCGCCTGGGCCACGGCGTATGGGACGTGATCTTTGAGCGTCCGCAGTTTTCGCGGTTCACGCCGGCACTGCCGACCGTGACGCCGTGATTCTGGCGGGCTGACGCGTTTGCTGCGGCCTGTCTGCGGCAAAGCACGGCGGCGATAAAAAGGGGCGCTTTCTGCGAAGAAAGCGCCCCTTTCGTTTGGTGGCTTCGTGGGGTCAGCCGGGCTCGGCGCGCGACCAGACCGCGTTCACGCCACCGTCAACAAGCGCGTCAGGGTCTGCGGATCGTCCAGCAGGCTCTGGCTGGACGACGCATGCACGATCTGCCCACGCTCCAGCACGATCGCCTGCTGCGTCAGGGCCAGCGCCAGCTTGGCATGCTGTTCGACCACGATCACGGCCATCTGCGAATCCTGCACCAGGCGGCGGATGACACCGGTCAGTTCCTGCACGATGATGGGCGCGAGCCCTTCCATGGGCTCATCCAGCAACAGCAGGCTGGGATTGACCATCAGCGCCCGGGCGATCGCCAGCATCTGCTGTTCGCCCCCCGACAGCTGATTGCCCATGTTGCGTCGCCGTTCCTTCAGCCGCGGGAAGGCGCCATAGACCTTCTCGACATTCCACGGACCGGGCCGCGCCACGGCGGTCAGATGTTCTTCCACGGTCAACGAGGGGAACATATACCGTTCCTGCGGCACCCAGCCCAGGCCCCGGCCCGCACGTTGGTGCGTGGGCACCGCTGCCAGGTCGCCGCCCTTCCAGGTCAGCGAGCCGCCATGCAGGCGCGTGATGCCCATCAGGGTGACCAGCAGCGTCGTCTTGCCCATGCCATTGCGGCCAAGCAAGGCCAGGCTGTCGCCTTCCTGCATGGCCAACGAGATGTCCTCGAGCACCACCGCATCGCCATAGCCGGCGCTGACGTGATCCAGCCGCAGCAGCTCAGCCATGCTGTTCATCCCCCAGATAGACTTCTTTTACGCGCGGATCGGCGGCGATCTCGGCCGGCGTGCCTTCCACGAGTTTCTGCCCGCCCACCATCACCGTGATGCGGTCCGCAAACTTGAACACCAGTCCCATATCGTGTTCGATGAACAGGATCGTCACGTCGCGTGGCAGGTCGGCAATCACCGAAAAAAGCTCGGTGCTTTCGCCGGTGGGCACGCCCGCAGCCGGCTCGTCCAGCAATAGAATGCGCGGCTTGGTGGCCAGGGCCAGCGCGATCTCGACCAGGCGTTGCCGGCCATAGGCCAGGTTCCGCGTGATTGTGTGCGCGTCGTCCTGCAGCCGCAATGACGTCAGCAAGGCCATGGCCTCGTCGATCTCGGCATGGTGGCTCGCCACCGTCTTGTGCCACGTGCGGCCGATGCCCTTGCGTTCGCAAATGGCCAGCACCACCGAATCGAGCACGCTCAATCCCGGGAACAGGGTGTTGATCTGGAACGTGCGTGTCATGCCGCGTTTGACGCGGGCATGTTGCGGCAGGCCGGTGATCGCCTCGCCTTCCAGGAAGATGCTGCCCGCCGTGGGGCGCAGGGCGCCAGTCAGCAGGTTGATCAGCGTGGTCTTGCCAGCGCCGTTCGGGCCGATCAGCGCATGCCGCGCGCCGGTCTCGAACGACAGGGTCATGTCGTGGACGGCGCGGAAATCGCCAAAGGCCTTGCCCAGCCCTTCGGTACGCAGGGCGATGCTCATGGAAGGCCTCCGGCGGCGGGACGGCGGGTTTTGGTGTCGCCTTTAGAGTTGGCCTTGCCGCGGCCATCCTTGCGCGAGCGCAGACGGCTCAGGGCACCCAGCACGCCACCGCGTGCGAACAGCACCAGGCACACCAGCAGCAGGCCCAGCCAGAACTGCCAGTACACGGCGCTGAGGTTAGACAGTTGATCCTGCAGCACCATGAAGATGGCAGCGCCAATCAGGCCGCCATACAGGTACCCGGCGCCGCCGACCACCAGCATGATGAGGATCTCGGCCGACCGGGTAAAGCTGAGCACGTCGATACCGACGAACTGCGTGGTCTGCGCAAGCAAGCCGCCCGCTACACCCGCCAGCGCCGCCGACATCGTATACACCGCAGCCAGGCGTCCGGCCACCGACACGCCAATCGCGGGCATGCGCTTTTCGCCTTCGCGGATCCCCTTCAGGCTCAGGCCGAACGGCGACCGCACAATGCGGCGCGCCAGCAGGAACATCAGGAACAGCACCACCAGGATGTAGACATAGGCGGTCGTGCCGTCAAAGCCGAATTCGAACCGGCCCAGCAGCGGCTTCATTTCGACGCCGCTCAGGCCGTCGACGCCGCCCGTCACATCGTGCAGGCGGTTGGCGACTTCATACAGCATGAGACCGATGCCGAGCGTCACGATCAGCCGCGTCAGGTCCTTGCCGCGAACGATCAGTGCACTGGTGATCAGGCCAGCCACCGCGGCCACCGCCGCAGCGGCGACCAGGCCACTGATCGGCTCGCCCCAGCCGTGCTTGGCGAGCAGGCCGGCCGTATACGCGCCCAGGCCGAAGAACGCGGCATGGCCCAGCGAGACAATGCGCGCGTACCCAAGGATCAGGTCCAGGGACATGGCGAACAGCCCCGCGATCAGGATCTGCCCGCCAAGCGTGCGATAGCCCGGAAACAGGAAGAAGGCGGCGACCGGCAGCAGCCAGAACAGGACTTCGGCCCAGACCAGTGGTTTCGTCGGCGGCACATTGGCCGCGGCGACCGCATTGGCTGCGTCCACCTGAGTCACGGGGGCCGTTGCCGGAACCGTCTTGCGGATATCCGGGTTCATGACCGTTTCCCGAAAAGGCCGTTGGGAAACACCACAAGGGTCACGACCATGATGAAGTAGATGACGAAGGAGCCGACTTCCGGCACATAGTATTTGCCGGCCACGTCGAACAGGCCAAGCAGGATGGCGGCCACCAGCGGCCCGCGGATGCTCGCGCCGCCACCGACCGCGACCACCAGCAGGAAATACACCATGTACTTGAGCGGGAAGTTGGGATCGAGGCCCAGCATGTTGATGGCGAGTCCGCCGCCCAATGCCGCCAGGGCCGACCCCAGCGCGAACGTCACGCTGAAGACCCGTTCGACATTGATGCCCAGGCCTTTCGATGCCACCGGATTGTCGACCGACGCGCGGACCTGCGCGCCGAAGCGCGTGCGCTCCAGCAGCAGGTGCAGCGCCACGGTAATGACCAGCACGACGGCGATCAGGAACAGCCGGTAGGACCCCAGTTGCACCCCGAACAGGGACACCTGTCCGGTAATGAAGGCCGGCAGCGACACCGGCTGCTGGCTGGGACCAAAGAAGTAGGCCGCGGTCGCGACCGACATGAAGACAAGGCCGATGGTGAACAGCACCTGATCCAGGTGCGTTGCGTCATACAGCCGGCGATACAGGGTGCGTTCCAGCAGCACGCCCGCGATCGCGCCGATGAACGGCGAGACCGCGAGCGCGGCCAGGAAGGGCATGCCCAGCCGCGTCATGCCCATTACGCAGACATAGCCGCCCAGCATGGCAAACGCGCCATGGGCCAGGTTGATGAAGTTCATGAGGCCCATCGTGACCGACAGGCCGATACTGATCAGGAACAACAGGCAGCCATACGCCACCCCGTCGAAGACGATTCCGATGACGTTGGCTGCCATGATTACTTGCCGGGGTCTTTGACGTCGGCGATCTTGTCGAATTCGACGTTGTACAGCCCGCCGTTCACCCGCTCGACCTTGCGGATGTAGATGGTCTGGACCACGTCACGCGTGTCAGCATCGATGGTGATCGGGCCGCGCGGGCTCATGATCTTCATGCCCTTGAGCGCGCCCATGATCGCATCGGCATCGACCGAGCCCTTGGTCTTCTTGAGCGACTCGTAGATCGCGGCCATGCCGTCATAGCCGGCGGCGGCCATGAAGTTCGGGCGCTTCTGCGTGCCGTTCGCGTCGGCATAGGCTTTCAGGAAGGCCTTGTTTTCGGCCGAGTCATGCGCCGCCGAATAGTGGAAGGACGTGGTCAGGCCCAGGGTCGGGTCGCCCATGGCGTCGAGCACCCCGTCATCGGTGATGTCACCGGTGGCGATCAGCTTGATGCCGGCTTCGGCCAGGCCGCGTTCCTTGTAGGTCTTCATGAAGGCGATGCCCTGCTCGCCCGCGGGCAGGAACAGGAACACGGCTTCCGGCTTCGCGTCTTTCGCACGTTGCACGAACGGCGCGAATTCGGGGTTCTGCAGCGGCACCCGCACGCCGCCGACGATCTCGCCACCCGCCGCCTTGAACGCCTTGGTGAACGCGGCTTCGGCGTCGAGGCCCGGGCCGTAATCGGAAATGACGGTATAGACCTTCTTGATGCCGTTCTTGAATGCCCACTGCGCCAGCGGTTCGGTAACCTGCGGCAGCGTCATGGACACGCGCGCGATGTAAGGCGACTTGGTCGTGATGATGGACGTGGCCGCGTTCATCACGATCATGGGCTTCTTGGCCTGCGTGGCCACCGGCGCGACGGCCAGGGCGTTCGGCGTCAGGCCGAAGCCAACCAGGAAGTCGACCTTGTCGCGCGTGATCAGGTCGCCGGCAAGCCGCTTGGCAATGTCGGGCGACGGGCCGGTCGTGTCCTTCTGGATGATCTCGATCTTCTTGCCGGCGACGGTGTCGCCGTGCTGCTTCATGTAGGCCTTCATGCCGCCATGGATCTGCTGGCCGTATTCGGCAAAGGGTCCGGAGAACTCGGCGATCAGGCCCAGTTTGACCGTGCTCTGCGCGAATGCGGGCGTGGCGGCAAGCGAGAATGCGGCGGCCGTGACCAGCGCGCCGAGGGTGTGCCTGAGCTTCATGACTGTCTCTCCTGTCTGGTCGCGCGAGGGGCGCCAGCATCGTATCGTTATCAGAGGCGCCCTGCCGCGGCGCTGCCGGCCCCGGGAAAACACCAGGGTCCGAAGCCTGCCATGACACGCCTCATGGGCTGCATAGTAGAGGGGCGTAAACAATAACTCAATCCACTAATGCTGATACGGTGTATCAGCCTGAGTGATACGACGAGACAGGCGGAAAAACCCGTGGAACGCTTCGACTACAACCTGTTCCGCGTGCTGGCGGCGGTGCATGACACGGGCAATGTGAGCCGCGCCGCACACTTGCTGGGCATGAGCCAGCCGGCTGTCAGCATGGCCCTGGCCAAGCTGCGCAAGCAGTTCAACGACCCGCTGTTCGTGCGGACCGCGCATGGCATGGACGCCACGCCGCTGGGCCGGCAATTGGGCGCACGGGCGCAGGCGCTGGTCATCCTGGCCGAGCAGGGATTGCGGCATGACGCCATCTTTGACGCGTCGTCGTTCCGGGGCACCTTCACGATTACCCTGAGCGACGTCGGTGAAATGGTCTTCGTGCCGCGCCTGCTCGAACAGATCCGCCAGCGCGCGCCGATGGCGTCGCTGCGGTCGGTGGCGGCATCCCCGCGCGATACGGAAACGGGCCTGGAGAACGGGTCGATCGACCTGGCGGTGGGCTACTTTCCGGACCTGAAAGGACGTCTGCTGCTGCAGCAGCGGCTGTTCACGCACTACTTTCTTTGCATCGCGCGGGCCGATCATCCGATCGCGGGCGAGACGCTGACGATGGCGCAGTTCCTGGCCTGCGAACACGCCGTCGTGCAGGCCGAGTCCCGCACCCAGGAATTGTTCGAACGCTTCCTGTCGCGCAAGTCGATCGAGCGGCGCATTGCGCTGCACACGCCGCACTTCATGAGCCTGCCGTTCATTGTTGCGCGATCCGACCTGATCGCGACGGTGCCGCACGCGCTGGCGCTGGGCTACACGCGCAGCTTCGAGAACCTGAAATTGATGCGTCCGGAACTGGCGCTGCCGCGATTCGATTTGCGCCAACACTGGCACAAGCGGTTCAACAACGATCCGAAATGCCGGTGGCTGCGGTCACTGGTGTCCGAGCTCTTCAATGACCAGGAAGACGAGTGGGTGGAGACGGCCAAACCGGCCGCAAAGGGCAATGGCCGTACGACGGCGGCTGGCAAGAACAGGGTGGCGCGAACAGGCGCCGCGCCGCGCAAGGCGGCGGGCGCGGCCACACGTCAGAACTTGGAAACACGCTCCAGGATCTCTTCGCCGTAAGCTTCGAGCTTGCGTGCGCCCACGCCGCTGACACCGCCCAGCTCATCGATGCTTGACGGCCGCGCCAGCGCGATCTCGCGCAGCGTGGCGTCATGAAAGATGACATACGCCGGCACACCGTGATTGCGGGCCACCTCGCCACGCCAGGCACGCAGCGCGGTAAACAGGGCTTCGGCTTCCGGCGGCAGATTAACGGCGACTTTGGCCTTGCTGCCACTGCTTTCGCGCGTCTTGCCGGGCTTGGCCAATTCGCGCCGCAGCATCAAGGTGCGTTCACCCTTCAGCACCGCGCGGCTGTCTTCCGTCAACGCCAGCGTGCCGTAGGATTCGTGGTCCACCGCCAGCAAGCCCTGCGTGATCAGTTGCCGCAGCACATTGCGCCAATCCTTTTCGGACAGGTCGGCACCGACACCGAACACGCTCAATTCGTCATGCTGGTATTGCGTGACGCGGTCGGTTTTCTTGCCGCGCAGAATGTCGATGACGTGGCCCGAACCATACCGCTGGCCCCGTTCTTTCCACAGCCGGTAGACGGCCGACAGAATCTTTTGCGCCGCCTGCGTGCCGTCCCAGGTCTGCGGCGGTTCCAGGCAGGTGTCGCAGTTGCCGCAAGCCGTCGCCTTCTGCCCGAAGTAGGCCAGCAGCCGGACCCGCCGGCATTCGACGGTCTCGCACAGGCCCAGCATGGCGTCGAGCATGGCCCCCAGGCGGCGCTTGTAGGCATCGTCGCCTGTGGACTCGTCGATCATGCGGCGCTGCTGCATGACGTCCTGCAAGCCGTAGGCCATCCACGCCTGCGCGGGCATGCCGTCACGACCCGCCCGGCCGGTTTCCTGGTAGTAGCCTTCCACCGACTTGGGCAAATCCAGATGCGCCACGAAGCGCACATCGGGCTTGTCGATGCCCATGCCGAATGCGATCGTGGCGACCATGACGACACCGTCTTCCCGCAGGAAGGTCGACTGGTTGGCGGCGCGGATCGCCTGGTCAAGCCCGGCGTGATACGGCAGGGCGCGAATGCCCTGCGCCGACAGGAATTCAGCCGTCTCTTCCACCTTGGCGCGCGACAGGCAGTACACGATGCCCGCATCGCCCGGATGTTCGGTCGTCAGGAACTCCAGCAATTGGCGGCGCGGATCGTTCTTTTCGACGATGCGATAGCGGATGTTCGGCCGGTCGAAACTCGACACGAAAGCGCGGGCGTTATCCAGCCCCAGCCGCTGCGCGATTTCGACCCGCGTGGCGTCGGTCGCCGTCGCGGTCAGGGCGATGCGCGGCACATCGGGCCAGCGTTCGTGCAGCGTCGACAGGCCCAGGTATTCCGGACGGAAATCATGGCCCCATTGCGACACGCAATGCGCTTCGTCGATCGCAAACAAGGCGATGCGCCCGCGATCGAGCAAGGACAGGCAGCGGTCCGTCAGCAAGCGTTCCGGGGCCACATACAACAGGTCCAGTTCGCCCGACAAAAAGGCCTGTTCGACTTCGCGCACGCGCGCGAAGTCCTGCGTGGAATTCAGGAACGCCGCGCGCACGCCCAGCTCGGTCAGGGCGTCGACCTGGTCCTGCATCAGCGCGATCAGCGGCGACACGACCACCCCCGTGCCCGCGCGTACCAGCGCCGGCACCTGGTAGCACAGCGACTTGCCGGCCCCGGTCGGCATCAGCACCAGGGCGTCGTTGCCAGCGACTACGTGATTGACGATTTCCTGCTGCGGATGACGAAACGCGTCGTATCCGAACACCCGCTGAAGCACTTCCAGCGCCTGCTCTTCCAGGCCCTGGTCTTCCAGCGCGTAATCGTCATCAAACATGCGTGGCGGCTCCGTTCGTGTCGGCGCGATGCGTGGGCAGATGGATCATGGCCTGGGCCAGATCGGCGATCAGGTCCTCCGGATCTTCCAATCCGATATGCAGGCGCACCGCCGGACCTTCCGGATTCCAGTTCGTTGCGGTGCGGATCGACGCCGCATGAACGACCGTGATCAGGCTTTCGAAACCGCCCCAGCTCGAACCAATGCCGAACAGCGTCAGCGCATCCACAAATGACGTCAGCGCGGCATCGTCCACCGGTGGCGTGAGCACCACCGAGAACAAGGCCGCGGCCCCGCGGAAATCGCGCTTCCAGAGGGCATGACCCGGATGGCTGGGCAGCGCGGGGAACAGCACGCGGCTGACTTCCGGCCGCGTCTCGAGCCATTGCGCCACGCGCAGCGCGTTGACCTGCTGCTGCTTGAGCCGCACGCCCATGGTCCGCAAGCCGCGCAGGGCGAGATAACAATCGTCGGGGCTCACGCTATAGCCGAAATCCGCCACCGTCTGGCGCACCGGCTTCCAGTAGCGTTCCGTCGTGGTGACGACGCCCATCATGATGTCCGAGTGCCCGCCGATGTACTTGGTCGCCGCCTGGATCGACACGTCGATGCCGATCTCGAAGGGCGACTGGAAATACGGCGTGGGCCAGGTCTGGTCGGCCAGCACCGGAATGTCGCGTGCGTGCGCCGCGGCTGCGATGGCGGGAATGTCCTGCACTTCAAACGTCAGCGACCCGGGCGACTCGCAGAACACGGCGCACGTGTTGTCGCGCAGCAGCGTCGCGATGCCTGCGCCGATGAGCGGGTCGTAATACTCGACCTCCACCCCCAGCTTTTCCAGTTGCCGCGTGCAGAAGGTGCGCGTCGGACCATAGACCGAATCGACCATCAGCAGATGGGTGCCCGGCCGCGCGAAGGTCATCAGCGCAACCACGACGGCCGAGAAGCCGTTGGGCGTGGCGACGGCCTGAAAGCCGCCTTCCATCTTTGCGACGGCGTCTTCGAACGCGTAGGTGGTGGGCGTGCCGTGACGGCCATACCGCACCGATTTGCCGTAGGGATCCTTGGGCGTCTCGTAGGCGTCCAGGGTGGGGAACACGACGGTGGAGGTACGGAACACCGGGGTGTTCACCATGCCGTCGTGGTCGTCGGGGGACCGGCCGGCATGCGCCAGCAAAGTATCGCGTCTATGCATAAAAGGATTATAGGCCCCCCTAGGCGCTGCGCGCCTCCCCCAGGGGCGGCACTGGCGGACTGGCGGAGCCAGATCCGCTGTGCCCCAGCGGGGCAGCGGGGCTGGCCACGGGCGTCGCTGGGGGCGGCGGGGCTGCTCTGGACTTGTTGTGTGGCAGTCAAGGGCCGGGCGGGGCTTTGGCCGTGGGGATGACTGCGGATGGATCGAAATGGCTCAGCGGCCGGGGGTGGTGGTGGAGGGGGACGTCGCCGGCGACGAGGGCATCTTGGTGGCGGGGGCGGCGGGTGTGGCGGGGGATGGCGTGGGCGCCATCGTCGGGGTGGGCGGCGCGCGATCCGGGACCTTGCGGCCGCAACCGGCCAGGGCGCCAGCGGTCATGAGGGCTACGGCCAACCATTGCGATGTGCGTGTCATGGGTCTCCCCCGGGAATGTCATCGTTGAACATTCACTGTAAACCCGCCAGGGTGCGGCGGGTGATACAGGGTGTAGACGGCAAACCCGGCGGCATCCGGTGCCGACGAAAACCGCCCCGCGGCGGAAACCCGGCGCGGGGCGGAAGAACAAATAGACCGAATAGATCCGACGAAGGCAACTGCGCCCCCAGGGCACAGCGGATCTGGCTTCGCCAGTCCGCCAGTGCCGTCCCTAGGGAAGGCGCTCAGCGCCTAGGGGGGCCTACATCAAGGCAGGGCAGGCGCTGCAGGTGCCGCTGCAGGTGCAGCACGATCCCCACGCATGCCAGGGCCACGGTGTTCGCCGCGTTGCTCACCGCGACGATCATGCTTGCGGTCGCCCATCCGTTGCATGCGCTGCTTGAACACGTCGGTCACGATCTGCTTCTGCTTGGTGTCGAGCGAGTCGTACACCACCAGCCAGGCGTCGCGGGCGGCGTCGAGCTTGGGCTTGATCGCGGCGTGTTCGGCTTCACGTTGCGCGGTCATGGCACGGAAGTCGGCCGGGCCGGTCTTGGCCAGTTGTTCCTGCATCTGCTTGCGATGCAGGTCACGGCGGGCGCGCAATTCTTCACCCACGGCGCGCTGCTGCGATTCGGCCGCGTTCCAGCGGGTCTGCTGGGCGTCGGTCAGGTTCAGCTTGGCCTTCAACTGGCCCAGCATCATCATCATCGACGGACCGCCGTGGTGGCCATGATGGCCGCCCTTGCCGTGATCGCCGCGAGGACCGCCGTGGCGGGGACCGTCACCCCGGGGGCCGTCTGCACGCGGGCCATCGGCACGGGGGCCACCCATTGGAGGCGTGGTGCGATCGGGCGTCGCGGCTGGCGCGGTCGTCGTGGCGGGTGCGGCCTGGGCGATGACGATCGGATCGGCAGCGGGGGCAGCGTGGGCGATACCGCTTGCGCCAGTCGCGAGGGTGATGGCAGCGGCGAGGATACGAAGGGTATGCTTGGTCATGCTGTGTACTCCTGGTGTTTCGGATGAATGCCAACATGTCTGTGGCAGTGAGTGCATTCTTGCGGCGGACCGGTTACGGACCTGTTCCGAAAAACACGTCACCTGTTTCAACCGATTTCAGCAACTTGCGCCCTTCCTGGCGCCACGCGACTATCCGCCCTATGGAAAAAACCGCGAAACTCAAGCTGCTGGTCGTCGATGACGACCCTGCCCTGCGCCAGTTGCTGGCCGACTATCTGAACAAGCAGGGGTATGACACCTTGCTTGCCCCCGATGCCACCGATCTGGAAGCGCGCATCACGCGGTATGCGCCCGCGTTGCTGGTGCTCGATCGCATGTTGCCGGGGGGCGATGGCGCGGATGCCTGCCGCCGCTTGCGTGACCGGGGCGAAGACCTTCCCATCATCTTGCTGACCGCGCGTGATGAAACCGTGGACCGCATCATTGGCCTGGAGTCGGGCGCCGACGATTACGTCGGCAAGCCCTTCGATCCGCGCGAATTGCTGGCGCGGATCGAAGCGGTGCTGCGCCGCAAGCGCGGGCCGTCTGCCTTGTTGAAAGATGGGCCGATCACCTTCGGTCCGTTCGTGTTCGACACGCAGGCGCGCACGCTGCACAAGGGCCATGAACTGGTGCGGCTGACCGGCGGCGAATTCAATCTGCTGGAAGCCTTGCTGCGTAATGCAGGCCGGCCGCTGTCACGCGAACGCCTGTTGGCGCTGGCGCGTGACGACGAAGCGGGCGATCGTAATGATCGGGCGATCGACATCGCGATTCTGCGTCTGCGCCGCGCCATTGAAGACGACCCCAAACAACCGCGATGGATCCAGACGGTGTGGGGCATCGGCTACCGCTTCCTGCCACTGGGCGCGGCCGATGAGGAAGGCGCCGCGCCGTTGTCGCCGGCGCTGCCATGAACGCCCCGCCGCCGGCGGCGGGCACGTCGCCCGGGTCAGGGCAAGGATCAGGGCCAGGGCCAGGGCCCGCATCAGCCCCGCGCCCCGCTCCCCCTTACGCCCGCTTCCTGCCCCGCTCCTTGCGTGCGCGGCTGATCCTGTTGATCCTGGGCGCCGTGCTGGTGGCGCAGGCGGCGACGTTCGCGGCGATCGAACACTATCGCCGCAACTATCTCGACACCGTCGCCCCCGATCTGATGGCGACGACGATCCGCACCTTGCGCGCGGCCATCGCGCAGATTCCCGAAGAAAACCGCGCCGACTTCGTTTCCGAGGCGTCCCATGGCGAATGGCGATTCGAGTCGCGCGCCCTGCCCGCCCGCGCGCGGCGCACCGAAGCCGAACGGCGTGCCGATGCCGGACCCCACCGTCCACCGCGCGAAGGCGGGCCGCCAGGATTTGCGCCGACCGGGCGCATGCCCCCCGACTTTCGTCCCTTCGAATTCCGCGCCCCGCCCGATGGCCGCCCGCCCCCACGCGAGCCGCCCCGGTGGGCCGAAGACGATCCCCGCAGCGGCATGCGCGGGCTGATCCGCCGGCTGAACCAGCAGCTGGGCGAAGGCACGCGCGTGGCTTTGTCGCGCGGCCCGGAACCCGCGCTGTATATCTCGCTGAGTTCGACCCTGGGCCAGGAAGATGGCTTTACGCAGCGCGCGTGGCTGGTGATTTCGCTTGAGCGCATCAGCCCGGGGGTCACGACGCCGCTGCTTGTGATCTGGCTGGGCGGCCTGGGCGTCATCCTGCTGATCGCCGCGGGCTTTTCGTGGCATATCACGCGGCCGATGACGTCGCTGGCGGTGGCGGCCGACCAGCTGGCGGCGGGCAAGCCTCAACGGGTCGAACCTTCGGGCCCGCATGAAACCCGGGTGCTGGGCGAACGTTTCAACGCCATGCTGGATGCGCTGGACGCGTCGGATGCGGTGCGTCGCACCTTGCTGGCCGGCCTGCCGCACGACCTGAAGGGCCCGCTGTCGCGCATGCGCCTGCGCACGGAAATGGCGGACGACCCGGCGCTGAAGGAAGGCTTGCGCAAGGACGCGCAGGACATGCAGCACATCGTCGATCAGTTCATTGGCTATGTGCGCGGCACCGATCCGGCCGCCTATCACTTCGACCCCATGGACCTGGGGGACTGGCTGAGCGAACGCATCCATGCCTGGAAGGGCACGGGCACGGCCGTTGAACTGGCGGCGGTGCCGTCGCAGGAATTGCGAGTGAATGGCGATGCGGTCGCCCTGGCGCGCATGGTGGACAACCTGATCGAGAACGCGCTGCAGCACGGCGCGCCGCCGGTCGACATCCGCCTGACGCAGCGCGGCGCCAACGCCGTGATCCAGGTGCGGGACCATGGTCCGGGCATTTCGCCCGACCGCCGCTACGAGGCCCTGCAACCCTTTGCGCGGCTGGATCCGGCCCGCAGCCGGACGGGCAATGTCGGCCTGGGCCTGGCGCTGGTCGATGCCATAGCCCGCGCCCACGGCGGCAGGATCGCCCTGGAACAAGCCGACAGCGGCGGCCTGCAGGTCGACGTGGAACTGCCCCTGATCGCCTGACGGGAGGCCCCGCGGCGGCCCTGCGCGTGCTCATCCGTAGGAGAGCCGCCGGGCCGCAGGTTGGCGCATGGTCTTGCCTCCAGGCCGTCATTTTTGCCACGCCCTGGCAAGCACCCGAGGGTTAGCCCCCGTATTCATGGCAAAATTAGCCGAGGGACAAGCTCGTCCATACAAAAGTGACAATGACTGCATCTGCCAAACCCACACCGGCGCCCGCCACGAATTTCCTGCGCAACATCATCGAAGCCGATCTGGCTGCCGGTCGCTACGCGGACAAGCGGTGGGCTGGCCAGCCCGGCCCTGCCGCGGTCCAGGAAGGCGCGCCGCTCGACCCCGCGCGCATCCGCACGCGCTTTCCGCCCGAGCCCAACGGCTACCTGCACATCGGCCATGCCAAGAGCATCGCCCTGAACTTCGGTCTGGCACGCGACTACGACGGCGTCTGCCACATGCGGCTGGACGACACGAATCCGGAAAAGGAAGAGCAGCGCTACGTTGACGGCATCGTCGACGCGGTCAAGTGGCTGGGCTACGACTGGAAGGGTTTCGGCACCGACCACTACTACCACGCCAGCGATTATTTCGACGTCATGTACCAGGCGGCCGAAGCCCTGATCGACGCCGGCCTGGCCTATGTGGACCAGCAAAGTCCCGACGAAATGCGCGCGTCGCGCGGCACCCTGACCGAACCCGGTGTGGATTCGATCTGGCGCGCCCGCCACGCCGACGAATCGCGCACCCTGCTGCGCGAGATGCGTGAAGGCAAGCACCCCGACGGTTCCATGGCCCTGCGCGCCAAGATCGACATGGCGTCGCCCAACATGAACATGCGCGACCCGGTGCTGTACCGGATCCGCCATGCCGTGCACCACCGCACGGGCGACAAGTGGTGCATCTACCCGATGTATACCTTCGCGCATCCGATCGAAGACGCGCTGGAAGGCATCACGCACAGCATCTGCACCCTGGAATTCGAAGACCAGCGGCCGTTCTATGACTGGCTGCTCGACAACCTGGCCAAGCTGGGCCTGCTGCTGCGCCCGCTGCCGCGCCAGCACGAGTTTGCCCGGCTGAAGCTGACCTACATCGTCACCAGCAAACGCAAGCTGCGCCAGCTGGTGGCCGACGGTCATGTCGATGGCTGGGACGACCCACGCCTGCCGACCATTGTCGGCCTGCGCCGCCGCGGCTTCACGCCCGAATCGATCCAGCTGCTGTGCGAACGCACGGGCGCATCCAAGTCGGATTCCTGGATCGACTACAGCCTGCTCGATCAGGCGCTGCGCGAAGACCTCGATCCGAAAACGGATCGCGCGGTGGCCGTGCTGCGTCCGGTCAAGCTGGTGATCACGAATTACCCGGAAGGCCAGACCGAAGTCTGCTCGGCGCCGCGCAACCCGCACGACCCCGACGCCGGCCGCCGCGAATTTCCGTTCTCGCGCGAGCTGTGGATCGAGGCCGACGACTTTGTCGAGACGCCGCCAAAGGGGTTCTTCCGCCTCTTCCCGGGCAACATGGTGCGGCTGAAGTACGGCTACGTCGTCAAGTGCACGGGCTGCACCAAGGACGCCGACGGCAACGTGATCGAAGTCCAGGCCGAATACCTGCCGGATACCCGCAGCGGCACGCCGGGCGCCGACAGCGTCAAGGTCAAGGGCACCATCACGTGGCTCAGCATCACGGCCGCCGTGGCTGCCGAAATCCGGCTGTACGACCGCCTGTTTACCGATCCGCATCCCGATGCCGGAGGCAAGGACTTCATTGCCTGCCTGAACCCGAACTCGGTCGAAGTGATCCGCGGCTTCGTGGAACCCGGCACCGACGCCACGGCCGGGAAAGCGTATCAGTTTGAACGCTACGGTTATTTCGTCGCAGACCGCGAGACCTCCACGCCTGACGCGCCCATCTTCAACCGCACGGCAACCCTGAAAGACTCGTGGGTTAAATAAGGAAACAGCTTCGCTTCCTGTTGGGCCGCCCAGGTCCGTACCATGTGATGACGGGGTGTCCGGAATGCGGCCGGCCCCCGTTCACAATCACACAGGCTCACAAGAGCCGTACGTCAGGGAGCACCATCATGAAGCTGCTATTGCCAATCGACGCGAGCCCACACACGGCGGACGCTGTCGACTATCTGAAGCGCCTGCGGCCTGCGCTGGCGGGTACCCCCCAAGTGGTGTGTCTGCATGTCACCTATGATCTTCCGGCCACCGACGAACTGACGGTTGCCGAACAGGCCCGCAAGGTCCTGCGGGAAGACGATCTGGATTTCGGTCCGGAACGGATCGTTGCGGATCTCAACCAGGCGGGTTTCCAGGCCAGCCTGCAGGTAGCCGAAGGCGACGCCGTCGAACAGATCGTTCGGTACGGCGACCAGGCCGACCTGATCGTCATGGGCAGCCACGGCCGCGGCACGCTGGCGCAGGCCGTGACGGGCTCGGTGTCGACCAAGGTGCTGGCCGAAGGCCGCACGCCGGTGTTGCTGGTCAAATAGACCGCGCGTCACACACTCTCACCCCAACCGGACGGCGTCCCGGTAGAATCGAGTCTTTGCGCGCTCGCGCCTACCGGCGCCCCCCATGGAAGCTTCCAGTCCCGTCCTCGATTTCAAGAGCACGACGCTCTATGCCGTTCGCGTGGTGCTCTATACCGCCGACACCGCCGCGATTCTTGCAGCCCTTGATCAACGCATGGCCGACGCCGCCGGGTTCTTTGACGATGAACCCGTCGTCATCGACGCGTCCCGCCTGACCGACACGGTCGACTGGGATCCCCTGCTGGCCGCGCTGCGCCGGCATCGCCTGCCCCCGATCGGTGTGATGGTGCCAGACGCCCTGGCCGACAGCGCGCGCGCCGCCGGGCTGGCGCAGGTGTCCCTGCCGCCGCTGGCCGCCAAGCTGTCGAGCGAAGCCGAATCCGCCAAGCCGGACAGCCTGCCGCCGCCCGCCGCCGCCCCTGCCCCGGCATCGGCCGCCAAAGCCGTCGACGTGGTGGCCGATACCGGCGTTGCCGTCAGTGAACCGCCTGCGTCCGGCGGCATGGCCGTCGCCACGCTGATCATCGACAAACCGCTGCGTTCGGGCCAGAAAGTCTATGCCCGCCATGCCGACCTGATCGTGCTGGGCGTGGTCAGCCACGGCGCCGAAGTGATTGCGGATGGCAACATTCATGTGTATGGTCCGCTCCGTGGCAAGGCAATGGCCGGCGCGCGCGGCAACACCGACGCACGCATCTTCACGACCCAGTTCGACGCCGAACTGATCGCCGTCGCCGGGGTATACCGCAGCATGACTGCCGCGCTGTCCCCCGACATCGAAAACAAACCTGCTACGGTACGTCTGACCGGCGACAAGCTGCTGGTCGACCCGCTAGACATCTAATTCAAAGGACCCACTCTCCATGGCACGTATTGTCGTCGTGACTTCAGGCAAAGGCGGCGTCGGTAAAACAACGACCAGCGCCAGTTTCTCTTCCGGTCTGGCCTTGCGCGGTCACAAGACCGCCGTGATCGACTTCGACGTGGGCCTGCGCAATCTCGACCTCATCATGGGCTGCGAGCGCCGTGTGGTGTACGACCTGATCAACGTGGTCCAGGGCGAAGCCACCCTGAACCAGGCGCTGATTCGCGACAAGCAGCTCGAAAACCTGTACATCCTGCCCGCCTCCCAGACGCGCGACAAAGACGCGCTGACCCAGGAAGGCGTGCAGAAGGTGATCGATGGCCTGCGCGAAATGGACTTCGAATACATCGTTTGCGATTCGCCCGCGGGGATCGAAGCCGGTGCACTGATGGCGGCCTATTTCGCCGACGACGCGCTGGTCGTGACCAACCCGGAAGTATCGTCCGTGCGTGACTCGGACCGCATCCTGGGCATCCTGGCCGCCAAGTCGCAGCGCGCGATCAAGGGCGACACGCCGGTCAAGGAATTCCTGCTGCTGACCCGCTATAACGCCAAGCGCGTGTTCGACGGCGAAATGCTGTCGCTCAAGGACGTCGAAGACATCCTGCGCATCAAGCTGATCGGCGTCATTCCCGAATCCGAAAACGTGCTGCATGCGTCGAACCAGGGCCTGCCCGCCATCCACCTGAAAGGGACGGAAGTGTCGGAAGCGTATTCCGACGTCGTGGCGCGCTACCTGGGCGAAGACAAGCCGCTGCGTTTCGTCGACTACGAAAAGCCCGGCCTCTTCAAACGCCTGTTCGGGGGAAAATAAATGAAATCCTTCCTGTCGTTTTTCCTGGGGGAAAAGAAGCAGTCGGCGGGCGTCGCCAAGGAACGGCTGCAGATCATTCTGGCGCATGAGCGCTCGGACCGCGGTGCCTCGGCCGATTATCTGCCGCAGCTGCAGAAGGAGCTGATCGCGGTCATCTCCAAATACGTCAACATCAACCCCGACGACATCCGCGTCAATCTCGAGCGGCAAGACACGCTCGAGGTGCTCGAAGTCAAGATCGAGATGCCGTCGAAGTAAAAGCAGGTCGCGCTGCGCTTGCAATGAGCGTGGCGCGGCAAGCCCTTGCCCCCCTCCCCGCGTCACCCCTCCCCCCCCCGACTGCCCTGAACTGCGCCTTGCCAAGGCAGGCCTGCGCGCGCCCCCGCCAACTTGACAGCGGCACTGGCGCAACCCTAATATTGAGCACGTTCAAAATTAGAACACGATCAAAAATTTCAGGAAGTCGGACCATGAGAATCTGCCGTTACAACGAAAACCGCCTGGGTCTGGTCGAAAACGATACCGTGTACGACGTGTCGTCCGTGCTGGAACAGTTGCCGACCCTGACCTGGCCGGTGGCGCCAGGCGACCTGCTGATCGAACACCTGTCGCGCCTGACCCCGGCGATCCTGGCTGCGCGCGAAGGCGCCAAGGGCATCCCGATTTCCGACGTCAAGCTGCTGAGCCCGGTCGCCACGCCGGCCAAGATCATTGCCGCGCCGCTGAACTACCACGCGCACGTGGATGAGTCGCTGGCCGACGCCGGCATCCACAATGGCGTGCACGTTGCCCATTACGAAGGCTTCAAGAGCCCGGTCGCCAAGTTCGGCGTGTTCCTGAAGAACGCAACCGGTATCGTCGGTGCAGGCGAAGGCGTGCAGATCCACTTTCCGGGCCGCCGCAACGACCACGAAGTCGAGCTGGCCGTCATCATCGGCAAGCAGTGCAAGAACGTGTCCGAAGCCGACGCCATGTCGGTCGTGGCCGGCTATTCAATCGGCCTGGACATGACGGTGCGCGGCACCGAAGACCGCAGCTATCGCAAGTCGGCCGACACCTACAGCGTGCTCGGCCCTTACCTGGTCACGGCCGACGAAATCGCCGAACCCGGCCAGCTGGGCTTTTCGATCCACGTGAACGAAGAACCCCGCCAGAACGCCAACACCCGCGATCTGATCACCGGCATTCCGGAACTGATCGCAATGGCATCGAGCGTATACACGCTCTACCCAGGCGACATCATCATGACCGGCACGCCAGAAGGCGTGGGTACGGTGCAGGCGGGCGACATCATGCACGCCAGCATCGACCAGATCGGCAAGATGGATGTGGCCGTCCGAGGCTGACATGGACATGACCCCACCCGCAACTGCTTCGACCCCGACGCGTTCACCCGAGGCGATCCGCGCCGAACGCGAAGCGTTCTACGCCCGCATCGGACAGGACAACCTGGCGCCGCTGTGGGAACAGCTGCACAACCTGGTGACCAAGACGCCCACGTCGGCGTGCGTGCCGGCCCATTGGTCGTATAACCAGGTCCGCGCCTACATCACGGAAGCGACCGACCTGATCACGGCGCAAGAGGCCGAACGCCGCGTGCTGATCCTGGAGAACCCGGGTCTGCGCGGCAAGGCGGCGATCACGACGTCCTTGTATGCCGGGTTGCAGTGCATTCTGCCGGGTGAGGTCGCCCGGGCGCACCGCCATTCCCAATCGGCCCTGCGGCTGATCCTGGAAGGCGATGGCGCCTATACGTCGGTCAATGGCGAAAAGACCATCATGCGGCGCGGCGACTTCGTCACCACGCCGTCGTGGACCTTCCATGACCATGGCAACGACAGCGACAAGCCGATGGTGTGGCTGGACGGGCTAGACGTGCAACTGGTCGCGGCGCTCGATGCAAGCTTTGCCGAATCGTCGAACGATGACCAGCAGGCACTGCAGCGCCCGGTTGGCGACAGTGTGCTGCGGTATGGCAATGGCATGGCGCCGGTCGACTGGACACCCGCTCCCAACAAGGCATCGCCGCTGTTCTGCTACCCGTATGCCCGGACGCGTGAATCGCTGTTCGGCATGCAGGCCGGCGGCCAGCCCGATCCCTGCCTGGGCTACAAGCTGCGCTATATCGATCCGCTGACCGGCGGCGCGCCGATGCCCACCATGGGTGCCTACGCCCAGCTGCTGCCGCGCGGCATGACCACCCTGCCCTACCAGTGTTCATCGGGCACGGTGTTCGCCGTATTGGAAGGCGAGGTGGACGTCCAGGTGAATGACACGCGCTTCACGGCCGTGCCGAATGACGTGTTCGTGATCCCGAGCTGGGCCGCGCATACGTTTTCGGTGCGCGACGACGCCGTGCTCTTCAGCTTTTCGGACCGGCCGGTGCAGGAAGCCCTGGCGCTGTATCGCGAGAACCGCAGCGGCCGCGTCTGAGCGCCTTCGCCGCCCGCCCTGCCGCCCCGCATCAACGACATTCAACAAAGCAGACACATGGCACAACACCCAGTCATCATTTCGGGCGCCGGCCCGGTCGGCCTCGTGGCCGCCCTCTCGCTTGCACAGAAAGGCATCGACGTGGTGCTGCTCGAAGGCGAGTCGCACATTCCTGAAGACCTGCGCGCAGGCACCTTCCATCCGCCTACCGTCGAGATGCTCGATACCCTTGGCATTGGCGAAACCTTGCGCAGCCGCGCGGTCCAGGTGCCCGAGTGGCAGATCCGCGATCGCAAGACCGGTCTGGTCGCGCAGTTCGACCTGGGCCTGATCGCCGACCTGACGCCCTACCCTTTCCGCCTGCATGTGGAACAGCACAAGCTGTCGAACATTGCCTACCAGGCCCTGCAGCAGCATACGAATGCCAAGGTGATGTACCGCCATCGTTGCACGGGCTACACGCAGGACGCCGACGGCGTGACCGTGACGTTCGACGGGCCTGATGGCGCGGGCGAGATCCGCGGCAGCTACCTGATCGGCGCCGACGGCGCGCGCAGTGTGGTCCGCAAGACCATGGGCACCGAATTCGAAGGCTTTACCTGGCCCGAACGTTTCCTGGTGTTCGCGACGCCCTATGACTTGCGCCAGCAGGGCTACACCGGCAACGCGTACATTGCCGACCCGGACGAGTGGACGGCCATCTTCATCCAGCCGCACGATGGCAACGGCATCTGGCGGATCGCGTTCCCGATCAAGGGCGATGCCGAAGACGCCGAAGTCCTGCAACCCGAGTCGGTGCAAGGCAAGATCAAGGGCTTCCTGTCGCCCGAGATCGACTACGACATTCCGTACAAGAGCGTGTATCGCGTGCACCAGCGCGTGGCCAAGAACTTCCGCGACCAGCGGGTGTTCATCGCGGGCGACGCCGCGCACGTCAACAATCCGTTGGGCGGCATGGGGTTGAACAGCGGCATCCACGATGCCATCAACCTGGCCGACAAGATTGCGCAGGTGATGCAGAACGGCGCCGACGACGACGTGCTGACCCGGTACGAGCGCCAGCGGCGCACGGTCAACGTCGAGTATGTGCAGGCCATCACGATCCGCAACAAGCGTCTGCTGGAAGAACGCGATCCGGAAGTGCGCAAGGAACGCCTGGACGAAATGCGCGCAACGGCGAAAGACAAAGATGCCCATCGACAATTCCTTATCAATTCGTCGATGATTGCCAGCGTGCGCCGCGCGAACGAAATCGCGTAGCGCGCGGATCGCACAGCAGTATCCCAAACAAAAAAGCCGTATTCATAAAAGCACTGGAGACATGAGATGTCGCAAACGACTACCGGGTTGGGCCGCCGCGAATTCATCGCGGCCATGGTTCTTGGCGGACTGAGCGTCAGCCGCGCCTTTGCCGCCGCCGACGCGCTTGGCCTGGGCGACAAGATGGTGCAGGTGATCGTGCCCTTCACGCCCGGCACCACCCCCGACCTGGCCGCGCGCCTGTACTCGCAACGCCTGGCCGAAACCGCCGGCCAGCCTTTCGTGGTGGAAAACCGGCCCGGTGCATCGGGCATCATCGGCCTGGGCGCGGTGGCCAAGGCCCCTGCCGACGGCCACACGATCGCCTTCAGCACCAACACCGCGCTGACCCTGCCCTTCGTCTACAACACGGTGCCCTTCGACGTGCTGGACAGCTTCCAGCCCATCGCCATGGTGGGCTACACCAACTTCGTGCTGTGCGTGCATCCGTCGCTGGAAGTCACGACCTTCGGCCAGTTCGTGGAGTACGTGAAAAAGAACCCGGGCAAGGTCAACTACGGTTCGCCCGGCAAGGGCACCTTCCATCATCTGTGCATGGAAATGCTGGCGGCGCCGCTGAACCTGAACATGGTCCACGTGCCCTACAAGGGATCCGCGGGCGCGACCACCGACCTGCTGGCCGGCCACATCAAGGCCATGTTCCAGCCGGTGCACATTGCCGCGCCGTTCGTGCAGGAAAAGCGCACCGTGATCCTGGGTTCGACCCGCAAGGAGCAGGACACGCAGTACGCCAACATTCCGCCCCTGGCGAGTGTGGGCGCGACGGGCTATGACGCCGAAGCCTGGTATTCGGTGGTCGGTCCCAAGGGCATGAAGCCGGATGTGGTCGCCAAGCTCAACGCCGAAATCAACCGGCTGTCGGACACCGACGTGGTCAAGTCCACGCTGGCCAAGCAGGGCGTGATCTCCAAGAAGGTGTCGCCGGCCGAACTGCAGGCGATTTCCAAGGCGGAATACGCGAAGTGGCAGCAGGTCATCAAGACGGCAGGCATCACGCCGGAGTGAAGACCGCAGTATGCTGACGATTGTTCAGCCATCGTCAAGGACCCGCCATGCATGACATCGATATCCGTCCCCACATCATCGACCGCGTGGTTGCGCGGCGGGGACGCCACCACCTGTTCGACCGGATCGATGCCAAGACGACGGCATTGGTCGTGATCGACATGCAGCCCACCTTCGTGGCCGAAGGCGGCGCGGGCGAGGTGCCGATGTCACGCGGCATCGTCCCCAACATCAACGCCGTGGCGCAGGTATTGCGGGATCGCGGCGGTGTCGTGGTGTGGGTCGTGCACGCCAACGCGCGCATCGGTGATTCATCGGACTGGTCGGGCTTCTACGACCGCTTCGTGGCGCAGGACGTGCGCGCGCGCACCATCGAAATGAACGCGCCACGGCCCACGTCGGACGCCCTGTGGCATGGCCTGGACGTGCATCCGTCAGACGTGCACATCGTCAAGAACCGCTACAGCGCGCTGGTCAGCGGATCGTCGGGGCTGGAGCGCAGTCTGCGCAGCCTGGGCATCACCAACCTGCTGATTGCCGGCACCAAGACCAATGTGTGCTGCGAGTCGACCGGCCGCGACGCCATGATGCTCGACTTCTTTCCGATCATGGTGTCGGACTGCCTGGCTGCGTTGTCGGATGAAGAACACCGCGCCACGCTGGAAACTTTTATCCAGCAGTTTGGCGATGTCATGACGTCAGGCGAAGTGGCCGAACGTTTGAAGTAAAAAAAACAGCCCCGCCCATGTTTCCACGGGCGGGGCTGTTTCCTTCCGAACCCTGCTTAGCGGTTCTTGCCGACCTGGTCGCCGACCACGCCGCCAATCGCAGCGCCGCCAACCGTACCCAGAATGCCGCCGCCCGAGACTGCAGCGCCGACCAGACCGCCGGCGCCTGCGCCGACTGCCGTCGATTTCTGGCGACCCGACATGCCGTCCCAGGTGGAGCAACCCACAGCCGAGATGGCCAGGGTCGTACCGATGACGAGCTTCGCAATAATGGATGTATTCATGATGGACTCCTTATAAGCATTGTGTTCGTTAGCTTGTCCGCGGCCCGAACGCTATTACCTTGTTAACCCACCGCATGACTGTAGGTTGACAGATGTGCATGGGGGCGTGTGTCAGCGTCATCGCATAACCATGTCAGAACGTAACGTCACTTTGCAGGTGGAAGAACCCGGTATTTCGCTGGGCGCGTGATGACGGCGAGGGGGACAACCAGACGCCGCGCAAGGCTCAGGGACTGCTCATCAATAACCCCCTGCTGGACCCACAATGCCGCGTGGCGCGGCGCCGTTACGCGCTGTTTCATGCTGTCGGCTTCCAGGCCACAGCTTGGTGCAAGAGCGGGGTGCCGATCAACGCAGGCGGCTCAACCAGCTGGATGGCTTGACCACCTCACCCGACACGGGATCAAGGTAGACCTTGACCTTGGCGCCATTGCGATCATAGCCTTCGACTTCCCAGCAGCCGTCGTCGGCCTCGACATCGCGTACGTCATAGCCCAGCGCTTCGGCCTTGCTGATGGCCTGGTCGATCGGGATCCACTTGTCGCGCGGGTGGTAGGGGCACTTGTCGGCGGCGTTGGCGGCGGACATCGTCAACCCGAGGGCCGACACGGCAATCAACAGGGAGGGCAGCAGACGCATGGAAACTCCTGGAAAGGATCATCGAGACGGCAGCGTAGCAATCGCAGGCCCGTCCATCCTGACCGGCGCTGTCAGCGTTATATCAGTCTCGGTTTGCTAGGGTGGCGTCATGTCCTGCCGACCTGCCCTTTCGATCCCCCTGCTGGCCTTGCTGCTGGTGGTCCTGCTCGCCGTGTGCGCGCCGCCAGCTGGCGCGCGCGACAATGACGATGACAAGCGCCACGATCACAGCCATGACAAGGATCGGGACCGGGAACGTGACCGATCACGCGATCGCGACCGGGACCAGGACCGCGCTCGCAACGCCATGCTGCAGGGCGAAATCCGCCCGCTGGCGGCCGTGCTCAAGACCGTGCGGGACAAGGTGCCCGGCGAGATCATCGAGATCGAACTCGACCGGGAAGACAAGGGGTGGGTGTATGAGGTCAAGGTGCTCACTTCCAACGGGCGGCGCAAGAAAGTCGATGTCGACGCCCATTCGCTCGATATCCTGAAGATAGACTGATATGCGCATCCTCGTAGTCGAAGACGAACCCCGCATTGCGGCCGATGTGCGCACCGGCCTTGAGCGCGCTCAATATGCGGTCGATGTCTGCACCGATGGCGAAAGCGCCTGGTTCCAGGCCGGCACTGAAGACTACGACGCGATCGTGCTTGACCTGGGCCTGCCCAAGATGGACGGCCTGTCGGTGCTCAAGCGGCTGCGGGCGTCCGACGTGACGACCCCGGTGCTGATCCTGACGGCGCGCGATGGCTGGCGCGACAAGGTCGAAGGCATCGACGCAGGCGCCGACGACTACCTGGCCAAGCCCTTCCAGATGGAAGAGCTGTTGGCGCGGCTGCGCGCGATCACTCGCCGCGCCGTCGGCCAGACGACGTCCCTGCTGACGGCCGGCCCGGTCGAAGTCGACACCCGCACCCGGCTGGTCACCGTGCACGGCAGCGCCATGCCACTGTCCGCGCTCGAATATCGATTGCTGTCCTACCTGCTGCATCACCGCGGCCGCATCGTCTCGCAAAGCGAGCTGCTCGATCATCTGTATTCCGGCGATTCGGATCGCGACACCAATGCCATCGAAGCCCTGGTCGGCCGTCTGCGCCGCAAGCTGGACGTGGACCTGATCGAGACACGGCGCGGTCACGGCTACCTCGTCCCCGACCGGTTTCAATGAGTCCGCGGTCCCTGCGATTCCGGCTGGTTGGCGCGGCGACGCTGCTGATCGTGCTGGCCCTGGCGCTGGGTGGCATTGGCCTGACCGCCATCTTTGACGAGCAGGCCGAACGCCGCGCCGCCACCGAACTGGACCTGCACGTCAAGACCCTGGCCGCGCAAGTTCGGCTCGACGCGGCCGGTGCGCTGCAGGTCGACATCCCGCCGCAGGAACCCCGCTTCGAACAGCCCTATGGCGGGCTGTACTGGCAGATCGATGCGCCGGGCGGCAAGCGGCTTCGGTCCCGATCGTTGTGGGACTTCGTACTGCTCGACCCACCCGGCAGCGCCACCGCCCGCGACCTGGACATGCACGAGATACCCGGCCCCGAAACCGCCCAGTTGCTCGCGATCCAGCGCACGATCGTCGTGCCGCAGGGCGCGAGCGAACAGCGCCTGCAGATCACCGTGGCGGTGGACGAAGCACTGCTGTCGGCCGAACGCTGGTCCTTCCTGGGCCTGCTGCTGCCGTCGTTACTGGCCCTGGCCACCCTGCTGGTGCTGGCCATGGCCTTCTTCATCCACCTGGCGCTGCGACCCTTCCGCGCCTTGCGCGCAGACCTGGGCGACATCCACGCCGGCCGGCGCCGTACCCTGTCGCGCGACGTGCCGGAAGAAGTGCAACCTGTCGTTGACGATCTCAACCGCCTGATCGGCTTTCAGGACGCCGCCGTCGAGCGCGCACGCACCCAGTCGGCCGACCTGGCCCATGGCTTGAAGACGCCCCTGGCCGTGCTCGGCGCCATGGCGCGCACCGCGCGCGACGCCGGCGAAGCCTCGCTGGCCAGCGGCATCGACGAACAGATCGACGCCATGCGCCGCCACGTCGACCGCGCCCTGGCCCGAGCACGCGCCGGCATGGCCGCCGCCCTCGGCCAGCAGGCCGCCGATGTGTCCGTGGTCTGCCGCAAGACGCTCCGTATGCTGAAGACCTTGCCCGACGCCGGCGCGCTTACCTGGGCCAGCAACGTGCCCGAAGGCCTGCGGTTCGCGGGTGACGAAGGCGACCTGACCGAGCTGCTGGCCAACCTGCTGGATAACGCCCGCAAGTGGGCGGCCAGCCAGGTACGCCTGACGGCACGGGCAGCCGACGGCCAAGTCATCGTGGTAATCGAGGACGACGGCCCGGGAATGTCCGAAGCCGAAACCGCTCACATCGATCGCGGTCAGCGGTGGGATGAATCGACGCCCGGGACGGGCTTCGGCCTGGCGATCACGCGCGACCTGGTGGACGCGTATCACGGGCGTTTGAAGCTGGATCGATCCGGCCTGGGCGGGCTGCGGGTGACGCTGGAGCTGCCGAGCCCGCGGATGCCGGTGAAGAAGTGATGGCGTGGCGGCGCCAGTTCGATCGCGCCGGCCCACTCGACATCCCCATGAAAAAAGCCAGCACGTCCTGCTGGCTTTTTCCTTTCCTGCCTTGGTTACGGCTTACTTCAGTGCCTTGTAGCGCAGGCGCTTGGGCTTGGCGCCTTCTTCGCCCAGGCGCTTCTTCTTGTCGGCTTCGTATTCCTGGTAGTTGCCGTCAAAGAACGTGACTTGCGAGTCGCCTTCGAAAGCCAGGATGTGCGTGGCGATCCGGTCCAGGAACCAGCGATCGTGGCTGATGACCATCACGCTGCCCGGGAATTCGAGCAGGGCGTCTTCCAGCGCGCGCAGCGTTTCGACGTCGAGGTCGTTGGACGGCTCGTCCAGCAGCAGCAGGTTGCCGCCGGCCAGCAGCGTCTTGGCCAGGTGCAGGCGGCCGCGTTCACCACCCGACAGGTTGCCGACAATCTTGTTCTGGTCGCCGCCCTTGAAGTTGAAGCGGCCCAGGTAGGCGCGCGACGACATTTCGAAGCGGCCGACGGTCAGGATGTCGGCGCCGTCGGACACGGCGTCAAACACGGTCTTGCCGTCTTCCAGCGCGTCGCGGGTCTGCGCGACGTAGGCGGTCTTGACGGTGGCGCCGGTCACGACCTCGCCCGAATCCGGGGTTTCCTGGCCGGCGATCATGCGGAACAGGGTCGACTTGCCGGCGCCGTTGGGGCCGATGATGCCGACGATGGCGCCGGGCGGCACCTTGAAGCTGAGGTTGTCGATCAGCAGGCGATCGCCGTAGCCCTTGCTGACGTTGGTGAATTCGACGACTTCATTGCCCAGGCGCTCGGCCACGGGAATGAAGATTTCCGAGGTCTCGTTGCGCTTCTGGTATTCGTGCGAGCTGAGTTCTTCGAAGCGCGCAATACGTGCCTTGGACTTGGCCTGGCGGGCCTTGGGGTTCTGGCGCACCCACTCCAGTTCCTTCTTGATGGTCTTCTGGCGGGCCGATTCGCTGGCTTCTTCGTTCTTCAGGCGCGCGTCTTTCTGTTCCAGCCACGAGCTGTAGTTGCCCTTCCACGGAATGCCGTGGCCGCGGTCCAGTTCCAGGATCCACTCGGCGGCGTTGTCCAGGAAGTAGCGATCGTGGGTGACGGCCACCACGGTGCCCGGGAATTTCTGCAGGAACACTTCCAGCCAATCGACGCTTTCGGCATCCAGGTGGTTGGTCGGCTCGTCCAGCAGCAGCATGTCGGGCTTGGACAGCAGCAGGCGGCACAGGGCCACACGGCGCTTTTCACCGCCCGACAGGTTGCCGATGACGGCGTCCCATGGGGCCAGGCGCAGCGCGTCGGCCGCAATTTCCAGCTGGTGTTCCACGTCGCCGCCGCTGCTGCCGGTGGCGATGATGGCTTCGAGTTCGCCCTGCTCGGCGGCCAGCGCGTCGAAGTCGGCGTCGGGTTCGGCGTAGGCCGCATAGACCTCGTCCAGGCGCTTCTTGGCGGCAAAGACCGAGCCCAGGCCCTCTTCCACGGCTTCGCGCACGGTGTACTCGGGGTTGATCTGCGGTTCCTGCGGCAGGTAGCCGATGTTCAAGTTCGGCATCGGCACGGCTTCGCCTTCGATGTCCTTGTCGATCTGCGCCATGATCTTGAGCAGCGTGGACTTGCCGGAACCGTTCAGGCCCAGCACGCCGATCTTGGCACCCGGGAAGAAGGACAGGGAGATGTCACGCAGGATCTGCCGCTTGGGCGGCACGGTCTTGCCGACGCGGTGCATGGTGTAGACGTATTGGGCCATGGTGGGTGCTCGATGTGGGGAAGATCAGGCGCCGGCGGGCCAGTCCGCTGCCGGCTGGCCGATCATTCCAGGGTGATGTTGGCTTGCTTGATGATGTCGCGGTTGTTGTCGTATTCGGTCCGGATCGCCTTGGCGAAGTCGGCCGGGGTGCCGCCCGTAGGCACATTGTCGCTGCTGATCAGCCGCTCGCGAATATCGGGCATCGCCAGCACGTCGTTGATGACGCCGTTCAGTACCGTAACGAGGGCGGACGGCGTGCCCGCGGGCGCGAAGATGCCGAAGACCGACATCAGGTTCGCCTTGGGATAACCCAGTTCGGCAAAGGTGGGCACGTTCGGCATGACGTCGACGCGCTGCGGCGCACCGACCGCAAGCGGACGCAGCTTGCCGGCCTTGATGTGCCCGTTCAGCAGCGGGCCCAGATTGGTGGTCAGCACTTCAAACTGGCCGGCCAGCGCGTCATTCTGCTGCTGGCCACCGCCCTTGTACGGAATGTGTGTGATGTCGACGTTGGCCGACCGCTTGAATTGTTCCAGCGTGATATGGCCGACCGTAGCCAGGCCCGAGGTGGCCCAGCGCAGCGCGCCCGGCTTCGCCTTGGCCTGCGCGACCAGCTCGTTCATGGACTGGCCGGTAAAGCCCGGCGTGCCCAGCAGCACCACCGGCGAGAACATGACGCTGGCGACCGGCGTGATGTCCTTGAACGGATCGTAGGCGACCTTGCTGAGCAGCGGATTCAGCGCCAGCGGGCTGATCGAAGAAAACCCGAGCGTGTAGCCGTCGGGCGCGGCCTTGGCGACGGCGTCCATGCCGATCGTGCCGCCCGCACCGCCCTTGTTTTCGACGATGACGGGCTGGCCGAGGCGGACCGCCATCTTTTCAGCCATGGCACGCGCCACGATGTCGCTCACGCCCGCGGGCGGATAGGCCACGATGATGCGCACGGGCTTCAGGGGCCACGAGACCGGGGTGATGGCGGACGCGGGCGACGCGCCGACAACGCACGCAGCAGCGGCGAGGAAGAGGCAGAAACGCTTGAGTATCACGGCTTGGAAACTTGCTGGAAGGAAGCCGGACATTGTAAGGGATCGCCGGGAGGCGGCGTTGGCCGGCGTTGGCTGGGCTGGGCCGGCGTTGCCCGTCGTCGGCTGGCCTGGGCTGGCGCCAGTTGCCCTGAGTTGGCGTCAGCTGGCCTGAGCTGGCGTCAGCTGGCCTGAGCTGGCGTCAGCTGGCCTGGGCCGGCGTCAGGCCGGATGCGCGCGGTCGAGCGACGGCTTGCCCGGACCGGCATCGCCCGAAGCCGTCGCCTTGGTCGCAATGCCGCTGGTTGCAATGCCGCTGGTTGCCGTCCCGCTGGCCGCCGTGGGCCGTGGCGCAGCGCCGCCGGCCGCACCCGACGCGTCAGGCGCCCCATTCGCCTCCGCCGCCACGTCACCCGCCGGGTCAGCAGCGTCGATCGCTTCTTCCTGGTTCAGCAAACGGCTGCCGACCTTGCGGATCGGCGCCAGTTGCCGGGTGATCAGCGCCAGTTGCGTCTGGACCAGGCGGCGCGCGTCGTCGATATGGTCGGGCAGCGCTTCCAGCTGCGCAGCCAGGCTTTCTTCTTCGGCATTGCGCACCATGATCGGACGCCGATCCGCCAGGCCGATCGCCACTTCGTCCAGAGCCGCGGCCACCCGTTCGGCCTGCTGCAACATCGCCAGGTCGCCCGGCGCATCCAGTACCGTATCGCCCCGATGCGCACCCAGGCCCGACAGGTAGTTCAACAGCGTGTGCGACAGCACCAGGAAACGCAGGCCGGTATCCGCATCCCGCCGGAAATGACCCGGCTCGGCCAGGATGTTCGACATGGCCACCGAAAACGCGGAATCGGCGTTATGGGCATTGCGGCGCGCGGTCCGGTAAGCCAGGTCGTCCAGCTTGCCGGTCCTGTACTGCGCCAGGATCGCCCGCAGATAACGCGCGTTGTTGGCGACCGCGTTGGAAGCCAGCTTGTTCAGCCGCCGCCCCTGCCAGTCAGGCAGGATCACGAACACGGCCAGCACCGCGATCATTCCGCCCACGAAGGTGTCGACCATGCGCGGCAGGATCAGGTCGTAGCCGTTGCCCACCTGGTTGAAGCACATCAGCACCAGCAGCGTCATGGCCGCGGTCGCCACCATGTAGCGGCTGGCCCGCGTCGCAAAGAACACCACACCTGCCACCACCGCAATCACGGCCTGCAGCGACGCCCCGGGTGCCAGCTTGAACAGCGCCCACCCGATCACCAGACCAATCAGGGTGCCGCCAATTCGCTGCGAGGTGCGCTTGCGCGTCGCGCCGTAGCTGGGCGCCGACACGAACAGCGTGGTGAGCACGATCCAGTAGCCTTCGCTGGGATGCAGCAGGTGCACCATGCCGTAGCCTACCGCCAGGGCGATCGACAGACGCAGCGCGTGCCGAAACAGCGGCGCGGCGGGCGTCAATTGCAGCTTGATACGGTCCAGGGCGTCCTTGAAGGACTTGGGCGACCGGTCGAGCAAGGTACTGTCCTGCTCTTCCACCGTGGCCTGCTTGCCCGCGCCCGCCAGCCGCCGGTTCAAGGCGCCCAGGTTGCCCGACAACGCCGACAGCGACCGCAGCAACCGACTCCATTCCGGCTTGTTCTGCGCACGCAGGTATTCCATGGACGCATCCAGGTCGTCTTTCGCCTGCTGTGCTTCGCTGTCATTCACGAAGGGCTGGCGCATCTGGATCGCCAGCGCCAGCCGGCGGCACACCCGTCCTTGCGAGCGCAACAGGCGCTGGCAGCGGAACATGATGTCGCTATGGAAGAAGGTGTCCGCCAGTTCGTTGTAGGGATAGTGGGACGACGACGCGCGCTCGTGCACGTCTTGAGCGATGAAGTACAGCGCCAGATAGCGGCTGTTCTTCTGCCCCGGCCGCGCCTGACCTACCCGGCTGAAGATGCTTTCCTTGGCAACATTCAGGGCCGTCACTACCTTGCTGTTCAGCTGCGCAAGCTGCAGGCGCTGCGCTTCGGTATCGACACCGCGAACCGGCTCGAACATGGCCGATTTGAGCTTGAGGTAGTCGCCCAGCGCATGAAACAGCACGGCCAGCTTCTGCTGCACCGGCTGGTGAGCAAACAACGCGCACCACAACACGGATAGCGTGCCGTACCAGGTCGCGCCAATCAGCAACAGCGCGGGCTCGCTCCAGAAGTGGTCTGACGTTCCATTGGCGTGCTCCACGCCGATGGTGGTGTAGATGGCCAGGATCAGGGTGGCATAGGCAATCGCGCGATACCGTTCGCCAATCGCGCCCAGCATCGTCAGGCCGAACGCCGAAATCGACAGCCCCACAACGAACAGCCAGGGGTACGGAAACAGGGCCTTGACGGACAGGGCCGCCACCGCAAAACAGGCCAGCGTGACGATCTGCGCCCGCAAGCGCCCGCGCCAGCTGTCGTCAGTTTCCGACAACGCGCAGGCGATGATGCCCAGGAATACCGGAATCAGCGCTTCCTGCTCGTCCAGCCGCCAGCAGACGCCCATGACCGTCGCCAGCGCGATGAACACGCGCAGGCTATAGACAAAGGTGTCTTGTGCCCAAAGGCGGCGAAGGAAATGGACGAAGGTAGGTGCGCGCATGGTGCCGAGGATGAGCGGATCGCCAAGGAAACCGGCGACTGAACGTCTACTATCGCACGGCCTAGGGAAAACACCTAGTGGTTGTTGCTGCAGAGACTCGCAGCTTGACATCGCAGGCGCCGTCCAGCGCCGCTTGGCGACATTTCACCCGGACAAAGTGACGCCGGGGGGCACCCCTTCAAATCGAAAAAATCCGAAAATTTGCCACATCTGCGCTCTCGGCGCGGTCGGCGGCAAAGGTGGCAAAAAATGGCGGTTTTTGATTTTGAAGAGTCCTCCGGCGCGCCCGGTCCGGGGGTGTTGCAGATCGCGCTGCCCGCCGGAATTTCCCTGGAGGTTCAGCAGGCAATGCAGGTGGCGGTGAACAAGGCGGCGCAAGTCCTAGGGCCCAAGCTGGTTCACGATGCGGATCGGCTGGCGACCTTGCTGGTTGAACTCGCTGAGCCGACGTCCGCCTTGATTCAGGAACGGATGCAGCGGCGCCGTGTGATCAGTACGCTCATTCAGAAAACTGAATGGGTCAGCGCGCTCGAGCTTCAGCAAAGCGTGGTGGCTCATGCGCGTGCCGTCGCGGACTGGAAACGGCGCGGACGGATTATTGGGGTGATGGGTGCGGACGGGAGGGATTTGTACCCGGCCTATCAATTCGATGCCGCAATGCGGCCCTTGCCGATCGTCGCCGATATCCTCAAACGGTTTGGCGCGGTGTCGGATCCCTGGCACGTGATTGCTTGGTTTCACACACGCAACGTCTGGCTACTCAGACATCACGTCAACTTCCGGGAATTTATCGCACCCAAGGACTGCCTTCATGACACAAAGGCGTTGCATCTGGCGCTCACGCTTCGCGATCGCAAAGCGGAAGCGCTGGATATCAGACCGCCACCGGCGCCTTGATGTGCGGATGGAACTGATAGTCCCGGATCTCGAAATCTTCGTACTCGTAATCGAACAGCGAGGCCGGTTTGCGTTTGATGACCAGTTTCGGATACGGATAGGGGTCGCGCGACAGCTGCAGTTCGACTTGGTCGAAATGGTTCGTGTACAGGTGGCAGTCGCCGCCGGTCCAGATGAAGTCGCCGACTTCCAGGTCGCATTGCTGGGCCACCATGTGCGTCAGCAAGGCATAGCTGGCAATGTTGAAGGGCACGCCCAGGAAGATGTCGGCGCTGCGCTGGTACAGCTGGCAGGACAGCTTGCCGTCGGCCACGTAGAACTGGAAAAAAGCGTGGCAAGGAGGCAAGGCCATTTGCGGGATGTCGGCCACGTTCCAGGCCGAGACGATCAGGCGACGCGAATCCGGATTCTTCTTGATCTGGTCGACGACCTGAGTGATCTGGTCGATATGACCGCCGCTAGGGGTGGGCCAGTTGCGCCATTGCACGCCGTAGACGGGACCCAGATCGCCGTCAGCCCGCGCCCATTCATTCCAGATCGACACGCCGCGTTCCTGCAGCCACGCCACGTTCGAATCGCCGCGCAGGAACCACAGCAATTCAATGAAGATGCTTTTGGTATGCAGCTTCTTGGTGGTGACCAGGGGGAAGCCTTCGGCCAGATTGAACCGCATCTGGTGGCCGAAGACGGACCGCGTGCCGGTACCGGTGCGGTCTGTCTTGTGTACCCCGTGCTGGTACACGTGGCGCATGAAATCTTCGTATTGGCGCATGGGAGCAAGCTGTCCAGAAATTCTGTACTCCCATTGTAGGCGGCATCGCCGATCACCACCTGATGGCCGCCTGAGGTGCCGGCCGGGCAGGACGCCCGGGCTGCAGCCGATCAGCCGATATGCTGGCGGAAAAACGCCAACGTGCGCTCATACGCCTTGGCCGATGCGTCGGCGTCGTACGAGCCGCGCTCGCTGCAGTTGAACCCGTGGCCGGCCGAGTACACGTGCACCGGAATGTCCGGATGGCCGGCCTGGATCTTTTCAACTTCCGGCAGCGGAATGGAGTGATCCTGATCGCCAAAATGCATCATGACCGGGATCTTGGGTTGCTCGCCGATCATGTTCTGGATGCCGCCGCCGTAGTAGGGCACGGCGCAGGCAAACCCATCGGCCTTCGACGCGGCGGCCCACGAAATCAGCCCGCCCCAGCAGTAACCCACGATACCGACCTTGCCGGCTTCAGCGGCGACCTTTTGCGCGGCGGCGACGTCCGTCAGTGCCTGATCCAGCGAAACCTTGCCCTTCAATTCCACGCCGCGCTTGACGTCGTCGGGGGTGTAGCCCAGTTCCAGCCCCTTTTCGATCCGGTCGAACAGGGCCGGCGCGATCACCAGATAGCCTTCGGACGCGAATTTGTCGGCCACGCTGCGGATGTGACTGTTCACGCCAAAGATTTCCTGCACCAGCACCAGGCCGCCCCGTGGCGTGCCCGTGGGGTCGGCGCGGTAGGCGCTCAGTTGGTTGCCGTCTTGCGAAGTCAGCGAAATGATCTGTCCCATGATGTCCCTTTTGAGTGCTAAGTGAAACTACCGACGGCAACGATACCGCCAAAGTCCGGATCGATACGTCGCAGATTGTGAAACCTGAGGCGTCTATACTTTTCCTAGCAGTCCCCCTACCGAACGTCAGGAGACCCTATGCGCAGAACAAGAAACGCCAAGATCGTCGCCACCGTCGGACCGGCCAGCAGCGATGCCGCCACCCTGGCCCGGCTCTTCCATGCCGGCGCCGATGTCTTCCGCCTGAACTTCAGCCACGGCACCCAGGCCGATCACCAGGCGCGTGTCGCCACGCTGCGCGCGCTGGAAGCCGAAGTCGGCCGTCCGATCGGCATTTTGATGGACCTGCAGGGCCCCAAGTTGCGGGTGGGCCGCTTTGCCGAAGGCGCCGTCGTGCTGACCGAGGGCCAGAACTTCCGGCTGGACCTGGATGCGGACCGGCCCGGTGACGCCACCCGCGCGCCCTTGCCCCACCCGGAAATCTTTGCCGCCTTGACGCTGGGCACCGATCTGCTGGTCGACGATGGCCGCGTCCGGCTGCGGGTGCAGCGGCACGGGCCCGACTTTGCCGACACCATTGTCATCAACGGCGGATTGCTGTCCGATCGCAAGGGCGTGAACGTGCCGGGCGTGGTGCTGCCGCTGTCGGCCATGACCGCCAAGGACCGGTCCGACCTGGCCTTCGGACTGGAGCTGGGCGTTGACTGGGTGGCGCTGTCGTTCGTGCAGCGCGCCGAAGATATTCGCGAGATCAAGCAGATCGTGGGTGACCGCGCGCGCATCGTCGCCAAGCTGGAAAAACCTGCGGCGATTGCCGAGTTGGACTCCATCGTGGCCGAGACGGACGCCGTCATGGTGGCGCGCGGCGACCTGGGTGTCGAAATGCCGGCCGAGCAGGTGCCCGCGATCCAGAAACGCATCGTGCGCGCCTGCCGCCGCGTCGGCAAGCCGGTGATCGTGGCGACGCAGATGCTGGAGTCGATGGTGAGCGCGCCCGTGCCGACGCGGGCCGAAGCGTCGGACGTGGCCACGGCGATCTATGACGGCGCCGATGCGGTGATGCTGTCGGCCGAGTCGGCATCGGGCAAGTTCCCGATCGAAGCCGTGACCATGATGAACAACATCATCGTCCAGACCGAAGCGGACCCGCACTACCGCGAGGTGATGGAAGCCTCGCAGACGCCGCCGCCCGCGGACATTGCCAATGCGATCGGCCGGGCCGTACGCGGCGTGGCGAGCCTGTTGCACGTGGCGACCACGATCGCCTACACGCGGTCTGGCTATTCGGCGCTGCGCATGTCGCGCGAGCGAGCCGAAGCGCCGATCATCGGCATGACGCCGAACCTGACCACGGCGCGCCTGCTGGCGCTGGTGTGGGGGGTGCACGCGGTGCAGACGCATGAAGTCGCAACGGTGGGCGAGATGACCGATTACGCGTGCGAGATTGCCTTGCGGGAAGGGTTTGCGACGCAGGGCCAGACGGTGGTGATTTCCGCCGGGCTGCCGTTTGCGTCGTCGGGCACGACCAATATCCTGCGCATTGCGACGGTCGGGGAAGCGGCGCGCTGACCGCGTGCTAGATTCGCCCTTTGCCGACACGTCCGGAACGCTTCATGGCCCTGCCCTATTCCCTTATCGTCGCCTACTCACGCAACCGCGTGATCGGGCGCGACAACCAGTTGCCGTGGCGTCTGCGCGGCGATCTCGCCCACTTCAAACGCACGACCCTGGGCCAGCCCATCCTGATGGGCCGCAAGACCTGGGAATCGCTGGGCCGCCCCCTGCCCGGCCGCACCAATATCGTCATCACCCGCAACCCTGCGTATGTGGCCGAAGGTGCGGTGGTCGTGACCAGCCTGGCAGACGCACTGGCCGCCTGCGGCGACGTGCCGCACGCGTTCGTGATCGGCGGCGCGCAGATCTATGGCGAAGCCTTGCCGGGGGCGACGCAGTTGATCGCCACCGAAGTCGATGTCGAGACGGAAGGCGACGCCTTCTTTCCGCCCCTGCCGGAAGGCCAGTGGGAAGAAATCGCCCGCGAGGCGCAGCCTGAGGAAGACGGCCTGCGGTATGACTTCGTGACGTACCGACGGCGCACGTAAAGCGCGTCAGCAAGACATGAAAAAGGGAGACCCGCGGGTCTCCCTTTTTCGTTTCAGTAACGTGGGCGGCCGTCACGCCGCCCCGCGATCACTGGCCTGCCGGCTTCCACAGGTAGTCGAACGACTCCACCGGCGTCACCCACACGATGCCGTCGCCGACATGGCGTGTCGTGCCCGCCTGCACGACTGCGGCGCGCAGGGCATCCACGTGTTCGTCGTCGGCCACGATTTCCACCCGCACCTTGGGCGAGTAGTCCAGCAACTCTTCCTTGTGGTTCGTGGGCGGGTTGCGGGAGGGCGAACTGCAGCCTTCCACCTTGGACACGGTCATGCCGGGAAAGCCGGGCACGTGACGCAAGGCCTCGCGGACATCGGTAAGTCGGTTCGGGCGAATGATTGCCTTGATTTCCTTCATGAAAGCTCCTTAAGCCTCTTTGCCTTCTTCATCGAACCACTTGTACAGGGTCGGAAGCATCAGCAAGGTCAACAACGTCGAGGTAATGAGGCCACCGATCACCACCACAGCCAGCGGACGCTGCACTTCCGATCCGGGTCCGGTTGCGAACAGGAAAGGAATCAGGCCCAGCATGGCGACCGTGGCGGTCATCATGACCGGCCGGAATCGCATGGTCGCGCCTTGCAGCACCGACTCATCAAGCGACTTGCCCTCCATCCGCAGACCGCGGATGTAGGACACCATCACCACCCCGTTCAACACGGCAATCCCCCACAGTGCGATGAACCCGACCGATGCCGGCACCGACAGGTATTCACCCGTGACGAACAGACCGAAGATCCCGCCGATCGATGCAAACGGCAGCACCGTGATGATCAGCGTGGCGTAACGCACGGACTTGAACAGCAGGAACAGCAGGAAGAAGATCGCGGCGACCGTGATCGGCACGATGATCGTCATGTGGCCCAGCGCCCGTTCCATGTTCTGGAAGGTGCCGCCCCATTCCAGGTAGTAGCCCACCGGCAACTGCACCTTGGTCTGCACGGCTTGCTGCAGTTCGGCGACGAAGCCGCCCAGATCCCGGTCGGCCACGTTGATGGCGACCACGATACGGCGCTTGCCGCCTTCACGGCTGATCTGCGCCGGACCGTCCAGCACTTCGATCTTGGCCAGGCTGTCCATCGGCACCCGCACGCCGCGCGGGGTCGTCACCAGCAGGTCGCGGATGGACGAGACGTTGTTGCGGAACGATTCGGGCAGACGCACGGTGGCGTTGAAGCGGCGTTCGCCTTCAAAGATCTGCGTGGCGTTCTTGCCTGCAATGGCGATCTCGATCACGTCATGGACGTCGGACACGTTCAGGCCGTAGCGGGCGATGGCGCGCCGGTCGATTTCGATCGACAGGTATTGCTGCCCGCTGATCAGTTCCACCCGCACGTCGCGCGCGCCGTTGATGCTGTTCGCCACCTTGGCGATTTCGTTGGCCTTGGCCCGCAGGCGGGTCAGGTCTTCGCCGAACACCTTCACGGCCACGTCGGATCGCACGCCCGTCACCATTTCGTCCACCCGATCGGAAATCGGCTGAGCCATGACGACCTGCGCGCTCGGGATCACCTTCAACGCCTTCTGAATCTCGGCGGCAATGGTGTCCTGCGTCCAGCCATCGGGCCATTCATCGCGCGGCTTCAGGCTGACGACCGGGGTCGATTCGTTCTGCGATTGCGGATCCGCCGGGCTTTCGCCGCGGCCCACGCCTGACACCGCCGACTTCACGCCCGGCACCTGCATGATCAGCTTCATGGCCTGCATTTCGAGCTTGATCGATTCTTCAAGCGAAATGTTCGGCACGCGGTTGATCGACGGAACGATGGACCCTTCCTTCATTTCGGGAATGAAGGCGGTACCCAGCATCGGCACGAGCGCAAGCGAGCTCAGGAACAGCAGCACGGCCAGCACCACCGTCTTCTTGGCGTTGCGCACCGCCCAGGCCAGCATGCGCAGGTAGGGCTTTTTCATCATCGCGATGACGCGCGTGTCGTGTTCGGCGCCGCCCTTCAGCACATAGGACGAGACCACCGGCGCGAGCGTCATGGACAGCACCACCGAAATGCCCAGTGCGATCGCGATCGTGTAGGCCAGCGGCGCGAACATCTTGCCTTCCATGCCCTGCAGCGTCATCAGCGGCAGGAACACCAGGATGATGACGCAGATGCCGAACACGACCGGGGTAGCGACTTCCGTCACGGAGCGCAGGATCACGCGGATCTTGCTGTCCCCCGGCTCGCGCGGGCGCCCCAGGTGGCCGAAGGCGTTCTCGACCACCACGGCCGGCCCGTCCACCATCAGGCCGATGGCGACCGCCAGACCGCCCAAAGACATGAGGTTGGCCGAAATGCCGAACTGATTCATGGCAAAGAAGGTGAGCAGCGGCGTCAGGATCAGCGTCGTGATCACGATGACGGACGAACGCAAGTCCCCCAGGAAGAGGAACAGCACGACCACGACCAGCGCGATACCTTCCAGCAGCACCTTGGTCACCGTCCAGAGGGCGGCGTCGACCAGTTCGCTTCGATCGTAGTAGGACACGATCTGCAGGCCGTCGGGCAACATGCCCTGGCTGTTGATCTCGGCCACGCGCGCCTTGACCCGGGACACCACTTCCTTGGCATTGCCGCCGCGCATCATCATCACGATGCCGCCGACCGATTCGGTCACGCCATTCTTGACGACCGCGCCGTAACGGACTTCATGGCCAATGGTGATTTCGGCCACGTCGCGCATGTAGACCGGCGTGCTGCCCGATTCCACCAGCACGATGTCGCCAATGTCTTCCAGCGTTTCGATCAGACCCACGCCGCGGATCAGGTACTGCTCGGCAAAACGCGGCAGGATGCCGCCGCCCGAGTTGGCGTTGTTGCGGGCCAGCGCTTCGTACACCTGCGAGATCGAGATGCCGTAGTGATTCATCCGGTCGGGATTCATCAGCGCCTGGTACTGCTTGACGTACCCGCCCTGCGAGTTGATTTCCGCCACCTGCGGAATCGACCGCAACAGGGGCCGCACCACCCAGTCCTGCACGATGCGACGCTTGGTCAGCTCTTCGACCGACAATTCCTTGTCGCCGTCGTCGGGCTTGTCCAGCGTGTACTGGAATACCTCGCCCAGGCCGGTGGACACCGGACCCAGTACCGGCGTGACCCCGGTCGGCATGGTGGAAGCGACCTCGATCAGGCGCTCCATGACCAATTGCCGCGCGAAGTACACGTCGGTCGCGTCGGTGAACACCAGGGTGATCAGCGACAGCCCCGGTTTGTTCAGGGAGCGCATTTCTTCGATGCCGGGCAAGCCGGTCATCGCGATTTCGACCGGCACGGTCACGAAGCGCTCGACTTCTTCGGGCGATCGCCCGGGCGCTTCGGTCGCGATCTGCACCTGCACGTTGGTCACGTCGGGGTAGGCGTCGATCGACAGCTTGCGTGTCGCATCCAGGCCGACCGCCAGCGCAATGAACGCCAGGACGATCACGATCAACCGCTGTTGCAGAGCAACGCGGATTATCTTTTCTAGCATGCGACTACTCCTGGACGATGCCGGTGCGCTGGTTGTTCAGATGGAACGCGCCTTCGACGACGACCTTGTCGCCTTCCCGCACGCCCGCCTGCACGACCCGCGTGCCGTTGTAGCTCTGGCCCAGGGTGACTTCCGTCGCGCGGTAGGTGCCGGGCTTGGTTTCCACGTACACCATGTCCTTGTCTTCGGAACGGACCACCGCCGAGTTCGCGACCACGACCTTGTCGCTGGGTCGGCTGGCGATCAGCATGCTGGCCAGCATGGCCGGCTTCAGGCGCCCTTCCGGGTTTTCGAGCGACGTACGCACCAGCACCGTCCGGGTCGTCGGGTTGACGATCTGGCCGACATAGATCAGCTTGCCGGTGAATTTCGTGTTGCCCAGCGCGGGCACTTCGATCTCGGTCGTCTGGCCTTGCGCGACCAGGTCGGCCTGGGCTTCAGGCACTTCGGCCACGGCCCAGACCCGCGACAGGTCGGCCACCGTGAACAGGGCCTGGGCGGGTTGCACCACCTGCCCGATCGACACGTTCAGCTCGACTACAGAACCGCGCATGGTGGACACCACGGGCGAGAACGAGCTGATCTGACCATCGGAGCCCAGCCGGCTGATCACGCCATCGGACATGCCCAGCACGTTGAGCTGGTCACGCGCCGCGCGTCGTTCCGCCTCGGCCACGTTGTATTCGTTTTCGCGCTTCTGCAGTTCACCCCGGCCGATCACGTCGGCAGCAAACAGCTGACGCGCGCGTTCGCGGTTATTGGCCTGCAGTTCGCTGAAGGCGCGGGACTTCAGGTAGGCCAGCTGCGCCGTACCCAGTTCGCTGCTGTGCAGACGCGCCAGCACGTCGCCAGGCTTCACGGCCTGGCCCAGTTCGGCGCGGATTTCGGTGACCCGGCCGGTCACGGTCGCGCCAATGCGCGCCACGCGTTCGATGTCGAAGTCGATGCGGCCGCTGACGCGCAGCATTTCGCCAAAGGGCTGCTTGGTGATCGTCGCAAGCTTGATTCGGGACGCCATGGCCTCGTCGGCCGTCACGATGGCGGGGTCTGCCGCGGGGGCAGCCGGCGCGGCGGTTTCCGGCGCCTTGTCGCCGCATGCGCTCAACGCGATCGCCAGGGCGACCAGGGACGCGGAGAAGGAAAGGGAGTGCTTCATCATGGTTGACCTGAGTCGGAAGTGGGGGCGAGCAGACGCTCGATGTCAATGGCGGCCAGTTGCAGATCGAATCGCGCGGCAATGAGGTCGGTGCGCGCGACGCGCAGCACGCGCTGGGCGTCGATGTATTCCAGGATGCCGCGTTCGCCGAAGCGATACGCCGCTTCGGACACCCTCAGCGAGGCCTCGGCCTGGCGCACGATGCCCGATTCCAGCGCTTCGACCTGGGCCGCGGCGATCTGGAACTGCTGGTAGGCCGACTCCAGTTCCTGGCTCAGCGCGAATTCACGCCCTTCGACCATCGTGCGCACCTGGATCAGGCGCGCCGCGGCTTCGGCAATCGGACCCTGGCGGCGGTCCCACAGCGGCACGCTAACCACCAGGCCGACCCGGGTGTTCTGCACATCCGGTTCACGTTCGGTCGACGCGCGGATGGCAAACGTGGGCCGGTTCAGCGCCCGTTCGTAATCCACAGCGACGTTGGCGCGTTCCAGTTCCAGACGCAATTGACGCAGCTCGGGATTGATCGACAGCATCGATGCCCGCAGGGTGTCGAGCGGCGGAATCTGCGGCGCCCGCAGCCCCAGGCCGCCTTCGATGGCAAAGCTGAGCGGCAGCCCGCCGCCCACCTGCTGGCGCAGGAAGGACTTGGCCCGATTCACCCGCAACAGGGCGCTCTGGCTGTTCTTCTGGGCGTTCAGCAGTTCGGTTTCGGCACGGATCGATTCGCCCCGCGGCGCATCGCCCACGTCCACCCGCACCTGCACGCGGTCATAGATCTGCTGCATCAGCGCCAGGTCTTCTTCGGCGGCGCGGAATTCAGCTTCGCGCCGCAGCGTTTCGTAGTACGCCTGCTTGACCGAGGCGATCAGGTTGGTCAGGAAGACGTTGCGGCCGGCAAGGGTCGCGTCCAGGGTGCGTTCGGCGATCTGGGTGCGCAACAGGCGCTGGCTGGGCAGGTCGATCCGCTGCGTGACCGACAGCGTGTTGAGCGACCCCGCGGCGCCACCGGTCTGGCGCGCCGACGCGCGGCCGGTCTGGTAGTCGATTTCCGGATTCGGATAGGCGCCCGCGGTCGTGATGCCGGCCCGCGCGGCGTCCACGCCGGCGGCGGTGGAACGGACGCCTGCGTTGGACGTCAGGGCGATACTGACGAGTTGGTCGAGCGTATAGGGCTGAGCCGCCATCGCCTGAGGCGCGGCGAAGCCCAGCCACACCGCAAATGCTAGGGTGATCGGTTTCATTGATATCAACAAGGGACGAACAGGCACGGCGACGGAAGTCGCGCGCAAAAGCAGGGACGGCAATACGCCGACCCGACTAGGGAAGCGAAATTACAGCGTCGCCATCGGCGGCCGATAGGTGCGGAACACCGGGGCCGGCAACGGGAGAGAGGGGCGAGCCGGCGCGATGACGCGGCTGCTGACGATGGTATGGATCACGCCCTGGATGGGCAGGTCGAACTCGTGGGGGTCGACCGGACCGGCGCTGGCGGACGACGTGTCCGTATACACGCGGCAGGCCAGGCGATCGACATTCACGTCACGCAAGTCGAGCGCCGACAGCTGGTCCACGATGTGGGGCGTGTCGTCGTCGAAGAATTCCCAGTCGTCGAACTGGGCGGCCATCATGGCCATGGCAGTCAGGTCGATGGCCGAAGTGTTGGCCAGATCGCCCAAACCGAAGTCGCCCAGGCCAAACGAAGGCTGGCCCATGCCGCCTGTGGCGAACGCCACCGACGTTGGCGAAAAGGTCACGACCGACTCATGCGCGTTCCGGCAATCCACGGCAGACGCCCACGCCAGGTGCAGCGGCATGAGTACCAGTGTGAATATGATGAGAACGAATCGCATTGCAGCATTTTAACGGCTGAACGGCTTTTTGCAATTCGGGGCTGTTACAAACCCTCCGCGACCCGCGCTGTTGTTGGGTCAACGGGGGTTGGCTCATCGGATGCCGGCGCGTTCCTCGTACCCCGCGGCGTCGAGCCACCCTGATCTTTCGTCAGGGTTTTCCGCTCGCATCTTGAAGATCCAGGTGTCGTAGGGCGACTCGTTCAGCAGCCCCGGATTGTCGGACAGGGCGTCATTGAACGCGATGACATCTCCGGTTACAGGCGCGTGGATGTCCGATGCAGTCTTGACCGATTCGACCACGCCGGCCGGGTCGCCCGCGGCCAGACGGGTGCCGACTTTCACGTCGCCCACGAACACCAGGTCACCCAGGCGGTCTTGCGCCGTGTCGGTGATGCCGACCACGATCAAGTCGTCTTCGGTGCGGATCCATTCATGCGTGACGGCATAGTGGCGGTCGGGAGGCGTAGGCATCATCGGTCCTTGCAGGGCAGATTCGAAATTTCGGTTCACGGGTCAGAGCGGGGGCGGTGCAGGCGCAATGGCATGACCGCGTCTGACGAATGGTAGCGCGCAAACGCGGGCGTTGCGCCAGACCCCGCCCATCTCGACCTGGGCCAACGTGCCTTCGGCCGCGCGGGTGGGGATCCGCGCCAGGGCGATCGGCACGCCCAGGGTCGGCGACCGGATCAGGCTGGTCACATACCCCTCGGCCGGTTCGCCGGCGATCAGGATGCCGGGCAGCCGGACGCGGGGGCGTTCGTGGGCAGGCGGCAGATCGGCATCGGCGCCTTCGTCGGCGTCGGCATCGGTCACGATCAGGCCGGCCAGCCGGCAGGGCGCGGGCCGGGCCTCGAGCGCGCGCCGCCCGATGAAGTCACGGGCCGCGTCGTGCCGGCAGACGGTGTCGCCCAGGCCCGATTCGTGGGGCGACGCGTCGGCGCCGGTGTCCACGCCATACCGCACCAGCCCGGCTTCGATCCGCAGGCTGTCACGCGCGTCCAGGCCGCACGGCCGCACGCCCAGCGCAACCAGATCGCGCCAGAGTTCGATCACGGTATCGATCGGTCCGAAACATTCATAGCCGCCTTCGCCGGTATAGCCGGTGTGGGCCACCATCAGCCCGGCCACGTCGGTAAAGCGCCGGCGTGGCAAGGGTTCGGTCAGGGGCCGGCTGCCCGGGCGCGCGACCCAGAACCGTTCGGCGGCGTGGGGGCCTTGCAGCGCCAGCATGGCCAGGTCGCGGCGGGGCTGGATCGCCAGCCGCCACCCGCCGGTCTGGTGGACATGGTCCATCCAGGCCACGGCCGCGTCGGCGCACCCGGCATTCAGCACGATCCGCCAGGCGTCGGCGCCCAGCCGGTACACCATGGGGTGGTCGATGATGCCGCCCTGGTCCGACAGCAGACAGGACAGCAGCGCCCCGCCTGCCCCGGCCACCCCGTCGACGTCATTAGCCAGAATGTGGCGCAGATAGGTGCGTGCGTCGCGCCCCTGCACATCCACCACCAGCAGGTGCGAGATGTCGAACATGCCGGCCGTATGCCGCACGGCCTGGTGTTCGTCAGTGCCCGGACCGTCGGGTCCATACGATCCAGGCAAGGCCCAGCCTTCATGCTCGACCATCCGGGCGCCCAGCGCCCGATGTTCGCTGGCCAGGGGAGAACGGCGGGGCAGCAGGCTCATGGCGGCATCCCTCTTCCCGATCCGCGCGGATCTACCGCACGTTGCGATCCAGCCAGCCGACCAGCCACCCTGCCAGTTCCAGGCTGTTCCGGTCCTGCATCAGCATGTGCGAATTCCCCTTGATGCCAAGGTCGGGCAGGGAAATCATTTCGGCCTTGCCGCCCACCTTGTTGACCGCTTCGATGAACTCGCGGCAGGCCTTGAAGCGCGGCGCCCAGCGGGGCGACAGGTCGACGTAATCACCCCACAGCACCAGGATGGGCAGACCGGCATAAGGTTTCAGATCGCCATTGGCCGCCGGGCAGGCACCCGGTTCGATCGACACGATGCCGGCGATGCCGTCACGGTCCAACGCCGCCGTCTGGAACGGATAGATGCCGGATTGCGAATGGCTGACCAGCACCGTGTTCTTGACCCGCTTGGCCAGTTCGGACAACGCCGGCACGGTCGGGTTGGGCGTGGGCAAGGTGTTGATCCAGTCCGGCACCATCTGCTTCCAGAATTCGTTCTGGGCTTCGAGCGGGAACAGCAGGCCCGGGAAGACCTGCGGATAGGTGGCCCCGAAACGGAACACCATCCACGCATCGGCATGGCCCACCGAATAGACCGTCGGCAAGCTGGATGCCGGGGCCTTGCCCATCTTGACGGCGTTGATGGCGGCCGGCGTGGCTGCCGATCGCCCGCGCGCGGCCTGGTCGACCACGTACGTCGGAAAGCCGCTGCGCACGAAGTATTCGTCCCAGCCCATCCGCCCGTCGGGCGTCGATTCCCAGGTCTTGCCGGTCAGGCAGCAGCCGTGGACCAGCGCCAGCGACAAGGGACGCGGATTGACCGGCACCTGATAGCGGACATACATCTGCTCGACCGTGATCGTTCCGGACGGCGCGTAGGCAGGCAGCGTGGACAGCGTGTCGGACGTGACCTCTTTGCCACCCAGGAAGAAGCTGCCCTGGCGGGCCAGCGTCAGCGGCGAGTCCGGCGACAGGCTGTTCTGGCCCGATGTCATGCCGGGCGCGCAGGCCTGCAGCCCGCAGACGACAGCGGCGCCCGCGAGCCATCGGGCCAGCGTGGACAGGGCCGGGCGGCCAGGCAAGGAAGGGGTACGGGAGGTCGACGGAAAGGTCGGGGTGGACAAGGTCATTGTGTCTCCTGCGGTGCGCCCCGGCGTCGTTGCGGCGGGGATCGTGGCCCCAGTCTATCGGCGCACCGCCGCGGCGACAAGCCCGCCCGTCCGGACCGCCGACGCGCTGTGGCACACTGCATCCTCTTTCCGGGAGTCCGAGTTGAGCTGGTTGAAGAATGTGCCCTACGAATGGGCGGTAGGGCTGCGCTACACGCGGGCAGGCCGGCGCAGCGGCCGGGATTCCTTCATCTCGTTCATCGCGCTGACGTCCATGCTGGGCATCGCCCTGGGCGTGGCCGCACTGATCACCGTGCTCTCGGTCATGAATGGTTTCCAGACCGTGGTGCGCGACCGCATGCTGGCGGTAGTGGCGCACATCGAAATCGTCGACCGCGCCGGGGTGTCGCCCAACTGGCAGGAACTGGCCCGCTACGCCGAGCGCAATCCCGAAGTCCGGGGCGCGGCCCCCTTCCTGGACGGCCAGGTGCTGCTGACGCGCGGCACCACGCTGCGCGGCGTCGTGATGCGCGGGATCCTGCCTTCGGAAGAACCCAAGGTCACCGACATCGTCAACACCCTGAAGGAAGGCACGCTGGACGTGCTCAAACCCGGTGAATTCAATGTGATCCTGGGATCCGAGCTGGCGTCGGCCCTGTCGGTCAAGGTGGGCGACTCGGTCACCATGATGGCCACCGACGGCCAGTCGCTGCAATCGCGCGCCCTGCCCCAGCTCACCCAACTGAAGGTGGCCGGCATCTTCAGCGCCGGCCATTTCGAATTCGATTCGTCGCTGGCCTACATCCATATCCAGGATGCCCAGACCCTATTCCACCAGCCCGCCCCCAGCGGCGTGCGGCTGCGGATCCGCGACGTGCTGCAGGCGCCCGAGGTCGCGCGGCAACTGGCGGCCGACCTGCCCCCCAGCATCTACCTGCGCAACTGGACCCAGCAGAACGCCACGTGGTTTGCGGCGGTCAAGACGCAAAAACGCATGATGTTCCTGATCCTGGCGCTGATCATTGCGGTGGCGGCGTTCAACCTGGTGTCGACGCTGGTCATGACCGTGAAAGACAAGCAGGCCGACATCGCCATCCTGCGCACACTGGGCGCGACGCCCGGATCGATCATGAAGATCTTCGTGATCCAGGGCGCGGTGGTGGGCCTGGTCGGGACGTTGTCGGGCGTGCTGTTGGGCACCCTGCTGGCGCTCAACATCCACACGGTCATTCCGTTCATCGAACGGCTGCTGAACGTGCAGTTCCTGAACCAGAGCATCTACCTGATTACCGAGTTGCCTTCGGAACTGCGGTGGCACGATGTCGGGCTGATCGGCGGGTTTGCGGTGCTGCTGGCGTTCGTCGCCACGCTGTATCCCAGCTGGAGCGCCGCACGCGTGCGGCCGGCGCAGGCGCTGCGGGAGTCCTAGGTCGACTTTCCGTGACGTTCGATGGTGCGCAGCATGGCCACCAGCGTCGCCCGGTCTTCCGGCTCGATGCAGGAAAACAGCGCATCCATCGCGACCCGACGCGGTTCGGCCACGGCAGCCAGCGCGGCTTCGCCGGCCGGCTTGATCACGATCAGTTGCGCGCGCCGGTCGGTCGGGTGCGGCTGACGTTCCACCAGCCCATCCCGTTCCAGCCCGTCGATCGCGTCTGTCAGTGTGCGTGGCGACTGCCCGAACAACTCTGCCAGTTCACCCGGGCGGCAGGGGCCTTCGCGCTGCAGCGCCGTCAGCAGTTTTCCCCGCGACATCGACAGGCCATGGGCCGCCATGACGGAGTCGATACGGGGACGCAGCACGCGCCATACGGCGAGTAGCGCTTCAGCCACATCGGAAGGCGTTGACGGTTCTGGCATGGATCCTCATAATGGCAAACAAATAGTGTGGTACCTCACTATGAGTTTACCGCATAGTTATTGCCGGCTCCCATCCGGTCTAACCCGACCCTTCGCGTTGAGACCCCTTCATGCCAGACACTCCGCCCCTGCGCTCCGCCCGCGCCACGATCAATCCGGCCACGACGGCGTTCATCCTGTTCCTGGGTGCGCTGGCCGCCCTGCCCCCGCTGTCCATCGACATGGGTTTGCCGGGCCTGGGCCAGGTCCAGGAAAGCCTGAACGCCACCGCCAACCAGGCGACCATGACACTCAGCCTGTTCCTGCTGGGCTTTGCCATGGCGCCGCTGGTGCTGGGCCCGCTGGCCGACCGCTATGGCCGCCGGCCCATCCTGCTGTGGGGTCTGGCGGTGTTTACCGTGGCGGGCCTGGGCTGCGCCATGGCGCCGTCCATCGGGTCGCTGCTGGGCTTCCGGGTGCTGCAGGGCATTGGCGCCGGTGCCGGCGCCATGCTGCCCGTGGTGATCGTGCGGGATCTGTTCACCGGCGCGCAGGCGCGGGCCCGCATGTCCTATGTCACCCTGGTGCTGGGTATCGGGCCTATCGTTGCCCCGGCGTTGGGCGCGGGGATCATGGCGCTGAGCGGCTGGCGCGAAATCTACGGCGCGCTGAGCCTGGCCGGCGCGATCATCTTTGTCGTGGCCTTCTGGTCATTCGGTGAAAGCGCCAAGCCCGGCCAGCGCAGCAGCCTGCGTCCGCGCGACATCCTGCGCAACTACCGCAATGTGCTCAGCCACCGCGTCTTTCTGGGGTTTGCGCTGGTCAACGGCCTGACGTTCGCGGCCATGTTCGCGTATATCTCGGGGTCGCCGCTCGTGCTGATGGCCAATATGGGCCTGTCCACCGGCGCCTACAGCCTGATCTTTGCGATCACGGCGGGCGCCATGGTGGTGGGCTCGTCGGTCAACGGCTGGGCGGCCACGCGCGAAATGAGCCCCAAAATGCTGTTTCGCACCGCCATGGCCTTGCTGGTGGCGTCGCCCCTGCTGCTGGTGATCCTGACGCTGACGGGCAGCCTGACGGTGCCCGTCCTGGTGCCCCTGATCGCCGTCACGACCTTTTCGCTGGGCATCGTGATGCCGAATTCGACCCACGGCGCGCTGCAGCCCATGGGCCGTACGGCGGGGGTCGCATCGGCCGTGCTGCGCGCGATCCAGATGGCCTGCGGCGCCGCGGCCAGCGGCCTGGTCGCGTCGCTGTATGACGGCGAAAGCGCCATTGCCATGACAGGCACGATGCTGCTGTGCGCGGCAGGCGCCGCGATCGTGTACCTGTGGATGCTGAAGCCGGCGCTGGCGAAGGCCGCCGCGGCGGCTTAGATCGCAGGCGCAGGGCCTAGCGCCGCACCGACGCCCGGTAGGCGGCTGACAAGGGGTGGATCTTCTGGATCGGCGCCTTGGCCACCGCTGTTGCGGCAATGCGCCGCACTTCGGCCATCAAGGCGCGGGCATCCCAATCCACCGGCCAGCCCCGCCAGAGACGCAGCGCGCCGTTGACGAACACCGCGTCGATCTGGTCCCGGTTGGCCAGCCGCACCAGCTCCCAACTCATGTCCCAGGAAGGCAGCATCTCCGGCACGTCCATGTCGACCAGCAGGAAATCCGCCGCCAGGCCTTCGGCAATCCGTCCGATGCGTTGGCCGAGTCCGGCAACGTCGGCGCCGCCCGCCGTGGCCTGCTCCAGCCACAGCGCCCCGCCACCTGCCGACGAATCGCCCCGCATCAAGCCGAACGCCAGCCGCTGATTGGTCTCTGCCGAGTCCATCAGGCGAAAGCCGTCACTGCGGGTGCCGTCGGTGCCCAGGCCGACACGGATGCCCATGGCGGACATCGTGACCGCGTCGGCCACGGCATTGCCCTTCCACACGCTGGCGACCGGGTTGTAGCTGACGGCGGTGTCCGTTTCCTTGAGCAGACGCATTTCATACGGTGTCACCAGCGTGGCATGCGCGACCAGCGTCTGCGGGCCCAGTGCGCCCACGCTGTCCAGATGTTCCAGCGGCCGCAGGCCCCGCGCCACCAGCGACCGTTCCACCGACGCCAAGTGTTCATTCACATGCGTCTGGAACACGACGCCGCGCTCGGCGCTCAGCCGCGCCACGTCCGTCAGTTGTCCGTCGCTGGCCGCTTCAGGCGTCGAGATCGCCAAGGACGGATGCACCAGGGCGTCGTCCGCCCACACGTCAATATGCCGTTCGGCCGCCTGCAGCAGCGCATCGCGCTGCCCTTCGGCGCCCGCGTCGTTGCAGATCAGTCCCAGCACGCAGCGCACGCCCACGTCCTTGGCAGCACGGGCCACGGCTTCCAGCCCCAATTGCGCCCGCGTCCCGGCATCACACACGGTGGTGAAGCCCCCGCGCAGCGCTTCCAGCGACGCCAGCTTGGCCGACAGGTAGAGGCTTTCTTCATTCAGGCTGCCTTCCAGCGGCACCCAGATGCGGCGGAAAATTTCTGATGGCTCGCCAAATGCCAGGGCCTTGCCGAAGGACTGCGTGAGGTGATGATGGGCATCGACAAACCCCGGCATGAGCAGACGGCCGGGCAGCAGGTGCATCGTCAAGGCCGGGTGGGCCTGGCGCAGCTGTTCCACCGGGCCGATCTCGGCAAACACGCCCTGCGCGATCCGCACCGCCATGCCCTGGGCCGGCCCATCGGGAAGCAGCAGCCATTCCGGGGCCAGCAGCAATTCGTCGGCCAGCAAGGCGGACGCGGTCAGTCCTGCCGACGAGGCGGAAAAGGTGCGATCGGTCGGTTCGTAAGAAGTCATCATGGTTTCCAGATTCGTCAAAGACGGCGGCACACGTGCAATCGCCGCCTTCTTGCGTCACATTTTTCGGGTGCTACGCGGCCAGCAGACTGCGCAGGCAATACGCCAGGCCGACCGCGATCAGCGCCACGGCCACGCCGATCTTCACTACCCGCGTGGGCATCCGCGCGGCGATGGCGGTGCCCGCAACCCAACCGGCCACCAGCAGCGCGCCCAGCATCAGGCCCAGGCGGACATCCAGCTGGCCGGTCGCCAGGTTGACCGCCGTGGCGGACAGCGCGATCGGCAACTGGATGCCCTGCGCCCAGGCGATCGACAGCCGCGTCGGCGCACCAAAACACATCAGGAGCGGAAGCAGAATCACCGGCCCACCCGTACCCGACCAGGCCGACCCGCAGCCCACGGCCAGCCCCAACACCGCCACCGCGGCCCGCCCGTGCAAGGAGGTGGGCATGCCCCCTTCCGCCCGCGCCTTGCGGGCCAGCAGGGTCTGGCAGCCCGACACGATGGCCAGGGCGGCGACGCCCAGCTGCGCGGCCGTGGCGGGCAGCCACTGCAGCGTCAATGCCCCCAGCGCGGCGCCAGCCAACGCCCAGGCGTACAGGGCCAGAGGCTGCGCCGTCGAAGCGGGGCTCCGGGCACCCGGCCCGGCATTGCCCGATGCAAGGGCGTCCGCTGCGGCTTGCGCCTTCCGGCGCCGCCGCAGCCACACCATCGCGGCAATGCCAGTGAACATGAAGCCGAAGGTCGACGCCGGCACGGCCTGCGCCACCGGCAGGCCGGCCAGCGTCGTCAGCACCGGCACCACCAGGATCCCGCCAATGCTGGTCGCGCCCACCGCCAGCCCCGCCACGACGATCAGCGCGAGCACCAGGGCGCTCATGGCTGACCTTCAGGTGGGCAAGGCGGCGGGACGATAGCCATGCCTCAGTCCATCCGGATGCCGGCGGTGTTGATCACCGTGGACAGCATCTGCTTTTCACGCGCCAGATAGGTCGCGAACGCGGCCGGGGCCATGTCCATCGGCGCAAAACCCGCATCCGCCAGCTTGCGCTTGAGTTCCGGGTCGGCATGCACCGCGGCCAGTTCCCTGGCGATGCGATCCACGATCGCCGCATCGGTATGCGCCGGCGCCATCAGACCCTGCCAGGAATCCACGTTCATCGACTTGAACTCGGCGGTCTCGGACAGGCTGGGCACATTGGGCAAGCCTTCCCAGCGCGCCTGGGACGTCACGCCCAGCGCTTTCACCTTGTTGTCACGAATGAAGTTCTGCGCCAGGCCGACCGGCAGCACTGCCAGGTCGATCTGCCCGCCGGCCAGTTCGGTCAGCACCTGCGGACCCGACTTGTACGGCACGTGCATGATGTCGATGGCGGCCATCTGCTTGATCATTTCGGCGGTGATGTGCAGCGACGTGCCGACCCCATCCGTGCCGTAATTGAGCTTGCCGGGCTGGCTGCGCGCCAGCTTGACCAGGGCGTCGGCCGAATCCACGGCCAGCGTGGGCCGCGCGATCAGCACGAAGGCCGACGAGGCCACCGGCGCGATGGGCAGGAGCTCTTTCAGGCCGTCGTACTTGAAGGTATTGGGCGAGACCAGGGGCGCGACGGTGACCGGGCTGGCCACCGCGAACAGCAGGGTGTAGCCGTCGGGCTTGGCGCGAATCACGCGCTGCGTGGCGATCGTGCCCGACGCGCCCACGACGTTTTCGACCACAATGGGCTGCTTCAGGCGTTCGGCCAGGCGCGGCATCACGATGCGGGCGGCGACGTCCACGCTGCCTCCTGGTGCAAAGGGCACCACAACCGTGATGGGCGACGAGGGATAGGCCGTGGTCTGCGCGACACCGGCGTGCGATACGGCAGCAACAAGGCTGCCCAGGAGGATCTTTATCAGTACCATTGGCTTTTGCATGATTCACGCCCGAGTGGATTTCAAGGGAATCGCACCATGACGATGCGCATTAGACTTGTCATAACAAGTTATGACAAGTGAAGCAAAAGCTGTGCCACTGAAACCAAATGCCACGCCCCTATATGCGCAGCTGCGCGATCGCCTCAAGCAGCAGATCCTGGACGGCAAGCTCGGACCGCACGCCAAGCTGCCTTCGGAAAGCGAACTGACCCTGCAGTATGGCGTCAGCCGCATCACCGTGCGGCAGGCCCTGACCGACCTGCATCGCGAAGGGCTGATCGTGCGGGTGCACGGCAAGGGCAGTTTCGTGTCCCAACCCGTCGTGGCGCAGGATCTGACCCAGTTGCGGGGACTGTCGGAATCCCTGTCCGGAGAAGGCCGGGTGATCCACACCCGCATGCTGTCGCACAAAACCGTCAAGGCCAGCGAGGTCGTCGCGGGGCATCTGCGCGTGCCCGCGCGCAGTCCGGTCAGCGAACTGCGCACCGTGCGCTACCTGAACCGCGCGCCGCTGTCCTTGAACCATTCGTATATGTCGGTGGAGCTGGGCGAGCGGATCCGCAAGGCCGACCTGGCCAACCGGGACCTGATCGCCATTTTCGAGAATGACGTGGGGTTGACCATTACGCGTGCCGACCTGTCGATCACTGCCCTGACGGCGGACGACTCGCACGTCAAGCCGCTGGCAGTGGATCCTGGCGCGGCCCTGCTGCAGGTGGAACGGGTGCTGCTGGCGCCCGACGGGTCGCCCCTGCACTTCGAGTCCACCACGTATCGCAGCGACCGCTTCAGCTACAGCCTCAGTGTGGAGCGGCGTCGGATGGGCTGACCACCCAGGCGTCTTCCTGGACGAAACGCGCCACGCGCTCCCGCAGGTGCGGGATGGCGTGGTCGCACTCGATGAAGTCGGCGATCGGCATCAGCTGCCAGTGCTGGCCTTCGTCGCCGAACCGGATCGACGCCACGTCGGCGGCGGTCAGCCAGCCGGCGAACAACCAGGTGGGCAGGCCGCCCGGCGCGACGGCCGGGTAGGCGCGGGCCACGGTGATCTGCGTGGGGGGCAGCACCAGCGCGAATTCTTCGAACAGCTCGCGCGCGGCGCATTCCCAGGGCGATTCCTTGACTTCCCGCCCACCGCCGGGCAGGTCCCAGCAGTTGGGATAGGGCAAGTCAGGAAAGTCGTCGCGCCGGTACACCAGCAGGCTGTCTTCGAAACGCAGCGCCAGCTTGGCGCCGCCAAACGGCGCTGACAGCGGCAAAGGGATGGGGTCGACGGCTTCCATCAGACGGCCTGCCCGGCAGCCACGCCCGATGCCCATGCCCACTGGAAGTTGTAGCCCCCCAGCCAACCGGTCACGTCGACCGTCTCTCCAATGAAATGCAGCCCCGGCACAGTCTTGGCCTCCATCGTCTGTTGATCCAGTCCTCGCGTGTCGACACCGCCACGCATCACTTCCGCCTTTTTGTAGCCTTCCGTCCCGCTGGGCACCACCGCCCACGAAGCCAGGCTGGCGGCAAGCGCCCGCAGCGTCTTGTCGGGCACGTCGGCCAGGCGCTGGGTCGCCAGGCCAGGCCACAGGTCGCCATGCGCCACCAGCCATTGCTCGGCCAGCCGCCGTGGCAGCAGCCCGCTCAGCACGGTCACCACCTGCTGACGGTTGCCGGGCTTGGCGTCGAGCAGCGCGGCCGCCAGGTCCAGACCTGGCGCCAGGTCGATCGTGATCGGCGTGTTCGGCTCCCAGAAGCTGGAAATCTGCAGCACGGCCGGACCCGACAGACCCCGGTGCGTGAACAGCAGGTCCTCGCGAAAGCGCGGCGCCTTCTTGCCTTCGCCGGTCCGGATATCGACTTCGAGCGCGACCCCGGCCAGGGGCACGAAGGGCTTCCACGCGGCCGCGTCGAAGGTCAGTGGCACCAGGGCCGGGCGCGGTTCAATGATCTTGAGGCCGAACTGGCGGGCGATCTTCAAGCCGAAATCGGTGGCGCCGATCTGGGGAATCGGCAGGCCGCCGGTGGCAATGACGACGCGCCCGGCATGGATCGGGCCGTGCGACGTCTCGATGATAAAACCAGTGCGGGTCGGGAATCCAGAGGGGTCGGCATCCGGCGCCGTCTGCGATGCCGGCACGTTGCGCGTGATCGCCGTCACGCTGCACGGCATGCGCCATGACACGCCGGCCGCGTCGGTTTCGGCGCGCAGCATGCGGATGATGTCCTCGCTGGACTCGTCGCAGAACAGCTGGCCGCGATGCTTTTCATGCCACGCGATGCGGTGCCGCGTGACGAGATCGATGAAGTCCTGCGACGTGTAGCGGGCCAGCGCCGACCGGCAGAAATTCGGATTGGCCGACAGGAAGTTGGCCGGCCCCGCATCGCGGTTGGTGAAGTTGCAGCGTCCACCGCCCGAGATGCGGATCTTTTCGGCCAGCTTGGTGGCGTGGTCGATCAGCACGACCCGGCGGCCACGCCGCCCGGCCGTTGCCGCGCACATCATGCCGGCCGCGCCCGCGCCGATCACGGCGACGTCCACCGCCGCCGTGCCAGTTCCGGCCGCCATCAGGCGTCCTTGACGCAGTCCACGTAGTGACGGATCTGGCCTTCGGCGTTGACCTCGGCCACCAGGCCGTGGATGTCGGTGCCAAAACCCGGGAACTGCGCGTTGAACTTCCGTGCGAACTGCAGGTAGTGGACGATCGTGCTGTTGAAGCGTTCGCCCGGGATCAGCAGCGGAATGCCCGGCGGATACGGGGTCAGCAGCACGCTGGTCACGCGCCCTTCCAGCTGGTCGACGTCCACGCGTTCGATCTCGCGGTGCGCCATCTTGGCAAAGGCTTCGGACGGCTTCATGGCCGATTCCATGTCGCTCAGGTACATCTCGGTCGTCAGGCGCGCCACGTCGTACTCGCGGTACAGCGCATGGATCTTCAGGCACAGATCGCGCAGGCCGACCTTTTCGTATTCCGGGTAGTCCTGGCAGAACTCGGGCAGGATGCGCCACATCGGCACGTTGCGGTCGTAGTCGTCCTTGAACTGCTGCAAGGCGGTCAGCAGCGTGTTCCAGCGGCCTTTGGTAATGCCGATGGTGAACAGGATGAAGAACGAATACAGGCCGGTCTTTTCGACGATCACGCCGTGTTCGGCCAGGAAGCGCGTGACGATCGACGCTGGAATGCCGGTTTCGCCGAACTTGCCCGACACGTCCAGCCCCGGGGTGATGATCGTGGCCTTGATCGGGTCGAGCATGTTGAAGCCCGGCGCCAGATTGCCGAAGCCGTGCCATTCATCGTTCGCTTCAAGGATCCAGTCTTCGCGCTCGCCAATGCCGTCGGCCACCAGCTTGTCCGGTCCCCAGACCTTGAACCACCAGTCTTCGTCACCGAACTCGGCTTCGATCTTGCGCATGGCGCGGCGGAAATCCAGCGCTTCCAGAATGCTTTCTTCGACCAGCGCGGTCCCGCCCGGCGGCTCCATCATGGCTGCCGCCACGTCGCAGGACGCAATGATCGCGTACTGCGGCGAGGTGGACGTATGCATCAGATACGCTTCGTTGAAGATGTGGCGGTCCAGCTTGCGGGTCTCGGATTCCTGCACGATGATCTGCGACGCCTGCGACAGGCCGGCCAGCAGCTTGTGCGTCGAGTGCGTCGCGTACACGACGGCCTCGGCGCTGCGGGGGCGGTCCTTGCCGATCGCGTGCATGTTCTTGTAGAAGTCGTGGAACGCCGCATGCGGCACCCAGGCTTCGTCGAAGTGCAGCGTGTCGATCGTGCTGCCCAGCAATTCCTTGATCATCTCGACGTTGTAGACGACGCCGTCATACGTGCTTTGCGTGATGGTCAGGATGCGGGGCTTGCGCGCGCCGTTGCCCTTCGCAAACGGGTTCGCGGCGATCTTCTTCTGGATGCTTTCCTCGCGGAATTCGTCCAGCGGAATCGGCCCGATGATGCCCAGGTGATTGCGCGTCGGGCGCAGGAACACCGGCACGGCGCCGATCATGATGATCGCGTGCAGGATGGACTTGTGGCAGTTGCGATCCACCACGACCACGTCGCCCGGCGCCACGTTGGCATGCCAGACGATCTTGTTGGACGTGGACGTGCCGTTGGTCACGAAGAAACAGTGATCGGCATTGAAGATGCGCGCGGCATTGCGTTCCGACGCGGCGATGGGGCCGGTGTGGTCCAGCAGTTGGCCCAGTTCGTCCACCGCGTTGCAGACGTCGGCGCGCAGCATGTTTTCACCAAAGAACTGGTGGAACATCTGGCCCACCGGGCTCTTCAGGAAAGCGACGCCGCCCGAGTGCCCGGGGCAGTGCCACGAGTACGACCCGTCTTGCGCGTACTTGACCAGTTCGCGGAAGAACGGCGGCGCCAGCGAATCCAGATAGCTCTTGGCTTCGCGGATGATGTGGCGTGCCACGAACTCCGGCGTGTCTTCAAACATGTGAATGAAGCCGTGCAGTTCGCGCAGGATGTCGTTCGGGATGTGGCGCGACGTGCGCGTTTCGCCGTACAGGTAGATCGGGATTTCGGCGTTGCGGAAGCGCAGTTCGCCAATGAACGCGCGCAGCTTCTTGACCGCGTGCGCCACGTCGTCGGGCATGCCGGCGCCGAACTCTTCGTCGTCGATCGACAGGATGAAGGCGCTGGCGCGGCTTTGCTGCTGCGCGAACGAAGACAGGTCGCCGTAGTTGGTCACGCCCAGGACTTCCATGCTCTCCGCTTCGATCGCGGCAGCCAGGGCGCGCACGCCGAAGCCGGACGCATTTTCAGAACGGAAGTCTTCGTCGATGATGACGATGGGAAAGCGGAATTTCATGGACGCTCCTGCAGCCAGAAATAAGGTTGAACCGTCACCCCCGCGCGGATCGCGCGGCGAGGGGACGAATGATGCGCAAGGCCAGGGGTCAGGTGCTTGGCAGTGTCACGCCGCGCTGGCCTTGATACTTGCCGCCGCGGTCTTTGTAGGACGTTTCGCAGACTTCGTCGCTTTCGAAGAACAGCATCTGCGCACATCCTTCGCCAGCGTAGATCTTGGCGGGCAACGGCGTCGTATTCGAAAATTCCAGCGTGACGTGGCCTTCCCATTCGGGTTCCAGCGGGGTCACGTTGACGATGATGCCGCAGCGCGCGTAGGTGCTTTTGCCCAGGCAGATCGTCAGCACGCTGCGTGGAATGCGGAAGTATTCGACCGTGCGGGCCAGCGCGAACGAATTTGGCGGGATGATGCAGACATCGCCTTCAAAGTCGACGAACGACTTTGAATCGAAGGCCTTGGGGTCGACGATGGTCGAATTGATATTGGTGAAGATCTTGAACTCGCGTGCGCAGCGCACGTCGTAGCCGTAACTGCTGGTGCCGTAACTGACGATGCGTTCGCCGTTCACGTTCCGCACCTGTCCCGGTTCGAACGGCTCGATCATGCCATCTTCGGTGGCAGCACGACGGATCCAGCGGTCGCTTTTGATGCTCATGAACAGGGGCCTCGGCGGATGACAAATGAAGTAAAGGCTGCGATTGTAGCCGTCTAATGCGACAGCTCCGCGCCGCACCTGGACGCTTTAGTCCGACCTGTCCTGCGCAGGGCTTGTTCCCGGCGCGTTCAGCCCGGCCGCCAGAAAATCCAGCATGCCCGCCAGGGTCTGCGACGACGGGCCAAGGGTGGGGCCGTTCCCGCTGGCGTCGGGCATCAGGCGCGCGACGCGGCCGTTGTCGGCGCGCAGGTACATCATGCTGCCGAACACGCACTGCAGGCGCAGGAACAGTTCGTCGCGCGTCAGGTGCGGGCAGGCGGCTTCCAGCGCCAGCACGAAGTGCCGGGCCACCGCGTCATGCACGCCGAACACGATGTTCTTGACGGTCCGGTCGGGTTCCACCGAGCAGATCGCCGACAGCCGGTTGAAGATCGCGCCCTTGTCGGTGTCGCCCATGCGCAGCCCCGGACCCAGAAAGGCGGCCAGCACCTGGCGCACGTCCGGTTGGGTGACCTGCCCGTCTGTCGGGAAGCAGGCGTCCAGCAGCGCCTGGCGCTCGGCATTCATGTCGACCACCCGACCTTCAAAGATCGCGCGCAGCAGACCTTCCTTGGTGCGGAAGTAGTAGTGCACGGCCGCCATGTTGGCGTCCGCCGCCGCCGTGATCGCACGCAAGGACACGCCGTTGTAGCCCTGCTCGGCAAACAGGCGCTCGGCCACGTCGATGATGCGGTCGCGCGTGGACAGTTCGGCGTCCCTAGCCGCGGCTGACGGGCTCAGCTCGGTGGATGGCGCCGGCGTGAAGGCGTCGTGGGGGGTCGTCTGGGGCATGGAAGCAGTGGGAAGGGACGGGGTGGCCATGACGTCATCGTAACCGGATGCGGAACCATTCCGACCTCGGAATAATTAAGTCGACTGCTTGAATCATTCGTTTGACTTCGATTCCGTCTCGTCTCTATGATGCCCAGAAAAGCGACGTTCGAGACGCGACGTTCGAAACGCGCCGCCCCTACAACAAGATGCTTGAACACAGGCATCCACGCCCTCGGGAGACTCCATGCAAGGCACCATCCGCCGCGTTGTAACCGGCCACGACGCCGACGGGCGAGCGATCGTCATCGAAGACGGCCCCGCACCCAATGTCCGTCACAACCCCGCGCGGCCCGGGTATTACCTGACGCAGCTGTGGATCACGCCCACGTCGCCCGCGCCGATCGACAACGGCCCCGACCCCACGCTCAGTCCCGTCGCGCTGCAACCGCCGCCCCTGGGCAGCGTGATCCGCGTAATCGAATTTCCACCGGCCGCCCTGGAGTTGCGTAACCTGGACCCGGACGCCGCCAAGGCCGCGTTTGCCTTGTTCGGCGGACAGCAAGCGCTGACTGCGCAACATGCGCCCAACACCCGTCATCCCTTCATGCACCGCACCGAAACCATCGACTACGCGGTGGTCCTGACGGGCGAAATCACCATGCTGCTGGACGAGTCCGAAGTCACGCTCAAGGCCGGCGACATGCTCGTCCAGCGCGGGACGCACCATGCCTGGACCAACCGCAGCGACGCGCCGTGCAAGGTGCTGTTCGTGCTGATCGACGGCCAGTTCGAACCCGCGCTGGCCGAAAAATTCCAGGACGGCCACGCGTAAGCGCAAAGCCAGGCGAGCCTGACCACCGGCCGGCCAAAGCCGCTGACGCGCCTGCGCCTGCGCCGCAGAGCAAGTCGGCGGCCGCCACCCTGCCCTCCACCGACACCACACCTACAAAAAAGCACTACGAGGAGACATCCATGCCCGTCACGACACCCACCGGCCGCGCCCTGCCGGTTGCACCCGCTGCGCCCGCAGCCCGCCCGCAGAACCGCGCCCTGACTGTCACCGGCGCCGCGATGGCGGCCCTTGCCGCGCAGGCGTTCGTCGGCATCCCTTCCGCCGCGGCGCAGACGCCCTACCCCACCCGGTCGGTCGAAGTCATCGTGCCGTATTCCGCCGGCGGCAGCGTCGACATCATGGCGCGCGCCTTCACGAAAGAAATGGCCGAGATCCTGGGCCAGCAAATCGTCGTGAACAATCGGGATGGCGCCGGCGGGACCATCGGCGTGGCCGCCATTGCCAACGGCCGGCCCGACGGCTACACCGTGCTGTTTTCGCCCTCGTCACCGCTGACGCAAGCGCCCTTTCTGATGGGCAAATTGCCGTACCAGGTCGACCAGATCGTGCCGATCTGCCAGATCTTCGAAAACCCGTTCGTGATCGCGGTCCGCAAGGAATCGCCCATCACCAACCTGAAGGACCTGCTGACCCGCGCCGCCGCCAAACCTGGCGCGCTGTCGTACGGCCACGCCGGCCCGGGCTCGGTCCCCCACCTGGCGACGGCGAATCTGGCCAAGGCGAGCAAGGTGAGCTTCAACGAGATCGCGTTCCGGGGCGACGCGCAGGTGATTCCGCAGATTTTGGGCGGCCATGTCGACTTTGGCGCCCTGGGTGTGTCGTCGGTGGCGGGCAAGGACCTGCGTCTGTTGGCCGTGTATGGCACCGGCCGCCTGCCGGGCTTGCCCGACGTCCCCGCGATCACCGAGTCCGGCATTCCCCACGCCGTGATCGCGCGCAATGGGCTGTATGTGCACCACAGCACCCCCGCCGCGGTCCGCACGACGCTGGAACGCGCCTGCCAGACGGCGTCGGCCAAGCCTGAATTCAAGACCGCCGCGAGCCAGTTGTTCCAGCAGATCAGCTATCTGAATGCGACAGACTTTGCTTCCAAACTGGCTAGCGACCTTGAGACAAACAAGGCGTTGATACAGTCGTTGGGGTTGTTGAATACGGGGAACTGAGGGGGTTGCAGGTCGGATGTAGGGATATCGCGGAAAATTTGCTGGCTGGGAGCCCGGAGGGAGCGGACAGTCGGGTTGGAAGGCCGAGCTCGCTGGGTCCCGGCCTACGCCGGGCCTGGGCATAGCAAAGCCTCCCAACCCGACTGTCCGCTCCCTCCCTGTTTGTACAGCGCCTTCGGCTGGCCTCGGCTGGGGGCTAGTGCGGGCGTCCGATCTTTTTTGGGGGGTTGTGGGTGCAACATGCCTAATGCGGCGGGGGCGCTCGAAACCAATTTCCAGCGAGACGCGGCCCAGCGCAGCGTCGGCCCTCTCTGGTCCGGGGTGGGGTGTGTCATGCCGGTCGGGGGCATTGGGCGCGCCGGGGTTTGCGCCCGGATCGGGGAAGCAAGGGCGCGCCTGTTTGAGCGGCACGCTTATCGACTGTCCGGGGGACAGTCGATGCCGCGAGTTTGCGCGTCCGCCCCGATCCGGGCGCAAACCCCGGAGTTCCGGCGTAGGCCGGAACCCAGCGAACTCTGCACCCGAGCGGCATGACACGCCACGCCCAGCGCAATCAGCGCCCTCCCCGGCGAGACACCCGCAAAAAGAAAACGGCCCCGATCCGCCTTCACGAATCAGAGCCGCCCTCCGGATCACCACATCAACCTACGACCATCAACCAGATCAATCGTTGAACATGAACATGTACAACAGATCCACCCCGTTGATCGTCCCACCCTTCCCGACCACAGACAGCTGATCCGTCAGCTTGTAGCTCAACTTCACGACGCCATCGCGCCCCGACAAGGCCTGCTCGAAACTTGCGTAGATCGTGTCGGTGATCCGCTTTCCAATGATGAAGAACTGACTCGCCAGCTGCGTATTCGTCGCCGACGTACTGTTCCCCGCCACCGTCCGCTCAGGCAACAACCCCCGCGTCGATCCCACGTTCCCGGAACGCACGCCCAGCTCGTCGATCCCCAGCCGCCGGGTAAATGGCTCGCCGCCCTTCGGCCCCAGCAATGATGTCGCCGCGCTTAACAGCAAGCCGGCATCCGCGCCGCCACCGCCGGCATCCGGCCCGCGGCCCAGCAACAGCCACGACAGCTTCTCGACATCACTCACTTCCGGCTGCGAAAACAGCGTGATGCGCGGACGGCGTGCTGTGCCGGCGACTTGCACGCCCGCCTCCACCGCCGGCCCGACGCGCAAGGCCACGATATCCAGCAGCGGGTCATCGATCGGGCCCTGGAACGTGATGGCGCCGCGACGTACCGTCAGTGTCTGGCCGTAGGTGGAAAACACCCCGCCGCGCGTCCGCACCAGGCCGCTGGCCCGCATCGAACTGCCTTCGCCGATCACCCGGATCTGGCCGATCAGGCCCGTATCCAGGCCATAGCCTTGCAGGAAGAAGCGCTCGCCCAGCTTCAGGCCGACGTCGAACGTGATGCCGCGCGGCACTTCCCGCTTTTCGTCGCCGCTGCGCACCACCAGCACGTCATCCGACAAGGTGGGGGGCGATTGCGTGCCCAGGTTGATCCAGCCGGCGTCCACTTCAAACAGGCCCGCCACCCGCAGCTTGGTCGGCGCCAGGTCCACGTCCACCCGGCCGGAACCCGCCACGAAACGGTCCGCCCGCTGGATGGCCGGAAAACGGTCTGCCTGGATGGTGGCGTGGCCCGATGCCTGCGCCAGGTTCCAGTCGGCGCTGATCACCAGCTCGGACTTCTGCCCTTCGCTGTCTATCCATTGGGTCACCCGCGAATCGCGCGGGCGAACGCGAATCACCCCCGGAAAGCGCAGGGCTTCCAGCACGATCCGGTTGCCTTCCAGCCGCGCCTGCAGCGTGCCATTCAGCAGCCGGATGCCGTTGTCCACCTGGATCACGCGGATGCCTTCCCCGGTGATGGCGCCGCGCGCGCCCCAGGTATTGCCTTCTTGCGCGATCCGCACCTTGCCCTTGACCGCGCCGCCCAGTTCCAGGGTATCGCCAATCAACAGCCCCAGCCAGCTCAGGTCCTTGACGTCGAGGTCGGCATCGGCAAACGCGGGCCGGTCGGCGTCCAGACCGATGGCGCCATTCACGGCGCGAACCCCGGCTTCGCCGTCGACCCGTACGGTGCCCAGCCGCTCGCCCGCCACGTTGGCCTTGACGGTCACCCGGCTGCGTCCCGGCTGCCCGGTCGGCGTGGCCTGCAGATTCAGCTCAAGGGCGTTCAGCCCCAGTGCCACGGGCGGCGTGCCCGGCAGCCACAGGTCGCCGCTGCGCCGGCGGATCTGCGCCGTGCCTTGCAGGGCGTCGGCAAACCGCACGTTCCAGTCGGCATCAACAATCACGATGCGTTCGGGTGGCACCGGCTTGCCCGACACCGCATCCATCAACATTTCGGGCGCCCAGGCCAGGCCTTCGATCCGGCCGGCCGATTCCCATCGACCCTGGCCGCCGCGCGATCCGGCATGAAGAATCTTGCCGGTCTGCCCGCCCGGCAGCTTGACGGCAAAGTCGGCCGCGCCGGCTTCCCATTGCCACGCAGGGGCCACCGCCGTCGGCAGGTAGCTCAGGGTGATGGGTCGTGACAGCGTCAGGCCGAACGGGTCGCGCACCGACGCAAATTCGGTAATCCTGCCGCGCCAGCCCACCGGCTGCCGGGCGTTGCCCCCGTTGCCCCAGCTGCCCTGGAATGCGCCCTTGACCGTGGCCGGTGGCGCCGTGCCGTTCTGCAAGAAATCGGCGTCGAGCCGCCCGGCGTGATCCGCCAGCGTGCCGTTCAGCACCAGCGTGCCTTTGCGCAGCGCCGCGTCGGGCCGGTCAGCCATCCGCGCACCTTCCACCGTCACATCCAGTTTGACGGGCGCGCGCGACAGATCCATGCCGGCCGTCTGGCCACGCGCCGCGGCCGTCGCCGGAATGTTGCCGACGTCGGCCGTGCCGCGCACCGAATCCACCCGGATGCCGCCCGGCAATTGCAGGTTGTCGGCCTTCAGCCGCACGTCCACGGCAGGCGACGCCAGCGTATCGGCCACGCCGCCCTGCGCGCTCAGCGTGCCGCGCAACGATGGCCACAGCAGGTTCAGTTGTGGCGCATCCAGATCAAAGGTCAGGCGATCGCCACGACGGCCAAACGCGCCCTGGGCATTGAGCCGGTTGCTGCCCGCCGTGACCGCGGCATCCAGGCGCGACAGCCGCTCGCCGGCAAAGGCGGCATCGATGCGGCCACCCAGCGGCGCGTTGTTCCAGCGGCTGCCTTCGTCAAAGCGCAACGCGGCAGTGCCCGCGATCTCGGGCGACAGCGCCCCGGCCGCATCCACCGTGGCCGACACCAGTGCCGGCGGTAGCGAGGACCCCGGCAAAAAGAAAGACGGATCGAACCTGTCCAGCCGCACATTGGCCTTGAATTTGCGATCGCCTTGCAGCGCCAGTTCGCCGGTCGCGCGCGCCTTGGCCTCGCCCGCCTGCACATCGGCCTGCGAAATCTTCACAAGCTGATCTTCAATCGCCGCCGTCAGCGCGATCGACATGGGCACTGCCCGGCCCGCTTCCTTCAGATTGGCCTTGACCTGCTGACGCTGCGCGTCCGCCTCGAACGTGATCGGGCCCGACAGCCGGGTCGGCAGCGCCGCGCCATGCAGGCGGGACGCATCGATCTCGGTCGCCGTCAGCGTGCCCTGAACCTGGCCGATCGCATCGTCGGGCTGCGCGCCGCGTTTCCACGACAAGGCGCCGGCGATCCGCCCCTTGCCCGGCAGCGCGATCTGCAGCGCGCCGATCTGCACGCTGTCGAACGTTTCGACCGGCACCGTCAACTGGCCCGCCAGCCGCGCCAGCGGCAAGGCGTTTTCGTCGATCGGACCGGGAATGCCATTGGTCAGCGAAAACGGCCCCCGCAGCAACAAAGGCCCCTTGCCTCCGTCCGTCCCCACGGTCAGGTCAGCCGACACATCCAGCTTGGCCTTGGGCGCACCGGGCACCCAGGCGGCGGGGTCCACGCCTTCCAGCGCCAGACGCAGCCCGCGCAGCGGAAACCCGTCAAGCAGCGCCAGGCTGCCCGTGGCATCCAGGGCCACGCCTTCGCCCTCGCCTTTCAAGGTGAAAGGCAAGGCTTCCAGCGTGCCATTGGCGTCGGTGCGCAGCGTGAACGCGCGGTTCCCCTGACGGCCATCGATGTCCACGCCAATGTCGGTCGTGAACGGCTTGTCGACGCCAATCCGGGCCTGGCCCCGTAGGCTGGCCTGCGCTTCCGGCGCCAGCGCCCGCAGCTGCGTGATGCGCAACCGGTGTTCGTTTTCACCCAGGGTGGCCTGCAGATCGATGTCGGCGAACGACACCGGCAAGGCCGTGCCTTCCTGCGCTATCTGCAAGACGCCAATCTGCACGCGGTCGGCCTGGACCTGGACCGGCAGCCGCAGGGTCGTCAAGGGTTCGCTGGGCGTGTCGGACGGCTTCAGATTCAGGCTGATGCGGTCCGCCGACAGCACCGGCACATGCACGCGGCCCGTCCACAATGCGCTCCAGTCCAGTTCGACCCGCAGTGCGTCGACTTCGACATCGGCGCTGGGATGCTGCACGCGCAACTGCTGCAAAGTCAGGCCATCTTTCAGGGTGCCGCTCAGGCCTTCGTAGCCCCCCGTGGCGCCCGATACGTTCAAGCCGGTCCGCAAGGCCCAATCGGCGCCCGACGTGCTGGTCGCGACCCAGGCCACCCCGCTGCCCACGGCAACGACGCCCACCACGACCACCCCCACGACGACCCACGGCCAGCGGCGGCGCTTGCGAGGCGCAGACGAAGGCGCGGGGGCCGCGGCCGGTGCCGGTGAAGAAGACGAAGGCGGTGTCCGTGCGTCGCTCAAAACGCGATCCCCAGGGAAAAGTGCAGACGCACGTTGTTGTCGCGCAAGGCGTAGGCCAGGTCCAGGTTCAGCGGGCCGGCCGGGGTCTTGACCCGGGCGCCCACGCCAATCGCGCTGGCCAGTTTCATTTCGCTGAATTTGGGGGCCACGTTGCCCACGTCAAAGAACAGGGCGCCGCCAAACCGTTCATCGAAGTAATGGATACCTTCGACGCTGGCCACAGCCATGGTCGAGTCACCCAGAATGGCATCGCCCACCTTGCGGCCCAGGCCCAGATAGCGATAGCCGCGAATAGTGCGCGCGCCACCGGTCCGGAACGCAAAGTCATCGGGCACCCGCGTCACATCCCGCGACCACAGCTTGCCGACCTCGCCCCGCACCGTAATCACGTCGGCCTTGCTCAGCGACCACCAGTACTGGCCGCGCAGGGTCAGGCGGCCAAACACGTTGTTGCCGCCCAGCTCGGTGCCCAGGCCGGTGCCCAGCGCCACCAGATTGCCTTCGCGGGGATCGTATTTGTCGTTCACGTCGCGGCGCAGGATCTCGAACGTGCTGGTCAGCGTGTTCGCGCTGTAGGACTCCACCCCGTCGATGGTGGTGTGTTCGTTGGCCAGCCGGCCGCCCAGGCGCGTTTCGTATTCCACCCGGCTGCTCAGGTCGTCGGGCCGGAAGGTCTTTTTGCGGATGGCGCCCAACGCATACCGGCGCACGCCCAGGCCGTTGATATCGGAATTGAGGGCCAGCACGCCAAAGCTGTCGTAGTTGCCGTTTTCGTCAGGGGCCAGATGGATGTCGGCATAGGCAAGCTGACGCAAGCGGTCGACCCGCAGGCCGCTTTCCAGCTCCACCGCCTTGTTCGCCACCACGTTCTGGCGGTACACCACTTCGGCACGCGCGCCGGCTTCGTCGTCAAAGCCCAGGGCCATGCTGGCGCTGCGCGGCCGCGACTCGACCACCTCGGCGCGCACCGGCAGGGTCACTTCGGGCGGGCCCGCATATTCGGGGGCGGTCTCGGTCGTTTGCGGCGCCGCGCCTTCGGGCAGCAGCGCAGGTTCATCAGGCGGCTTGGGCGACAGCGATCCCAGGTCGACATCCACCTTGGCGCCGCGAAAGAACGGGGTCGCCTGCAGGCTCTGCTGATAGTCCACCAGGCGGTTGCGGTCATACGGCTCGCCCGGCTTGATCCGCACATACCGCTCGACCGTGCCGGCGGGCACCCGCTTCAGCCCGATCACCGTCACTTCACCCAGCTTGACCGCGGGTCCGCTGTCGAGCTTGATGTGCAGATGCGCCTTGGCGCGGTCCGCGTTCACGTCGGCCGCGGTCTCGACAAAACGCGCCGCCGGAAAGTCCTTGGACGTCACGTTGTCCAGCAAGTCGCGCTTGGACGTTTCCCAGATCTCGTTCCGGAACGGGTCGCCCTGCTTCAGGCTCCAGGCGTTGCGCAGCGTGGCCGTGCGCGCTTCGAACGCAGGGCCGGTAATGGCGCCCGCAAAGGCGATATCAACCGCCTCGATCTGCGTGCGTTCGCCTGGCACCAGGGTGATGTCCCACGTGGCGCCGCCCACATCGGTGCCCGCATCCAGCACCACCTCGGGCGAAAAATACCCTTCGGTGGCCAACGCGGTAATGGTGGCTTCGCGCGCACGGCGGCGCAGGCGGGTGGATTCCCCCCCGTCCACGTCATCGGCCAGCGCGGCAATGCTGTCGACGGCCAGGGTCACGGCTTCCAGCACCGACGGCGGCACGCCGCCCGGGTCGATCGTGATTTCCGGCTTGGCCGCCCACGCCGCGGCGGGCATGCAGGCGGCAATCAGCCACCAACTGACGAATCGGGACGCTTGCAGGCGGCGCGCGCGGGGCTTCCTTCCCCTTCTGGAAAAGAGTTGGATCGCAGTGGCATTTGCCGCCTGGACCACTGCTACACACACGCACATAAGACTTCCCGCAGATAACCCTGCCGCAAGCATAGCGGAACGACACGACCGCTTAGTCACGCCTGCAACAAGGATGTACGCAAGCGTTTCAGTGAGGACCCCGTGAGGCCGCCGACGCCGGGGCGCGCACCGGACTTGCACCAAGCCCATGATTGACGGCGCGATAGAGACATATTGACGATTTGGAATATCGTGCGCGTCGGCTATGCTTGAAGGCCTTATCAACATCAGGGCTATCGAATTTGACCCGCAGGCCGTCGCTCCGCGCGATGGCAACCGGCCAAGCCATTCGGCGCCTGAGTCCATGGAAATCGCCTTACTTCTCGTACTGTTCGTTGCCAACGGCATTTTTGCCATGAGTGAAATCGCGGTGGTGACGGCACGTCGCTCCCGCCTGCACCAGATGGCCGACGAGGGTGACAAGCGCGCCAAAGCTGCGCTCGAACTCGCCGAACATCCCACCCGCTTTCTTTCCACCGTCCAGATCGGCATCACCTCGATCGGTATCCTGACCGGTATCGTCGGTGAAAACGCGCTTGCGCAGCCCCTGGCCGACCTGATCCGCCTGCACGTTCCCGCCATGGCCGACTATGCGTCGGGCGTCGCGCTGGGCATCGTCGTGGTGATCATCACCCTGCTGTCGATCGTGATCGGTGAACTGGTCCCGAAGCGCTTCGGGCAGATGCACCCCGAAGCCGTGGCCAGCATGATTGCCGGCCCCATGCGGATCCTGTCGTGGGTCGCCACGCCTTTCGTCAAGCTGCTGTCCCTGGCCACCGACACCGCCCTGAAGCTGATGGGCGCCAAGGACACCCAGGAGCATCACGTTACCGAAGAAGAAATCCAGGTACTGATGACGCAGGGCGCCACGGCCGGCATTTTCGAGCAGGCCGAGCGCCAGATGGTGCGCAACGTGTTCCGCCTGGACGAGCGCAAGCTGTCATCGCTGATGGTGCCCCGGTCCGACATCATCTATCTGAACGTGGATGACTCGATCGAAGTGTCCAAGGCCAAGATCGAAGCGTCGCACCACTCGCGCTTTCCGGTCTGCCGCGGCGACCTGACCGACGTGATCGGTTTTGCGCGCGCCAAGGACCTGCTGGCCCAGGTACTGGCCGGCCAGCCGTTCAACCTGACCGGCAAGCTGACCCCGGCGCTGTATGTGCCCGAAACACTGACCGGCACCGAACTGGTCGAAAACTTCCGCAGCTCCCATACGCAAACCGCCCTGGTGGTGGATGAGTATGGCGACGTGCAGGGCCTCGTTACCCTTCGTGACGTTTTGGAGGCTATCGTTGGCGAATTCCATACAAACACCACCGAACCGGAAGAATCGTCGGCGATCCAGCGCGCGGATGGGTCCTGGCTGCTGGACGGCCTGCTCGACGTAGGCGAACTCGAAGACCGCCTGGATATCAGCGACCTGCCGGAAGGCGAGTCGGAGTCGTATCACACGCTCTCGGGCATGATCATGCTGATGCTGGGCCGCATTCCGGTCACGGGCGACATCGTGACGCTGGCCGAATGGTCGTTCGAAGTGGTGGACATGGACGGCAAGCGGATCGACAAGGTCCTGGCGACCCGGCTGCCCGATCCGGTCGACCCCGAAGACGAAACCGGCTGAGTGGCGGTTGCCGTGCGCAGGCACAGGCACAGGCGCAGGCATGCCGCCTGCTGGTTTACCCGCACTCGCGCGATCCGTCCCGAATTGAACTTTCGTGATCTTTCAGGCTCTTTTATCTATGACTGACACTCTCGGCAAACTCATCCGTATCACCCTCGTGGCCGCCATCGCGCTCGCGGGGCTGTTCATGGCCCTCGTCTTCGTCGCCTCGGCGGCGATCGCAGTGGGGGTGATGTTCCTGATCGCCAAGGTTCGCGGCAAGCCATTCATGGCGGCGGACCTGTTCACCACGCTGTCGCGCGGTGGCTTCAAGCGCTCGCAGGGCTTCACCTTCCGCACCGGCGGCCAATCGCAATCCCAGGAAGCGGCCCGCGGCGGCGCGGCCAATGACGCCGGCACTGCCCGTCGTCCCCGCCCCGCCGTCCGTATGGACCGCAGCAAGGTGACCGACGTTGAAGCACGCGACGTCGCGTAAGGACTGACCGCCACGCAGTCCCAGACGGCCAGAAACGACAAAGCCCCCGGTCAAGGACACGGGGGCTTTTTTATTGCGTCGTCAGCACGGGCGTTGCCGCCCGTTCAGCCTTATTCCACCGGAATGTTGGCCTGCTTCACGACACCCTTCCAGCGGGTGACTTCGCTCTTCACGAAGGCATCCAGCTCGGCCGGGGTGCTCGGGCTCACGTCCGCGCCCTGCTCGGCCAGCTTGGCCTGCACGTCCGGATCCTTCAGTGCAATGTTCAGTTCCTTGTTCAGGCGGTCGATGATCGCCTGATCGGTCTTGGCCGGGGCAAACAGCGCATACCACTGGGGTACGTCCACGCCCTTCACACCCAGTTCAGCCAGCGTCGGGACGTCTTTCAGCAGCGGGGTGCGCTTGTCACCGGCCACGGCCAGGGCCTTGATCTTGCCGGTCGACAGGTGCGGGTAGGCGCCGAACAGGCTCGGGAACATGACCTGGGTCGTGCCCGCCAGCGTGTCGGTCACGGCAGGGGCCGAACCCTTGTACGGGACGTGCAGCATGTTGGTGCCGGTCGCCAGCTTGAACAGCTCGGCCGTCACGTGCGGCGCCGTACCCTGACCCGCCGATGCGTAGTTCAGCTTGCTGTCCGCTGCCTTGCCGCGCTCGATCAGTTCCTTGACAGAGTTGATCTTGGAGGCCGACGACACGATCAGCAGCGTGGGCGAGTTGGCCAGGCGGCCGATGCCCTTGAAGTCCGCAACCGGGTCGTAACGCAGCTTCTGCAGCGCGGGGTTGATACCGTGCGTGGCGATGTAGCCCAGCAGGATCGTGTAGCCGTCGGCCGGGGCGCGGGCCACGAATTCGGTGCCGATCGCGCCTTGCGCGCCAGCCTTGTTGATCACGACCACGGTCTGGCCAAGGCCTTCGCTCATCTTCTGGCCGACGATACGCGCAAACGCGTCGTTGCCGCCACCGGCCGCGGTCGGGACGACGATGGTGATCGCGTGGTCAGGGTAGGCAGCCTGGGCGGCGGAAGCGGCGAAACCGCAGGCGGTCAGGCCGATGACGATCGCCGACAGGCGGTGTCCGAAAAGTTGCATTGAAGTCTCCATGACTTTGCTTATGGGTTGATGGCATGCGGACATTGCAGTGGACGCATGCCAGATTCTTATGCCGGTTCTTGGACCGGCCTGGTCGAATCGCAGCCGGATTACGAGGTCGTACCGGGCAGAATAGTCTCAGGCAGGATATGGCTGGGAATGTAGAGCTGACCTTCCATGATCTTGCGCGCCGTGCGGATCAGTCCCGCGCCGGTGACTTCGACCGAGGTTTCCCCTTGAGCCAGTTCCACATCGACTTCGATGCGGCCAGAGGGGTGGGCAATTTCAATCCGGTGGATGCCGGGCTGCCGTTCTACCGACAGACCATAGGGTACCGTGCCCGGCGTGACATACGCCGTGGCGACACCGATGGCACCGGTAACGGCATGCGAACGGTGACACTTGAGGGGCGTGAAGTAACGAGATACGAGCTGGCCGTCGTGCGCGCCCTTGCTCACCAGCACCGGCTTGGGAATGACGCTGTCCGACACGTCGCCCAGGCCCATTTTCAGGCCCGCTTCGCGGCGCATCTTTTCCAGGCGGGCCATGAATTCCAGGTTGGCGTCCAGATCCACCGGCTTTTCGTCGCCCTTCCAGCCCATGTCGGTCGCGCGGACGATCATCATGGGCATGGCGGCGTCGATGCAGGTGACCTGCACGCCGTCGATCTCGTCGATCAGGTTGCCGGTCGGGAACACCTTGCCGGTGACCGTGCCCCAGGCATCCAGGAAGTTCAGGCGGATCGGCGCGCCGGTCCCGTTGACGCCGTCGATCTTGGCGTCGCCTTCATATTCGACCTTGCCGCCGGGCGTCTGCACGACGGCATTGATGGTCGACTTGGTATTCACGTTGTAGATGCGGACCAGGGTCTCGCCGTTCTGCGCGGGCACCAGGCCCTGCTCGATGGCGAACGGGCCGACGCCCGACAGCATGTTGCCGCAATTGGGTCGCGTGTCGACCAGGGCGCGGTCGATCGATACCTGCGCGAACAGGTAATCGACGTCGCAGTCCGGATGGGCCGACTTCGAGACGATGGCGACCTTGCTCGTCAAAGAATTGGCGCCGCCCAGGCCGTCCAGCTGGAGTTCGTGGGGCGAGCCCATCGCGGACAGGAGGACCTTGTCGCGCGTTTCGATATCCTGGGGAAGCCAGTCCTTGAGGAAATAAGGACCGCGGGAGGTGCCGCCTCGCATGAAGACGCAGGGAATGGTTTTTTGCATGGAGCGCATAGTGCGCGCTGTGGGATAATTTGTGAATTGCAACTCTTAGATCAATTAATGCATGGCGCGCATCAATTTCGACCTCCAGGAATTGCAGGCATTCGTTGCTGTCGCTGAACGTTCCAGCTTTCGCGCCGCTGCCGAAGACCTGCACCTGTCGCAGCCGGCGCTCAGCCGTCGCATCGAAAAGCTGGAAACCATCCTAGGCGCGCGCCTGCTCGACCGCACCACACGGCATGTGGCCCTGACCAACGTGGGGCGCGTGTTCCTGGAACACGCCCGCGCCGCGCTGGCCGAACTGGAAAGCGCCATGCTGGGCGTGGTCGACCTGGCCGCGCAACTGAGCGGGCTGGTCAGCGTGGCCTGCGTGCCGTCCGCCGCCTATTACTTCCTGCCGTCGGTACTGAAGGAATTTGCCGCCCGCTACCCGCGGATCCGGGTGCGGGTGATCGATGAGGGCGCCAACTTCGTGCTTAACGCCGTGACGTCCGGCCGCGCCGATTTCGGCATCAACTTCATCGGCACCCAGGAAACCGAAGTCGAATTCCGTTCCATCTTCAAGGAAGACTTCGTGTTGGCGGTACGCAACGATCACGCGCTGGCCACCCGCAAGTCCGTCACCTGGGAAGACCTGGCGGGCGAACGGTTCATGACCGTGCACAAGGACAGCGGCAACCGCCTGCTGATCGACGCCGCGCTGGCCAAAGGCGGCAAGCGGGCGCAGGGCGCGTTCGAAGTCAGCCACGTGCTGACCCTGCTGGGCATGGTCGAAGCCGGGCTGGGCGTGGCCGCGGTGCCCCAACTGGCGCTGCCATTGACCACCCACCCCACCCTGATCGGCATTCCGCTCATGAAACCCCGCGTCAGCCGCACGCTGGGACTGATCTCGCGCCATGGCCACACGCTGTCGCCGGCGGCCAGCGTGCTCTACGGCATGCTGCGCGACGCCGGCAAAGCCGCCCGCAGTTAGGCATGACGGCGGGGATGGCGGCGCGAAACCCGCGCAGGGGCTAAAATCAGAGGATCCCCAGACCAGAGTCTTTCATTGCCAATGTCGCGCACGATCTTCGTCACCACCGCCCTTCCCTACGCCAACGGGTCCTTCCATATCGGCCACATCATGGAATACATCCAGGCCGACATCTGGGTCCGCAGCATGCGCATGCAGGGTCACACGGTGCATTTCGTGTGTGCCGACGACGCGCACGGCGCCCCGATCATGCTCAAGGCCGAGTCCGAGCAGATCACGCCCGAAGCGCTGGTCGCCCGGATCGCCGCCGAACGCCCGCAGTACCTCAGCGGCTTTCACATTGCCTTCGACCACTGGCATTCGACACACTCGTCCGAAAACACCGAGCTGTCGCAGGGCATCTATCGCCGCCTGCGCGACGCCGGCCTGATCGAAACGCGCACCATCGAACAGTTCTATGACCCGGTCAAGGGCATGTTCCTGGCCGACCGCTACATCAAGGGCACCTGCCCCAAGTGCAAGTCGAAAGACCAGTACGGCGATTCGTGCGAAGTCTGTGGCGCCGTGTACGCGCCCACCGACCTGATCGACCCGTATTCGACGCTGACCGGCGCCACCCCGGTGCTGAAAAGCTCGGAACATTTCTTCTTCAAGCTGTCCGATCCGCGCTGCGTCGAATTCCTGCAGCAATGGACCCTGGGCACCAACCCGTCGGGCTTGCCGCGCCTGCAGCCCGAGGTCTATGCCAAGACCCGCGAATGGCTGGGCGAAGAAGGCAAGCTGAACGACTGGGACATCTCCCGCGACGCGCCCTACTTCGGCATCGAGATTCCCGATGCGCCGGGCAAGTACTTCTATGTGTGGCTGGACGCCCCGGTGGGCTACCTGGCGTCGCTCAAGGCGTACTGCGCCAAGACCGGCCTGGACTTCGACGCCCTGCTCGATCCGGCCAGCAGCACCGAGCAATACCACTTCATTGGCAAGGACATCGTGTATTTCCACGCGCTGTTCTGGCCCGCCATGCTCAAGTTCGCCGGCCGCAAGACGCCCGACGGCCTGAACGTGCACGGCTTCATCACGGTCAGTGGCGAAAAGATGTCCAAGAGCCGCGGCACCGGCATTTCGCCGCTGCGCTACCTGGACATCGGCATGAATGCCGAATGGCTGCGCTATTACATTGCCGCCAAGCTCAACGCGCATGTCGAAGATCTGGACTTCAATCCCGACGACTTCATCGCGCGGGTGAACAGCGACCTGGTCGGCAAGTACGTCAACATCGCCAGCCGCGCGTCGAACTTCATCACCAAGCACTTTGACGGCGCCCTGGCCTACCACGGCGACACGGCTGCCCTGACCGACGAACTCACCGGCACGACCGACACCGTTCGCGCCGCGTTCGAAGCGCGCGAATACGGCAAGGCCCTGCGCGAAATCATGGCGTGCGCCGACCGCATCAACCAGGCGTTCGACGCGGCCCAGCCGTGGGTGATGGCCAAGCAGGCCGCCGCCAATCCGGAACAGAAAGCCGCTTTGCAGGACGTGTGTTCACGCGCCGTGGCCGGCTTCAAGGCCCTGTCGGTCATGCTGACGCCGGTGCTGCCGGTGATCGCGACGCGCGTGGCCCGCGAACTGTTCGGCCTGGACCGCGATTTTGTGTGGTCGGACGCCGCCGTGCTGCCCGACCATGTGGCGTCGTATCAGCACCTGGCGCAGCGGGTCGACCCCAAGATGCTGGACGCGCTGTTCGAGCCGCCCCCGGCCCCGGCCGCGCCTGCCCTGATTCCGGGGGGCGAGCCGATCGCCGACACCATCACCATCGATGACTTTGCCAAGATCGACCTGCGCATCGCCAAAATCGTGAACTGCGAGCACGTCGACGGATCCGACAAGCTGCTGCGCCTGACGCTGGATGCGGGCGAAGGCCGGATGCGGAATGTGTTTTCGGGGATCAAATCGGCGTACGAGCCGGCCGATCTGATCGGCAAGCTGACGGTGCTGGTCGCCAACCTGGCGCCGCGCAAGATGAAGTTCGGCGTGTCGGAAGGGATGGTGCTCGCCGCGAGCGATCGCGACGAGAAGGCCAAGCCGGGTATCTATGTGCTGGAGCCGGTGGACGGCGCCACGCCCGGCATGCGGGTCAGGTAGTCGTCTTCGACTGTTGCCGGATCCGGTTCACGACCATCCGGTCGTTCAGGCGCTTGACGATGGACGACCCGGTGGTCACGCACAGGAACGGAAACAAACCGTGGATCAGCGCGGCGAAACCGGCGCGAAACATGCTGCGGGCGAAGCTCCAGGACACGCCAAGGTGTTCGACATAGGTTTCACCGACGTTGCGCGGGTGTTCGGTGAAAGACAGCTTGGACATCGGGGTTCTCCTGAATCTTGATCTACGAAAAATGTTATCAGTAGAGGCAGGCAAAATTTCTGCCAATACTGACGTCAAATCGTCTTGCTAGGCACTTTCATTCCTGTATGTCGGGTGGAAAGTGAAAATTATTTCAACGCCGAGGGGACTGGGGCGATTCCCGCCCGGTGCAGTACACTCGCCCCGCATTCCGTCGCCATCGTTCAAAGGGTAGTCATGGCCAAGAGTTACGAGTCCGAAATCACGCACTTCCTGCAAAAACTGAAGGAAGAGCGTCCCCAGCTGGATGCCGAGCAGCAGCAAGGCCGCGCCCGCCTGTGGGACAAGACCATCGATCCGGAACTGACGCAGGAATTCGATGCGTCCACCGTTTCGCAGAAGCCGTACGTCTACTTCTCCGCCGACTGATCGCCCGGCGTCGTGGCCGGACAGCTGCCCAGCGGCAAGGCGTTGGCCGCCTTGAGCGCGCCCGACGTGGATAGCACGCCCGATACCATCGACGGCGTTGCGATCGCTCGCCTGTACGGCGAGCCCCTGTTCGCGCTGCCCAACGATCTGTACATCCCGCCCGATGCGCTCGAAGTCTTTCTCGAAACCTTCGAAGGCCCGCTGGACCTGCTGCTGTACCTGATCCGCAAGCAGAACTTCAACGTCCTCGACATTCCGATGGCCGAGGTCACGAAGCAGTACCTGTCGTATGTGGAACAGATCCGGGTGCACAACCTGGAACTGGCTGCCGAATACCTGCTGATGGCGGCGCTGCTGATCGAGATCAAGTCGCGCATGCTGCTGCCGGTGCGCAAATCCGATTCCGACGAAGACGTCGAGGATCCGCGCGCCGAACTGGTCCGCCGCCTGCTGGAATACGAGCAGATGAAGCTGGCCGCCCGCAAGATCGACGCGCTGCCGCAGTTGGGCCGCGACTTTGTGCGCACGGGCGTGCTGCTGGACCAGACCACCGAACGGCGCCTGCCCGACGTGACCGCGATTGACCTGCGCGATGCCTGGGCCGAGATCGTGCGCCGCGCCAAGCTCAATGCCCACCACCATATCTCGCGCGAAGAACTGTCGGTGCGCGACCATATGAGCCAGATCCTGCGCCGCCTGCAGGGCGTGCGCTACATGGAATTCACCGAGCTGTTCATGCAGAAGGTGCAGGAAGGCGCCGGCGTGCCGATCATTGTCGTGCACTTCATCGCCATGCTGGAACTGGCGCGCGAATCGCTGCTGGATATCACCCAGGCCGAACCCTACGCACCCATCTATGTGCGCCTGGGATTCACCGCCATTGCTCAGGACGCCTGACTCGTCCGATTGAGCATTTGGCGCGCCCGCGCCGCTCCTGTAGCATGCGCCCGATACGATGTGCCTTGCGGGCTTTCAAGCCCCGGCCCGCTTTCCGATTCCCTACTTTTCACAAGCTACGCCCATGAAGGTTGTCCACACCATTGAAGAGCTGCGCGACCAATTGCGCGGCCAGTTGCGAGTCTCGTTCGTGCCGACGATGGGCAACCTGCATGAAGGTCACCTGGCGCTGATGAAGACCGCGCGGCACCATGGCGACCCGGTCGTGGCCAGTATCTTCGTGAACCGCCTGCAGTTCGGGCCGAACGAAGACTTTGACCGCTATCCCCGCACCCTGGCATCCGACATCGCCAAGCTGGAAGCCGACCGCAATGTGTATGCGTTGTTCGCCCCGGACGAGCGCGAGATGTATCCCGAGCCGCAAAGCTACCGGGTGCAGCCGCCGTCGGAGCTGGGCGACATCCTGGAAGGGGAATTTCGCCCCGGCTTTTTCCAGGGCGTGTGCACCGTAGTGCTCAAGCTGCTGTCCTGTGTCCAGCCCAAGGTCGCGGTGTTCGGCAAGAAGGACTATCAGCAGCTGATGGTGGTGCGCGCCATGTGCCGCCAGTTCCAGTTGCCGATCGAGATCATCCCGCAGGAAACGGTACGCGCCGCCGACGGCCTCGCCCTGTCGTCGCGCAATATGTATCTGACGCCAGACGACCGGGCCGAAGCGCCGCAGTTGTACGCCGCGCTGCAGTCGGTCAAGACGCGCCTGCACGAAGGCGAACGTGATGCCGACGCGCTGGGCCGCTTCGCGACCGACCATCTGAATGCCCGCGGCTGGAAGGTCGATTACGTGGCCGTGCGCCGCCAGCGCGACCTGAAGGCGCCCACCGCCGACGACATGCACGGCGGCGAACCGCTGGTCGTGCTGTCGGCCGCCAAGCTGGGCGCAACGCGCCTCATCGACAACCTCGAGCTCTGACTTAGCGAGCACCTACATCGCGCGCTGACACCGCGTGCCGCCACTGCGCCGTCCTAGTGACTGCAAGGAATTGATACATCGTAGGAGACCGGTTCGGGTACGACATCGGTCTCAGGATGGTTTACGATTACGCCCATGCTCGAAGACCTCGACCAACTCTCGACCCGTATTGCCCAGCTGGTGCAGCTGACTCAACACGTCCGTGCCGAAAATCAGGCGCTGCGTGACGAGCTCGGCAAGCGCGACGTGCGCATCCAGCAACTGCGCGACACCGTGGAAATGGCGCAGATCCGCGTCGACGACGTGCTTGCCCGCCTGCCCGGCAAGCCGCCCGAGGCCGCGGACGGCGCGGACGCCGACGCCGCCTCCGCTGCGGACACCGACACCGATATCGATCTGGACGACGTCCAGGCCGATGACGCTGATGGCGACTGGGCGGAAGCCCGGACCGATGCCGATACCGACCCCTCTCTTTCTGACGAAGCCGGTCACGGCGTGCGGAGTGCTCATGGAACGCCTTGACGTCACCATTCTGGGACGCGAGTATCCGCTTGCCTGCGCCCCGGAAGAACAGGAAGCCTTGCTCGAAGCCGCGAGCATGGTCGATCGGGCCATGCAGCGTATCAAAGCCGCCGGCAAGATCGGCAGCACGGAACGCATCGCCGTCCTGGCAGCCCTGCAGATTGCTGGCGACCTGCTGAATGCGAAGGCGCCCGATGGCCCGCTGTCGCAACTTGCAGTCGGTGACTACAAGCGTAAGATTGAAGGCATGAACCAGATGCTCGACGCCGAGCTCGGTTCGCAAGACAAGCTTTTTTGATCCAGGTCTGTCGCACGCGTTGCGTACGCAACGAGTTGTACAAAAGTCGCCCTACGGGGTATTGAATCCCGGCGAAATGGTGTAATTTAAAGCCTAGGTTGTTCAGAACGTTGAACACCTGACCGCAGTACCGATTTGTCTTCCCTGCAGTGTTCGTGTTTGGCCATATATTCCTTGGACCCATGCTATGGCATGAGGTTGCGGGAATCGCCCCTCAGGCGTGATCGTTTCTCTGTCAAACGAACCCAATGAGTGGCTGACTGCGACCGACCTTGAACTTAACGGTTCAGGATGCCGGCCTAGCGGCACAGGCGGGGATCTATTCCGCGACCCGGAGCGTTCAGCGCTCCGGGTCGTTTGTTTTTGTGCGGAGCAACACGCTCAGTCCGTGGCACTATGCGTGCGCCTCCCACATTCGAGTATCCCCGCATGGACCTTTCCTTTATTGCCGCCCTGCTTGTGCTGGGCGCTGCCACCGGTTTTGCCGCCGGCCTGCTTGGCATTGGCGGCGGCATGATCATGGTGCCGTTCCTGACCCTGCTGTTTACCTGGCAGAAAATGCCGGCGGACCTGATCATCCACGCGGCCATCGCCACGTCGATGGCGTCCATCCTGTTCACCTCGGTCTCCAGCGTGACCGCCCATCAGAAGAAGGGCGCCATCCGCTGGAACATCGTCGGGCAGTTCGCGCCCGGACTGGTGATCGGCGGCCTCCTGGCCGGGGGCGCGGTGTTCGCGGTGCTCAAGACCGGCTGGCTGGCGCTGCTCTTTACCCTGTTCGTGGGGTATTCGGCCGTACAGATGCTGTTGAACAAAAAGCCCAAGCCCAGCCGGCAGATGCCCGGCGTCGTGGGCACGGCCGCGGCCGGCACGGGCATCGGCTTCCTGTCCGGCCTGGTCGGCGCGGGCGGCGGCTTTGTGTCGGTACCTTTCATGACCTGGTGCAATGTACCGCTGCATAACGCCGTGGCGACCTCGGCGGCGCTGGGCTTTCCGATCGCGCTGGCCAATACGGCGGGTTACATCTGGTCAGGCATGCAGCAGCAGATCACCTACCCCGGCATGTTCGGCTATGTATATTGGCCAGCACTGCTCGTGCTCATCGTTTCGAGTGTCCTGACCGCGCCGCTTGGCGCCAATGCGGCCCACAAGCTGCCGGTCGCGACCCTGAAACGGGTGTTTGCCTGGGTCCTGATGGCGCTTGCGCTCTACATGGCCTACAAGGCGTACACCGCGTTCGCCGTCTGACCGTCGCACCACCTTGGCGAGTCAGATCGCGCACGTTCGGCCAGCAGTCCCCTGATAGATAAAGGAAGATCGTTATGGCCCGTTTTCTGACTCGTACTGCCCTGTCCGCCGCCTTGTCCGCCGCGCTGTCCACCACGGCGCTGACCGCCGCCCTGCTTGCGCCGGGCGTGGCGTCCGCGCAGATGCCAGCGCAGTATGCCCAGGCCCCGGCCCGTCCGGAACTGCCACAGCTGTCGCTGGAAGCCGCGGCGTCAAGCGACGTGGCCCAGGACAAGGTCGAGGTCACCCTGGCCAAGGAAATCGAAGGTGCTGACCAGGCGCAGCTGTCGGACCAGTTGAACAAGGTGCTGGCATCGACGCTGGCGACGGCCAAACGCAACACCAAGGTCGAGTCCCGCAGCGGCAACTACCGCGTGTGGGCCAACACCGACCGCAACGGCAAGATCACCGGCTGGCGCGGCCGCGCCGAACTGTTCTTGGAATCCAAGGATTTCGTGGCGGCATCGACCCTGGCTGGCGAATTGGGCCAGGCCATGGCGGTGTCCAACATCAACTTCTCGTTGTCGCGCGAAGCCCGCGAGGCCGAAGAACAGCGCCTGCTGCAGGAAGCCGCCAAGGCCTTTGGTGTGCGGGCCACCAGCGCTGCGCAAGCGTTCGGCTTTGGCAGCTATGCGGTCAAGACGCTGGACCTGAGCGGCAGCGGCACGGTGTACTCGCCCCGCCCGATGATGATGCGCGCGGCGTCTGCCGACGCCAAGATGGCCGAGGCCCTGCCGCTGGAAGCCGGCAAGGCCACGGTAACCGTGTCAGTGCGCGGCACCGTGGAATTGCTGGGCACGCAACAACGCTGAACTCCGCGTCGGCAGCGTCCCTGGTGATCCGTCTTCACCAGCGGACGTAAAAAAGGCACCGGAATCCCCGGTGCCTTTTTTCATGCCCGAAGCAGGGTTCAGACCACCGCGTGGGGACTGCGGCGCGACAGGTAGAACATGATCGCGCCGATCACCACCATCGGGATCGACAGCCACTGCCCCATGGTGAACCCCGCCGCCAGCAAGCCCAGGAAGTTGTCTGGCTCGCGGGTGTATTCCACCAGGAAGCGCGCCACGCCATATCCCATCAAAAAGACGGCGCTGATCTGGCCGATCGGCCGCGACTTGCTGGCAAAGCCCCACACCAGCAGGAACAGCAGCAAACCTTCGGCGCCGAATTCATACAGCTGCGACGGGTGACGTGGAATGTTGTCGCCGGCCTGCGGGAAGATCATGCCCCACGACACGGTGGTGGCGCGGCCCCACAGTTCGCCGTTGATGAAGTTGCCCATGCGGCCAGCGGCCAGGCCCAGCGGCACCAGGGGCGCCACGAAGTCGCCGATTTCAAGAAAGCGCTTGCCGCGGCTGCGCGCGAACACGGCCATGACGAACAGCACACCCAGCAGGCCGCCGTGGAAGGACATGCCGCCCTGCCAGACTTCAAAGATCTCCAGCGGGTGCGCCAGGTAATAGCTGGCCTTGTAGAAGAAGACATACCCCAGCCGCCCGCCGATCACGACGCCCAGCACGCTATAGAACAACAGATCGTCCAGATCACGATGCGTCAGCGACGTCTTGCCGTGCGAAATGCGCCAGCGTCCCAATCCCCACGCAAACAGGAAAGCGAGCAGGTACATCAGGCCGTACCAACGGACCGCGACGGGGCCGATGGCAAACGCGATCGGAGAAAATTCAGGATGAACCAGCATAGCCTAGCCTTGTAGGGACGGCGGGCGCCGCCGCGTAAAGAATGAGCAGGATGATAACCGCTGCGCGCGACAGGAAAAGGACCGGCGCGCGGTGATTTGACTCCGCCCGGCCCGTGCGCGAGACTTCGGGCGACACTTTTTCCGGATCGCCCATGTTTCGCCCGTCTTTCGCGCTGCTTCCTTTCCTGCTGCTGGGTGCGCTGGCGGCAGCGCCCACCGTGGGCGCGGCCCAGATGACCGGGCCCGAACTGGCCAAGGCTCGCGTTTGCCTCGCCTGCCACCAGATCGACAGCAAGCGCGTGGGTCCGGCGTGGAAGAGCGTCGCCGCCAAGTACGCCGGTCAGCCCGACGCACAGGCCAGACTGGAAACGTCCATTCGCCGCGGCAGCGCAAACAAGTGGGGCAAGGTCCCGATGCCGGCACAGACCCATGTGTCGGAAGAGGAAGCCCGACAATTGGCGGCCTGGATCCTGACCCTCAATAAGTAAGCGCCGAACTCATCCTTCCTGTACGCCACGGACTACGCCGGTGCGGTGATATAACGTCGCCATCGGGATCAAGTCTTGCGACGATCCGCGGCAATCAGTGCAGCGTCGATCAAAGAGAGGAATCATGACGACTCAGAACGAAAAGGCCGTATTCGGCGGCGGGTGCTTTTGGTGTGTCGAAGCCGTATTCCAGCAGTTGCAGGGCGTGACCAAGGTCGAATCGGGCTACGCAGGTGGCCATGTGGATCGCCCGACCTACCATCAGGTCTGCGACGGCAACACCGGGCACATCGAAGTTGCCGAGGTCACGTTCGATCCGTCGGTCATTACCTATAAGGAACTGCTGACGGTCTTCTTTGCGTCGCACGACCCGACCACCCTGGATCGCCAGGGCAACGACGCCGGTCCGCAATACCGGTCGGCCATCTTCTGGCAGACCCCCGACCAGCGCGAACTGGCCAACGCCTATATGGAAGAACTGTCGGCAGCGAATACCTTCGGCGCGCCGATCGTGACCAAACTCCTTCCGCCCGCCAAGGTCTGGCCGGCCGAGGACTATCACCGGGACTACTTCCTGCGTAATCCGGGTCAGGGCTATTGCGCGGTCGTGATCGCACCCAAGGTGGCGAAACTGCGCAAGACCTTTGCCGACAAGCTGAAGACGCCAGCCTGACGTTTTTTTCCGCTGTCGACGCAGTCTGCACCGCACGCAAAAAGGGCGGGATCACCGAAGTGATCCCGCCCTTGTCACATGCCCTGCAGGAAGATCAGCGCACCACGGCCAGTTCCGACCGGTCGGCGCCCTTGTAGGTGTACAGCGTCAGTGCGCCGTTCTTGATGTCGCCGTTCTTGTCGAACGTGATCGGGCCCGTGACGCCCTTGTAGCTGATCTTGTACAGTTCGGGACCGTACTTGGCCGGGTCCGACGAATTGGCTTTCTTCATGGCTTCGACCATCACCATCATGGCGTCGTACACGTAAGGCGCATACAGCTGGACGTCGCTGTTGAAGCGCTTCTTGTACTTGGCGCGGAAGGCGTCCATCGTCGTCTTCTGTTCGCCGGCCACGCCACCCGCTTCGGCGCACACCACCTTGCCGTTGCCGATCGCATCACCCGCCAGACGCGACAGCGACGTGGTGCAGATGCCGTCGCCGCCCATCAGGTGCGCGTCGATGCCCAGCGCCTTCATCTGGCGCAGCATCGGGCCGGCCACCGCGTCCATGCCGCCAAAGAACACCACGTCGGGCTTGTTGGCCTTCATGGAGGTCAGGATGGCCTGGAAGTCGGTGGCCTTGTCGGTGGTGTACTGACGGCTGACGACCTTGCCGCCCGCAGCGGCCGCCGACTTGGCAAATTCTTCGGCCACGCCCTGGCCGTACGCGGTGCGATCGTCGACCACGGCAAAGTTCTTGGCCTTCAGTTCCTTGACTGCGTAGCGGCCGAGCGTGCCACCCAGCTGGCCGTCGTTGGCGACCACGCGGAACGTGGTGTCGTAGCCCTGCTTGGTATAGGCCGTGCCGGTGGAGGCCGGCGAGATCTGCACGATGCCCGCGTCGTAGTAGATCTTGGAGGCCGGGATCGACGTGCCGGTGTTCAGGTGGCCGATCACGCCGTTGACCTTGGCGTCGACCAGCTTCTGGGCAGCTGCCGTGCCCTGCTTGGGATCGGACGCATCGTCTTCGGCCAGCAGTTCGAACTTCACTTTCTTGCCGCCCAGCGTGACACCCGCGGCGTTCAGGTCTTCCACCGCCATGCGCGCGCTGTTTTCCATATCCTTGCCCAGGTGGGCGATGGGGCCGGTGGTGGGCGCAACGTGTCCGAGCTTGACCACGACTTCTTGGGCCAGGGCGCCAAAGGACACCAAGGTCAGGCCGGCGGCCAGGGCGAACGGAAGCAAACGAGTAGACATGGACACTCCAGGGGTTCGTGCCGCTGGGCCCGCTGCGCCAGCGTACAATTTCGCAGCAACAAACATACATGAAAAACCGCACATCAGGGTCGATATGTCGAGACACTCATGGACACGGCGCGCCCTGCTAAGCGCCGCCGTTGCCACCGCCTGCAGCGCGCTTGCGCCCGCCTTTGCCCAGACACCCTCCACGCCTGCCTGGCCCACCCACCCGCTGCGCTTCATCGTGCCCTACCCGCCCGGCGGCCCGCTGGACGTCATGGCCCGCGCACTGGCGGAAAAGCTGCGGGTCAGCCTGGGCCAGACCGTGGTGGTCGAAAACAAGCCCGGCGCCGGCGGCAACATCGGCGCAGACCTGGTGGCCAAGGCCACGCCCGACGGCTACACCCTGGTCATGGGCGCCGTCGCAACGCACGCGATCAACCCCGCGCTGTTCCCCAACATTCCGTACGACGCCATCAAGGACTTTGCGCCGATCACGCTGGTCGCGTCCGTGCCGAATGTGCTGGTCATGAATCCGGCCACGGCCGACAAGCTCGGCATCCGCAACGTGGCCGACCTGCTGGCCTACGCGCGCAAGAACCCGGGCAAGCTGAACATGGGGTCGGGTGGCAATGGCAGCGCGGGCCATCTGGCCGGCGAACTGCTCAAGGCCCGCGCGCAGGTGTTCGCCGCGCACATCCCGTATCCGGGGTCCGTGCCCGCGCAGCTTGCGCTGCTCGGCGCGCAGACCGACTTCATGTTCGACAACCTGGCATCGGCCGCGCCGCTGATCGCGTCGGGCAAGTTGAAGGCGCTGGCCGTGACCACCGCCGCCCCGTCGCCCCTGCTGCCCGGCGTACCGACCCTGATGCAGGCAGGAATCAAGAACTTTGACCTGGGCACGTGGTTCGGCGTCTTCACCACCGGCCGCACCCCGGCACCGGTGGTGCAGCGCCTGAGCGAGGCGACCATGGCCGCCTTGCGCAGCCCCGACGTGCGTCAGCGGCTCGAAGCCATGGGGTCGGACGCCGAACCCACCACGCCCGACGCCTTCGCGGCCCTGGTCAAGGCCGACCTGGCCAAGTACGCCGAGATCGTGAAGGTGTCGGGCGCCAAGCTCAACTGAGCCGGTGGATGGTGGATCCGGTCTGGGCGCCGGATCCCCCGCTGGCCGCACCGCCACCCGGCCGCGCCGCCGGAGGCACGACAGGGATGGCGCCCGCGATCGATCCCGCAGGGGCGGCGGACATCGGGGCCGGCCCCGGCGCCGCGCCAGGTCCGCCCATCGCCGGCATGCCGGTTCCCGCTGCCAAGGCAGGCGCCCCCGGTTCGGCCAGCATGGGCTGCCCCAACGGCGCGCCTGTTTTCATCTGCGACATGAGCCAGTCGATATATCGGGTGTGAACGCGCGCGGAGAGTTCGACGGCGTTGCGTACGCCCAACTTCGCCATCACGCGGGCCCGGTGGACCTCAACCGTACGGGTGGAGATGCCCAGCCTGTCGGCTATCACCTTGTTGGCGCGGCCTTCGAGCAGCAAAGCCATCACTTCTCGTTCACGCGGCGTAAGCCGATTGGTCCATTCTTGTTCGCCGGGATAGTTGTGCGCCGCCATGTTGCCTTCCTTGAACTTCGTGATCGTGTGGCAGATAAGGACTAGCCACACTGGTAAGCCAAGTCTTGCAGGGTTCAAAAGACAGAAAAACTGTCAACACTGACAGGCTCCTGAAAGCGCGCACAAGCAGGTGGGACCAAGTTCCCACATTTCCACCGATTGTCGGGAAAACCCCGAGCAACCGGCGCGAAAATCATCGTTGCGGCACGAATCTCTTCAGCTAACATTCGCGGCTTGCTAGTGAAGTCAGATAGGAGCCCACTTCCAATGCGTATTCGGTCACAACAAAACTTCTGGTCCGGCTTGATGTTCATTGCCATCGGAATATTCTTCGCCGGCAACGCCGTCGAGTATTCCATGGGCACGGCCGCCAAAATGGGCCCTGGCTATTTTCCCTTCTGGCTCGGGGTCATTCTCGCGTTGCTGGGTGTAGTCATCGGCATCTCGGGTCTTTCGGCCAAAGCCATCCCAACCAAAGTCGAAGGTTGGGATTTCCGCGTCATGTTCCTGGTTCTCGGTTCGGTCATTCTGTTCGGTGCCCTGCTGCGTCCCCTCGGTATCTACGTTTCGATTTTTATCCTTGTCGTGCTCAGTAGCTTTGCCAGCCACGAGTTCAACTGGAAAGTCGCTGTCATCAACGCACTCTGCCTGGCAGTTTTCGCCTGGGCGGTGTTCGTCAAGGGTCTGGGATTGATTTTCCCGCTTTGGCCCACCTTCCTCGGCCTGAATTAAGGAGCCCCGCATGGAATTGTTTGACCACCTTGCGTTGGGTTTTTCCACCGCGCTGTCGTTTCAGAACATCATCTACGCGTTTCTTGGCGCGTTGATCGGAACGCTGGTTGGCGTGTTGCCTGGTCTGGGTCCCGTGCCCACCATCGCAATGCTGTTGCCAATCACGTACGCACTGCCCCCTATCGCCGGCCTGATCATGCTTGCCGGTATTTACTACGGCGCGCAGTACGGTGGTTCCACGACCGCCATTCTGGTGAACCTGCCAGGTGAAACGTCGGCTGTGGTGACGTGTCTGGACGGGTACCAGATGGCCCGTCGAGGACGTGCCGGTCAGGCACTGTCGATCGCGGCACTGGGCTCGTTCTTCGCAGGCTGCGTGGCAACGATCCTGTTGGCTGCCTTCGCACCTCCGCTGGCTGAAGTGGCATTCCAGTTCGGTCCTGCCGAATACTTCTCGCTGATGGTCCTGGGTCTGGTCGGCGCCGTGGTGCTGGCATCGGGCTCCCTGGTCAAGGCAATCTGCATGATCTTGCTGGGTCTGCTGCTGGGCATGGTCGGTACCGACGTGAACTCGGGTGTTGCCCGCTTCTCGTTCGGCATTCCGGAACTGACCGACGGTATCGACTTTGCCGCGGTCGCCATGGGCGTGTTCGGTTTCTCTGAAATCATGAACAACGTTCAGCAGAAAGAAGAGCGCGAGGTTTTCCTCGACAAGATCAGCCACCTGTATCCCGACTGGGACGACATCAAGGCGGCAACGGGTCCGGTTCTGCGTGGTACGGCCATTGGTTCGGCACTGGGCATCCTGCCAGGCGGCGGCGCTGTGATGGCATCGTTCGCGTCCTACACGATCGAAAAGAAGATCGCCAAGCATCCTGAACTGTTCGGTACTGGCGCGATCCAGGGTGTGGCAGGTCCGGAATCGGCAAACAACGCCGCTTCGCAAACCTCGTTCATTCCGCTGCTGACGCTGGGTATCCCGGGCAACGCCGTGATGGCGCTGATGGTCGGTGCCATGACCATCCACAACATCCAGCCGGGTCCTCAGGTCATGACCGCGAACCCGGAACTGTTCTGGGGTCTGATCGCCTCGATGTGGATCGGTAACCTGATGCTGGTGATTCTGAACCTGCCGCTGATCGGTCTGTGGGTCAAGCTGCTGAAGGTGCCTTACCGCATCCTGTACCCCGCAATTCTGATGATCTGCTCGATCGGTGTGTACACGCTGAACTACAACGTGTTCGACATCTGGATGACGGCATTCTTCGGTTTCGTGGGCTACGTGTGGTCGAAGCTGAAGTGCGAAGGCGCACCGCTGCTGCTGGGCCTGGTCCTGGGCCCCATGATGGAAGAAAACTTCCGCCGCGCACTGCTGCTGTCGCGTGGTGAGTTCTCTACCTTCGTGACCCGTCCGCTGTCGCTGTCGCTGCTGATCATCGCCGCCATCCTGGTGCTGATCGTGGCCTCGCCATCGATCCGGAAGAAGCGCGAAGAAACCTTCGTGGAAGACTGATCGACACAGGCTGCGCACTAGCACGCAGCCTGGATCGAACGCAGAAAGGCGTCCTTCGGGACGCCTTTTTTTCGTCCGCGTCTTTACGCTAGACTTCACCTCTACTTACGGAGAGCCCCTATGTCATCGATCGGATCCAGAACTTACGAAGCCACGACACCTGTTGATGTGGCCTTCATCGGTCTGGGCGTCATGGGATTTCCCATGGCCGGCCACCTTGCCCGCGCGGGTCACAACGTGACCGTGTACAACCGGTCTTCCGCCAAGGCGCAGGCATGGGTCGACGAGTTCGGCGGCGCGCATGCGCCCACCCCGCGCGAAGCCGCCGCCAAGGCCGATATCGTTTTCTCGTGCGTCGGCAATGACGACGATCTGCGCAGCGTCATGCTGGGCGACGACGGCGCGCTGGCGGGCCTGCGCCCCGGCACGCTGCTGGTCGACCACACCACCGCATCGGCCAAGGTGGCGCGTGAACTGTATGAAGCCGCCAAGGCAAGACAGGTGTCGTTCGTGGACGCCCCGGTGTCGGGCGGCCAGGCTGGCGCCGTCAACGGCGTGCTGACCGTCATGTGTGGCGGCGATGTCGATGCATTCGATCGTGCCCTGCCGGTCGGGTCGGTCTATGCGCGCGCATTCACGCGCATTGGCGACGTTGGCGCGGGCCAGCTGGCCAAGATGTGCAATCAGATCTGCATTGCCGGGATCGTGCAGGGCCTGTCCGAAGCGATCGCCTTCGGCAAGAACGCCGACCTGGACATGAAGTTGGTGCTGGACGTGATCGCCAAGGGCGCGGCGCAAAGCTGGCAGATGGAAAACCGCGGCGGCACGATGGTCGACGACAAGTTCGATTTCGGCTTTGCGGTGGACTGGATGCGCAAGGACCTGAACCTGGTGCTGGACGAAGCGCGCCTGAACGGTTCGCGCGTGCCCATGACGGCGCTGGTCGACCAGTTCTATGCCGACGTGCAACAGATGGGCGGCAGCCGGTGGGATACCTCGTCGCTGGTCAAGCGGCTGGTCTGAGCACCCGCAAGGTATCGTCCAGGGGCCACGCCAGATCGACGACAAGGTTGGCGATGCCTTCCATGTCGTCCAGGTGCGCGCGGGGCAGCGTGGTGGGGGGCCCATCGGTGGCGCCCTCACCCGCATCGCTGATGATCGCGCCGATGCTACTGTCATCGGGATACAGCCAGGGCTTGGTGTTGCTTCGGCGGTGGATCTCGATCTTCACGTGCTTGTCACGCTTGAAGCCTTCCACCAGGATGAAATCGACCGCGCTCATGTGGCCCAGCAGATCGGCCAGGCGCGGCTCGCTTTCGTCCCGCAATTCGTGCATCAGGGCCCATCGCGCGCCGGACGCCACCAGCACTTCCCTGGCGCCCGCTTCACGGTGCAGGTACGAATCCTTGCCGGGCTTGTCGATGTCGAACATATGGTGCGCGTGCTTGAGCGTCGACACCGTATAGCCGCGCGCATTCAGCACCGGTATGAGTTTGGCCAGCAGCGTGGTCTTGCCCGCGCCGCTCCATCCCGCCAATCCTAGAACACGCGTCATCAGGCCAGCCCGTCAAACGGCAGGACGTCAACCGTCTCGCCCGCCGCCACATTACCCTGGTCGTGGTGCAGCACCACCAGGCCATTGGCTTCGCTCATGCTGCGCAGAATGCCGGACCCTTGCGAGCCCGCCATGCGCACTTCCCAGCCGCCGCCCGCAGCCGGCGTTACGCTGCCACGCTGGTATTCCGTGCGCCCGGCCTTCTTGCGGATGGCGTTGACGCTGGTCGCGCGCAACAGCGGCATGGGGGCGACACGCGCGCCGCTCATGGCCAGCAGGGCATCACGCACCAGGGCATAGAACGTGACCATGACCGCCACCGGATTGCCCGGCAAGCCGAACAGCACGGCGTGGCGGCTGCCGCTGGCAATGCGTCCGATCGCCATGGGGCGGCCGGGCCGCATCGCAATGCGCCAGAACAGGACGTCTCCCAGCTTGGCCATGACCATCTTGGTGTAGTCGGCTTCGCCCACGCTCACGCCGCCCGACGTGATCACCACGTCGGCATTCGCCGCCGCGGCGGTAAAGGTGGCTTCGAGCGCGTCGGGGTCATCGCGCACCACACCCATGTCCAGGATCTCGACATTCAGGCGCTGCAGCATGCCCCACAGGGTGTAGCGATTGCTGTCATACACGCAGCCTTCGTCCAGCGTCTCGCCGATCGACCGCAATTCATTGCCGGTGGAAAAGAAGGCGACGCGCAGCCGGCGCACCACCGGCACTTCGGCCTGGCCCAAGGAGGCCAGCACACCCAGGTCGGCAGGCCGCAGCACGCGTCCGGCGACCAGGGCCGCTTCGCCCTTGGCCAGGTCTTCGCCGGCCAGGCGGCGGTTGTCGCCCGGCCGCACGATACCCGCGGGGATCGTGACCTGATCGCCATCGAGCTTGGTGAATTCCTGCGGGATGACGGTGTCCAGCCCATCGGGCATGACCGCGCCCGTCATGATGCGCACGCAGTCGCCCGGTGCAATGGCGTGCTGGCCTTCCTGGCCGGCCATCGCGCGCGATACGACTCGCAGGGTGGTCTCGGCGCCATCGGCCAGGTCCTGCCCGCGGAAGGCGTAGCCGTCCATCGCCGAGTTGTCGTGCGACGGCACGTTGATCGCGGACACGATGTCGCGCGCCAGCACGCGGCCCAGCGCGGAACGCAGCGGGAGCATTTCAACCGCATTCAGACGTGGCACCAGGCGGTCGATGAAGGCGCGCGCCTGGTCGACCGACAAGGCGTTGGGATCGTAGCCGTTGATGCACGACGAAATCTCTTCGAGCGATGCGGGCACCGAGGCGGGCTGGGGAGCCGGGGACGGAGTGGACGTCATGATGTCAAAGCCGCTGCAGTTCGGCGATGGTATTGGCGCCGACGAACGCGTCGGCATCGTCGAAGCGGACTTCCACGCAGCGGTGCAGCGCGGTCCAGCTGTCGATCTTGCGGTTGCCTGCGGACGTGAAGGCGACCAGGCTGGCGAGCAGGTCGGCGCGCATCAGGCAGAACACCGGCTGGGTACGCCAGACGGCGTCGCCGCCGTCCTGACCGGGCTCTTGCGTCGCCACCATGGCGATCTCGGCGTCTTCGGCTTCCAGCGCCGCGGCCAGCCGGTCCACCAGGTCATCGGGAAAGCGCGGCGTATCGCACGGCACCGTCACCAGATAGGCGGTTTCGCAGCGTTCCAGCGCGGTCACGAATCCGGCCAGCGGGCCTGGAAACCCCGACATGGAATCGGGCCACACCGGCACACCCATGGATTCATACGCACCCAGATTGCGGTTGGCGTTGATCATGACTTCGCCGACCTGCGGCGACAGGCGCAACAAGGACAGCAGCGCCATCGGAATGCCCTGCACAGTCTGGAGGCCCTTGTCGACACCGCCCATGCGGGTCGCGCGGCCGCCGGCAAGAATGACGCCGGTGATGGAATTTTTGTCGATCATGGGCGTCAGTATAAGGCGTGGCCTGCCTTGCTCATGGCGCAGCCCGCCGCGTGCCGGCGTCCCCGGCATTGCCGTCAGCGCCGCCCTCAGCGCCCCCGCCGGAGGGTCTGATATGATGAAACGCTCATCTGGCTACTCCAGCCCGGCATTTTCCGCCAGCAGTTTTTATTTTCTTCACGAACCTCCCCCATGGTCGCCAACGACTCCGTACTTCAGGCCCTGCAGGCCGTCATTGATCCCAACACCGGCAAAGACTTCGTTTCGACCAAGTCCGTCAAGCATCTCGAGGTCACGGGTGGCGATGTGTCATTCGACATCGAACTTGGCTACCCGGCCAAAAGCCAGATCCCGGCCTTGCGCCGCGCGCTGATTGCCGCCGCCAAGGGCGTGCCGGGCGTTGAAAACGTGTCGGTGAACCTGCGCACCGTGGTCGTGCCGCACGCCGTGCAGCGCGGCGTTGCGCTCATGCCGGGCGTCAAGAACATCGTGGCCGTGGCTTCGGGCAAAGGCGGCGTCGGCAAAAGCACGACGGCCGTCAACCTGGCCCTGGCGCTGGCTGCCGAAGGCGCCAGCGTGGGCCTGCTCGACGCCGACATCTACGGACCCAGCCAGCCGCTGATGATGGGCATTGACGCCCGTCCGGTCAGCGACGATGGCAAGACCATGGAACCACTGGAAAACTACGGCGTGCAGGTCATGTCGATCGGTTTTCTGGTCGGCCAGGATGAAGCCATGGTGTGGCGCGGCCCGATGGCCGTGCAGGCGCTGGAACAGCTGCTGCGCCAGACCAACTGGCGCGACCTGGATTACCTGATCATCGACATGCCGCCGGGCACCGGCGACATCCAGCTCACGCTGAGCCAGCGCGTGCCCATGACCGGCGCCGTCATCGTGACCACGCCGCAAGACATCGCGCTGCTGGATGCCAAGAAGGGCATCAAGATGTTCGAGAAGGTTGCCGTGCCGATCCTGGGCATTGTCGAAAACATGGCCGTGCACGTGTGCAGCAACTGCGGCCACGTCGAACATATCTTTGGCCAGAACGGCGGCAAGAACATGGCGGCCGAATACCAGATGGATTACCTGGGTGGCCTGCCGCTCGACATCAACATCCGCCTGCAGGCCGACAACGGCCGGCCCACTGTCGTGGCCGATCCCGATGGGGACGTGGCCATGATGTACAAGGACATTGCGCGCAAGGTGGCCGTGGCGATCGCTGGCAAGAACCGCGACTTCTCGTCCAAGTTCCCGACCATCACCGTCAGCGCGAACACCTGACGTGACCGGTTGCTGCAGCACGACGCGGATCGCCTGTCATGGATGACGTGAAGCCGGACGCAGCCCCCACGGTTGACGTGGCGGTGCTGATGCGCCGCGAGCGTGTCACCGGCCCCATGAGCCGGTGGCAGACGTGGCGCTGGGTGCTCGAAGACGTCGTCATGAACGAACCCGAGTTTGGCACCGAGCCGCGCGTGCTGGTAGCCGACGCGCAGCAGGAACGGTGGCTGTTTCCCGGCTTTACCGTGGGCCTGTATCGCGATGACGCCGAGGGCTATTACCTAAATGCCAGCACCGACCAGCCCTGCTGGTTCGTGATGTGGCGCATGGAAGAAACGGCCACGCTGGCCGACGAACCCATCGCGCGGCCCGAAATCGTCACCCTGAGCTATTACCATGCGGGCCGCCTGCTCGATGCGCAGGAAACCGTGGAACTGATTCCCGCGCCGCCGCAGATCAATCACTGGCTGCGCGAATTTGTCGACGCCAATTACGTGATCGAAAAGAAGAAGCGCCGTCGGCCGGTCAGCTTCGAATCGCTGCAGGACCGGTTCGGCAATCCGGTATCCGTCACCACCACCAAGAAGTTTGGCGGCGGTGGTGGAGGCGAGGGCTAGGCGTGGACGAGTCGTCACGGACGTTTTTGGGCCGCTGGTCGCGGCGCAAGATCGAAGCACGGAAAGTTGAAGCAGCGGAGGCGGCAGCGGAAGAAGCGGCGGCGAAGCTGGCGGCTGATGCATCTGCAACTGATGCATTCGAAACTGATGCATCGGCAACTCGCGCATCTTCGACTGCCGTTGATTCAGCGTATGCCCCGGCCCCGGCACCGCACACCGCCATCGCGGCCGATCCCGTCGCCCCCGTGCGCACCGATGCCGGCGATGCGTCCGCGCATCCTCGCGCCGTGCCCGCGGCTGCCCACACCGAAGTCAACCGCAACGCCAACCCCGACGCCCCTCCCCTGCCTACGCTGGCCGACGTCGCCAAGCTCACGGCCGACTCCGACTACAGCGTGTTCATGGCCAAGGGCGTCGCGCCCGAGGTCAAGAACGCAGCCATGAAAAAACTGTTCTCGGACCCGCACTACAACATCATGGACGGACTGGACATCTACATCGACGACTACTCGTCGCCCGAGATCATGCCCCAGTCCATGCTGCGCAAGATGGCCAGCGCGCGCGTGCTGAACCTGTTTACCGACGAAGACGAAGCGAAAGCCGTCGCGGCCGACCAGGCGGCCGCCGAACTTGCAGCCGCCGAAGTGGCGGCCGCGCAAGCCGCCACCCCCGCATCTACCCCAACCCCGGGAACCGTCACCGACGAGTCCGGGTCGAACCTTCTCCCGATCGAGCCGACTGCGCGGCCCGACGACCGTCTCCACGTTGCAACAGCCGCCCCAAGAGCGGCTGCCGACGTGCTAGCCTCGGCGCCCCGGCCGGACGCGTCACGCGCCGCCGACGATGGCATCACCCCTGATTCATCCCAGTCCGGCCATTCCTGAGCCGGCGACAGAAAGCGTTTCCATGTCCACACTGATCTGCGATTGCAATCGGACGATGCCCCTCGACGCGACTGCGTTGGGCAACGCCCTCAACGAACCGCTCACGCTGCACTCGACCCTGTGCCGCCGGGATGCGGGCGCCTACCAGCAGGCGATCCAGTCGGGGGACGACGTGGTCGTGGCCTGTACGCAGGAAAAACGCCTGTTCGCCGAACTGGGCGCGGCCACCGAAGGCGCGGTGTCTCCGATCCGTTTCGTCAACATCCGCGAGACCGGCGGCTGGAGCCGCGATGCGTCGCAGGCCACGCCCAAGATCGCCGCCCTGCTGGCCGCCGCGCGCCTGCCCGAACCGGAACCGGTGTCGACCGTCACGTACAAAAGCGCGGGCCGCCTGTTGATCATCGGCCCGATGGACCAGGCCGAACGCGCGGCCGACATGGTCAGCGACGTGCTGAACGTGACGATCTTCACGCAGGGTCCGGGCCTGACCGGGGCATCGCAGGAACGCCGCTATCCGGTGCTGGGCGGCACCGTCACGAGCCTGACCGGCTGGCTCGGCGCGTTCGAGCTGACCTGGGCCCGCGACAATCCGATCGACCTGGACCTGTGCACCCGCTGCAACGCCTGTCTGACCGTCTGTCCGGACGGCGCGATCGGCCTGGATTACCAGGTCGACATGGCCAGGTGGGCCACGTTGGACCGCAACGTGCAGCAAGCCTGTGTCAACGCCTGTACGGTGGCCGGCGCGATCGATTTCAATCGCCCGGTCGTGACCGATGCAGAACCCTTCGACCTGGTGCTGGACCTGCGTGCCGAACCGGCGTTTGCACAGCATGCACCGCCGCAAGGCTACTTCCGCTGGGACGGCGTCAGCCTGCCCACGTTGCTGAAGCTGCGCGACATGGTGGGCGAGTTCGACAAGCCCAAGTTCTTTGACTACAAGCAGTCGCTGTGCGCGCACAGCCGCAACGAAGTGGTCGGCTGCGATGCCTGTATCCGTATCTGTTCGGCGCTGGCCATCAGCAGCGACAAGCACCGTCAACGCATCGAAGTGAATCCCAATCTGTGTGTGGGCTGCGGCGCCTGTACGACCGCGTGCCCCACGGGCGCGCTCACGTACGCCACGCCCCGCGCATCGGAACAGGGCCTGAACTTTCGCACCCTGCTCTCGACCTACACCAAGGCGGGCGGCAAGGACGCCGTGTTGCTGCTGCACAGCCAGGAAGCCGGCCGCGAGCTGGTCGACAAGCTGGGCCGCGCCGCGCAACTGAAGCAGGCGCATGGCGTACCGGCCCACGTGATCCCGGCAGGCCTGTGGCACACGGCCAGCACCGGCATCGACCTGTGGCTCAGCGCGATTGCGTTTGGCGCAACGCAGGTTGCCGTGCTGACCACGCACGAAGAAGCCCCGCAATACCTGGACGGCCTGCAGGCGCAGATGGACATCGCGCAAGCCATCCTGACCGGGCTGGGCTATGCCGGGACGCACCTGCGCCTGATCCGCGCCGACACGCCCGCCGTGCTGGACGCCGCGCTGCAATCGGTCGCGGCACAGCGCGCCGCCACACCGCGCCAGCCCGCGCGTTTTGCCGTCGCGAAAGAAAAGCGCAGCACGCTGGACATGGCGATCGATCACCTGATCCAGCAGGCGCCCGCGCCCGAAGCCCTGCCCGAAGCCATCGCGCTGCCCGCCGGCATTCCCGGCGCGGGCTCGCCCTTCGGCACGCTGAATGTGAACAAGGACGCCTGCACGCTCTGTCTGAGCTGCGTCAACGCCTGCCCGGCCAGCGCGCTGGGCGACAACGCCGAACGCCCGCAGCTGCGCTTCGTTGAAAAGAACTGCGTGCAATGCGGCCTGTGCGCAACCACCTGCCCCGAAGACGCCATCACCCTGGTGCCGCGCCTGTTGCTGACGCCGGAACGCAAGGCGTCTCGCGTGCTGAACGAAGTGCAGCCCTACCAGTGCATCCGCTGCAGCAAGCCCTTTGGAACGGTCAAGGCGATCGAAGCCATGCTGGGCAAGCTCAGTGGCCATGCCATGTTCCAGGGCGCGGCCCTGGAACGCCTGAAGATGTGCGGCGATTGCCGCGTCGTCGACCTGTACACCGCCCAGAACGAATCGAAGATCACCGAGCTATGAGCAGCGCTTCCGTATCCCTGGATGCCATTTCTTCGTCCCAGATGGACGAAGAAACCGCCCGCGCCGACGTGTATGGCCTGCTCGCGCAGCTGTACTACGCCCCACCCGCCGCCGAACTGCTTGCGCAACTGCGCGAAGCACCCACGGACGCCCCCACGGCGGGCGCCTACCTGGAAAGTTCGTGGCAGGCCCTGGTCGCATCGGCCCGCGCGCTGACCGATGCGCAGATCCACGCCGAATACGACACGCTGTTCGGCGGCATCGGCAAGCCCGAAATCTATCTGTATGGCTCGCACTACCTGAGCGGCTTTTTGAACGAGAAGCCCCTGATCAAGCTGCGTCACGACCTGGCCGAATTGGGCCTGGGCCGCGACGAACAGATGCCCGACACCGAAGATCACATCGCTTACGAATGCGAGGTGATGCGTTACCTGATCGCGGGGGACGACGTGGCCGTGGCCAACCTGACGCACCAGCGCCAGTTCTTTGGCGACCACCTGCAGCCTTGGGTCGAGCCCCTGTGCGCCGCCCTGACCAGCCATCCGCGAGCCAGCTTCTACGCCGCCCTGGCGGTTTTCACGCAAGCGTTCATGAGCGTGGAATCGCAAGGTTTCGACATTCTCGCGTAAGTTTCATCACAAGCTTTCGATGATCGAAAGCTTGCCTGTTTTTCCGCGTCGCACCACCACTACGCCAGGGGAAATAGCTATGCCGGCGATTTGCCGCTGAGCATGCGTCCCAGGTACAGTATGCAAATTGCTTCATATCTGTCAGATTTCCAGGAGACCGCCTTGAGCGACAACAACCCATCTCGTCTGTCCCGCCGGGGGTTCTTCATCGCGGCGGCTTCCACGGGTGCCGTGGCGGCGGGCGCCGTCGTCATGCCCCACGTCAAGCCTGTCGCCACCGCGGCGGTCGCCACGCCGCCCGCGCCCAAGCGCGGCGGTGGCTATCACGTCAGTGAACACGTGAAGCGCTACTACAAGACCACCCTCGTTTAATCCGGAGCGCGGCATGTTGCTGACCAAGAAAACCGGTGGGGCCGATCACGGCGCCGCCGCATCCACATTCTTACAAAGCCTGCGCCGGGGCGTTTCCCAGGCGCTGCCCACCATGGACCGCCGCACCTTCCTGCGCCGGTCGGGTGTCGGTGTCGGCGCGGGCCTCGCGGCCGCCCAACTGACCCTGGTGCGCAAGGCCACCGCCGCCGATGGCGCCAAGGTCGGCATCGGCAACACGCCGGTCACCGTCAAGCGCACGGTCTGTTCGCACTGTTCGGTCGGCTGTTCGGTCGACGCCGTCGTTGAAAACGGCGTCTGGGTCCGTCAGGAAGCCGTGTTCGACTCGCCCATCAACATGGGCGCGCATTGCGCCAAGGGCGCGTCGCTGCGTGAACACGGCCACGGCGAACACCGCCTGCGTTATCCCATGAAGCTGGTCAACGGCAAGTACGAGCGCATCAGCTGGGATACGGCACTGGAAGAAATCTCGGCGCGCATGCTTCAGCTGCGCAAGGAAAGCGGCCCCGACTCGGTCTATGTCGTGGGCTCGTCCAAGCACAGCAACGAACAGTCGTACCTGCTGCGCAAGTTCATGAGCTTCTGGGGCAGCAACAACTGCGACCACCAGGCGCGTATCTGCCACTCCACCACCGTGGCCGGCGTGGCCAACACGTGGGGCTACGGCGCCATGACCAACTCGTTCAACGACATGCAGAAGGCCAAGTCGGCCCTGTATATCGGTTCGAACGCAGCGGAAGCGCACCCAGTGTCCATGCTCCATCTGCTGCACGCCAAGGAAGCCGGCTGCAAGGTGATCGTGGTCGACCCCCGCTTCACGCGCACGGCCGCCAAGGCCGACGAACACATCCGCATCCGGTCGGGTTCCGACATCGCCTTCCTGTTCGGCGTGCTGTATCACATCTTCAAGAACGGCTGGGAAGACCAGGCCTACCTGAATGCCCGCGTGTACGGCATGGACCAGGTCAAGGCCGACGTGCTGGCCAAGTGGACCCCCGAAAAGGTCGAGGAAGCCTGCGGCGTCAATGAAGAAACCGTGGCCCGCCTGGCGCGCACGCTGCATGAAAACCGTCCGGGCACGCTCGTGTGGTGCATGGGCCAGACCCAGCACACCATCGGCAACGCCATGGTCCGCGCGTCCTGTATCTTGCAGCTGGCCCTGGGCAACATCGGCAAGGTCGGCGGCGGCACCAACATTTTCCGCGGCCATGACAACGTGCAGGGCGCGACCGACGTCGGCCCGAACCCCGACTCGCTGCCTGGCTACTATGGCCTGGCCGAAGGTTCGTGGAAGCACTTTGCCAAGGTCTGGGACGTCGACTACGAATGGATCAAGGGCCGCTATTCGTCGCCCGCGATGATGACCAAGTCCGGCATGACCGTGTCGCGCTGGATCGACGGCGTGCTGGAAGACAATGCGCTCATCGACCAGGATTCGAACCTGCGTTCGGTCATCTTCTGGGGTCACGCGCCCAACTCGCAGACCCGCGGTCTGGAAATGAAGCGCGCGATGGACAAGCTGGACATGCTGGTCGTGATCGACCCGTATCCGTCGGCCACCGCCGCCATGGCTGCCATGCCCGGCAAGGCCGAAGACCTGAACCCCAACCGCGCCGTGTACCTGCTGCCGGCCTCGACCCAGTTCGAGACCAGCGGATCCTGTACCGCGTCGAACCGCTCGCTGCAATGGCGCGAGAAGGTCATCGAGCCGCTGTGGGAAAGCCGTTCCGACCACATGATCATGTATCAGCTGGCGCAAAAGCTGGGCTTTGCCAATGAACTGGTCAAGCCGTACAAGATGCAGAAGGTCAAGGGCATGGACGAGCCCGTGGTCGAAGACATCCTGCGCGAGATCAACCGCTCGTGCTGGTCGATCGGCTACACGGGCCAGAGCCCGGAACGCCTGAAGGCGCACATGCGCAACCAGCACCTGTTCGACGTCACCACCCTGAAGTCCAAGGGCGGCATCGACAAGGAAACCGGCTACGACCTGACCGGCGACTACTACGGCCTGCCCTGGCCGTGCCTGGGCACCCCGGAATTCAAGCATCCGGGCACGCCGAACCTGTACGACAACTCCAAGACCGTCATGGACGGTGGCGGCACGTTCCGCGCCAACTTCGGTGTTGAACGCAATGGCGTCAGCCTGCTGGCCGAAGACGGTTCGCACTCCAAAGATTCGGACATCACCACCGGCTATCCGGAATTCGACCACCTGCTCATGAAAAAGCTGGGCTGGTGGGATGAGCTGACGGCCGAAGAAAAGGTGCAGGCAGAAGGCAAGAACTGGAAGACCGACCTGTCGGGCGGCATCATCCGCGTGGCGGTCAAGAACCACAACGTGCATCCGTTCGGCAACGCCAAGGCGCGCGCGGTGGTCTGGAACTTCCCGGACCCCATCCCGCAGCACCGCGAACCGCTGTACGGCATCCGCCCCGACCTGGTCGCGAAGTACCCGTCCCACGACGACATCAAAACCTTCTGGCGCCTGCCGACGCTGTACAAGTCGGTGCAGCAGAAGAACATCGACGACAAGCTGCACGAAAAATTCCCGATCATCCTGACGTCCGGCCGCCTGGTCGAGTACGAAGGGGGCGGCGAAGAAACGCGCTCGAATCCCTGGCTGGCCGAACTGCAGCAGGAAATGTTCGTCGAGATCAACCCGAAGGCCGCGGCGGCGCGCGATATCCGCAACGGTTCGCGGGTGTGGGTGACGACGCCAACCGGCGCGCGCATGAATGTGCAGGCGATGGTGACGGAGCGGGTCGGTCCCGACACGGCGTTCATGCCCTTCCACTTTTCGGGGCACTGGCAAGGCAAGGACATGCTTGACCACTACCCGAAGGGCGCGGCTCCCATCGTGCGCGGCGAGGCAGTGAACACGGGCACAACGTACGGCTATGACAGCGTGACGATGATGCAGGAAACCAAGACCACGATCTGCAACATCGAAAAAGCTTAAGGAACGGCATCATGGCCAGAATGAAATTTGTCTGTGACGCGGAGCGTTGCATCGAGTGCAACGCGTGCGTCACGGCATGCAAGAACGAACACGAAGTGCCCTGGGGCGTGAACCGCCGCCGGGTCGTCACCCTGAACGATGGCATCCCGGGCGAAAAGTCCATTTCGGTCGCCTGTATGCACTGCAGCGACGCGCCCTGTATGGCCGTCTGCCCGGTGAACTGCTTCTATCGCACCGACGAAGGCGTCGTGCTGCACGACAAGGACGTCTGCATCGGCTGCGGCTACTGCTCGTACGCCTGTCCGTTCGGCGCGCCGCAGTTCCCGTCGCAAGGCACCTTTGGTGTCCGCGGCAAGATGGACAAGTGCACCTTCTGCGCCGGTGGCCCGGAAGCGCACGGCAGCGAAGCCGAATTCGAAAAGTACGGCCGCAATCGTCTGGCCGAAGGCAAGCTGCCGGCCTGCGCCGAAATGTGCTCGACCAAGGCCTTGCTCGCCGGTGACGGCGACGTGGTTGCCGACATCTTCCGCACCCGCGTGGTGGCGCGTGGCAAGGGCGCCGAAGTCTGGGGCTGGGGCACCGCCTACGGCTCGCGCCAGGCTGGCCAGCCGTCGCAACAGCAGCAACAGGCCGGCACCGCCGCGCCCGCCGCTGCCGCACCGGGAACCAAGCCATGATCAAGCACGCCATGATCGTGTCGCTGGCCGCGCTTGCGCTGGCCGGCTGCACCGAACACAAGCAGGAACTGCATTCCAACGCGAACTACCAGCAGGCCTACAAGGGCACCGGCAGCAAGTTCGTGCAGCCGGGCTGGACGCCGGGTGACCGCAATAGCTGGGAGCAGGAATTGAAGGTTCGGGCCCAGCAAGGTCAGAACGAGTACAACAAGACGACCCACTGACCGGAGAGCGGCATGATACGGTCATCCTTCGCAACACTGCTCCTGGGCGCGGCGCTGCTGTCGCCCGCGGGCGCGCAGACCGCGGATCCGTCCGTGAGTCCTGCTACGGGTCCCGCAGCAACCTCGCCGGCCACCACGCCCGCGCCCAGTTCGGCACCGCTGCAAGCGCCGGTGGCGCGCGACGCCCAGCCGGGTTCCACGGCCAACCCGACGGCTGCGCCCCCTTCGAACATGCCGACCACGGCATCGCCGACGGGTGCACCCACCACGGGCGCCGGCAGCCTGGGCGGCATCCAGAGCACCAACATCTTTGAAGTCAAACCCGATGCCAGTGCGGATCCGGGTTACGCCGAGCAGAACAACGCCCAGCGCGGCCGCGTCCAGCCGGGCAACAACGCGCCCATCTGGCGGGAAGTCAATTCCGGCAAGCCGGGATACTCCAGCCTGCCGCACAGCCAGGCGCCCGAAGCCGGCATCCTGATCCAGAAGTTCACGCAGTACCCCGGATCGATGTTCACGACCGCGGGCGAAGCGTGGCGCCAGACGCGCAACAACTGGCTGATTCCGTACGGCGGCGCGCTGATGCTGATCGTGCTGGTGGCGATCCTGCTGTTCTACTTCGCCAAGGGCCCGATCAAGGTCCACGGCAAGCCGACCGGCCGCCTGATCGAACGCTTCACGTACTTTGAACGCGCCTGCCACTGGGTCAACGCGATCGCCTTCTGCATTCTGGCGATCTCGGGCATCGTGATGGCCTTCGGCAAGTTCTTTGCCCTGCCCATCCTGGGCGGCCAGATCTTCGGGCCGATCACCTGGGTGCTCAAGACCATCCACAACTTCGTCGGCCCGGCATTCGTCGTGTCGCTGATCGTGATGTTCTTCGCCTTCGTGCGCGACAACTTCCCGGACAAGTCGGACTGGCTGTGGATCCGCAAGGGCGGTGGCCTGTTCAACGGCGAACACGTGCCCGCCGGCCGCTTCAACGCCGGTGAAAAGCTGGTGTTCTGGGGCGGCGTGCTGTTCCTGGGCATCTTCGTGACGTTGTCCGGCCTGTTCCTCGACCACCTGCTGCCGGTCGGCGAATACACACGCGGCAACATGCAGATCGCGCACATGGTCCACGCCGTGGCGACCATCCTGATGATGTGCATGATCATGGGCCATATCTACCTCGGTACGTTCGGCATGAACGGCGCCTATCGCGCCATGAAGACCGGCTACGTCGACGAGACCTGGGCCCGTGAACACCACGAAATCTGGTACGACGACATCAAGGCAGGGAAGATCCCTGCGCAACGCACGCCTGACCCGTCGGTGGCCAAGACCCCGACCCGTCCGGCCCGTGCCTGAACGAGATCCACGATCATGAAAAAATCGCTATTCGTTGTGCTGCTCGTGGCGGCCATGCCCGTCATGGCCAAGCTGCCGGCTCCGACGCCCGAGCTCAAGGCCAAGAGCGCCGAAACCGCCGCCAAGCAGGCCTGGCAGGCCAAGGTGGACGGCTACCAGCTGTGCCAGTCGCAAGACAAGGTGGCGGCGGCCTATCGCACCAGCGCGCAGGCCGCCGGCAAGCCGGTCGGCCCGGTCGTGGCCACGCCGCCCTGCTCGGACCCGGGTGAATTCAAGTATGTGAATACCGACCTGGACCAGCGCCCGCTGGAAGCCGCTGGCGCCCATTCGCCGGCCACCCCTGCCGCCAGCCCGCACAACACGCGCGAGACGGATGCAGGCAGCAAGACGTCGGGCGGCGACACGGCCCCGGCCGCGCAGTCCAGCCAGCCCGCCACCGTCAAGGAACCGTCCACGCGCAATTCGGCGGAACCGTCCAAGAAGTAATGCGTGCCAGGAAGGCCGGCTCAACGCCGTGCCTTCATGCCTCGTCGGAAAGCGCCTGCGGTCGGGGCGCTTTTTTATTGGGAAAGTCCCACCACGACAGCACCCGGTTCATGGCCAGCACTTCGCCGGTATGGGACGGCTCGTAACCCGGCATCCGCGCCAGGTGCTGCTGCCATGCCTCGCTGCGCAGCACGCCCAGCAAGGCCTGCGTGGCGGGCAGATCCAGGGTGGATTTCAGGCAGACCAGAAAGTAGTTTTCCTGGCGCAGCGGCACGAAATCCAGGCCCTGCGCGTGCGCGGCCAGCTGGATGCCCAAGGCGGCGTCCGCGGCCCCCGACGCCACGGCATGGGCCACCGCCGCGTGCGAAGGCTCGGTCTGTTCGTAGCCCACGATGTCGCCTGGCGCGATGCCTTCATCGGCCAGCAATTCGTCCAGCAGCAGGCGCGTGCCCGTGCCCTTGGGCCGGTTCACGAAGCGCACGCCGGGCCGCGTCAGGTCCTGCAGGGTCATCAGGCTGCGCGGGTTGCCGCGCGCCACCATCAGCCCCTGCGTGCGCCGCGCAAAGCCGATCAGCTTGTGCTGCCCGGGTTGCAGCAGCGGCTTGTAGGTGCGTTCCGACAAGGACCCGGTGGCGGGCGCCAGGGTGGTGTGAAAGCCCGCCATTTCACAGCGGCCTTCGTTCAATGCGCCAATGGCATCGACGCTGCCCGTGAACCGGATATCCAGATGCAGCTTGTCGCTGGCCACGGCATGGTCGCGCAGGCGGTTCAGCGCGTCGTCGTGGCTCGCCGTAAAGCTGACCACATGCGCCGCGTCGTCAAAGGCCACCGCAAAGGTACGTTCCAGTTCCGCCTGCAATGCATCGATCTGCGGAGCCAGCCGCGCCTGCGCCTGGCGTTCGGCCCACAGCAGCTTGTCGCCGAATTCGCTCAGGCGCGCCGGGTGGCCCTTCTCCCACACCACCAGGGTGTGGCCCAGCGTCTGTTCCCATTTCTTGAGTTCGCCCCAGACGTGCCGGTACGACAGGCCCATGCCTTTGGCCGCGGCCGAAATGGAACCATGGGCCCGGATGGCCTGGAGCAGATCCATGAGCGGGTTGCGGATGGCGGCCGACGCGCGGGACACGCCAAAAGAGTAGGAAAGTTCGACTTGATGCACGCCGGCAGTATGCCTCAAAGCCGTCGCAACCGGTCCCTATGCACAGTGCTTCATATCGCCTCATCCGTGGGGGTCGGCTACCCTTTCGCCTGCCTTGATTCTTCAGTATGCATAGCATTTCCGACAGCGCACTCACTGCGCTCACCTTGATTCTCGCGTTCGATCCCGTCCTGATCGCGATCGTATTGCGATCGCTGGCTGTCAGTGGATCCGCCTGTGCGATTGCCTGTGTGATCGGCCTGGCGCTGGGCGCCTGGCTGGGCGTTGCGCGCTTTCGCGGCCGCGGCATCGTCCTCACCCTCCTCAACACTTCGCTGGCACTGCCGTCCGTCGTCGTCGGCCTGCTGCTCTATCTGCTGTTGTCCCGCTCCGGTCCGCTCGGCTTTCTGGGATGGCTGTTCTCGTTCAAGGCCATGGTGCTGGCGCAGACCGTGCTGGTCTTGCCCGTGGTCATGGCGCTGGCACGGCAAGGGGTGGAAGACGCCGAACGCAGCCATGGCGAGCAGTTGCAGGCCCTGGGCGCCGGCACCTTTCTGCGCAGCCTGCTGCTGGCCTGGGACGAACGGTTCGCGCTGCTGACCATCGTGATCACGGCCTTTGGCCGCGCCGTGTCGGAAGTCGGCGCGGTCATGATCGTGGGCGGCAATATCGAAGGCTATACCCGGGTGATGACGACCGCGATCGCGCTGGAAACCAGCAAGGGCGACCTGCCCCTGGCGCTGGCCCTGGGGCTGATCCTGCTGACAGTGGTGCTGCTGCTGAACACGCTGGTGTCGGTGTTGCGGCGGTGGCGGGAACAGCGCGACGGCGGGTCGCACGGTGGCTATGGCGGCGGGTCGCACGGAGCGATCGTGTCATGAGCCTCTTTCATCTCGACAAGGTCAATGTCCACTACGGATCGGTCGCGGCCCTGTCCGCCATCAGCCTGCGGATTGAAGATGGTGAACGTGTCGCCCTCGTCGGCGCCAACGGCAGCGGCAAAAGCACCCTGCTCCGCCTGCTGCACGGCCTGCTGCCGGCCAGCAGCGGCACCGTTGAACGCGTTGCGCGCGACCGCCAGGCGCTGGTCTTTCAACGCCCGTATCTATTGCGCACCAGTGTGCTGAACAACGTCGCCCTAGGCCTCTGGCTGCGCGGCACGCGGTGGCGCGACGCCCGGCCGCTCGCGCAGCGCGCGCTGGAACGGGTCGAGATGGACGGCCTGGCGCAGCGGTCCGCGCGCGCCTTGTCCGGCGGCCAACAACAACGCGTCGCCTTGGCGCAAGCGTGGGCCATGCGCCCCGATGTCCTGCTGCTGGACGAGCCCACCGCCAATCTGGATCCCCACGCCAAACGCGAAGTCGAAGCGCTGATGCAGGAATTTTCCTGTCCGGCCGACGGCCGCGCGCTGACCATGGTGTTCAGCAGCCATAACCTTGGCCAGGTCAAGCGCCTGGCCAGCCGTGTCATGTACCTCGAGCACGGCCGCCTGCTGGCGGACCTGCCCGTGGATCAGTTCTTCAACGGGACCTTGCCCGAAGAAGCGCATCTGTTCGTCAAAGGAGAAAGAATATGAACGCCGTCAAATCCCTCGGTGCCATCGCATTGTTGATGATCGCAACGACCGCGGCCCAGGCCCAGTCCACCATCGTCATGGCATCCACCACCTCCACCGAACAATCCGGCCTCTTCAGCCACCTCCTGCCCGCGTTCAAGCAAGCCTCCGGCATCGACATCAAAGTGGTCGCCGTCGGCACCGGCCAGGCCTTGGACATGGGCCGCCGCGGCGATGCCGACGTGCTTTTCGTGCACGATCAGGCAGCCGAAGAAAAATTCATCGCCGAAGGCTATGGCATCAGACGCTACCCGGTCATGTACAACGACTTCGTGCTGGTCGGCCCCGCGTCCGACCCCGCCAAGGTCAAGGGCCAGGACATCGTCGCCGCCCTGAAAAACGTCGCAGCAGTCAACGCCGACTTCGTGTCGCGTGGCGACAAGAGCGGCACCGATGCCGCCGAACAGCGCTACTGGAAACAGGCCGGCATCGACAACAAGGGCACGGGCTACAAGGCCTGCGGCTGTGGCATGGGCCCGGCCCTGAACATGGCTTCGTCCAGCGGCGGCTACGTCCTGGCCGACCGCGGCACGTGGCTCAGCTTCAAGAATCGCGGCGACCTGACCGTCCTGGTCGAAGGCGACACCAAGCTCTTCAACCAATACGGCACCATGGTCGTCAACCCGGCCAAGCACCCGCAGACCAAAGTGGCGGACGCGAAGAAGTTCGTGGACTGGGTTATCTCGCCAGCCGGTCAAGAAACCGTCGCCGCGTACAAGATCAATGGCCAGCAGCTGTTCTTTCCGAATGCGAATACGGCCAAGTAAACCCGTGCTGCGTTCATGAAAAAGGGCTGCGCAATGGCAGCCCTTTTTTTTCGATGTGCAGCACGCGGCCTAAGGAATCATCGCCGGCAACGCGCCACTTGCTGCGTTCAACGTGCAGCCGGGCGAGTCGAACAATGCAGCCTTGCCGCAGGCCGAGGTATAGACCTGTCCGGCGCTGTGGCCCGCGCCCGGGGCCACGCCCCAGCGGTGCACCAGCCGTTGCGGTTCGCGGGCTTTCATGTAGCCGATAAAGTTGCGCAGCCGTGCATAGCGGTGCACGCCCTGCGCTTCGCCTTCGCAGCTTTTGTCCAGAGCCGGATGCAGCGCATTCGTGTCGTTGCCGCCGAGCAGGTACACCACGTCGCGCTGCGCGTAATCGGACGCCAGCCATTGCACGTTGCGGTTGGCGGCGTAGTCGGGCGCCTGTTCAAAGCCGTACTTCCACTGGTTGAAGGCGGGGCAGGCCGCCGCGCGAAAGGGCGCGAAGCCCCCGCGCGCGGTGGGGCGGATGTCATCGAAGTACAGCAGCGATCCGGGGTCGCCAACGACCCAGCGCAGGATCACGCCGGTGCGTTCGACGGCGGCGAATACCGACCCTACCGCGGCATAGCGCTGCACCAGTTGGCCGCCCGCCGAAAAGCCGGCGACCACGATCTGCCGCAGGGCCGGAAACTGGGCGCGGTCGGACAGCGCCATCAGCATCTCGTCCAGCACGTCAAAGGAACTGATCGCGGCAGGGCCGGTGGCGGGTTCGCCGTCGGACCAGTTGCCTTTGCGCCAGGTTAATACCCGATCGCTTGACCCACCCGACGACAGGTCGGCGGGTTCCGAGAACCGGGGCGCGATCAGGATGACGTTGTCGCGGTCCTTGCCCATGGCGCGCTGCACGTCGGCCAGTTCTTCGGCGGCGTTGCGGCGGATGCCGTGCACCACGATCACTGCCCGCGTGGCGGTCGACGGAATGCCGGAATGGTTGAGGGCGTCAACGGCTTGCGCGGGCCACGCATAGACCGGCATGTCGCCGACGCCGGCCGTGGTCCGAACCACGAAGCGGCCGGTGGGTGCGGGCGCCGGCGCGGACGCGGCCTCGGTGTCTTTGCCCGGCTTCTTGCCGCGCGATGCGGCGGCCACCTGCTTGATGCTATCGACCGGCCCATCCGCCCAGGCAGTACCTGCCGCACACATCGACAGCACGGCGGCGGCAAGGACAGCAATGCGGGGCGCGTGCGGCGCGCGGGCCTGAAGACGGGACATGGACGACCTCGATGCGAAAAAAAGCAGCAGGCATTATCGCAGACGGCCGGTTGACCGGGGGCCTGCCTTCCGGCCTATACTGGCGCCTCAAGACGCAGGGGTCCACGTGCGGACGCGGCCACAGGCCACATCCGCCGGGGTGAGAAAGTCCCTTAGCACCTGTACGGATAATGCCGATGCAGGGAGCGTTTTCCGGCGAGCCCGCCCTGGGCTCGAGTGTTGGCCCACGCTGCCTTCCATGCCCGATTCCACCGGCGATCCCGGTGCCACGATCGGCCATATCCTCCCGGAAAATTCCTTCCTTGGTTCGGCTCCGAAAACTTTTTTCTGGAGCTTCCATGAACACCACCACCACCACCACCACCACGCGCGACACGCCGCGATTTCTTGCATCGACCGCTCAGGTCGATCAACTGGCCATCCAGCCACTGCCCCAGTCCCGCAAGATCTACGAGCAAGGCTCGCGGCCCGACCTGCGTGTCCCGTTTCGCGAGATCACGCAGTCCGTGACGGACACGTCGTTCGGCGGCGAGACCAATCCGCCGCTCACGGTCTATGACTGCAGCGGGCCCTACACCGATCCCGATGCGCAGATCGACATCCGTTCAGGCCTGCCTGCCTTGCGGGCGGCTTGGATTGCCGAGCGCGGCGATACCGAGACCCTGGACGGCCCAAGCAGCGACTACGGCCAGGCGCGGCTGGCCGATCCGGCGCTGGCCGACCTGCGCTTCAACCTGACCCGTGCGCCCCGCCGCGCGCGTACCGGCGCCAACGTCACGCAGATGCACTACGCACGGCGCGGCATGATCACGCCCGAAATGGAGTTTGTGGCCATCCGCGAGAACCTGCGGCGCGAGCAGTACCTGGCGTCGCTGGCCGCATCGGGTCCGCAGGGGGAACGGATGGTGGCGCTGCTGGGAAGACAGCACCCGGGCCAGTCGTTCGGCGCATCCATTCCCGCGGTGATCACGCCGGAATTCGTGCGTGACGAGATTGCCCGCGGCCGCGCGATCCTGCCCGCCAACATCAATCATCCCGAGATCGAACCGATGGCGATCGGCCGCAATTTCCTGGTCAAGATCAACGCGAACATCGGCAATTCGGCGGTCACGTCATCGATCTCGGAAGAGGTCGAAAAAATGACGTGGGCGATCCGGTGGGGCGGCGATACGGTCATGGACCTGTCGACCGGCAAGCACATTCACGAGACGCGAGAATGGATCCTGCGCAACTCGCCGGTGCCGATCGGCACGGTGCCCTTGTATCAGGCGCTGGAAAAAGTGGATGGCAAGGCCGAGGCGCTGACCTGGGAAATCTTTCGCGACACGCTGATCGAGCAGGCCGAACAAGGCGTGGACTATTTCACGATCCACGCCGGCGTGCGCCTGCCCTTCGTGCCGATGACGGCATCGCGCATGACGGGGATCGTGTCGCGGGGCGGATCCATCATGGCCAAGTGGTGCCTGGCCCATCATCGCGAAAGTTTTCTGTATACGCACTTCGAAGACATCTGCGAGATCATGAAGCAGTACGACGTCAGCTTTTCGCTGGGCGATGGCTTGCGGCCGGGATCGATCTACGACGCGAATGACGCGGCGCAACTGGCCGAGCTGAAGACCCTGGGCGAGCTGACCAAGGTGGCGTGGAAACACGATGTGCAGGTCATGATCGAAGGGCCGGGGCATGTGCCGATGCACCTGATCAAAGAGAACATGGACCTGCAACTGGCGCAGTGTGACGAAGCGCCCTTCTATACGCTGGGGCCGCTGACCACCGACATCGCGCCAGGGTATGACCACATCACATCGGGCATCGGCGCGGCCATGATCGGGTGGTATGGCACGGCGATGCTGTGCTACGTGACGCCCAAGGAACATCTGGGGCTGCCCAATAAGAAGGACGTGAAGGACGGCATCATCACCTACAAGATCGCGGCGCATGCCGCGGACCTGGCCAAGGGGCACCCGGGGGCGCAGATCCGGGACAATGCCTTGTCCAAGGCGCGCTTCGAATTCCGGTGGGAAGATCAGTTCAATCTTGGGCTGGATCCGGATACCGCCAAGGATTTCCATGATGAAACCTTGCCCAAGCAGTCGATGAAGGCCGCGCATTTCTGCTCGATGTGCGGTCCGCATTTCTGCTCGATGAAGATCACGCAGGAAGTCAGGGCGTATGCGGCCGACATTGGCGCGTCGGAAGCCGACGCCGTAGTGCTCGGCATGCAGGAAAAGTCCGTGGAGTTCTTTCGCCAAGGGGGCGAGGTGTATCGCGCGGTTTGAGCATGTTCATGTTCGATGCGCATGGATCGGAAGTCGTTTTTGGCGGGTTGTACACTGGCTGCATCGGTGCCTGGCAGTCAGCGATAGCCAAGCTGATGAGCAGGCCGCGCCGGGGTATCCACCCCCGCCAATTTTCTATCGGGCGCAGCAGTTCAAGCTGCGACCGTTCAATTATTCATTCGGGATTTTCTATGTCAGATGCGCTGGTTATTGCGGGCAAGTCGTACAGCTCGCGGTTGTTGGTCGGAACGGGCAAGTACAAGGACTTTGCGCAGACGCGCGCGGCGATTCAGGCCAGTGGCGCGCAAATCATTACGGTGGCGATCCGCCGGACCAATATCGGTCAGAACGCGGGTGAACCCAGTCTGCTGGAATATCTGCCGCCGAGCGAATTCACGCTGCTGCCCAACACGGCGGGTTGCTACAACGCCGAAGACGCGGTCCGCACGCTGCGCCTGGCGCGCGAACTGCTGGACGGACATGACCTGGTCAAGCTGGAAGTGCTGGGGGATAGCCACACGCTGTTCCCGAACATGCCCGAGACGCTGAAGGCGGCCGAAACCCTGGTCAAGGATGGGTTCAAGGTCATGGTCTATTGCACCGACGATCCCATCCAGGCGCGCATGCTGGAAGACATCGGCGTGGTGGCAGTCATGCCGCTGGCGTCGCTGATCGGGTCGGGCATGGGAATTCTGAACCCCTGGAACCTGAAGCTGATCATTGATCAGGCGCGGGTGCCGGTGATCGTGGATGCGGGCGTGGGTACCGCGTCCGACGCGGCCATCGCGATGGAGCTGGGCTGTGACGCGGTGCTGATGAACACGGCGATTGCCGTGGCGCAAGACCCGGTGCTGATGGCATCGGCCATGAAGAAGGGTGTCGAGGCCGGCCGCGAAGCCTTCCTGGCAGGCCGGATGCCCAAGAAGCTGTACAGCGCGGCGCCCAGTTCGCCGATGGGCGGCATGATTGCGCCGCTGAAATCGGCGTAAAGGCGGGGACGTCGTTCGCCGTCGGACGGCGAACGGCTTTTACCGCACCTTTACAGTTCCAGGGCCGGCGTCATGCCGGCCCTGTCACGTCTGCTGTCGAGCAAATTTGCGCTTTCAAATCAATTAGTTGCGAATCGCAACCGTCTGGTTGACAGGGTCAACAAAATCGCCGTTCGTGCGATTAATGCACAGGGCGCATCAAAACATCCCTGATATGCAATGGATGGAACAGTTTCGCAAGCGTATCTTCCTGCCTTGAAGCCACATCTGCTGGCCACAACAAGACACGTCGAACAGACGACAGGAGGGGACCTTGGAAACCGTTCATCAGGAACGGCGCGCAGTCCTGCGCGCGCTGACATTGGCTGTACCGCTGGGAATGACCTTGCCGCTGGCTGGCTGTGGCGGCAGTGATGCCGAAGCCGCCACCGCGCCCAGCATGCTTCCGGGCACGACGTGGGAACGTTACGCCAAGCCCGAAGACGCAGGCTTTTCATCCGCATCGGTCAAGGCGTTCGAAACGGCGCTGTACCCGCTCGAAACCACGTCGGCCATGATCGTGCGCAACGGCAAGATCGCCTATTCGTACAGCAACATCGACGACGTCGCCTACCTGGCGTCCGCCCGCAAAAGCATCGTGTCGATGCTGTATGGCAAATACGTGGCCAACGGCACGATCAACCTGGATGCGACCCTGGGATCGCTGGGCATCGACGACAACGCCGGCCTGCTTCCAATTGAAAAGACCGCCAGGATCCGCGACCTGCTGACCGCGCGGTCGGGCGTCTATCACCCGGCCGGCAGCCCCGGCAGCGCCGCCGGCATTCCGGAACGCGGCACCGTCACGCCCGGCACCAAGTTCATCTACAACAACTGGGACTTCAACGTCGTTGGCTTCCTGTTCGAAAAGCTGACGGGCCGCACGATCTTCGACGCGTTCAAGACCGACCTGGCCGACCCCCTGGGCTTTGAAGACTACGACGCCAGCCGGCAACGCATGCTGGGTTTCAAGACCAATGTGTCGCGCTACCTGGCCTATCACTTCTTCCTGTCGGGCCGAGACATGGCCCGCCTGGGTGTGTTGATGGCCAACGGCGGCCGCTGGAACGACACGCAACTGGTCCCCGCGGACTGGGTCGCGCAGAGCACGCAATTGCGGGTGCCCCGCAGCGACATTGCCGGCGAAGCCGACAACGGCTACGGGTACCTGTGGTGGATTCCTACCGCCACGCGCACCAGCGCCGACTGGCGCAACGCCTTCCTTGCGAACGGCAACTATGGCCAGTTCATCCTGGTGCTGCCGGCCATCAACACCGTCATCGTGCATCGCCGATCGGTCAGCGATGAATTCGCCGTGGCGCGCAATCTGGGCGACACCCCGGTCAACAAGGCCGGCGTGTCCAGCACCGATTTCCTGAAGCTTGTCGACGGAGTACTCAAAGATCATGTCTGACCACAAACGCCTGGCCGCCGCCGGCTCCGCCCTTGCAGTCACCCTGCTCGTCACCGCCTGCGGCGGCAGCGATTCCGATGATGCACCCACGACCCAGGCCCCCATCGCCACCGTGCGTACCGCGTCCGGCCCGGTCACCGGGACCGTCGGCGAGATCACCACCTTCAAGGGCATTCCATACGCTGCGCCCCCCGTCGGCAACCTGCGATGGAAAGCGCCGCAGCCCGCGCCCGCCTGGACGACGGCCCGCAACGCGACGGCTTTTGGTCCCGCCTGCATCCAGGGCGGCACCACCCTGCAAAGCGAAGACTGCCTGACCCTGAACGTATGGACGACCCAGACCGCGCTGCAAGCCAATGACAAGCGGCCGGTGCTGGTATGGGTGTATGGCGGCAGCTTTCACGGCGGTAACGGCAACATCGATGCCGACGCGCTGACCCGCGCGGGTGTCGTGGTCGTCTCAATGAACTATCGCGTCAGCACGCTGGGCTTCCTGGCTCATCCGGCGTTGAGCAGCGAGTCGGCCGACAAGACCTCGGGCAACTATGGCCTCCTGGACATTGCCGCGTCCCTGAAATGGGTGCGCGACAACATCCAGAACTTTGGCGGTGACCCGAGCAAGATCACGGTATGGGGACAGTCATCGGGCGCCAGCGCCATCACGGCCCTGATGGTCAGCCCGAAAGCTGCCGGACTGTATGACCAGGTCATCCTCGACAGCCCGGGTGCCTTCCGGCATTGGAAGACGTTGCCACAAGCCGAGCAGGATGGACTGGCGGTTGGCGCGAACATCGACGCCTTGCGGGCCCTGCCTGCCGATCAATTGCCGGTCATCCGCAACACCGGGTCGGGCACCGCCATCCGCGCGCTGGCCGAACCGCGCGTGATCGGTCCGACGCTCGACAAGGTCGTGCTGCCCGCCGAAGAACGGCCCGCGTTCGAACGCGGCACCTTCAAGGCCGTGCCGACCCTGGTCGGCTACAACACCGACGAGGGCACGTCGTTCACGCTGAACTACCCCGTCAAGACCCTGGCCCAGTACGCCGCGTACTTGCGCGACCCCACCATCTTTGCCAACTTCGGGGCCGAAGCATTGACGGTCTACCCCGCCGCGGCCGATGCCGCCGTGCCCCGCGCCGTGGCCGACAGCTTCAGCGACAACCAGTTCGTGTTCGGCACACGGGGCATCGCCCGCGCCATGACGACAGCAGGGGTCCCGGTCTATCGCTACTGGTTCAAGCGTCGCGCCAGTGGCACCGGCGAAGATCCCTTGCACGGCGCCGAGCTGCCCTACGTCCGCGGCGACGCGGTGCTGAACGCCGCGCCCTACAACCAGGACGACCGCACCCTGTCGGCCACCATGAAAGACGCGTGGATCCGCTTCGTGAAGACGGGCAACCCCAACGGCGGCACGATCACTAACTGGCCGCGCTACGACGTGGCGACCGAACCGGTGTACGTGCTGGATGCGCCGTTGAGTGTGACCAATGCGCCGCGCGGCAAGGAGCTCGACTTCATCGGCAAGGTGGATGCGGCGTTGAACCCGCGTTAGGCGTTCAGAACGCTGCGTCCACGATCGGGTTGCGCAGCGTGCCGATCTGCTCGATCTCGATCTCGCACACGTCCCCCGCCTGCATGAAAATCGGCGGGGTACGTGCAAAGCCGACGCCGGCGGGCGTGCCCGTGATGATCACGTCACCGGGCTCCAGGGTCATCACTTCCGACAGGATCTCAATGATCTTGGCCACACTGAAAATCATGTTGGACGTGTTGCCGTCCTGCAGGACCTCGCCGTTCAGGCGGGTCACGACGCGCAGACCGGCCGCGCCCTCGGGCAATTCGTCCGGCGTCACCAGGTCCGGGCCGAAGCCGCCAGTCTGGTCAAAATTCTTGCCCATGGTCCATTGACCGGACTTCATCTGATAGTCGCGCAGCGACCCATCATTGAAGCAGGCATACCCCGCCACGTAGTTCAGCGCGTCCTGCTCGCTGATGGCATGCACGCTGCGGCCGATCACAATGGCCAGCTCGGCTTCATAGTCGAAGCGGTCCGAGCACACCGGCCGCAGCAGCGGATGATTGTGGCCGGTCAAGGACGACGGTCCACGCATGAACACGGCCGGATAGTCGGGCACGGCGTGGCCGCTTTCCTTGGCATGGTCCACGTAATTCAAGCCGATACACAGGATCTTGCCGGGCCGCGGCACGGGGGGCAGCAGATCCAGTTCCCCAAACACATGCACCGCCCCGGTCGACGGACGCCTTCCCTCCATGAGCGCGCTCAACAAGTCTTCGATCGACGCAATCGACGGATCGTTGATCTCGTCAACCTGATCGCCCTGTCGTAGACCGAATTTGATCTCGTTGCCTTGAAGGAAACAGACGCTGCGCATGGCTTCTCCTGAAGCGTGTTGGGGTGGTGGGTGGCGGTGCCGAATTCATACCATTTTTCGGACAATCCGGCGATCACGAATGTATGAACGGCCGGTAAATCCCGGTTTTCGGCGCCGTGCTCAACCGTTGGTACGCGTAACGCCTGGGACATACCCTGGGCACGTGCCCGCGGCATCGGCGGCTGCCCAGCGCCCTGCAGCACTATCAACGCCGTCGATACACGATATCTGTCCAGCGGCATTGCGAGGCCTGCACGCGGGTCACACACTCTGCGGCACAGACGCCGGGCGCCCGATCACGAGCGACCCGCGCGCACGTCGACAAGGAGACGAGGATGACACGATCGGCAGCAAGGGAAGCGTTCGGCCGCAGGGCAGGACGATGGGCAAGACGATGCGCAGGCGCTATGGCGCTGGCGGCGACGGCGGCGCTGGTGACCGGGTGCGGCGGCAGTGACGATGACAGCACCAGCGCGACACCGGCCGGCCCGGTCGCGCTGAATGTCAATGCTGTCGCGACGGACAAGGGCCTGGTCAAGGGCGCCGTGACGCAGGGCGTTGCGCAGTTCAAAGGCATTCCGTACGCCGCCGCCCCGACTGGCGATCTGCGCTGGCGGGCGCCGCAGCCCAGGGCGGCCTGGACCGGCACCCTGGACGCCACGGTGGCAGGCGAGCCCTGCACCAGCAACACCACTGAAGACTGCCTGTCGCTGAACGTGACGGTGCCCTACCCCGTGACGCGGGCCAACATGCCGGTGTTCGTGTTCGTGCACGGCGGCGGTTTCTCGCAAGGCAGTGGCGCCGGCACCGACCCCACGGAACTGGTCAAGACCGGCAACTTTGTCGTTGTCACGCTCAACTATCGGCTCGGCATCTTTGGCTACCTTGCCAACTTTGCGCTCGACAGCGGCAATGGCGATACGGGCAACTATGGGCTGATGGATCAACGGGCCGCGCTGCGCTGGGTCCAGACCAACATCAACCAGTTTGGCGGCGACCCGGCCAAGGTCACGCTGGGCGGCAACTCGGCAGGCGGCATGAGCACCTGCAACCACCTGGCCTCGCCCGCGTCGCAAGGCCTGTTCAAACAGGCGCTGGTCATGAGCGGCCCCTGCGCCTTCAACTGGGACAGCCTGACGCAGAAGCTGGCCGCTGAAGCCGCCCTGCCCGCCCAACTGGGATGCACCGGCACGCCAACGCAGGTGGCGGCATGCCTGCGTGCGCCTGCCCTGCCGATCGCATCGACCCGCGCGGCGGGCGCTGCCTTGCCGCGGTCGGTGCTGTTCCCGAGCGTGGGCGGCGTGGACGTGCCGGTGCAGCCGCGCACGGCGCTCGGCAAGGTGCCAATGCTGATCGGCTACAACACGTTCGAAACGGGTGCGGGCGTGGCCAATCCGGCCAACGATGCGGAGTATCTGACCGCGATCACGGCCATTCACGGGAGCACGAATGCGGCGGCGATTGCCGGCGCCTATCCGCGCACCAGCTACCCGACCGGGACCGACGCCATGAAGGCCGTGGCCAGCGACTTCAACCCGACCCTGGGTTCGCCGCAGATATCGGTGTGCAACAACATCCGCACCTTCGAACTGCGGCAGACGGCCGGCACGGCGCCACTGTACGCGTATGAATTTGCGGACCCGGCGTCCAGCCCGAATGGCGCCACGCATACCGCGGAACTCAAGTACGTGTTCCCTACGGCCACCACGCCGCCCCCGGCCGCATCGACAACCCTGTCGACGGAAATGATTGGCTACTGGGCCAACTTCATCAACACCGGCAACCCGAATGGCGCGGGCCTGGCAACCTGGCCGGCGTACACGTCAGCAGCGTCAGTCTTGAAGCTGCTGCCGGGCGCCACGGCGCCGTTCGATGCGGATGCCGCCCACAAGTGCGCGTTCTGGAAAAGCCTGGGGCTGGCGCTGTAAGCGTCGTGGCCCGCCGGGGCCGCGTCGTCACTTGACCTTAACGCTCGGCGGGCTTCCACATCGCGTGGAAGTGATGCACCGGCCCATGGCCTTCACCCACGTGCAGGGTGTCGGCCTGCCGGATCGCTTCCGTCAGGTAGGCCTTGGCCTGCCGGGCGGCCTCGGGCACGTCCCGCGTCTGCGGCAGCAAGGCCGCCAGCGCCGCCGACAGCGTGCAGCCCGTGCCGTGGGTGTTCTTGGTCTCGATGCGGGGTGACGCCATCTCGATCATCTGGCCACCGTCATGCAGCAGGTCGATCGCCATGTTGCCGGGCAGGTGGCCGCCCTTCAGGAACACCCAGCGGTGCCCGTTGTGGTTCATGGCCTCGCGCAGGCGTTCGGCCACGCGCCGCATTTCCTTGACCGTCTCTACCGGCCGCTGATCCAGCAGCACCCCCGCTTCGGGCAGGTTGGGTGTCAGCATGGTCACGCCGGGGATCAGCGCCTCACGCATCGCGCCGATGGCCGACTTTTCGAGCAGCGCATCGCCGCTCTTGGCGATCATGACCGGGTCCAGCACGATATGCACGGGCTTCCAGTGCTGCAGGCGGTCCGCCACCGTTTCGATCACGTTGCTGCGGCCTAGCATGCCGATCTTGACCGCATCGATCTTCACATCGGCAAACAGCGTGTCGATCTGCTGCGCCACAAAGGCCGGTTCGATCGGCAGCACGCCCGTGACACCCGTCGTGCTTTGCGCCGTCAGGGCGGCGATGACCCCGCAGGCGTAGGCGCCAAGCGCGCTCATGGCCTTCACGTCGGCCAGCACGCCGGCGCCGCCGGACGGGTCGACCCCCGCAATGGTCAGGGTCTTGGGAATGACACGATCGGTCGATGACATGAGGTTCTGCCTGCCGGGCGAGCCGCGGCCAATGAAAAGGGATAACAAGGGAAACGAGGTGGGGGCGAGACGCAAGGCTTGCAACCCGGTCCGCATTGTACAAAGCCCGCGCTGCGCCTGGGCCGCGCGGCGGCATCGCCAGGGCGGCCTGCGGCTCGTCTAGGGGCATTCCCTAGCCTTGCTGGCACCGGATTGGGGCGCACCCGCCGCCAACCATGCGTACCATGCTGCGGTGCGGCGCTCTGCCGTGCACGGACAGGAGTACCCATGCGTTGCTGGACCCCGCTGATGACGGGTTTGCTGTTGGCTTGCGCCGCCTTGGGCGCACGCGCCGAGTCGGATTACCCGAACCGGCCGATCCGTATGGTCGTGCCCCTTGCCGTCGCAAGTTCCGTCGATAACGCCGCCCGCATCATGGCGCAGAAAATGTCGACCAATATGGGCCAGGCGATCATCATCGAAAACCTGCCCGGCGCGGCGGGTGTGATCGGCGCCGAACGTGTCGCCAAGTCGCCCCCCGATGGCTACACCATCGGCGCCTTCCACGATGGCCTCATGACCATGGTGCCCCACCTTCAGGCGTCCCTGAACTGGGACATCATGAAGGACTTCGAGCCGATCTCGCTGGTGGCCACGATCGAATGGGGCCTGGTGACAGCGCCCAATGCGCCCTTCGACACGGCCGCCGATTTCATCAAGGTCGCCAAGGCCAACCCCAAGCGCATCTACTACGGCACGGGCGGCATCGGCAGTCCGCAGCACGTGGCCATGGCCCTGTTCGCGGCCGACGCGCGGATCCAGATCGAACACGTCACGTACAAAGGCGCCACGCAGGCGGCCCTGGGCGTGGCCGGCGGCGACGTGCAGGTCGGCTTCCAGGGCATTGCGACCGTGGCGCCCATGATCCGGTCCGGCAAGCTCAAGCTGCTGGGCGTGGCCACACCGGGCCGCATGGCGCAGTACCCCGACACCCCCACCATTTCGGAGTCGGGCCTGCGCGGTTTCGAGTTCAGCTCGTGGTTCGCCATGATGGTGCCGACCGGCACGCCCGCCGACATCCGCGCGCGCCTGCACGCCGAAATCATGAAAGCCTTGCAGGATCCCGAGGTGCGCGGCAAGCTCGAAGCCCTTGGCCTGAAACCCGGCGGCTCGACGCCCGACTACCTGGCCCGCGCCACGCGCGCCCAGTACGCGGCCTACGGCAAAATGATGCACGACGCCGGCATCAAGCCCGAACACTGACGCTTCCAGGAACGCCCATGGTCTACGAAATCGCCCAGATCGACATCCGCCCCGGCACCCACGCCGACTTCGAAGCGGGCGTGCAGCGCTGCGCCCCGCTGTTCCAGCGCGCCAAGGGCTGCCAGGGCATGCAGCTGCAGCGGTCCGTCGAACAGCCCGACCACTACTTCCTGGTGGTGACGTGGGATACGGTTGAAGACCACATGGTGCATTTTCGCGAATCCGCCGACTTCCAGACCTGGCGTGCCGAAGTGGGTCCCTACTTTGCCAGCCCGCCGCAGGTTCAGCACACGACGGTGGCGTTGACCGGTTTCTGACCTGCCGGTGGCGTGCACGCAACGTCAGGCACACCCGACGCTGCACCCGGACATTCCCGTCACATAGATGACCACTTTGCCATCGATTTTTGGTAAGGTGCCGCTGGCGCTCGGCTCAACGGTTGGTAGCGAGTAAAATGCCGCGGGGTTTACCCTGAATTGCGTCCGCTTCAACTTTTGAAAAGTTACTACAGCCATGACCGTTGCTACCCTTCCGGACGTCGAGCACGCCCGTTTCAACATGGTGGAACAGCAGATCCGCCCTTGGGATGTTCTTGACCAGGGAGTGCTGGCCCTGCTCTCCACCGTCAAACGCGAAGAATTCGTTCCGCCTGCCCTGCGCTCGCTCGCCTTTGTCGACACCGAAATCCCGCTGCGCCTGGAATCGGGCGACACCGGCGAATTCATGCTGCCGCCCAAGATCGAAGCCCGCCTGCTGCAGGAACTGAACCTGAAGCCCACCGACAGCGTGCTCGAAATCGGCACCGGCTCGGGCTACCAGGCAGCGCTGATCGCCCACCTGGCCCACAGCGTCACCACCGTCGAAATCCAGCCGCGTCTGGCCGATTTCGCCAAGGCCAACCTGAAGCGCGCCGGCATCACCAACGTCACCGTCGAAGTCGGCGATGGCAGCAATGGCTGGGGCTCCACCGAATACGACGCGATCCTGGTCACGGGTTCGCTGCATGATGTGCCGGACGGCCTGAAGTACCAGCTGCGTGTCGGTGGCCGCCTGGTGCTGATCGTCGGTCAGGCGCCTGCCATGACCGCGCGCATCATCACCCGCACCACGGCTGCGAGCTTCGAGACCGTGTCGCTGTTCGAAACGGTCGTGAAGCCCCTGCGCGCCGCCCCTGTATCCAAGTTCAAGTTCTGAACGGAGCTGTCCATGCGCGCGATGTCGCGAGCTGTATCGCTGGGCGCGGTCGTCTGCGCCTGCGTGTTTGCCCCTGCTGCATCGGCCATCGACCTGCTCCAGGCCTACCAGGCTGCGCTGGCCAACGACGCCACCTTTGCGTCGGTCCGGTCGGCGTACCTGGCCGGCCTGGAAAAGCTGCCCCAGGCGCGTGCCGGCCTCTTCCCTGCCATCAACGGCACGGGTAACCGCACCGAAACCAGCACGACCCGCATCCCGAACACGCGGCTGTCCAACACCACCTACGCGGTGCAGTTGGTCCAGCCGCTGTTTCGCTGGGCGTCCTGGCAGAACTACGAGCAATCCAAGCTGCTGGTCGAGATCAGCGAGATCCAGCTCGAACTCGGCCGGCAGGACCTGATCGTCCGGTTGGCGCAGGCCTACTTCAACGTGCTGGCCGCGCAAGACAACCTGACCTTCATCGGCGCCCAGAAGGCCGCCATTGCCGAACAGCTCGAATCCGCCAAGCGCAATTTCGAGATCGGCACCGCCACCATCACCGACACCTACGAAGCGCAGGCACGGTACGACCTGGCCGAAGCGCAAGGCATCCAGGCCGAAGCCGACCTGGAAGTGCGGATCAGCGCCTTGCAGCAGATCGTGGGCGACCGCACCGGTCAGCTCGCGCAACTGCCGCCTGGCGTGCAGATTCCCGGTCCGATCCCGGCGCGCATGAACGACTGGGTCGACCGCAGCCGCAGCAACAACTGGGCGGTAATCCAGGCCGGCATCAATACCGAAGTGGCCGATCGCGCGATCGAGATCGCCCGGGCGGGCCACTACCCCACCGTGGACCTGGTCGGCACGGTGCAGCGCGCGGAAGGCCTGGTCGGCAACGTGGTGATCGACAACCCGTACACCACGCGGTCGGTGGGCGTGCAGGTACAGGTGCCGATCTTTGCCGGCTTCGGCACCCAGTCGCGCGTGACCGAGGCCGTGGCGCTGCTCGAACGGTCGCGCAACGATCTGGAAGTCCAGCGGCGCGTCGCCGTGCAGAACACGCGCGTGGCCTTCCAGGGTGTGAATTCGGGCCTGGCGCAGATCCGTGCGCTGGAAGCCGCGCAAACGTCCAGCCGCAGTTCGCTCGAAGCCAACAAGACCGGCTACGAAGTGGGCGTGCGGATCAACATCGACGTGCTGAACGCGCAGCAACAGCTCTATTCGACCGAACGCGACCTGGCGGCCGCCCGGTACAACGCCTTGCTGTCCGGCCTGCAATTGAAGGCCGCGGCGGGCATATTGACGGGTGACGACGTCGAGTCGGTGAACCGGCTGCTGCGCTAGCGATTGACGCGGCCCGCATGTCGTCGCACCGTCTCTCCAACAGTCTGCTCAAGCTGCTATACCGGCACACCCACTCGCGGCTGAACCGGCATAACGAGCGCTTATGGCCGCACGTGCGGGTGGGCCGCAACGCCGCCGGCGAAATCGACAGCTTTTCGTACCGCGGCCGCGACTTTCCGTTGATGAATCACGTGCTGACGCGCGGGTGCCGCGGCGGCACCGGTCACATCATCGCGAGCGGCCCGTCGGTCAATGACATCGACTACGCACAGCTGGCCCTGACCGACGTCATGGGCGTGAACGGCGCCATCGCGCTGACCGACACCCATCCCATCACGTTCGACACCTACTGCTTCAATGACACCGGCTTTGTGCGGGCGCGGCCGCAACTGGTCAAGCGCATCGTCACCCAAGACCTGTTGCTGTTCACGACGCCGCTGTCCTTGTGGCATGTGCTGCAGCAGCTTCCGCCGGACGACATTCGCTGCCGCATCTTCCTGATCGAAAATCCGCAGTACCGCGCAAGGCTGCCCCTGCGCAGCGTGCAGGCCGTCATGGCGGACGCCCCCGCCGGCGCGTTGACCCTGTTCGATGAAGCACGGGTATTGGGTTACGCGCACGACATCCGCCAGGGGCTGTTCGATGCCGGCACCGTGGCCTACAGCGCCCTGCAGATCATGGCGTGGCTGGGCCATACCGAGATCGTGCTGCACGGTGTCGACTTGCAGGACGCCGCCAAAGTGCCGCGCTTCTACGAGACGCCCGCCGACACCCTGCCCACCACGCTGGACCAGTACCTGCCGCATCACATCCTGCCGGCCTTCACGGCGGCAGCGAATCTGCTGGCCGATAAAGGCGTTCGTCTCGTCAACCTGTCCCCCAACAGTGCTCTGGTGGCCGACCGCATCGAAAAACGCGACTGGCGTATGCTTGCAGGCAACAAGCCTGTGGGAACTACGTAACCCGCTGGCAGTACACACCCGCAGGGACGACAGCAGGATGGACCACCGCACTTCCGAAGACCGCATCCGCATCTTTGTGGGCTGCGACCCCAACGACTGTGATCTTGAACAGATGATGGTGCTGGAATACAGCATCAAGAAGCACGCTTCGATGCCCGTCGACATCGAATGGATGCGCCTGTCCAAAGATCCCGGCAGCCTCTGGTATTCCGACCCCGAGCACCACAAGGGCTGGCGCACCGAGACCTGGGCGACACCCTTCTCGGGCTTTCGCTGGGCCGTCCCGGCCGCCTGCAACTACCAGGGCCGCGCCATCTACATGGACGCCGACATGCTGGTCTTGTGCGACATGGCCGAGCTGTGGCGCATGCCCTTCGAGCCCGGCAAGGTCCTGAGCGGCAAAGGCCGCAAGACGTCCTGGCGCTTTTGCGTATCGGTGTGGGACAACGCCGCGGCGAAAGGACACCTTCCGGAGATCAATGATCTTCGCAACGATCCGGGCGCGCACCAGCGCCTGATGCGCCACTTCCAGGACCACGCCGAACTCATCCAGCCCATGCACACCGACTACAACAATGTGGACGGTGAAAAGAAGCCAGTCGATGCGATCCGGATCCTGCATTACTCGGACATGGGCACGCAGTTTTCGCACAGCTACGCGCTGCCCCGCCTGGCAGCGCAAGGCCAGGAACACTGGTTCGACGGCGCCATCCTTCCGCATCCCCGCAGCGACCTCAAAGCCTTGTTCGACCAGTACTACGACGAGGCCCTGCGTGCAGGCTATAACCTCGCGTTATACAAGGCAGATGAGCCCTTCGGCCGCATGATCAAGGCATCACAACGCGGCTACCAAGGCAACAAGCGGACACGTAAGCCATCCTTTTGGGCGAGGCTGGGCTTCGGGCGTAAAACAACAGGTAGCCCTGTGGACGCCTCCTGAAGCGTCAGTTTGCGCGCTCTTCGGTCACAACCGTGTCGGCGTGTTACCACAGTCAGGAAGCTGTGATGTAACGCGTGATATATATATCGAAGAGAGGGCTCACTTCCGGGCTGCTCAGCGCGGCCCCTGGCGTACGTGGCCTCGCGCACGCGAAGGGACGCCCATGTCATACATCATCGAGAAAGGACGACGCGTTGCGTTCGTCATGTCGGCACGACTTGGCGACACGCTGATCGCCATGGTCATCGTGCGCAATCTCGTCGCGCATGGCATTCAGGTCACCGTCTTCAGCCATCACTTGAGCGTGCTCAAGGACTGGTTTCCCCGCTTCGACATCCAGCCCGCGCTGCAGGCCCATAGCCTGCGCGACAGCCTGGACGGGTACGACACCGTCATCCACGCCTATGCCGCCGACGTCGTCGGCGATGTCAGAACCTGGCATCCGCGCGCCTGGGTTATGGATGAGTGGCCCGTGTACCGGCAGATCAAACCGATGCTGGATATCCAGCTGGATGTCTGCCGAAAGATGTTCGGCCTGACCGAACTGTCGCGCGCGAACGGCATTCAACTTCCTGCGACCGTCGACACCCGCGTGGCACGCCGCCGCGCCGTCATTCATCCGACCGCAAGCGCCCTGCACAAACAATGGTTGCCACAGCGATTCCTGCGCCTGGCAAGGCAACTGGAAGCGCAAGGGTACGAACCCTGTTTCGTGGTTGCGCCCACCGAGCGTCCGGGTTGGCAGTGGGTCGAATCCTGTGGCTATCGGCTGGTGTCGCACGCGTCACTGGCCGACCTGGCCGGATGGCTGGTGTCCGCAGGCATTTTTGTCGGCAACGATTCGGGGATCGCGCATCTGGCATCGAACGTTGGCGTGCCCGTTGTGTCACTGGCCATGCGGCCCCGTATCGCCCGCCGCTGGTCACCCGGCTGGTCGCCCAGCGTGACGTTGACGCCGATTCCGTTGATGCCCGGGCGGATGTTGCGGGAAGCGTTCTGGAAGCACCTGCTGCCGGTATCGCGTGTTGCGACGGCAATCGAACGGCTGCGCAAGCATGTGGCTGGTACGCCCCGGGCCTTTGGTCCGGCGCCGCAATTGAGCCATGGTTATGCTCGCATGCTGGGCCGCCAGTGGGCGAACCTGCTGGCGCTGCGGCCACGTGCTGCAGCATCGGTCTCCACGCCGACCCTGCCGCCGCAAACGCGCGCCCGCGGCACGGGCGTCACTGCGGGTCAGCGCACCACGACGATCGGGCGCTAGACCAGCCCTTTTCCGTTTCACCCCCGTGGCACTCCCCTCCCTTCTCTGAAGAGGACCGGCAGGCTGGTGACGCCTGTCCTCTATCCGCCACCTTCATCGCCCGGCTCTCCACCTCGCTGGCTCAGCGCTAATCAGTGTTTTCCATAACCTGACTTCAATGACTTCGGCTGCTGCTCATCCGTAAAGAAATCGCAAGCAGCCTGACATCCCAGAGACCGTTGATTTGCGGGCCTCGCCAATGGTTGAGCCATTTCAAAGCCGTCATAACCTAGCCTTATGACCCTACCCGCCTGCAAGACTGAAATCTCACCGCGATTTAGGTTTCGGCCTACATACCAAGGATTAATCCCTCTCTACCATCGATTCTGAAATCTCACTGAATCTTCAGGTTATCGCAAAGGTGCGAGTTTCGGATCGATCCAATGACGTCACGCTTCCGCACATTTGCTCTCTCGCTGACGCGACCGCAAAAGATCGCGATCATGGTCGTTGCGGACGTTATCGCCCTGCCCATCTGCCTCATGCTTGGCTACCTGCTCCGCCTGGGCGAGGCAGATTATCTCGAGCAATATGGATTTGCTGCAGCCACCGTCATGGCGCTTGCAACGATTCCGGTGCTGTACCTGAGCGGCCTGTATCGAAACGTCGTCCGCTTCTTCGACGTTCGGATGCTTCGTACGACAGGAGTCAGCCTGGCCGTGCTGGCCATTGGCACCTACGGGATCACGATTGCGTTGGGTGCACACCCGCCACCTCGCGCCAGCTTGCTCATCTACTGGTTCATTGCATTTTCATATGTGCTTTTTTCACGTCTGTTCGTTCGGCACCTGCTACATCAAAGCCCTGCGGCAAGACTGAAACGCCCCCGCGTCGCCGTCTATGGTGCGGGCGAAGCCGGATTCCAGCTGGTCAATTCGATGCGAGACGGCCGCACCCACACTCCCATTTGCTTTTTCGACGATGACTCCCGCTTCGTGGGGCGCCATTTGTCGGGTTTGCGTGTCTACGGCATGGACGATGTGATCCGCGTGGTCTATGGCGCCGACATCGACGAGGTAGTCCTGGCGCTTCCTCATGCCTCCCCCGAGCGTCGCAAATTCATCGTCAATCGTTTCGCCAGCATGGGCATCCTCGTGAAGACGCTGCCATCTCTGGATCAACTGGCCGAGAGCAGTGCCCTGGAATACACAATCAGAGAAGTACAGATCGAAGACCTGCTGGGTCGCAAGTCCGTACCTCCTATGGAGGCGCTGTTTTCGCGCTGTGTGCAAGGCAAGTGTGTGCTGGTCACGGGCGCTGGCGGATCAATTGGAAGCGAACTCTGCCGGCAGATCCTGTCCCGACGCCCTACCACCTTGCTGATGGTCGAGCACTCCGAATTCGCGCTCTACACCATCGAGCTTGAACTGAAAACACGCTTCCCGAATTGCCAGGTCATTGGCGTGCTGGGTTCGGTGCTCGATGAGCCTTTGTTGGAACGCATCACCCGGGTCCATCGCGTCGACACGATCTACCACGCCGCGGCCTACAAGCACGTGCCGCTGGTCGAAACGAACATGGCCGTCGGGCTGCGAAACAACGTCGAAGGCGCCTGGGTCGTCGCCAAGGTTGCCGCACAGAATCGCGTACAGACCTGTGTCCTGGTATCGACCGACAAGGCAGTACGACCTCCAAACGTGATGGGCGCAAGCAAAAGGTGCGCCGAACTCATCTTCCAGGCTTACGCGGCTGAAAGCGATGTGCAGACGACCTTCAGCATGGTCCGCTTCGGCAATGTTCTGGGTTCGTCGGGCTCGGTCGTGCCCCTGTTTCGGGAACAGATCCAGCATGGGGGCCCGATTACCGTCACACATGCCGACATCACGCGGTACTTCATGTTGATCCCCGAGGCAGCGCAGCTGGTGATCCAAGCCGGCGCAATGGCCTCAGGCGGAGAAGTCTTCGTGCTGGATATGGGCGATCCCGTCAAGGTGATCGACCTCGCTCGGTCGATGATCGAAATGTCAGGGCTGAGCGAGAGGTCCGAGACCAACCCGGAAGGCGATATCGAAATACGCGTGACCGGATTGCGGCCTGGCGAAAAGCTTTATGAAGAATTGCTTATCGGAAGCCATGTGAGCCGCAGCGAGCACCCGCGCATCATGAGCTCGCGCGAGAACTCGCTCTCGCTTGCCAGCCTGGACGTCCTGCTTCGGACTCTCTTGGGCCAATGCCGTCAAAACTCCGAGCCCGGAATGATGTCGGCGCTGCAACTCATCGTCCCCGAGTATGCGCCTTACTCCCAGTGGCAACGCCCGACTGGCGACACAGCGCCTCCTGCGCAACCGGTTCGCGCGCTGCTGTCCTATTGGCAGGACGACGTGCCATCGGTGGCGCCCACCGGGCGGACAGCGCTGAGCCGATAAAAACCTGCCGTGAATGGCGAGGGTCCGACAACCAACTTCGAAATGACATCACTTTCTTCATGAAGATCACCATCTTTGGCAGTGGATACGTAGGACTGGTCACAGGCGGATGTCTGGCGGACGCGGGTCATCGCGTGCTGTGCGTCGATGTCGACAAGGCAAAAGTGGACGCCTTGAGCAGCGGCAAGGTCGCCATTTACGAGCCAGGCCTGGAATCCCTGATTCGTGAAAACCTGGCTGCCGGACGGCTGCAATTCACGGCTGATGCGCAGCAAGGAGTGAATTTTGGCGAACTGGCTTTCATTGCTGTTGGCACGCCCTCCGGGCTTGACGGCGAAGCCGACATGACCTTTGTCCGTGCGGTAGCCGAGGCAATCGGCCAACACATGACCGACTACAAGCTGGTCATCAACAAATCCACGGTGCCCGTCGGCACGGCCGATCTGGTGACCACGATCATTCAGCGCGCCCTGCAAGAAAGACAGAAGCACATCGATTTCGATGTGTGTTCCAACCCGGAATTCCTGAAGGAAGGCGCCGCGATCGGCGATTTCAAGCGCGCGGCACGCATCATTGTCGGCACGGATTCCGACCGCGTTGAGGCACTCATGCGCGAATGCTATGCGCCCTACAACCGCAATCGCGACAAGATGATGTTTATGGGTGTTCGCGCTGCGGAGTTGGCCAAGTACGCAGCCAACGCCATGCTGGCAACAAAAATAAGTTTCATGAACGAGATCGCCAACATCGCCGAAAGACTGAATGCTGACGTCGAAGAAGTTCGCCGGGGTATCGGAAGCGATCCGCGCATCGGCTACGACTTCATCTATCCCGGTTGTGGTTATGGCGGATCATGTTTTCCGAAAGACGTGAAAGCGCTCAACCGGTCGGCCCATATGGCCGGCTATCACCCCGCGCTGCTTTACGCGGTCGAAGAAGTCAATCACCGCCAGAAGCAAGTTCTTTATACCAAGCTGATGTACGCGCTTGGAGGCCCGCCTCGCGACATGCGTATTGCGGTCTGGGGACTCGCATTCAAGCCAAATACCGATGATCTTCGCGAAGCACCCAGCCTTCAACTCATCGACCAATTGCTGGCCGCCGGAGCCCATATCCAAGCCTACGATCCGGAAGCCGGAACTGCGTGCGCGGCATTGTACGCAGCGGCTAGCGCCCTGACGATCTGCGAATCCAGCCATGCTGCCTTGCAGCGCGCCGACGCACTCGTCATTTGCACCGAGTGGCCGGAATTCCGTTCGGTCGATCTGATGGTGCTTGCGCAAGAACTGGGCCGACGGCTGGTCATCGACGGCAGGAATGTGTTCGACCCGGCACGCTGCGCTGCCGCCGGCTTGACGTACTACGGGATAGGACGGGCGGCCGAAGTGGCGGTCGTGCCATGAGGATCGTGTACATCCATCAATACTTCAACACGCTTGAAATGGCCGGCGGTACACGATCGTTCGAGATGGCCCGCCGCCTGGTTGCACGCGGACATGAAGTTCATGTCATCACATCCTGGCGGGATCCTGCGGAGGCGACAGATTGGTTCGTCACGCGAGAAGAAGGCATTGAGGTCCACTGGCTGCCCGTTACGTACTCGAACCATATGGGGAACCGCGACCGTATCAAAGCGTTCATCAGGTTTGCGTCGAAAGCCTCCTCACGAGCTATGTCCATTCCCAGCGATGTGATTTTCGCCACCAGCACACCGCTCACTGTCGCCATCCCCGCCATCGCCGCGAGCATCCGGCGTAGAACACCCATGGTGTTCGAAGTGCGCGACCTCTGGCCGACATTACCGATTGCCATCGGCGCGCTTCGCAATCCGTTACTCAAAATCGCTGCCCGCTTGCTCGAGAAAACGGCTTACACCCGGGCAGCGGCCGTCGTCGCCTTGTCTCCGGGAATGAAAGACGGCGTCGTCCAACGCAACATCTCGCCCGAAAAAGTCGTGGTCATTCCAAACAGCTGCGATAACGACGACCATGCAAACTCCGAAGCGGGTGGCCTGGCTTTTCGCGCCGACCGTCCGTGGCTCGCGCACCGGCCTTTGCTTGTCTACTGTGGCACCTTCGGAAAGATCAACGGAATCCACACCCTCGTCGAGATTGCCGCGGAGTTGCTCCGTATTTCACCCGAGACTCGAGTGCTACTCGTTGGAGCCGGACAAGAAGAAACCAATCTGAGAACGCGCGCGCGCGCCAACGGGACGCTCGATCGCAACCTGTTTATCGAGCCCAGCATTCCGAAACGGGATGTTCCTGCGTTGCTGGCAGCTTCGACCATGGCCTGCAGTTTCTTCGTCGATTTACCCGAGATGCGCGCAAATTCGGCCAACAAGTTCTTCGACGGGCTTGCCGCCTCCCGGCCTATGGTCATCAACCATGGAGGCTGGATGGCGGACCTGCTTTCCACAACGGGCGCGGGGTTGGTCGTCTGGCAATTGTCGCCACGTGAAGCTGCCCGAAAGATCGCAGCAGCCTTGCACGATGCAGAGTGGCTTGCCAACGCGCGTCAGGCTGCCAAACGGCTTGCAACCAAAGACTTTGATCGAGACCGTTTGGCCGGAGATCTCGAGCAAGTGTTGATCGCCGCAGCAGGCAATAATCGGAGTGCGGCATGAACCTGGTGCTTGCTGCCGCATTCTATTTTTCCTTGGTAGCTGGGGGTCTGCTTCCTTTTACCGAGACAGAGCCGATCTACGTCGTTGCCAAGTCGGTCAGTCTGATTTTCTTTCTTTGCGTAGTGACTTCGGTACTCAAGCGACGCAGCTTCGCCATTCCGGCACTGACATTTCTTGGCATTGCAGTTCCGCTCCTGCTCTGGTCTGCCCTGCGGTCGAGCGACTACACGTACGCCCTACAGAAATTCGATGCCATCGCCTTTGGGACGGTTGGCGCTGCGGCCCTCTTTTATCGGTTGCGGGAGCGCGTCGGCGTCGCAAGCGCCTTCGACAAACTGCTGCTGGTCGCGCTTGCCGTCTTGCTCGCTACCTTGGGCTACAAGCTCGCTTATGGGTTCTGGGATCGAAGCATCCGATTCTTCCTGAACGGTCCGATCGTGTTTGGATGGCTGATGGGAAGCATGTGCCTGATCGCCCTTCACCGACTCATCACGACAGGCGCGCCCCGGTATTTCCTGGCCGCCATGGTTTTCTTCGCTGCGACGGTGTGGCCCATGTCGAAGGGCGCCATTGTCGCGCTACTCGCGAGCATGGCGATGCTTGCAGTGCTGAACCTTCGCCGCAGTGCCTTCAGCCGTATTGCCCTGCTAATGGCCCCCTTGCTGCTTCTGGCTGCACTGCTGTTTTCTTCGGGCAGCGTACTGCCGTTGAACGATACGCGGCTCGCTGCCTTCAGTCGCATCCTGACCAATGAGATCGACAAGAGTGACGAAGGATCCATCGTTACGCGACTTGACATGCTCGATCAAACCGCCGAGCTGATTCGAAAGAATTACGCGCTCGGCGTCGGGTTGGCCAACTGGCAGACCGCCAGCGGCAGTCAATTCGAGTATCCCCACAATGTTTATGCAGAGCTGGCCGCCGAGTTCGGCTTGCCGATCGCCGTCCTGCTTCTATTAGCACTTGCGACGATGTTCGGCCGCGTACCTAACCAGACTCGCGTCCTCGCACTCTTTTTTCTCATCGCAAGTGGTTTCAGCGGTGACGCAAGCTATTTGCGGTTCCCGCTGGCTTTCATCCTCGCGTCGTGGCGCCTCAATTGGTCTGCACATGAAACACCTGCCGCTCATCATCGGGCACGTCATCAAAGGCTTCGCCATTTTGGCCAAGCTGGCATTTCTGATTTTGGTGGTACCCGGCATGGCTAAGGGTGAGTTCGCCAACTACTTCGTCGACCTCACGATCGCGCTTTTGGTCGGACGGGTGGTGTCTTGCTGCGCCGAAGACCAGATCGTGCTCCTGAGCCGCGGGCAGCGTCGTCGTGAGCGATTCTTTTTGGGATCACTGCATGTCGCGTTCCTGGTCGCCGTTGCCGCGACGATCATCGGCGCGCTATGGAGTGGCAGCCCCCGCGCCGTGATGATCGCCTCAGCATCAATGACGATCGCCACTCTTTCATACGCCGCGGGCTTGGTTCGAGGAAATTCTCCTCTGGCTTACGAGTTGGTCAGCAACGTGCGTTGGCTATTGCTTCTTCTGCTCGCGATGGGCACCCACGCCGCAACAGCAAACGATCTGATCACCCTTTTCAATCTGTCGACGATGGCGACACTGGCCATCACCCTTCTTGTGCTCGGGTCCGTTCTGCCTGGCCGCGGCATACCGCTCGATCTGCGGGGCTACCGATGCCTGCTCAGCCGATACCCGTCCTGGGCGACCAAGGTCGTATCGAACGCATTGTTGTTGCTCAACTTGCGCAGCGTGCCGGTCTTTCTGAAGCTTCTCGGCCGTCAAGTCGATGACTCGCTTGCGATTGCATTCAGTATTGGAGAGGTCTGCTGGCAACTGTGCATGGTGTTTGTAAATCGGACTTACTCGCTGCTTGCCACGGCATTCGGGCACTCGAACAAGCCCTCGTTGGCTTTCGGCTTCCTGGCTTGCGCAGTCGTCACTGCCGTGTGCTGCATCGGCTTCTACGCCATCGCCAGCATCGTCCCCAATGCGTCCTGGCTCGATCGGCTGCACTTGCCCATGGTGTTCGTGGCAATCGCCTATAGCGGCGCCGTGTCGCTCTTCTCGCTGTACCGCGCGTACTCGTGGTTCCTGTTTCGCCGGAGCCTAGGTACTGACGTTCTTCTCTACCAGACAGCCCTCGCAGCAAGTGGTCTGTGCGCCCTCGCGGTGATCCGGGATCCGGTAACGGTGACCGCGCTGCTGTCCGTCGTCGCCTCGTTGCTGTACGTCTTTTTTTTCAAAGCAAAGTTGGATCGATAAGGTGCCCACCGTGTCCATAAGGAGTCAGTCTGCAAGTGTCATGGGAGCGCTGTGGCTCGCACTGCTGTCGACGACCGCGTCGGCCAGCGCTGACGCCTTGCCTATCATCTCGTGGGGCGTAGACGCTGCTGCGCAGGCCTCACGGCTCCAGATCACGGCAAACCGCGTCGGATGTGGCGCGTCGCTCAGTGCCTGCCTTGCACGCAATACGTCGGGCCATCCGGACAAGGACAGCCGCATCGCGCTGTCGTTGCCGGCAAGTCGCAGTCCCGCCGACATCCTTGCGGCCATTGACCAGTTTGTCTCTGCCGATCCTCCCCCAGGCCAGCCCTACGAAATCGGCCTGGACGACTTTGCCGCCATCGTCAGGCGCGGATTACAGACCAACACGTTGTCCTCTATCGGCGGCATCCCGGAGGTCATCGCACATGCCCGTACGACACCAAGGCTCGCAGCCACGGTGTACGAGGACGACCTGCCCTACCTGGAATCGATCAAAGACGGCGACCTGTCACGTTTCAGGGATGGCGTGCAGCGCGTCGCGTTCTTCCTGCACTACCGCCCCGCGGTCGGTGCCTATACCGATTACCTGAACCGCGTAAAACGCCTCTTTCCGAACGCTGAGGTTTTCGGCGGCATCTACCACTACGACCGTGCCGACTATCTGCCCTGCCAAGCCGACTCCCGAGTCCGCTGCACCGACGCCGAGGAATACGCCCTTTTTCTGAAATCGGTTGACGTCACGCTCGACGCCGTCCGTCGGGGCTACCTTGCAGGCATCGAACTGTATCCGGGGCGGATCGGTCAGGAAGCGACTTGGGACGGCTGGTCGAAGTCTCGCACCTGCCGCACCAGTCGTCAGCCGGAGTGCATCGCTACATCTCAGCGCATGGGCCAGGCACTGGTCAAGAAACTGGAGGCCAGATGATGCAAGGAAAGGCACTGACCGATAGCGCCCGACGTGCATTGGACTTGGCATGCGTCCTCGTTGCCGCACTTCCGGCCCTGCTTGTTCTGGTGCCGATCATGCTCAAGGTCCGAAGAAAACTCGGCAAACCCGCAGTGTTCCGACAGGAACGTGTCGGGCGCCACGGGCAACGCTTCACGTTGTTGAAGCTGCGCAGCATGACAACAGCTACCGACGAACATGGCGAACTCCTTCCTGATGCACTGCGACTCACTCCCTTCGGTTCTGCCCTGCGCAGCAGCAGCCTGGACGAGCTTCCAAGCCTGTGGAATGTGCTGCGTGGCGACATGAGCATCGTGGGTCCGCGCCCGCTTCTCGTGGAATACCTGCCGCTGTACACGCCGGCACAAGCGCGCCGTCATGAGGTGCGACCTGGAATCACGGGTTGGGCGCAGGTCAATGGGCGTAACGAAGTCAGCTGGACAGACAAGTTCGCGATGGACGTCTGGTACGTCGACAACCGAAGCGTCGGACTGGATCTGAAGATCATTGCGTTGACGGTACGAACAGTCTGGAATCGACAAGGTGTCAGCAGCAGTGACCACGCCACCATGGAACGCTTTACCGGGTCACGGGGAGCCGGCAGCAATGACTGACATCCTATTTGGCATCTACGGCGCAGGCGGGCACGGACGGGAAATCCTTCCCTTCGCGATCGCCCAATTGGAAAAGTCGAATGTGTCGCTGGACCGCCTGTGCTTCATCGACGATGCTACGCCAGAAAGGCTGATCAACGACGTCGCCGTCCTGACCCTGACCGAATTTCTAAGCATGGACGCCGCTGAAAAACGTGTCGCCGTGACAATGGGCAACAGTGCAGCAAGGCAAGCCGCAACGTCACGGATCGCTGCGCATGGCATCACACCCTGGTCGGTCACTGCAGCGACCGCAGTCGTCCTGTCGCATTCGCAAATCGGCCAGGGAGCGGTCCTCAGCAGCTTTGTCTATGTGGGACCCAATGTCCGCATCGGAACAGGATTTCAGGCCAACACCCGCAGCCACGTCTCCCACGACTGCGTCATCGAAGACTTCGTCACGCTCGCGCCAGGCGCGATTTGCAACGGCAATGTGCATGTGCGAGCCCATGCCTACATTGGCGCTGGCGCGCTCATCAGACAGGGTGCGGCCGGAAGGCCCCTGGTCATCGGCGCGCATGCTGTCGTGGGCATGGGCGCAGTGGTGATCGACGATGTTCCCCCGCTTGCCACGGTTGTCGGCAATCCAGCGCGCATCCTGGAAAAAAGGAGTACTCAGCCATGATGATTTGTTCTCCCTGGCCGGCCTTCACGGCGGAAGAAGCGTCAGCAGTGCAGGAGACGCTGCTTTCCAACCGAGTCAATTACTGGACCGGCGAGCATTGCCGCGAGTTCGAAAAAGAATTTGCCGCTTACGTCGGCACGACCCACGCGGTCGCGTTGGCCAACGGGACAGTTGCCCTTGACGTTGCCCTGAGAGCCTTGGCGATAGGACCTGGCGACGACGTCATCGTGACGCCTCGAACTTTTATCGCGAGTGTGTCGTGCGTCGTCAACGCAGGTGCCCGACCGGTGTTTGCCGACGTCTGCCCTGAAAGTGGAAACCTGACCGCTGCGACGATCGAGCGCGCGCTGACGCCCAGGACCCGAGCCGTGATCTGTGTGCATCTGGCGGGATGGCCCTGCGACATGGATCCGATCATGGCCCTTGCTGCACGGCACGGCCTGAAGGTTATCGAGGATTGTGCTCAGGCACACGGGGCTCGCTACAAGGGCAAGTCGGTCGGATCCCTCGGACACATCGGCGCCTGGAGTTTTTGTCAGGACAAAATCATGACGACCGGCGGCGAAGGCGGCATGGTCACTACCAATGATGCAAGCCTTTGGTCAGCGATGTGGTCCTTCAAAGACCATGGAAAGGATTGGAACGCTGTCTATCAGACGCAGCATCCACCGGGCTTTCGATGGGTCGTCAGCAGCTTCGGTACCAACTGGCGAATGCTCGAGATGCAGGGCGTGATTGGTCGCGTCCAATTACGTTGGCTCGACGATTGGATCGCGACCCGGACACGCAATGCCAAACGCATCCTGGACACCTGCGCGCAGTTCGACTCGCTTCACGTCCCGACAGGTTGGGCGCAAAACGATGGTTCTGTACATGCCTTCTACAAGTCCTACGTCCATGTCCGCCCAGAACGGCTGAAGTCGGGCTGGGACAGAGACAGGATCATTGCGGCGCTTGGCGAACAGGGGGTTCCGTGCTTCCAGGGCTCGTGCTCCGAGGTCTATCTGGAAGCGGCCTTTGACGATACCGGATGGCGGCCGCAAGACCGTTTGCCGGTAGCGCGGCTGCTAGGTGAGATCAGCCTGATGTTTCTTGTTCACCCGACACTTAGCCAAGAGGAGGTCCAGCACACCTGCGACTGCATTTCCACCGTACTGACTGAAGCAACCGCTCCCGCGTGACGGGTTGCAACCACCCCACCAACGTAGATGACGACCCACTGAAAAAGAGAGCTGATGATGTCCCATACTTTGCACTTTCTTCCTGCCATCGTCGCGCGCGCTGCCGCGATCGGTTTGCTTGGCGCAGTCTCCGCGTGCGGAGGTGGCGGGGGCGATGACGGTGGCTCTGGAGGCCCCGCGCCGTTGAGCGTCAAAGGTACGGCCGCGACCGGTGCGCCGTTGACCAGCGCCGCGGTCAACATGACCTGCGCCAATCGCGCCGCGCTGGCCGCGAACACCGACGCGCAAGGAAATTTCACGACGCCTCCAGTGTCGTTCAGCTACCCCTGCATCGGCACAGCCACCAAAGCGCCGGTCACCTATCGCAGCATCCTGCTCAGCGGTGCAAACGTGAACTTCACCCCGCTGACCGATATCTTCGTGGAAGTTGTCCTGGCTGCCTCCACCAGCGGTACGGCATCACTGACCGTGGCCGAGTTCCTGGCCAAAATCCAATCGGACGCTACCTTTGCCACCAGCGTGAGCAGCCCTTCGAACGTGAGCAACTATCGCGCCGCCGTCATTGAAGTGGTTCGCACCCAGTTGATTGCCAGCGGCAAATCGGCTGCCGAGGCCGATGCCATTCTTGCAGCGGCGCGCAACACGAACTTCGAGTCGGCTACTTTTGTCGCAAATGGGACAGGACTGGACAAAGTGCTCGACGATACGAAGTCCGTCACGCAAAACCCCGATGGTACCGTGGCGGCAGCCGTCAAAGCCGCTGCCAAGGCTCGCGGTGATACGTTGGCGCCTCCTGCCAGTGGCGGCACCGGCGGCACTGGGGGCACCGGCGGTACGGGCGGCACTGGCGGCACCGGCGGCTGAGCATCGCGATGATGGCAATGCGTTGCGGGATTACCGCCCTCCCCCTGATTCTTGCTGCCACCCCGGTGGTCTCCGCCGAGATGACCATGACGCCGCAGGGCTACACGGGGCTGGCCATCACCCCGACTGCCCATCTGCTTGATTGGGGGAAGGTGGACCTTGCCTACGACGCTCAGTTGCCAGGGGCCCAGTCGCGCACGCGCCTGGGCGGAACCGACGGCCACAACTACGTGGTCGGGTTCGGCCTGTTGCCGAACCTGGAGTTCAGCGGACGGATCGCCAGCAACACCACGAACTCCAATTGCTACGTCGACGGTTGTGGCATTCGCGACCTGTCTGCCAACGTTAAGGCCGGAATCGGACTGGACGCAGCACGTCATTACCGCGTCGCCGTGGGCGCAACAGACGTTGGAGGCGGTGCCACCAATTTTCGGAGCTACTACGGCGTTGGCACCTACACCGGCGGACAGTGGGATGTCAGCGTGGGCCTCGCGCAGCGTAGCGCCGTCAGAAACAGTGGTGTGAAGTCGCCCCTGGGCGGAATTTTCGGCAGCGTGGCGCTTAGCCCGTTCCCGTGGCTGCAGACATCCGTCGAGGTTGTGAACACCAATGCATGGGCAGGCGCAAAGCTGTTCGCCCCGCAATCCTGGTTGCCGCAGGGCTGGCGGGCGCATGTCGCCATCAACGCCAGACTAACGGACTCAGGCGTAACACAGCGCAGCTGGATTGGTGTGGGTGTGGCGATTCCCCTCTACAAGACGCCCTCGTTGCCCACAACCGCTCACGCCATACCGCTTCCGGCCTACGCGCGTGATTCCGGATTGCGCGTAGAGCCGACCTATCCAGCGACGGCCTTGCCTCCGCAAGATCTTCAACCGCGCGCGCCTGTCGGCTTTGAACCCGCCCAGCCCGTCAGCGATGGGGGCCTCGAGGGGCTGGCCGCCGCACTGAAGGCCAAGGGACTCGAAGACATTTCAGTGGGCCGGATGCCGGACGGATCCATCGTCGCCACAGTGAACAATGCAACCTACAACTGGAATGCGCTGGACGCCCTCGGGGTCTCACTTGGCGTCGTAGCGCGCCAACTGGGTGACGCCAAGGCTGGGTACCGCGTGGTACTCAGTCAGCGCCAGATCCCACTGGTTGGCGTTACCGGGCAGACTGATTGCCTGCGTGAGTGGCTGGCTGGAGAGACGGCCACCTGCACCGCGGGGCAACTGTATGCAGCAGGTGGTACGGCGCTTGAGTCCTTGTACCAGGGCGCCACCTGGGTCGTACGCAATGAGGCCCCAAGCTGGAAAACGTTGCGGGTCAGCCTGCAGCCGGTTCTGGCCAGCAACGTTGCCACGGAATATGGGGTCTTCGACTACTCGGCAGGCATTGCGGTCAACCTGCAGCAACCCTTGTGGCGTGGAGCGACGGCCGAGGCCAGATACATTGCGCCACTTGCCAATTCCAGTGATTTTGAACGGCGCGGCGTGTACGGTTCGCGCCGCCTGCACGCCGGCGTTGACCGGGTGCTGCTGACGCAAAGCTTGCGACTGCCACTGGAAAAATGGCTGCCCGGCGTGTCAGAGCTTCAGGCCTCGCGATGGGGGCTGAGCGCTGTCACGGCAGCAGCCAGCGTCGGCAAGATCAATTCGATATACGACGGTGTGTATGGCGAAATGCGTTGGGAACCGGGAGAAGGCAAGCATCGGTTCGGCCTGGAAGCCGGCCGCTTTACCCGTGATCGCACTGTGATCGGGCCCCTCTACGGCCCCATTTTGCCAACCGCCCCGCGAGTTGCCGAGCCTCTGCTTGGCAGCTACCGCTACAGCCATATGCAGACGCGCACCAACGTAGAAGTCACTGCCGGCAGGTTCATGAACCACGACGTAGGCGCCCAACTTGTGCTACGCCAGTGGTTTGCCGACACCGCGGTCGCACTCTATGCAAAGCGGACCAAATTCGAAACACAGCGGGTCAGCGCCACCTTCGTTGGCGTGGAAGTCACGCTGCCACTGGGCCCACGCAAAGACATGTCGCCAGGCAACTTCGTGCAAGTGACTGGCGTGCCACGGTGGAGCTACGCGGTAGAAACACAAACCGGCGCGACGACCAACGCCATTTCCGTTGCGCACGCAGTCAGGCCAGGACTCGCGACATTGAATACGACATTCAACTCGGATCGGTCGGGCCTGGCCTATTTCGAAGACAACTTGCGCCGAGTCCGGGATGCAGCACGATGAAGCGAGACACAAAGGGGAGCACGTTGAATCGCATGGAACACAAAAAGCTTGCACCGTACCTGATTGCGAGCGTCACCATCGCATTTGTGATGCAAGGGTGCGGCGTGTTGACCGCACCCGGATATGACTATGCGGATCCAGGGCAACGGACCAGCATTACGCTTGGCCAGTACATCGCCACTGATGCCGACAACCCGCCGCAGGGCGTCATCGTTCCGATCTCGCCAACGCTCGTGCAGACGCAGGCACGCTCGCGGCCAACGCAGATTCCCGATAGCATTCGCGCGCTGTTCGCAGAGCCGATGCCGTACACCATCGGGCCGAGCGACGTCATCGCCATCGTGGTCTATGACCACCCTGAACTGGTGCCGTCCACCGGCACGGTGATCACGCAGGCGGTAGACCCGACCGGCATCAGCGCGCAACCTGGCTTCATCGTGAGTGCCGACGGCGAAGTCACGTTTCCGTTCGTCGGCCGAGTCCGCGTGGCGGGGTTGACCGAGATCGAAGCATCCGAACTGATCGCCAAACGAATCTCTGAATACATCAACAAGCCGCAAGTGAACGTCCGCATTGCCTCGTTCCGCAGCCGCCGCGCCTACGTCGAAGGCGAAGTCAGCCGGCCAGGCATGCAGATCTTTACCGACGTTCCGATGACCTTGCTCGAAGCTATCAATCGCGCTGGAGGCATCACGCCCGCCGGCGATCGGTCTTTCGTGACGCTGACACGCCAGGACGTGACAACGCTGGTAGACCTGCCCCTGATGCAGGAACTGGGCGCCAATCCAAATCGCATCTTGCTGCAAAGCGGCGACCTGATCACCGTCAGGAATCGGGAAGAAAGCAAGGTCTATGTCATGGGCGAAATCCTGCGTCCGTCTGCCCTCCTCATGCGTAACGGCCGGCTCACATTGAACGAGGCCTTGGGTGAAGCAGGCGGAGTCAACCTTGCGACCGCCAATCCTGGTCAGATATACGTAGTGCGAAAGAATCAGCAAGGCGGTCCGGCAATTTTTCACCTCGACTCACGATCGCCGGCCGCCTTCGCGCTGGCTGACACCTTTGCCCTGCGACCCAGAGACGTGGTGTACATCGACCCAGTGCCCCTTGTGTCGTGGAATCGCGTGATCAGCCTGGTCCTGCCCTCGGCGCAGGTTGTCAACATTGGCAGCACCATCTCCACGCGATGAATGCGATTTTGACCATCTGCGTAGGCAACATCTGCCGCAGCCCGATGGCAGCGGCCCTGCTTGCACGCGACCTGCCGCAAACCCGCGTGTCTTCAGCCGGCGTAGGAGCCCTCATCGGCAGCCACGCCGATTCCAAGGCCATCGCGTTGATGGCCAAACGCAACCTGGACATATCCGGCCATATTGCGCGTCAAGTCGGCCGTGAACTGTGCCAGCAAGCCGATCTGATCCTTGTGATGGACCAAGCGCAGCGCCGGTTCCTCGAACTGCACTACCCGTTCGTGACCGGCAAGGTATTTCGTCTTTGTGAGGCCATCCGGCAAGACGTGCCTGACCCCTATCGATTGTCGACCGCTGCGTTCGAATACTCTCTCTCTTTGATCGAGGCGGGTGTGAAGACGTGGGCTGGCCGCATCGCAAAACTTTAATTTCGACTCGCGATGAACACACCCTCTTACCCGCTTGCCGCCATGGCGCCCGCCACTCAAGAAGATGACGGCTTTAACGTACGCGAATACGTTGACATACTGCTGGACAACAAATGGCTAATCGGTACTGTCACAGCGCTCGCTATCGCTATCGGCGTGGCTTACGCGCTGTCTGCGAAACCCGTTTATCAGGCCAACATTCTGATCCAGGTGGAAGACTCGGCAGGGTCCGCGCAGAGCTTCCTCGGCGAGGCGTCAAGCTTGTTCGATGTCAAGACGCCCGCCACAGGTGAGATAGAAATCATCCGGTCGCGCATGATCATCAGCCAAGCAGTCGAAAACACCAGGTTGTTTATCGACGCGCAACCGCGTTATGTCCCGCTGATCGGCAACTGGTTAGCGCGGCGCGCTACCACTCTGTCGGAGCCTGGTTTCATGGGCTTGAGCGGATACGTGTCTGGCACCGAATCGATCGACGTGGCGCAGTTCGACGTCGGAGCGCAGATGGAGTCCGTCGACTTCACCCTCACGGCCGGAGATAACGGCGCCTACGCACTTGTTGCCGACCACATGGGCGAACCCTTGCAGGGACAGGTGGGACAGCTGCTGGAATACACGGGTCCCCACGGACCGGTCCGGTTGATGGTGGCTGATCTTCAGGCCAAACCAGGTGCGCAATTCAAGCTGGCACGCACCTCGCGGCTTGGCGCAATCGAGTCCCTGCAGGAAAGACTGCAACTGGCAGAACGCGGCCGGCAGTCCGGCGTCATTGCGGCTACCTTGCAAGACAATGACCCCGTCAAGCTTGCCACCATACTCAACGAAATCGGGCGGCAGTATGTCCGTCAGAACATTGAACGGAAAGCTGCCGAAGCACAAAAGACGCTGAGTTTCCTGGACATGCAATTGCCCCAATACAAGCTGCAGCTGGAGCAGTCAGAGGATGTCTATAACCGCTATCGCAATCAGAAGGGCACAGTAGCGTTTGACGAGGAGGCCAAACTGATTCTTGGCCAGACGGTCGACCTCCAGACCAAGCTGATGGATGCGCAGCAACGCCGCCGCGAGCTCGAACCCCGCTTCACGGGCAAACACCCGGCGATCCAGACCCTGGATGCGCAAATTGCTGCATGGACGCGCGAACTCAACGCCATCAACGGCCGCATCCGAAACATGCCTGAAACGCAGCAAGATGCACTGCGGATGGAGCGCGACGTGAAAGTGAACAGCGAGCTATATCAATCGCTGGTCAACAATGCCTTGCAATTAAGGCTGGTCAAGGAAGGCAAGATTGGCAATGTCCGTCTGCTGGATGAAGCCCAGCTCGCCGAGATTCCCGTCAAGCCGCAAAAAGGGCTGGTCATCGCGCTAGCCGCAGTACTCGGACTATTTGCCGGAATCGGCCTGGCCCTGCTGCGCAACGCATTTTTCCGTGGAATTCGAAGTCCTCAGGAAATCGAAATCAGCACTGGTTTGAACGTGTACGCCACGATTCCGCTGAGCACAGCGCAAGCGTCGTTGCTCAAGCGAACTGCCACGTCGCCCGTCATCGCTGGTTCGGCACAAACGCAGCTGTTGATCGCAGCCGCACCGCATGATCCTGCCGCAGAAAGTCTGCGCAGCCTGCGTACCGCCCTGCAGTTCGCGATGCTTGAGAGCGTCAACAATCGCGTCATCTTCACGGGCGCCACTCCTGGCGTCGGCAAGAGTTTTCTGTCATCCAACTTCGCGGGCATCATGGCCAATGCGGGAAAACGTGTCCTTCTGGTCGACGCCGATCTACGAAAAGGTACCGTGCACGAGTACGTCGGACTCGGCCGCGCGAGAGGGATGTCGGAACTGATTGCAGGACAGATCACACTGAATCAGGCAACGCATCGTGAGGTGCTTCCAAACCTGGATGTCATCACCACCGGCGTGCTGCCACCCAACCCCGCCGAACTGCTCATGTCCGAATCATGCACACGGCTACTTTCCGTATTTTCTGACACCTATGATCTGGTGATCATCGACACGCCCCCCGTCCTTGTTGCCGCGGATACTGCAGCTCTCGCGACGCATGTCGGGACAATCCTGTTCGTGGCGCGTGCGGACAAAACACAGATGGGCGAGGTGCTGGAAAGCGCGAAACGGCTTTCGCATGGGGGCGGGGCCATCACAGGAGTTATCTTCAACGCGATGGACATGTCACGCCGGCACTATGGGACGTACAACTACCGGTACGGTGGTTACCGGTACCAGCAATACAGCTACGGTGACGCTGCCTCTACATCAACCAGCTTGAAATCTCGAGCATGACCCGCCGCGTGGCGCCGGTATGCGTCGCGCTGAATCGCGCGGCCGCTTCCCGCATGCGCATGCGGTCGTCCGGTTGCTCGAGCAATTGCAGCGCCAGGCGCCAGGCATCCGCGGCGTCCTGGGCCCGCAATGCGGCGCCGGCTTCGATCGCGTTTTCAGAGGCCTGCGCAAAGTTGAACGTGTGCGGGCCCACGATCACGGGCACGCCACAGGCGCTGGCCTCGATCAGGTTCTGCCCGCCCAGCGGCGCAAAGCTGCCCGCCACGATCGTCACGTCGGCCGCGGCGTAGTAGAACGGCATCTCGCCCAGGCTGTCGCCCACCAGCACCTGCACGTCGCTGCTCACATCGCGTGGCGCAGGCAGGCCCTGGATGGCGGACCGCCGCTTCATGCGCAGACCGGACCCGTCCACCATGGCGGCGACTTCATCGAAGCGTTGCGGGTGCCTGGGAATCAGCACCACCAGGGGCTCGACACCGTCTTGCGTGCGGGGCGGCGCGGCAATGGCTTTAAGGAAATCGCCCTCTTCGCCTTCGCGGGTGCTCGCAATGGCGATCACCGGCCGCGCCAGTCCCGGATTCCAGGCCAGGCCCGCATCCAATTGATCGGGTGGCAGGCGCAAGTCGAATTTCAGGTTGCCCACCACTTTGGGCGACCTGGCGCCCAGCTGGGTCAGGCGATCCGCGTCTTCCTGGGTCTGCGCCAGCACCTGGTCCAGGCTGCCAAAGGTCTGCCGCGCCAGACTGGCCAGCCGCAGGTTCTTGCGTAGCGACGCTTCCGACATGCGCGCGCTGACCAGCGCCAACGGCACGGCGTAATGCTTGCCCGCGCGGATCAGATTCGGCCAAACCTCGGTCTCGATCAGCAGCCCGCAACGCGGCGTGAAGTAGCGGAAGAAGCGGCGTACAGCGCCGGGCAGATCGTAGGGCAGCCACACCTGCCGTAGGCGGCCCTGGGCGATGGCGGTCGCGAACAGGCGGGACGCCTCGGTGCGGCCGGTCGCCGTCATGTTGGTCAGCAACACGGGCAGGCCGCGTTCAAGCAGGGCTTCGATCAGCGGCTGGGCTGCGCGCGTCTCGCCCAGGCTGACGGCGTGCACCCACACCGGGGCCGCACGGAAATCATCATTGCCCGGCTTGGGCATGGCCTTGCGATAGAACCCAAAGCGTTCAGCCGGAAAGACGCCATACAAGGGCTCGCGCTTGGCGCGGCGCCAGATCTTCAGCCAGATGAAGGGCGTGAGCAGACGCCACAACGTCGAATAGACGAACCGCCACAACGCAGCGGCCATCACGCGTCGGGCTCCGTGTCGTCGTTGATGGCAACGACAGGCCGCGGGTGCGTGGCTTCGGCAGGCAGGGCGCGCCCCACGGCGGCCAGGACTTCTTCACGCGTCGGCGGCGTGCCGGGGCCACCCAGGCAGGCAATGAAGCCCGACCCGGTCACCGGCGCCAGGGCCGGGTCGTAGTCGCAATAGATGCCGATGGTGGGCCGGCCCAGGCCGCCCGCAAGGTGCGTCAGGCCGCTGTCCAAGCCCACGAACACCGATGCGCCGGCCAGCACTTCTGCGGCCTCTCGTAGCCCCATGCGTGGCAGCGCGCGGGCACGCGGGACCGCATCGGCCAGACGCTGCGCGCGTTCCAGTTCTTCTTCGTTGCCAGCAAACAGGTACGGCGCATAGCCCGCCACTTCCAGGCGCAGCAGGACGGCCTTCCAGTATTCCTCGGGCCACAGCTTGGTCTCGCGGCTGGCCGACGGCATGATCGCCGCGTAGCGCGGCGGCATGCCAGGACGGCGGCCGACCTTAAGGCCGAATTCCGGCGGGCCTTCCAAGGCATAGCCCAGGGACTGGGCCGCGAGCAAGCGCATGCGCGTGACGGCGGACTGCTGGAACACCACACGGTGACGAAAACGATAGAACAGCGCCGCCAGCGGTTCGCGGGCCGACCGGAAGTCGCAGCCGTGCAGCGGGCCATTCACATGGCGAGCCAGCAGGGCGGACTTGACCAGGCCTTGCAGGTCGATCACGCAGTCGTAGCGATGCTTGCCGACACGATGCCAGAAGGCCGCACGTTCTTCGCGCGTTTCGGCCGAAAACCAGTTCTTGCGCCAGCGCCGCAACGCGACCGGGATCACGTCGGCCACCTGCGGATGCAAGGCAGGAATGGCCGTGAACGACTCTTCAGCCACCCAGTCGATGACTGCGCCAGGAAAATGGCGAGCGATATCCGACACGGCAGGCAGCGCGTGCACGATGTCGCCCATTGAAGACGTTTTGACGAGAAGGATGCGGGGCACGGGAAAGCCGGCGAAAGCACAAAAGCGGAAAGCCGGATTGTAGCCGCTATGCTCTGGCGGCTGCGCCGGCGGGCGCCCTGCCGCCCCCGCCGTGTCTACGAAATTCGCAGGAAACCGCGCCCTATCTGGCGCGATCCGCCATTCAACGTGCCGACATCGTCGAACCACCGCCCAACGGCACGTTCATCGACAGCATCAGGCTGAAAGCGTCATTCGTGTTGCCGTGCACGCTACGCAGCACGGTCACGCCGGCCTTGAACGTGGCCGGTTTGAGCATCCAGCTGTAGGCGAATTCGCCACCGTAGAACTTGTCGGACCGGTCGAAGGCCTGATTGATGGGCAGGCTGGAGCGATTGACCTGCGCATGCAGGATCTTGGCGCTGTAGCGTGAAAAGTAGCGATAGTCATCGGGCACGACCGTCACGCCGCCGGACAGCAGTTGTCCATCGCCGCCAATGGAATGGCCGATCGGCAACTGGTCGTGGTACAGGCCGTTGGTGTAGCTGCCGTGGTTGTAGGCATAGCCACGCAGTCCGTCTTGCAAGCCGAACAGGCGCCGCGCGGTGGTGTCCGCCGCTTCCGCATACCACTGCATCCGCGTCGTGCCGACCATGTGCTTGAACTGGGCGCCCACCTGGCCCAGATAGCGCGACGGCAGCCCGCCGGCCTCATCTTCACCCGTCAATTGGGTGTAGATCGTCAGGGGATTTCCGGCGAGCGAAAAGGTGTACCGCGCATCAATGCCGGACAGCTCATTACTGGGATCCGTGCCGATCGCGTTGGGGTCGTCAATATTCGAATTGCCCGTGACCGCGTCCCAGACTGCACCCAGGTTGTTCGGACGGCCCTTGCCGCCGAACTGGATGAAGCGCGAAAGTCCGATCTCCAAGCCCTGGACGGGCCGTGCAAACGCACGCATGTTCAGCACCTTGGCCTGCGGGACGGCGGTGTTGTGCTGCATCTGGCCCACGAACAGGTCATAGCCCCACGGGCCGATCCACGACAGCCACTTGTTCTCGAACGCCGTCTGCGCGCCGCGTTGCAAGCCGATGCCCGGAATGGCCGTGGCCGCGTTGCCCCAGTTCAGGCTGCCGTCCTGGCCCGGGCCCCAGAAGTGCGCCAGCTGGCCCACGTACAGCACCTGGCCCAAGGCCGCTGCCGCCGCATAGCTGCCTTCCAGGTTGACGTTGGATTGCCGGTTGGTGATCGTGTCGGCCAAGCCATTCACCTGCACCTTGCCCGCGAATCCTTCCGTGCTGGCCTGGCCGTAGGCGCCTACGCCCGCACGGGCACGTGTCGTGGCGTCAAAGCCCAGCTGCGGCACCCGGTCGGTGTTAAGGCCTGCCGTCACGCCCACGAACGATCGCCGCTGTTGAGCTACATAGGATTCCACCGCTGCCATGGCATGTTGATCCCCCCGCGACATGTTCGCCACACGCCGGGACGCCAAGGCCGATTCAAGCGCAGAAAGAGGCATGGGCCACGTCGAGGTCGTCAGGTCGATGATGCCCCGATCGATCAGCCACTGGATGTCGTCGCGCAAGGATTGATTGCCAGCCTCAACCATCACTGCGGTCTGCGCGAAGGCAGGTGGGGACACGCTGAAACTTCCGACTGCCGAGCACATGGCAATAGGCAGGAGCAAAGATTGCGTGACGTTCAGGGGACGGCGCCGCACGGGCGTACGGACGATAGATCGGGAGTTTTTCGACATGGGCGGAGCGCTTTTTCTAACGATGGCCGAAGCCATGGACGCCAGAAGCTAGCACTATTTGGGATTCAACTACGTAGTGCTACGTCATCGGATGTAAGCCCTCACGCATCGCACGCAGCTGCGAAGCGATGGGCCAGATCGCGAAGCACGAACACGGCCATGCGCCTAAATCTACTCATCAATCGCGCTCCATTTGAACTGTCAAACAGTTGCAATTTCGTGTCCTGAACTACGTCGTCTTCCCAATGTAATATTCCGGCCGCGCAGGGGAAAATTACGCATTGCGCATCGTTTGATGACAGGCGTTTGAACGCCGATCTTTAAGCCGCCTGATCACACCAGAAGCGGATGGAGCACAGTATGAAAAGACTTTGGATACTCGCCGGTTTGCTTACGGCATTCAGCGTGTCGGCCGCGACAACTCTCACTAAAACCTACACCGCAGTCAGCGCCTACCCCGCCGGGGCGTGCACCATTGCCGCGAACAATGCGGATCGCGATAGCCGCATGTGGATGCAACAGGGCTGGAGCCAGGCATCACAAACGCAGTGCTCGTGTCAGAACGCGGGCCTCGAATATCGCTGCGGGATCGACGTGACCTACTGGAGGCCGTGAACACGAAGTACCGAATATGAAAAAAGGCGTCCGATCGGACGCCTTTTCTACCTATGCGCGCTGCGCATCAGTTACTTCCACTCATCCACCCAATGGGCAGTCGACACGTCGTGCGGCTTGGTTTTCCCACCGTTCAGTTCTTCGGCAATACCCGTGGCCAACACCTTGCCATACTCCACGCCCCACTGATCGAACGGATTGATACCCCAGACGATTCCTTGCACGAACACCTTGTGTTCATACAAGGCCAGCAAGGCGCCCAGACTCTGTGCTGTCAGACGCGGAAGCACCAGCAAGGTCGACGGGCGACCACCCGGATGCACCTTGTGGCGCGCCAGCCAGGCTGCACGTTCCGGATCCGATTCCGTCTTGGCTACTTCAGGCAACAGCGTGTCGAACGACTTGCCACGCAGCAGCGCTTCGCGTTGCGCCAGACAGTTGGCCAACAGCAAACGATGATGCTCGGCAAACGTGTGATCCGCTTCGCGGCACACCACGAAATCGACGGGCGTCGGATCCGTGCCTTGATGCAGCCACTGGAAGAACGTGTGCTGCGCATCGGTACCGGACACGCCCCACACCAGCGACCCGGTCGGCACGCTGACAGGCCGGCCATACACGTCCACCGACTTGCCCAGCGATTCCATATCCAGTTGCTGCAGATACGGTGCCAGGTTCGTCAGGCGCGCGTCGTACGCGGCAATGTTGAGCGACGGATAGCCGAACACATTGCGGTTCACCAGCGCCGTCAATGCAAGCTGCACGGGTGCATTCTCGCTGATCGGTGCGCTGGCAAAATGGGCGTCCATCTCGGCCGCGCCTTGCAGCAGACCATCCAGCGTCTCGACACCCAATGCCAACGCAATCGGCAAGCCGATCGACGACCACACCGAATACCGGCCGCCCGCCCAGTCCCACAGTTTGAAGACGTGGTCTTCGGTAATGCCCAGCTTGGCAGCACCCGCCACGTTCGACGTGACCGCCACCATATGCGCATTCACATCCTGCACGCCGCCGGCGCGCAGCCATTCGATCGCGCGTTCGGCATTGCGCAGCGTTTCGATCGTATTGAACGATTTCGACGACACGATAAACAGCGTGTGCAGCGGATCCAGGCCCAACAAGCCGGACTCGATTGCGTGACCATCGATGTTCGACACAAAACGCATCTCGCGCCGCGTGCCGGCATTGCCCAGTGCACTGACGACCAGACGCGGGCCCCAGTCACTGCCACCAATGCCGATGTTCACCACATGCTTGTAGCGCCCTTCCGCGTCCGCCCGGCGAACGAAGTTGCGCACACGTTCACGCTCCGTCGCCACCTGGTCGGCCACGCGCAGCGATGCGTCGGCGCTGCGCAAGGCGGTGTGCCAGGCGGGGCGCGCTTCGGTGCAATTGGCCATGCCGCCTTCCAGCAAGCAGGCGCGCGCAGGGTCGAAACCGCGCTCAAGCAGCAAGGCTTCACCCGCCGCCATCAAGGCCGGCGACTGCGCCTGCGCGCTCAGGTCAACCGCCACGTGCGGCGCCTTGACGATCCGCAGCGTCGCGGCTGTCAGGTCCGCATGCTGCGCCGACACGACGAACTGCCGCCATGCCTGCGTATCCGCCAACGGCGCGGGCGCAGGGTTCGCATCCCACAAGGGGGTCGTTGCGCCCGTATTCCTATCCGCAGTGACTGCGTCATTCGATCCCGACATCCTTCGAGACCTCAGAAAGGCAGCACAGCATCGGGGGCCACACGCAGCAGCTGCGAGCGGAAGTCAGCCTGGATGCGCGCCATGGCGGCGTCATCGTCGGCTTCGAAGCGGATCACCACCACAGGCGTGGTGTTCGAAGGACGGGCCAACGCAAAGCCGTCCTTGTATTCCACTCGTACGCCGTCGATCGTGATGACTTCACGCGCACCGGCAAACTTGCCTTGCTCGTTCAGACGCTTCACCACATTGAACTGCTCGCCTTCGGCCGTTTCCAGCTTGAGTTCAGGCGTCGACGTGGCGCAAGGCAAGGCCTCGAGCACGGCCGATGCGTTGGCGCTCTTCGACACGATCTCGAGCAGACGCGCGCCCGTATACAGGCCGTCGTCAAAACCGAACCAACGTTCCTTGAAGAAGATGTGGCCGCTCATCTCGCCTGCCAGCGGTGCACCGGTTTCCTTCAGCTTGGCCTTGACCAGCGAATGGCCCGTCTTCCACATCAGCGGCTTGCCGCCCGCGGCGCGAACTTCTTCGGCCACATACCGGCTGCACTTCACGTCGTAAATGATTTCAGCGCCAGGATTGCGCGACAGCACGTCACGTGCGTACAGAATCAGCTGACGATCCGGCCAGATGATCTCGCCGCCCTTGGTCACCACGCCCAGGCGGTCGCCGTCGCCGTCGAATGCCAGGCCCAGTTCGCAATCCGTTTCTTCCAGGCAGCGGATCAGGTCTTCCAGGTTGTGCGGGTCGGCCGGGTCTGGATGGTGGTTGGGGAAATTGCCATCCACATCGCAGAACAGCTCGGTCACTTCGCAACCCAGCGCACGGAACAGACGCACCGCGGCCGGACCAGCCACGCCATTGCCGCAATCCACGGCAATCTTCATGGGGCGCGCCAGCTTCACGTCGCTGACGATGCGTTCCAGATATTCAGGCACCACGTCCACTTCGGTACGCGTGCCGCGGGCATGCGTCGTCTGCGGGGTGTTTTCCAGCATGTGCGTACGCAAGCCAGTGATGGCGTCGCCATACAGCGTCACGCCAGCCATCATCATCTTGAAGCCGTTGTACTCAGGCGGATTGTGGCTGCCGGTAATGGCCACGCCCGTACCCGTCTGCGTCGTGTTCGCGGCAAAGTACACCAGCGGCGTCGGCACCATGCCCACGTCGATCACGTCGACGCCACCGGCCAGCAGGCCTTCCTGCAGCGCGTCCGACAGATCAGGACCGCTCAGGCGACCGTCACGGCCGACCACGACAGCCTTTACGCCGGCTTCGTGCGCGGCATTGGCCAGCGACGCGCCCAGGCGCCGTGCAAATTCAGGACTCAGGGGTGACGGAACAACCCCGCGGATGTCATAGGCCTTGAACGCCGAAGCGGCAATATCGATGGTTCCATCAGCAGCGTTAGCCCCCACAAAATTCCCCTGAGTATGTTGTATGTAAAGACGGCGATTATCCACGATAGGCGCGGCAATCGGCACGCATGGAGTAACGCCCGGTTACTTGGAACTCAGGGTTACTCCGTAAAGTCCCATACTAAGCGGAAGAGCAGTTGATGCGCCTCGTCCAGATGCCCGACTGGGTTGACCGAGGCTCTACGGATGGGCAATAAAGGAGGCATGAAGCATTTGCGAAAAATCTATTTTCTGGCCGCGTTCGCGTTCTTCGCGTTGATGATCGGCATCGGTTCGATTCCCAACCAGGCGAACGAACTGTCCTCGATCATCCCGGACAAAGTGCTGCACATGGTGGCCTACGGCATCCTGGCCGGGCTGCTGTACCTGGGCCAGTCCCCCAGCAATCGATTTCGCGGCCGGATCGCCGTTGCGGCGATCGGCCTTATGGGCGCCCTCGACGAAGGCGTTCAGTCCATGTTCACGTACCGCACCCCCAGCTGGTCGGACTGGTTCTGCGACATCGCCGCGGCCCTGATCGCCGTCGGCCTGCTGCGGCTGATGGAATCGCGGCGGTCGTACCAGCCGGGATAATCGGTCCGCCAGGATGACCCGTCATCCGCCGAGATGTATGTACCGCCAAGACATAAAACAACAGGCCTGTCAGTGATGACAGGCCTGTTAGTTTCAGCAGTATGACGATGTGCGCCAACAACGCTGGCGACTCGTCGAAGGCCTGAGCGGGGCTATCTGCCCCTCATTTGCAAGGCATCCATTCCGTGATGTTGTCCCATCGCGGATTCATCTTGGACACGCTCACCCGCAGGGTTTCAGGTGTCGTAATGTTCACCTGCAGCCGGTCTTCCAGCACATTGGTCACCACGCCCCGAGCAATCCGTGTCGATGTTGAGCCCTGCGTGGTAATCGAGCACACCTGCGTGCCCGGCACGCCAATTACCGGCAACAACACCTTCATCGCCCGCTGACGTTGCACCATGGCGGGTGGCGCCGGGTCGATCGGCACACCGCCAAAGAAATTGGTTTCCATGCGGATGTTGTCCGGCGCAAAGATATATACGCCCTTGCCATGCCGCCTGTCTGCCACCCACAGGCCTTCGGAGCGGTCGCCACGCCACGAGGACGCTTCACCAAAGATGTAGGTGCCCGGGCCCTCGCGGGCATCGAATACCCAGCTACCGTTGTATTCGTCACCATTGGCGTAGACCTTGCGGCCGAGCCCTTCCTTGCTGCCACCCTTGAAGGTGCCGTTGTAATAGGCGCCGGAAACGCCACGCGCCACGCCGTGGCCTTCGGCATAGCCGTCCTTGCAGCCGCCTTGGTAGGAAACTTGCAATTCGGCGTCCCACACCTTGCAGGTGGGTGCGGGAGGCGGCGGGGGTGAGGGGGGGGCAATCGGCGCCTGCTGTAGTGCCGGCGCAGTACCCGGTGCAGGCGGTGCCGCGTCGGGCAACGGAATTACCTGCGCCGTCGCCAACGACCCCGTCAACAAAATAGCCGCAGCCACGCCAGTGACCCGCGTTGCGAAAAGAACGACCTTCATGGCGCGTCCTCCCCGATCAGATCGCTGAAGCTGCGCAGGCCATCGCCTTCCGTCGCGTTCTGCAGCATGCCGCGTTCGAACTGGTCATACAGATCGCCTGGCGACCGAACCATCGCGCCCACGTCACGCGTCCAGGGCTGCAGGCTGAAGTTCGCCGCCGCACCCGTGTCCGTTGCCAGCATCGTTGCCAACGGAATGCGCATGAACACACCCTTGTCGCGGTAAGGCGACTCGGGCGACCCCGGGCTTTGAATGTCATGCCCGTTCGTCACGGTGTACCAGACACCCACTTCCATGCCGGACTTGAACGTGCGCTTGATCTCGCCGCGCACGCCTTCGTCCCCAGCCAGGAAACGACCGCCCCGGGCAGTCACCGTCACACCATCCAGCCACGGCACCCGATGGTGCACCGACATCAGATAGGTGTTAGTCCGGTAATCCAGAAAGCCCGTGCCCTTGTAGTCACGCTGCTTGAGCATGTCGAACGACCCGTCCACCGCCCAGCGCGAACCCGGCGCAACCCACAAGGCCTGCACACCTGCGCCACCAAACATTTCTTCGTAGATACCGGCAGACGCGCGCGTGTAGATACGCTCCGCAGGCTGCCAGTAGCGATGCAGCAGCGCCCGGTCCAGCTTAATCTTGGACGCGCGCTTGTACTTGGCGGCATCGCTACGTACATGGGGCAATTCGGAATTCGATTCCTGCACCACGTCCGACACGTTTTCCGACAGCACGGTGCGAATAGTTCCGTCCGCCCACCATCCCTGCGCGATGCGCACACGTGCCGCGAAGTCCAGGCCAACGTCGTACTTGAACGCACCGCTGGGGTCGTTCAGGTAGGTCGAGAAGTACGGGCTGATCTGGAATCGGCTCTGGTCATACGATTCGCGGCGGAAGTTGAACAGGTTGCCATCGCGGTTGAACGCAAAATTGGCCTTGGGCCGCTCGTATGCCACGGCATCCAGCACTTCGTCGATGTCCGACGCCTGGGCAGCGGTTTTCGGCGGAGCCGCATAGCGGATGTCGACGTGGGCAGCCAATGCTTCACGTGTCGTCAGGCCTGCAAAATAGCGCTGAAGTACTTCAGCGTTGCTGAACCGATAAGTGACACCGGCCAGGTCCTGATTCTCCCAGGTGATCTCCATCGCCTTTGTCTCAAGCGGTGCATAGGCCAGCGCAATACGCGCCGCGCGGCCGATACCGCGAGACTGATAGCGGAACCGCTCGCTGGTCAATGACAGCACCATCGTGCCATTGCGATACGCCAGCTTTACGTTGCGAAAGCCTTCGTCATGGAGGGTCGCCAGCATGCCTTGGCGGTAACCGCGATCCTGGTCCCACTGGGCCGCTGTGGGCCGTGGAGAGTCGCTGTACCAGGCGCCCTTCGCCAAGGGGCCCACTTCGTTGATCTTCGGGATGAATTCTCGGGCCTGGAACGGAATCGAAAAGTAGGCAGCGACCGAGGGCTTGCCGTACTGCGAGCCCAACTGAAGGGTAAAGGGCCCCTTCGTATACTCCACCGCGGCATTCCATTTGCCCACCGGCCGAGTATTGACCCCTGACTCAGCCGAGGCAAAGTCGCGCGCAAAATTGGTGGCGTCCCGCTCAACGACCAGACGCCAGTTGGGAAGGGCCTGGGGGGAAAATCGCACCCCTCCGAAAGCCCCATCCAGACGCTTGCGGCCATAGCCTGCGCTGACGTCGAACACACCGACGCCATTGACGCCGAACTTCTTGTTCGCCACGACAAATTCGCTGGCAAAAATCCCTGTGCCCGTGCCCCGGTCATCCATCCCGACGGCAAACTGCGGCAGCCAGCCGATGCCGAAGGCACCCTCTTCCAACAGGCGCACCTTGGCGCCTACCGACTTGTCTTTGAAGCTGCCGTAGTCAGGTCCCAGTCCGCCGTCGACGCCAGCGATCTGGGTGTATCTGGCCGTCGCTTCCAGCCAGGGCATCGCCTGCAAGCTGAAAAATCCGGCCGTATAAGGTGACGCATGGGTAACGCCGATCCGGAACACGCCGTCGTCCTGCATGCGTGCAGAGGGCGTGTTGATAAGACCGGTAAGTCCGTTCTGAGCGGCTTGAGCCCATAGGGAGCACGGAACGAGCGCCAACAGGCACGCGAGGTATCCCGAGCGTCGTCTAGCCAAAGTTAGATTGCCCAACCGAAACCACCAAAAGAAAACCGGCAAAGAAAAGGCGGCCGAAGCCGCCTGTCGCGCAGAAGCAAGCTACCGCGCTATCCGCGTTGCCGCAGATTAACGGCCAGCGTGGTGATGGCTGGTCGTCGTGTCGCTCGAACCCGAGGCAACAGCGGCGATGGCGATGCCAACAGCCAACACGCCACCAGCGATAGCAGCGCCGGACACGCCAGCAATGCCGCCGGTACCTACGCCACCAGCAGCGGAGCCGCTGTTAGCTGCAGGTGCAGCAGGTTGTTGAGCAACAGCAGCAACGCTGAACAGAGCAGCAGCCGCGAATGCAGCGATCTGGGTCAGTTTCATGGGTAAATCCCCCTATTAGTTGAACAGCACCCCGCTGGACAGCGACGCGCATACACGGAAATCCGAGTGTTGATCATACCGGGGAACCCCTCAAGCGTAAACATGACGCGTAAGCCGGAAGGGCTAGACCATCAGATATTTTGTATCAGATACCGCTAAGCAACATCCCCACTGGCGCGGTAGCCATCGGGATTCTGCCGCTGCCAGTTCCACCCGTCCCGGCACATGTCTTCCAGGGAACGCTCAGCCGTCCAGCCAAGCAACCGATGCGCTTCGGACGCATCCGCCCAGAACTGGGGCAGGTCGCCGGCACGGCGATCCATCATCGCCAGGGGGATCTCTTTGCCGGAGGCTTGTTCAAAGGCCTTGACCATCTGCAAGACGCTGGTGCCCTGCCCGGTACCCAGATTGACGGGAAGGAACCCTTTCTGCTCGGCCGCGACTTTCACGGCCTTGACATGACCCACCGCTAGATCCACCACGTGAAGATAATCACGCACGCCCGTTCCGTCCACCGTGTCATAGTCATTTCCAAAAACTCGCAGGCGTTCGAGTTTTCCTACCGCGACCTGGGTCAGGAAAGGGAAGAGATTATTGGGCAAGCCCTTGGGATCCTCACCCAACTGTCCGCTTGGATGCGCACCGATCGGATTGAAATACCTGAGCGTGACAGCCGAAAAGGAAGGATTGGATGCGCAGACGTCGGACAACATCTGCTCAACCATAAACTTCGTCCAGCCGTATGGGTTGGTGGGCTTTTGCGGATGCTGTTCGGTATAGGGAAGAAATTGAGGATCGCCGTACACCGTTGCCGAGGAACTGAATATGATGGCGTTCACACCCGCGGCCAGCATGGCCGACAGCAACGTACGGGTACCGCCCACGTTATTGTCGTAATAACGCAAGGGATCTTCTACCGACTCGCCCACCGCCTTGAGCGCTGCAAAGTGAATCACCGCGGCAATGGCGTCGCCGTCCTGCGCGGCATCTTTGAATACCTTGTCGAGCGCCGCCTCATCACGAATGTCCGCTTTGACAAATGGCACCTCGACGCCTGTCAGCGATTTGACGCGCCTGAGCACTTCGATATCGCTGTTCGACAAATTGTCCAAGACAATCGGGGCATATCCCGCGGCAATTAATTCCACCAAGGTATGGCTGCCGATATAACCTGCGCCGCCCGTCACCAACAACTTCTTCTGCATTTTTCATCCGTCCCGAATTAGGCTTGATGATATTCGATGGTTTGCAGCCTAAACACCACAGTCACTAAGACCTACATCCCCACACGTCCCTCGCATGCAGTCGCAATGACATGGACGGGGGCAACGACGTCCCGGTCTCTACAGCCAAGGGATGATGGTACTTTCCCGATGCCATTGCCTGGCCTGCCTGTCAACTCGATGGACCGAGCCGTTTCACTATGTTGCAATCACTGTCTCGGCCGTGGGAACCATACGAATTACGTTCTAGGCTAAAATCCGTTGTTGCAAAGAGGCGCTCCTTGGGTGAGCGCTTTTATTGCTTATGGGTCACTACGAGAGCGCCTGACACGTTCTCAGCGACTGGCAGCAGTGGTGTTGTACCTGAACTGCCGCGGCCCGCGACACATTGCTGCTCCGACTACCGGCGATTCGCGGATGAGATCGTTGTGAAATTACTAGGCGTCAGCGTGCGTCGATGGTTTGAGACCTCACTATGAAAGCAGAACTATTCAGTCCTTTACAAAGCGGCTCGCGGCTAAATGCGCGATGGATTAACAAGTACGCTTTGTGCCTGACCGACTTGGTGAGTTTCCTGACAGCTTTCGGCTTGGGTGCCCTTGCTCTCGCAACGGCAACGTCTGCTGGTTTTTCGTCCGGCTGGATCGGCATTAACAGCAGCAATATATTTTCCCCCCTGGTTACGCATGCCGCATTTGTTTTCTCGGCCGTTCTCTGGTTCTGGGGAAGCGCCCGGCATTATGCGTACAGAAAACCCTTCTGGAGCGAGTTGCACGAGGTGCTGTCCACGCTTGTGCTGGTCGCTTTCCTCGAACTGGCATTCATTGCCCTGATCGGCTGGCAATTTTCTCGAATCTGGTGGTTCACGACGTGGGCCACCGCGATGGTATGCGTGCCCTTGGGCCGCTGGGCGATCAAAACCATCCTCACCGGCGCGGGTTATTGGAAAAAACCGACGCTGATCGTAGGCACCGGGGAAAACGCCAAGGAAGCGTGCCTGGCGCTGCGCAGCCAGCCGCTGATGGGACTCGATGTCATCGCCTATGTGTCGCCGGCAGAATCGCTTGGTTCCCAGACACTCACCAGCGTCCCGATCCTGAACGGTTTCAACGCCAGCAGTTTCAACCTCCTGGCCGACGTCAAGGTTGTGATCGCGCTTGAACACCACGAACACCATCTGCGCGACCGTTGGATCCGGGACCTGACCCGACACGGCATTCGGGATATCTCGGTGATCCCAGCCATGCGCGGCGTGCCGTTGTATGGCGCCGAAATGTCTCACTTCTTCAGCCACGAAGTGCTGATGCTTCGCCTGAACACCAATTTGAAGCGTACGGCGTCGCGGGTGATCAAGCGCTCGTTCGATATTGTTTTCTCTTCCCTCCTGCTTCTGCTTCTTTCGCCCGTGCTGGCGTACTTTGCCTACAAGGTGCGTGAAGACGGCGGAAACGCCTTCTACGGCCACACTCGCATCGGCCAGAACGGCAAGAAATTCAGCTGCCTCAAGCTGCGATCGATGGTGCTGAATTCAGAAGAAGTCCTTCGGAATTTGCTCGCCAACGATCCGGCAGCACGCGAAGAATGGAATCTGGACTTCAAGCTTAAAAACGATCCGCGCATTACCAAGATCGGTGGTTTCCTCCGTCGAACCAGTCTTGACGAATTGCCCCAGCTCTGGAATGTGTTGAAGGGCGAGATGAGCCTGGTCGGACCGCGTCCGATCGTCGAGGCCGAACTGGCGCGGTATGCCGACGACGCCGACTACTACATGATGGTCAAGCCCGGCATGACCGGTCTCTGGCAGATCAGCGGACGCAACAATATCGACTATGCAACGCGCGTCTATCTGGATGCCTGGTACGTGAAGAATTGGTCGCTCTTTTATGACGTCGCCATTCTTTTCAAGACCGCTGGCGTCGTGCTGCAGCGGGACGGAGCCTACTGAGGCTTGCCTCGATCGCCGGCGGATTCCCGACGGATCCGTCAAATTTTCAACAAACACATCGGCACGACTGCGCTGATGTGTCGCACAACCCGAACGGTCCATTCATATCCAAGCAATGAGCTACCAGCCCAAAAACATTCTCGTCACTGGCGGTGCCGGATTCATCGGTTCCAATTTCGTGCGCTACCTCCTTGGCGCTGCCAAAGACGTCAACGTGGTCAACCTTGATCTGCTGACCTATGCGGGCAACCCAGACAACCTCAAGGGGATGGATGGCGAAGAGCGTCATACCTTGGTGCAAGGCGACATTTGCGATCGCGCGCTGGTAGATCGGCTGCTTCGCGAACACAGCATCGATACCGTGGTCCACTTTGCTGCCGAAAGCCATGTCGACCGTTCGATTACTGCCCCTGGTGAATTCGTCAGAACCAATATCGAGGGCACGTATTGCCTTCTGGAAGCCTGCCGTCAGTTCTGGCAGACCGAGCAGAAACTCGACAAGGAAACGCTGCAGCAAACGCGCCGTTTCCACCACATTTCGACCGACGAGGTGTACGGCACGCTGGAGCTCGACGATCCAGCCTTTACCGAAGAAACGCCGTTTGCGCCCAATTCGCCGTATTCGGCAAGCAAGGCTGCCAGCGATCACTTGGTCCGGGCCTATTTCCATACGTATGGTTTGCCAGTCACGACGACCAACTGCTCGAACAACTACGGCTTCTACCACTTTCCGGAAAAGCTGATTCCGTTGGTCATCCTGAATGCGCTGGGACAAAAGCCGCTGCCGATCTACGGCGATGGCAAGAACGTCCGCGACTGGTTGTTCGTTGCCGATCACGCCAGCGCGATCCATCGCGTGATCGAATCCGGTCGCCTTGGTGAAACGTATAACGTTGGCGGCTGGAACGAAAAGACTAATCTGGAAGTCGTCGACACGATCTGCTCGCTGCTGAACGAACTCAAGCCGCGCGAAGACAAGGTTTCCTACACCGAACAAATTACGTTCGTGAAAGACCGGCCGGGGCATGACCGCCGATACGCCATCGACGCCACCAAGCTCGAGCGTGAACTGGGCTGGCGCCCGGCCGAAACGTTCGAAACCGGCATGCGCAAGACCATCGAGTGGTATCTGGCAAACCAGCCCTGGTTGAATAACGTGGTCAGCGGCGACTACCGCAAATGGGTGGAAAAGCAATATGGCGCTTGAGTCCCCTACCCTGCTTGTGATTGGCCAGAAGGGTCAGCTCGGCTTCGAGCTGATGCGCGCGTTGCAACCGTTGGGTCAGGTCGTCGGCGTCGATCGGTCGACGTGTGATCTTGCCGATGCTGCGGCGGTCGACAACCTTGTCGCGACGCTTCGGCCCGACGTCATCGTCAACGCGGCCGCCTACACCGCTGTCGACAAGGCGGAAAGCGATCAGGACAAGGCCTACCTGGTCAACGCCAATGCAGTCAAAGCGCTTGCCCAGTCGGCTGCGAAGGTCGGCGCATTGCTGGTGCACTATTCGACCGACTACGTGTTCGATGGGTCCAAAGCCAGTGCCTATACGGAAGACGATGCAACCAGCCCGGTCAACGTCTACGGCGCCAGCAAGCTGGCAGGCGAACAGGCTATTGCAGCCGAACTTCGCGAACATCTGATCTTTCGCACGACGTGGGTCTTTGGGGCACACGGCGGCAATTTTGCAAAGACGATGCTGAAGCTGGCGGGCGCGCGCGAAAGCCTCAACGTCATTGCGGACCAGCATGGCGTGCCGACCAGCGCGGCGCTGATTGCGGACGTCAGCGCGCACATCGTTGCGCAGTATTTTGCTGCCCGCAATGCTGGCACGGCGTCGGGCACCTTCCCGTTTGGCCTGTACAACCTCACGGCCAAGGGCGAGACCACGTGGCATGCCTATGCCTCCAAGGTCATTGCAGAAGGCATTGCAGCAGGGCTGGAACTGAAGGCAGCGCCCGAGCGCGTCCATCCCATCCCGACCTCGGACTATCCCACACCCGCCAAGCGTCCGCACAACTCCCGGTTGTCGTGCGACAAACTCGAGTCGACCTTCGGAATCCGCCTTCCTGACTGGACCGTGCATGTCGAAAGCACCGTCAAACTTCTTGCAGAGCTAAAACAATGATCAAGGCAGCAACGTCCCCCACCCGCAAGGGCATCATCCTGGCGGGTGGCTCCGGCACGCGCCTGTACCCGATCACGCAGGCGGTGTCCAAGCAGCTGATGCCTATCTACGACAAGCCGATGATCTATTACCCGTTGGCCACGTTGATGCTTTCCGGTATCCGCGACATCCTGATCATTTCGACGCCGCAAGACACGCCACGCTTTTCAGACCTGCTGGGCGACGGTTCGCAATGGGGCCTGAATATCCAGTATCAGGTCCAACCATCGCCGGACGGTCTCGCGCAAGCCTTCGTGCTGGGCCGCGAGTTCGTGGGCAACGCGCCTTCGTCATTGATCCTGGGCGACAACATTTTCTATGGTCACGACCTGGTCAAGCAGCTGGAAAGCGCGAACGCCCGTACGGACGGAGCTACCGTTTTCGCCTACCACGTGCACGATCCGGAACGCTACGGCGTCGTTGAATTCAACGATGAATTCCGGGCGCTCAGCATCGAAGAAAAGCCAGTCAAGCCGCGCAGCAACTACGCGGTCACGGGGCTCTACTTCTACGACAACACCGTGTGCGACATCGCTGCCGACATTGCACCATCGCCGCGTGGTGAATATGAAATCACCGATGTCAACAAGCGCTATCTTGAAAACAAGTCGTTGAACGTCGAGATCATGGGGCGCGGGTTCGCGTGGCTGGATACCGGCACCCACGACTCGTTGCTCGAAGCCAGCAGCTTCATCGCGACGCTGCAAAAGCGGCAAGGGCTGATGGTTGCCTGCCCGGAAGAAATCGCGTTCCGCAACGGCTGGATCGCCGCCGATGACGTCGCGAAGCTTGCAAAGCCCCTGGCCAAGAATGGCTATGGCCAGTATCTCCAAAAACTTATCGCCGGCTGATCATGCCCTACACCGTAACTGCCACCGATCTTCCTGAAGTCCTGATCCTGGAGCCGAAAGTTTTCGGTGATTCCCGCGGGTTTTTCTACGAAAGCTTCAACGCTCGCGACTTTGAAAAATGCACCGGACTGAACAAGGAATTCGTTCAGGACAATCACTCGAAATCGTCCCGCAACGTGCTGCGCGGTTTGCACTACCAGATCCAGCATCCGCAGGGAAAGCTGGTGCGGGTGGTCGAGGGTGAAGTGTTCGACGTCGCAGTGGACCTGCGCAAGAGCTCGCCAAATTTCGGCAAGTGGGTCGGCGTCACGTTGAGCGCGGAAAACAACCGGCAGCTGTGGGTGCCCGAGGGCTTCGCGCACGGCTTCGTGGTGGTATCGGAAAACGCGCAATTCTTGTACAAGACGACCGACTACTGGTACCCCGAGTTCGAGCGTTCGCTGCTCTGGTCTGACGCCTCGGTCGGGATTCAATGGCCACTTTCCGGCGAGCCTTCGCTTGCGGCAAAAGATGCCAACGGCAAGCCCCTGGGCGACGCTGATTGCTTCGAATGACGGCCATCGGCCGATAACAGATAACTTGAGAACTGAACGATGAAAGCTGTCATTCTTGCCGGTGGTCTCGGCACCCGTATTAGCGAAGAAACCTCCGTCAAGCCCAAGCCGATGGTCGAAGTGGGCGGCAAGCCCATTCTCTGGCACATCATGAAAATCTATTCCCACTATGGGATCAACGATTTCGTGATCTGCTGCGGCTACAAGGGCTACGTGATCAAGGAATACTTTGCCAACTACTTCCTGCACATGTCGGACGTGACGTTCGACATGTCGACCAACCAGATGGAAGTGCATCAGCGCTTCGCGGAATCCTGGAAGGTCACCCTGGTCGACACGGGCGAAAACTCCATGACGGGCGGCCGCCTGGGCCGCGTCAAGGACTACGTCAAGGACGAGGAAGCGTTCTGCTTCACCTACGGCGACGGCGTGGCGGACGTAAACATCGGCGAATTGGTCGAATTCCACAAGCAATCGGGTACCAAGGCGACGCTTACCGCGACCTATCCTCCGGGCCGGTTTGGCGCCCTTGATATCCGCGGCGACAAGGTCAAATCGTTCACGGAAAAGCCCAAGGGCGACGGCGGTCTGATCAACGGCGGCTTCTTTGTCCTGTCACCGAAAGTGCTGGACCTGATCACCGGCGATGACTGCGTGTGGGAACGCGAGCCCCTGGAAGCCCTGGCGGCTGAAGGTGAACTGGCAGCCTACGCACACGACGGATTCTGGCAGCCCATGGATACCCTTCGCGACAAGGTCCACCTCGAAGAACTCTGGCAATCCGGCAAAGCGCCCTGGAAGAAGTGGTAATGAATCCGACATTCTGGAAAGGCAAGCGGGTCTTCATGACCGGCCACACGGGGTTCAAGGGAAGCTGGCTGTCGCTTTGGCTGCAATCCTTGGGCGCCGAAGTGACCGGCTTCTCGCTGGCCCCCGACTCCGAGCCGAATCTGTTCCAACGCGCGAACGTTGCAGAAGGCATGAACTCGCAGATCGGCGATATTCGTGACCTCGCAGCCATGCAGGCAGCAATCAAGGCCGCGCAACCCGAGATCGTCATTCACATGGCCGCCCAGGCCCTGGTGCGTTATTCCTATGTGAACCCGGTTGAGACCTACGCGACCAACGTCATGGGTACGGTGCACTTGCTTGAAGCGGTCCGCCAGACCGAAGGCGTGAAGGCCGTTGTGATCGTGACCAGCGACAAGTGCTACGAGAACAAGGAATGGCTCTGGGGCTACCGTGAAAACGAGCCGATGGGCGGATACGATCCCTACAGCAACAGCAAGGGATGCTCCGAACTCGTCACCAGCGCCTATCGCAACTCGTTCTTCAATCCCGACGACTACGCGCGCCACGGTGTTGCCGTGGGCAGCGGCCGTGCAGGCAATGTCATCGGCGGCGGCGACTGGGCCCAGGATCGGCTCATTCCCGACATGATGCGGGCGATCGCGGCCGGGCAATCGGTGCATATCCGCAGCCCCCACGCCATCCGTCCGTGGCAGCATGTGCTGGAGCCGCTCAGCGGTTACCTGACGTTGGCAGAGCGCCTGTACAACGAAGGCGTCACGTTCGCCGACGGCTGGAACTTCGGCCCTGAAGATTCGGATACGCAGCCCGTCCAGTGGATCGTCGAACGTCTCACGTCAACCTGGGGCGCCGGCGCAAGCTGGGAGCTGGACAAGAACCCGCAGCCTCATGAAGCCACTTTCCTGAAGCTGGACTGCTCGAAGGCCCGCAGCCAGCTCGGCTGGCGGCCGCAGTGGACCTTGCCTATCACGATCGACAAGATCGTCGAATGGTTCAAGGCCGCTCAGCAAGGCGCCGACATGCGCGCGCTGACCCTTACCCAAATCGATTCGTATCAAACATCCCTTTTGAAGGCATGAGAGCACCATGAGCAAAGAACAGATTCGCGAGCAAATCATCCAGCTCGTCGGCCAATATGGTGCCTTGTCCACCGCTGCGAAAGAATTCGTACCGGGCGTGTCCGTCGTCCCCCCGTCGGGCAAAGTCATTGGCGCGCCAGAACTCCAACTGATGGTCGATGCGTCCCTCGACGGATGGCTCACCACCGGCCGCTTCAACGACATGTTCGAAGCCCGCCTGGCCAAGTTCCTTGGCGTCAATCACGTCATGACGGTCAACTCGGGTTCGTCCGCCAACCTGGTTGCCTTTTCGACCCTGACGTCCCACAAGCTGGGCGACCGTGCCGTCAAGCCAGGTGACGAAGTCATCAGCGTGGCTGCGGGCTTCCCGACCACCGTCAACCCGATCCTGCAATTCGGCGCCGTGCCGGTGTTCGTCGACGTCAAGATGGGTACCTACAACGCCGACGCGTCGCTGATCGAAGCGGCCATCACGCCCAAGACCAAGGCGGTCATGATCGCCCACACGCTGGGCAACACGTTCGACCTGGACACGGTCGTCGCGCTGTGCAAGAAGCACAATCTGTGGCTGATCGAAGACTGCTGTGACGCACTGGGCACCACGTACAACGGCAAGGTCGTCGGCACCTTCGGCGACATCGCCACGCTGAGCTTCTACCCTGCGCACCACATCACGATGGGCGAAGGCGGCGCCGTCTTCACGAACGACTACGAACTGAAGATGATCGCCGAATCCTTCCGTGACTGGGGCCGCGATTGCTACTGCCCCCCAGGCAAGGACAACACCTGCAACAAGCGCTTCTGCTGGAAGCTCGGTACGTTGCCTGAAGGCTACGACCACAAGTACACGTACTCGCACCTTGGCTACAACCTGAAGATTTCGGACATGCAGGCTGCCTGCGCGCTTGCGCAGATGGACCGTCTTGAAGGCTTCGTGCAAGCCCGCAAGGACAACTTCGCCTACCTGACCGAAAAGCTCAAGAGCTGCGAAGAGTTCCTGATCCTGCCGGAAGCAACCGAGAAAGCCGATCCATCGTGGTTCGGCTATCCGATCACCGTTAAGGAAGACGCCGGCGTAACGCGTCTGGACCTGACGACCTACCTGGACCAGAACAAGATTGGCACGCGTCTGCTGTTCGCGGGCAACCTGACGCGCCAGCCGTACATGCTGGGCCGCAACTTCCGCATCTCTGGCGAACTGACCAACACCGACCGCATCATGAACCAGACGTTCTGGATCGGGCTGTACCCAGGCCTGTCGCGTGAAATGCTCGACTACACCGTCGAAAAGATCGAAACGTTCCTGGGCGTGAACTTCTGATAACGGAACATGCCGGGCTCAATGCCCGGCAGGATTTGACGAGCGGAAAACAAGTGACTGTCAGCAGCATCGCGGAAGACGATTTCAAGCACATCCTGGAGCATGGTGAAGGGGTGTGGGAAGCGCTGAGGGGCAAGTCCATCTTCCTCACCGGCGCAACCGGCTTCGTCGGCAAGTGGATGCTTGAAGCGCTTTGCCGGGCGAACGATATTTACGGCCTCGGGGTGAAAGCCACCCTGCTGACGCGTCGGCCTTCGGCCTTCACGACTGAAGCGCCGCACCTTGCCCGGCATGCTGCCATCGAACTGCTTGAGGGTGACGTCCGCACCTTTCCGGCTGACGGGCTTCCCTCATTCGACTACATCGTTCACGCTGCCACGGACGTGTCCGCGGACGCAAGTCCAGCAGCGCATCTCGACGTGTTCGACGTAAACCTGACGGGCACTCGCCGCGTCCTCGACCTGGCGCGGCGAGGAGGCTGCGAGGGACTGCTACTGACAAGTTCCGGCGCGGTCTACGGCAGCGTTCCTCCGGACATGAGCCTGACGCCGGAAACCTACCTGGGCGGCCCTGATCCGATGCGGCTCGCGTCGGCTTATGGACTCGGAAAAAAGAGTTCGGAGTGGATGGCAACCGCTTACGACAGCGCTTACGACATTCCTGTAAAGATCGCCCGGATCTACGCCCTTGTCGGACCCTACCTTGCGATCGACAAGCACTTTGCCATTGGCAATTTCATCAAGAACAAACTGGCATCCGAACCTATCGTGATCCAGGGGGACGGTACTCCTTTCAGATCCTACTTGTACGCAGCCGATCTGGCGTTGTGGCTCTGGACCATCCTTGTCAAAGGCAAGCGTGCCGAGGCCTACAACGTGGGGTCCGACATGCCGATTTCCTTGGGGGATCTGGCGGCTCGGGTCGCGAAGGCGAGCGGAGCCGTTGTACCTGTCCACATCCGGCAGACTCCGTCTCCTGCAGCACCGGCGCAGCAATACGCGCCTGACATCACGAAAGCACGCGATGACCTGGGTCTGGCGGTCCGTGTCTCGCTCGATGATGCGATTGAAAGAACACTTGCCTGGCATCGCGCAGGTGGCACGCGTGCCGCCTGAGTACCAGAAGCCCGACATCGGAATGATCACTGGCCCGACGGCCAGCTTTACACAAGAGTCTCTACATGGCTGATTTCGATCCAAAGCGCATTCGAAGAACCATTCTGGACATGGCCTACTCGGGCAAGACGGTCCATATTGGTTGCGCGTTCTCCATCGTCGAATTGCTAGCGGTTCTTTATAGAACGCACCTTCGATTTCCGGATGACAATCCCCGGCACGAACACCGGGATTACATGGTGCTGAGCAAGGGGCATGGCGTCATGGCTCAGTACGCATGCCTTGGTGAAAAGGGCTGGCTGAGTGACGAAGCCCTGCACAATTATTTCAAGAACGGCAGTGCGCTGAAAGGCCTTGCCGATACGCACATCCCGGGCGTCGAAGTGACGTCGGGCTCACTGGGCCATGGGTTGTCGGTCGGCACCGGGCTTGCACTTGCTGCGAAGCTCTCGAAAACCGATCAGAAGTGCTTTGCAATTGTCGGCGACGGAGAAATCAATGAAGGCCCGATCTGGGAAGCTGCGTTGTTCGCCACCCACTTCAAGCTCGACAATCTGGTCGTCATCGTCGATGCCAATGGCTTTCAGGCAATGGGTACGACCGACGAGGTCATGGCACTCGGCAACATCGAATCGAAGTTTGCCGCGTTCGGGTTTGACGCAGTAACGATCGACGGCCACGACGAGGACAGCATCGACGAGACGGTGCGCAAGCTGTGCGACACCCAGAATGGCCGTCCGAAGGCATTGATTGCGCAGACAGTCAAAGGCAAGGGGGTGTCCTTCATGGAACATGACAACATCTGGCATTACACGCGCCTTAACGAGACGACGTATGCCGACGCCATCGCGGAACTGGGGGCTGCAGCATGAGAGACGCTTTTTCCAACGCACTTGTCGCCGCCGCAAAAGCTGATCCAAAGGTGCTCTTGCTGACCGGCGACCACGGTTACGCCCTGTTCGACGCGTTTCGAAAGGCCTGCCCCGACCAATACATCAACTGCGGCATCGCCGAGCAGAACATGGTGGGCGTTGCGGCCGGCTTGGCCAAGGCAGGATATCGACCCGTGGTGTACGGACTGGCGGCCTTCGTCCCGGTACGCGTTGTCGAACAGATAAAGATCGACATCTGCTATGAGCAGTTGCCCGTCATCCTGATCGGCGACGGCGCGGGCGTCGTGTATAGCCACCTGGGCGCCAGCCATCAGAGCTTCGAAGATATCAGTGTCCTGCGACCGATCCCTCATCTTTCCATCTACTCGCCTGCCGATCGGCACGAACTGACCGCGAGCATGGATGCAATGTTCGCTTCGAAATCGGCGTGCTACATGCGAATGGGCAAGGCCGACCTGGGCGACGTGCATGAGGGACCTGTCACAGCCGAATCCGCGATCATCAACGTCCGCGATGAAAAAGAAACAACCTTGATCATCGCAACGGGTTCAGGCGTGAATACCGCCTTGCAAATCGCTGACTCGCTGGGGGGCGCCGCGGTGTATTCAGTTCCTCGCATCAAGCCGTTCACCGCTGCCGATCTCGGTCCGGTCATTGGCGGGCGGAAACGGATCATCGTGATCGAGGAGCACTCGGTGCATGGTGGTCTGGCCAGCACCATTGCAGAATTGATCGTCGGAAAGTTTCAAGGACAGTTCCATGCCTACGGCGTGCGCGACCAATTCTCGGAAACCTGCGGCGATTACAGGCACCTGATGCAGGAACACGGGCTTTCCGCGCAGGCGATCATGCACGATCTGGAAGCTGCCTGATTCATGCGACTGTTGAATCTGCCGAGTTGAGACCTAGAAGACCGTGAACAATCCATGAAGGGGAACTTCTCGCTGATCATGCTGCGACTGGGCAGCATCGTTCTTCAGCTCGTCTACATCAAGATCTATACGAACTTTCTGACTGCTGAAGAGTTGGGACGCTTTTTCTATCTGATCGCCCTGTCGTATTCAGCCAATGCCCTGGTGTTCATACCGCTTGATTATTACCAGCAGGCGAAGTTGATTGCTTTCTACGATAAACCGGTACCAATCAAGGCGTTTCTGGGACTCAACGCCAAAGCCGCCTTGATTGCACTGATTTTCGTTACGGTCGTGGGCAGCATCTTCTGGCATTACAGCAAGATCGAGATGCACGAAATTCCGCAGGTGCTGCTGTACTCGGCCCTGTTGCACGTCTGTACGGCAAGCCGGAACCTGCTGAATAACCTGCACCGACGCCTGTTCGTGGTGGTTGCGCTCATTCTGGAAGCTTTATTGCGGGGCGGACTGTTTGCAGGTTCACAACTGTTCCGGCCCCCAACGGCGGAGACCCTTTTTCAAACTGCGATCATTGCCTATGCGATCGAAGCGCTGATCATCGGGTATTACTTCAAGAAAAACGTTCCGATATCGCAAGACTCGACTTACCGACTGAGCATGCGTGACGCAGCGATCGCGTCCTATCCCGTATCGTTTTCAGCCGTCTGCAACTGGATCCAGATACAAGCTTACCGCCTGGTCTATGTAGGACTCGGCTTCGCCTCGATCGCAGGTATCTATGCGACCGTGGCAAACGTCGGATCCGTCGGGATGAACGCCTTGGCCCAAATAGCTTCGCAGATCCTCACGCCAAGGCTCTATCGGTCACAAGGAACGTATCTGCTGAAATACCTGACCATCGCCGTCGGTCTGGTGTTCACTGCGATCGTTGGATATGCGGTTCTGGGCCAACTCGTTCTCAAGATCTTGACTCGCGAAACGCTGGCCGCATACTGGCCGATCCTGCTCTTTGGAGCATCCGTTGAAGGCTTGAACTTCCTGATTGGCATCATTACGACGTATTTGACGATCAATCAAAAGGCGACCCAGTTGGTTACTGCAAACCTTCTTGGCGTCGTTGCCGTTCTGGTTTCATTCTATGCCGTTTACCTATACGACCTGTCGAATGTTTATCTGATCGGTATTCCATTGCTGGTTTCCCAGCTCGTCGTATGCTTGCATCTGTTTTATCTGACTCAAATCAACAACCGATAGGCCATCAGTGCTCTGCCCTAACGTCACCTTTGTTGTTTTCACTTATAACGAACAACAACGCATTACTAGAGTCCTGCAGAACTTCGCGGGCATCGGCCCGATACTGGTGGTTGACAACGACAGTACGGACCAGACTGCAGACATCGCCCGCTCATTCGGCGCAACGGTGTTGCTGAACAAGAACCAAGGGTGGGTCGAAGACGAAGTAACCGCCGCACGCGTCAAGGAAGCGGTACAGACCGACTGGATCTATTGGGGGTTTGCAGACGAAATGATCGATCATGAAACCGCTGGTGCGATTGCTGCTGCTGTTGACTCGAACGACTACGACATCGTTAATATCACCCGGAAAAACTACTATTACGGCAAGTTTTGCCACGATGCTTTTGCCGATCGCATGAACCGGATTTTCCGTAAAGCCGCCATTGACTTCAATGGCAATGTGATTCACGGTTTCGGCAAGGTCACCGTCCCGGAATCCCGTATCAAGATGCTGGACGATCGTTATTTTGTGCACCACTTCATCTCGAACGTCGCAAAGTCCTACATTCTGACCATGGATCGTTATACCGACGTGCAGGCGTCACCGAGCCTTTATCGTTCGCCTCTGCGCCTCGTGCTGGCGTCCCTCAAAATGGCTCTGACGCAGTATGTCCTTCGCGGCGGCTACAAAGCGGGGCCCGCAGGCGCCTTTCTGACCGCCAATTGCGCTTTCTACGGTTGGATGCTTTCCATGAAGGCTTACGAGAAAGCCCATGGAGTGGACCGCCCTTCCATCGAGGCCAGCAACGACACGGTGCGCGACCACGTTCTCCAGAGCTTCAAAGCCAAATGAGTCTTTTCGCTAAACTGAAGAAGTTCGCTGCCCTGTCTTCATTCGAGAAGCGGTATATCTTGTCCGGCGTGATGGCACGCATCAAGTCAGCAACGGTGTACCGACGCGAATTCGGTGCCATAGGCAGCGGCACGTGGCTGAAACGTCCGCGGCAAGTCATGAGTCCGAAAAATATCTTCATCGGTTCCAATGTCAGGATCGAGAGTGACGCCATTCTTTATTCAGTTGGCGCTTACGGAAAAAGCGAACACAACGGACGCATTGTCATCGAGGACGGCGTCTATATGAACCATAGCTGCAACATTACTTGCGCGCAGGAGGTAACTGTTGGACGTGACGTCGCGTTCGGGCCTAACGTCTTTCTGTGCGATTTTGATCATGGTTATGACGATCCTTCCATTGGAATGATTCAGTCGCCATTGGTCAGCAAGGGTCCCATCCGTATCGGAGCCAGATCATGGATAGGTGCCAATGTGTACGTTGCCAGCGGAGTCCAACTGGGTGAGCATTGCACCGTCGCGGCCAATAGCGTCGTGACCAAAAGCTTCCCCGACAACTGTGTCATTGCAGGCGTTCCTGCAAAGCTGATCAAACGGTTTGACGCCGCCACCTCGTCGTGGGTCAAGGCCTCTGCCACCAACACCTGACGTGCCGCGAGTTTCTTGCGGCGCGAACACCGAACAAATACATCAAGGAAGGATCATCATGAACGTACTTATCACTGGCGGCGCAGGCTTCATCGGTTCAAACCTCGCATTGCACCTGATCTCCCTGGGTCACAGCATCACCGTGCTGGACAACCTATCGCCGCAGATTCATGGTGATAACGCCAAGGACAAATCGGAACTGTTCCTGACGATTCGGGACAAGGTACGATTCATTGAAGGTTCGGTCACCGATGAGCAGGCCTGGATCCAGGCGATGGATGGTCAACATGCGATCGTGCATCTGGCGGCCGAAACCGGCACTGGCCAGTCGATGTACGAAATCAAGAAATACGTTGATGTGAACATTGGCGGGACAGCCCTCATGCTGGACCTCCTTACCAACACCAAGCATTCCGTCTCACGCGTTGTGGTGGCATCGTCACGCTCCATCTACGGCGAAGGCAAATACCGGACCGCAGACGGATCGTTCGTCTATCCCGGTGCCCGAACCAACGACGCGCTGTCAAAAGGCATCTTCGAACACGTGGACTCCACGACGGGAGAACCGCTGACGCTTGTTGCCACCGACGAGGATGCCAAACTGCATCCGTCGTCCGTATACGGCATCACCAAGCTCAACCAGGAGCAGATGGTTCTTACCGTATGTTCGAGTCTCGGAATTGCGGGCACTGCACTTCGCTACCAGAACGTCTATGGCCCGGGCCAGTCACTGAGCAATCCCTACACCGGCATTCTTTCGATTTTCTCGACCCGCATCAAGAACGGAAACCCCATCAGCATCTTTGAAGATGGGCTGGAAAGCCGCGATTTCGTGTTCATCAGCGATGTGGTCAAAGCCACCACGCTGGCATTGCTTCGTGACGGCACCAGCACGGAGGTCTACGGCATCGGCTCTGGCATTGCCACGACCGTCAAGGAGGTCGCAGACCGTCTGATCGCCGCCTATGGCACGCCGGTACCCGTCACAACCACAGGCGCCTATCGCCTGGGTGACATTCGTCACAACTTTGCAGACCTGGAAAAAGCGCGCTCGCAGTTGGGCTTTGTGCCCGAAGTGTCGTTCGAGCAGGGAATCAGCGAATTCACGAAGTGGGTCAACAAGCAGGAAGTGCAGGTGGACAAGTACGAAGCCAGCATCGAAGAGATGAAGGCGAAGGGCCTGTTCAAGGGTTAACAGTCCGCGATCCTTGCGAGGGCTCCGTGGTCCAGACACCTGACGAGCCCTCACCCACCTGAATTGCTTTTGGCCCAGAGTCCAGCATGATCAAAATCGGTATCGTCACCGTACTATTCAATAGCAACGATGTCCTTGAAGGTTTCTTTCGCAGCCTGCAGAAACAGACTGGCATCGATATATCACTTTACGTGATCGATAACAGCGCCACGCCCGAAGGCAGCGAACTGTCCGAGAAGCTCGGAGCCGATTACGGCATCAAGACCACAGTCGTCTTCAACAACGCGAATCTGGGTGTGGCCAAGGGCAACAATCAAGGGATTGAGCTCGCACTGGCGGACAACGTCGACTATGTCGTGCTGTCGAACAACGACGTCGAATTCCATTCGCCAGACATGATCGCGGGGATGATCGCCGAAATGATCAAACGCGGCGCGAAAGCCAGCGTACCGAAGATGCTCTACTTCGGGACGCGCATTATCTGGTGCGCGGGTGGTCATATTTCCTCGCTGAAGGCGACTTCGCCTCATCAAGGAGATCTAGAAACAGATCGCGGCCAGTACGATACGGTCCAGGTAACCAACTACGCGCCGACCTGCTTCATGATCCTGGACCCGTCAGTTTTCGAGGTCGTCGGACTCATGGACGAGCAGTACTTTGTCTACTACGACGATACTGACTTCGTATGGCGCATGAACCACAGCGGATTTTCGGTACTTTATGTTCCGACATACGAGCTGTTTCACAAGGTCAGCTTCTCGACTGGCGGTAATGACAGCCTCTTCAGTCTGTATTACGCCACCCGGAACCGGCTGTTCTTTGCACGAAAGAACCTCCACGGGCTTACACGTTGGATTGCCATCGCTTACACGGTGGCGGCGATGTCAGTCAAAAGCATTCGATTCACACCAGATCGTCGCAAGCGGGTATTCAAGGCGATGCGGGATGGGTTGAACACGGCGATGATCGCCCAGCCGAAGCACTGACAGGCGAAAACCCCTGATCACGAATGTTCGTCGTCCGGGGTAGATCGGCCTAACAATCCTGGACCGGCAGACAAGACGCATCGCTGTGTTTTGCTGTCACGCAAAGACATCGTCGATCCACCCGTCCAAGCTGTAACGCTGAAGGATGGAGGGATCACCAGCCCGAAAGTCCGTATTGAAGAAATCGGCAGGTACCACCGGTTCATTCCGGTCGATCACCAGAATGTTATTGCTGTCGTAGAAATCGTAGTCTCGCACCTGCGCGTTCGTGGTGATCAGTTTTTTGTGTGCCGCGAGTACTTCCAGCGTTCGCATGGTCAAGCCTCGCTGCACCTTGCGCTCCACGTCGGCGATCGCAAATGCCTGCTGAAACAGTGCAGCATTCTCACTACCAGAGAGTGGAACAAACTTGAAATCAGCGATGCCCGAGTGCTTCAACCTCGGGTCCAGGACCTTTCGCCCCCAGAACACAAGTTTGCTGGCCAGGAAAAGATAGTAATAAACCCGGGTTCCCGGTGGCAGTGCCTCCCGCAGCTTGCGCAAGACAGGGAATCGGTCTGTATGGGCAGTGCCCACAAACAATACGTCTATCGCGGGCTTCGTCGATCCCGGGCTTGCAAGGTATGAATCAGCATAGAAAAGCGGCCTGAAGCGCACGCCCGGAGTCTGCTTCGCATCCACTGGATCGAAGGTCAGAACTTCGTCAAACAGAGAGAGCTTCGAGAACGCGCCCTTGGAGTTCTTGAAGCTATCCCAAAGATAGAATACCTTTTTCGCCGACGGGAAGCGCGCGAACATTTCCTTAGTCACTGCGATGCTCATGGATTCACCCTTGATAATCAGGATGTAATCGAATGAGTCGGCCGCCATGGATGCAAAAATGCTCCTGAAATGGCGGTCGGCGAACGGCTTCATCATCCCCGGGCTGATCCGGGTTGCGATTTTGGCAAAAGTGCTCAGGGAGGGCCGGTCGCCGACAAACGTGACGTCAGCGCCCCTGCTCCTCAGCTTGGTTGAGATCTGTGTCTCATAGCCAAAGAATTGCGGCATCACCAGAAGAATTTTTTTGTTTTGCAGATCTACCATGGTTCGAATCTGTGTGACCCTTGGTCGCAATGTTGGAAACAAGACAGCGGAAAGAAGCGACGCATTCGACTTGAAGCGATTGTCAGCGTAATCGGTCCAGCAATGTCTCCGCCACCTTTTGCGGGTGGTACGCCGCTCGAACCTTTTCAGCCAGATTTGCGTTGTCTGCATCCTGGCCCGGGTTTGACAGCAAAGCCGACATCGCTGCCGCCCACTCATTTGCGCTCAGTGGGTCAGCCACGTAGTGGGCATTGCCGAAGGTTATCTCGCGCAACGATGGGATATCGCTGAGCAAGGTAGGTACACCAAGCCCCATGGCCTCTATGGCAGGCATACCGAAGCCTTCATAGATGGACGGCAATGCAAACAGTGAAGCATTGCGATAATACTGGCCCAATTCGGCATCGGACACGAAACCCAACAGCTTTACACGATCTGCCGCCGATTCAGATAAAGACTGCCGCACAAATGCGATATTTTCCGGCGTTTGTTTACCCACCAGATAAAGATCGACGTCCGGATTCTGTTTGGACAATTGATCAAACGCCTGCAGCAATGTCCGGACATTCTTGTGCGGAAAATGATGGCATACGGTCAGCACATACGGGCGCGCGCTCGCAGTCGCGGCAACATTGCCACTTGCGGGCTGCTCGAACCTCTCGAAGTCAATCGCGTTGTAGATAACCGTGCATTTACGACCGCACCGATCGCCGAAATACTTGAAGATCTGCTGCCGCTCAAACTCCGATATCAGGAAAACAACTTCCGCCCACTCGAACATCTTCGGAAGGTAAAAGTCGAGCCACTGACGCCGGCGCTCCGAGTGATATTGGGGTAGGGGCTTGTACTGAATGTCGTGCAGGAGGACTGCAGTGGGCCGCCGGCGGCGTATCGCTGGCGGCACGAAATAATTTGGATATAGCACCCAGTCATCGTTTGAACGCAGGAATTCAAAGAGGGTTTCTTCGATGAATCGCATGCTTTTCGGACCGGGAAGTGCTGGAGTCGCCCTCTTCAACACACCAGGCGTAGTGTCCAGCCAGGCGCGGAACTCCGGCGCCAGCCTGTCGATGTCCGAGTATGCAACCGTCAGATTGGCGTCGGTGTGCGCAATGCCTTTGGCAAGGTTGTAGAGGGCCGACTCAGTGCCTCCGATTCTTTGGTGATGAATGGTCTGGAGGGGAATCGTTAAGTTCAAAGGCAAAGTCATTGCTTCAGTGTGTTGCATACGATCAATTGCATGATCCTGCATGGTCGGGTGCGCCGGTGGCCTGCACGCCGTGTTGGCGACGAGCGTCATCGCCTTACCCGGCAAGCAGGCTCATCAAAGTCAGCCCTTGCGCCCGAGAAAAGGATTCTCGATATATCTGAAGGAGAGATAGGCCAGCACAAGAACAATGGCGCAGATCGCCAGCGTAGAAAGGTAAGGCGCGCTGGCGAAGAGACCCAGACTTACCGCGACCTGGACCAGCGGGAAGTGATAGACATAGATTCCGTAAGACATATCGCCATGCTTTCCGAAATTGCCCAGATGCATCGCATGCAAAGCAAACCAGACGATGGCGGCACCCAACCCCAAAGGCCCGACCACGATCTGCACATATTCGAATGGAAGGTTGTAGGCGACGATGCCAAGCAACGCTACCCACGCCGGGATGTCCCGTTTTGCCTTAAACCAGAAATAGAACAATGCGCCTGACAGGAAGAAACACAATTGACCCGGAAGCTGCTTTCCAAAACGGCTATAAATTTCATCGCCGTGCACTTCGAACAGGTAGAGAAAAGTCAGCCGATATGCGATGGAAAGAAAATAGCCCAGCGCCAGAACCTTGAACGCGCCAAACTTCCTGCACGCCAGCATGATGAACGGCACCAGGGCGTAGAACATTATCTCGATCTTCAAGGTCCAAAGGGAGCCGTTCATGCCAATGTCGACATGGTCCTCAAAGACACCCGGCAAGCTCACCTGCTTGAAGTTAAGGAAGATCAGATTGTAGAAAAGGTACTTGTACGTCTCCGCCGCCGCAAAAAACTCCTGCAAGCTCAGTTTCGTGAATGCCACGCCGATCACGAACGTGAACAGGATCGCCACGAGATACGCGGGATATACACGACGCAGTCGCTTCAATGCATAACTGAACATCGAGCTCGATCGCTCACAGCTCATGCATATCAGGAACCCGCTGATGATGAAGAAGGCATTCACTGCAAACGCGCCCGAAATCAGGCTGAGCCCTCTCAGTTCTGGCGCTTCAGACAACATGCCGATGTGAAACAGCATGACCATGAACGCAAGGGTAAAACGCAGAACGTCAAAATTATTGGTCTTCATTTTCCGATCATTAGGCCTTGCGGCATCGTTTCTGTATTCGACGCTCAGGAGTCGCCTTGCCTAGCGCACGTTTTCGGCAATATGGCGCCTTAAGACAACGGCATTATCAGATATCAGCGTTTCGTAGCAGCTAAATTCGAAAGATATTTTCCAGGCATAATAACAAACCGTTTTCGCTGGACCAAAAATATTGATATGAACACCGCCGGTATAAAATAAAGGCTCAGCGCGTAAAACGCTGAAATCGGAATGAGTGCATAACTAAGCACTACGGTGACCACTGCCAGCACGAAAGTATCGTTCGTGCCGTTTATCAGTGATTTTGCTATGCGCATGAAGCACCCCAGCAGAAATCCCGATAGCGCAGGCACCATCACGACGCCTATCCAGCCGAAGCTCACATAGCCCCAAAGCGAGATTGGTAGCCGAAGGCCGCCTGAAACAATCTCTGTAACGTCAGCGCCGTCGTTAAGCTGGTTCAGCGTCCACACGGATGGATTCCATTCATAGGAGAATGGCACAAGACCTCCAATGAATGTTCTTCCATACGTCCACGGCGACCCATGTGAAATGAACGCCTCCAGCAGGTTCAATTGATCTACCATGTCCGGAGCCCCTGCGGCTACCATATCAGCGAAGCTCTGGCCACCTTCACTGGTCGAGAAAAGCTGGAGGCCAGTCAGCACCGAAAGCATGTAATTAAATATACTGCCTGCCAGATTAAGACCAATCACGAATACAAAATAGATTAAAAACCAACGAAGTTTACGAGCCGCCAAGACCCCGCCGGCCAAGATCAACCAGTTCGCGGCCGCGCCTTTTGCAAGCGACACCATAATCAGTAAGCCCAGCAATACGCTGGCAAAAAGGAACCATCGCTTCTTAGTTACGAATGAGTAAACTGCGGCGATTGGCATCACAAAGATCGCGATCATTAAGCCTGATCGAAAGAACCAAGCGGCACGCAGATAGCTATCTCGGTACTCACCTTTGAACTGCTTGGCCGATAGCGGGTCAGCCGCGAACATAGGTACAAAACCCATAATCACGTACCCTAGGACCAATAAACCAATAGCTAGAACCAGTAGTATCTTCAGCTGCTTTGCAGCATTACGTTCAAAGTTTCGGGTTTGCAGAATCGCGATTTTTCGCTTAATCCAGCCTTTGCGAACTGAATAGAATCTAGACGCTTGAAGTCCAAGGAGGTATGCGATCGCACCAACAAACGAGGTCCAGACGTAAATGTCCAGCGATTCTTGAGAAAACCCAGCGTAATAATTTGTGAACAGTCCGGGAATTAAGTAGCCAATTACAATAAATCCCGCGGAGACATGCGTGACAATATTCGTCCGGCTGAACCAAATTGTGTAGGCTCCCACAATCTGTATGGAAAGGCCAATAACAAGGATAATGCTATAGAAGAGCATGACGTGCCTGAGGACGTTACTGCGCACCGCTAGGTGAACTACCAAAACTCACTATGCGAGATTGGTTCACAGGGATCAAATAGAATCGACAAACGGGAGTTAACGTTTAATCCAGCCCATAGGAACCTTCCAATACTTTCAAAGGGTATTACATCAGCGAAGGTATTGATCGCCAGCTTCCACTTTCGGGCAAACGGGCTATTCAGCTTGACAGGCCAGCAAACGTTTCAGATTGAACATTCTCGGAAAGCACGGCTCAACTGCACTGACACTGATATGAAGCAGGCATCACTCAACCGCTTGTTAACGACCAAGTGCGCGTCTGAATGTGGTACGCAATTTTCCCAGCTTTTCCGCTGCGACTGGATCACGTCCACCGGCCCACAAAATCTGTCTAACAAAAACAAATATCAGCAGTAGAAAACCGGCGATAAATGTTGCAGCTACGGCAATAGTGGCGCGCTTAGGCTTTGACTTCAATTCAGGTGGATTTGCGACGTCGACCACCTGGATGGACGCGCCCTCGCGGCTTTCGTCGATCTTCGCTGTTTCGAACTGGCGGGCGAACAAGTCGAACAAGGTCTCCTGGTACTTGAACTCACGGTACTTGGCGATGTAATCATTGCCCCCGACATTCCCTGCGGGCTGCTCACGCTCGGCCTTGGATAGCTGATTCCGAAGCGCCGACAACTCGGCTTGCGCCTGACGAAATTCCGGGGCCGTCTCGGTCAGATAGCTGCGCATTGCCGCGAGCCTGACCTCTTGCGCAGTCACCTGCGCGCGCAGGCGGGCCGGGCCTTCCAGCGCGGTGGACGGGTTCGCGTTCAATGCCGATGGGCTCACGCCGCTGGCGGCAAGGGCCTGTTCGGCGCGGATCAGGTTTTCTTTGGTGGACGCGAGCTGCTTCTCGAAGAACACGCGTCGCTGCTGGGCTTCCGTAATGGCAAGCCTGTTCAACAGCTCACCCAGCTCGGCCACGTACGTGTTAGCCACATTCGCTGCAAACTTCGGATCATGATCATCGAATTCGACGGTGATCAGGCCATCCTTGCCTGCATTGATGCGCGTGTTGCCATCAAGCGTCTTGCGGGTGGACTGCCGGTATTCCTGCTCATAGCGTTCCATCAATGCAAACTTGTCGATCAGGGCATCCTGCACCGTGTTGGTTCGCAGAAAGGCAACGTATTGGTCGGACGGATTCTTGATGCCCGCCGCAGCGCCTGCGAGGCCCCCCAGGCCGCCCAATGACTGCAGCATTCCAAGCGCCGCGCTCTGTTGCTGTTGCGGAGGAAGGAACTTTGCAGTCGCAGTGAACGTGGGAGTGATCGCGAAGCTGATGGCCAACGCGATTACGCCGACCAAAAGGGGTCCCAGGATCAGCAGACGCAGGTTTTCCGCGATGACCTGCATGACGTCTATCAGGCTCAACTCGTCGTCGTTGGCAAGATAATCGCCAGGAACGCTGCCTGCGGGCTTGTTGATGGTGCTTTCGGTCATTACTTTACAAGTCCCTGATCACGCTAAGCGCCGCGACGCCAAGTCCGAGCTGCGAGAAGATCTGCGTCCAGTCTTTGAGCTGTCTTGCGACAAAGTTGCCTGTGGTCTCGCGATCCAGCTTTTCAGGAACGACGATGGTGTCGCCGGGCATCAGTGCCACCGACTCGACGCCACTGCTGAAGAATCCAGTGCTGGAGGCAAGGATGCTGCCGTCAGCACGGACCACGAACATCTGCTTCAGATCCGCTTCGGGCCGCACGCCCGCGGACTTGATGACCTCACCCACGGTACGGCCGTTCTTGTAGATGAAGACGTTTTCGTTGTTGATGGCTCCCACGGCCGAGACAAAGCTCGGCACGGTTGGCACCATGACGCGGTCCCCGTCTTCCAGCGGCAGGTCAGGTAACGAAGCAATGCTCATCGACGGATTGCCCGCGCTCATTTCCAATGCGATACGGCCATTGCTGCGCAGCTTGCGAAGCGCTTCAAGCTGCGAGCGCGCCAGCGCCTGCTGCTGCTGAGCCACGGCCGCCTGCGCGGCGGCATCAGCTGTATTCCGGTTCGCCATGATGTACAGGATCTGGCTTTGCTGTTGCGATTCCAGACGGCGGATCAACAAGTCCAGGTTTTGCTGCTGCTTCTGGCGAACCGATTCCCGATCGATTTCGATTCCATACACATATGCCTGGGGCGTCGTTCCGCCGACACGCTGGATCAGCTGACCCATGGTTTCGCCGGGCAGCACCTCGTAGATGCCTGGCGCGCTGACCTCACCTTCCACGCGAACCAGCCGGGTGCGTTTCTCGGCGGGAAGCCTGAGATCGTTCTGGCTGAGAATCGTGACCACGTCACCCGGCTGCAGCACCAGGTTCTGGCTTTCGTCGCCCTGGAGCACAGCACGGCCCAGATTGAACGGAATCAACTGCGTGCGCAGCTTGTCACGGTCAAGCCGTTCGACCACGGCGTAGTCCCAATTGATTTCATCGACCATGCTCCGCACCCGGCGGTCCACCTGATTACCGGCCTTGGTGGCGTCGGAGCCAAGCGCTTCAGCGTTCTGAACCAGCAGATTCTTGCGAACGTAATAGTCGGCGGTGATGAGGGCGTCGCGTTCGGGAATCAGATCTCGAACCTTCATACCCTTGAACCAGCGATAACGCAGCGGCGCTGCCACGTTGCCCTGCAGCGTGACGGCATTTGCGAATGCCGGGCTGATACCCAGCAACGTCACGATGTCGCCATCGCGAAGCGGCGTCGCCAGGCCAGCGTTATCCAACGCAAGATCCTGCACTTGCCTTGGCGGATTCTGTTGGGGCGCGACCCGCTCGATCAACGCTTTGTGGGAAGTTGCCAAAGTAGGAACGCCGCCCCCCAGCGCAAGTATGTCACCCAGCGAGTTGCCAACACTTTGCCCAGGCTTCAGCTCATAGATGGCCGCGTTATCCAACGCGCCTGCAATGGCTACCCGTGGCCCGACGGGTGGAATGACGATGACGTCGCCCGAGGCGAGCGGTACATCGCGCCCTTTCTCACCCCGACCGATGAAGTCATACAGGTCGAAAGTGGTGACCACCTTGCCGCCGCGCTTCAACTCGATGTTGCGCATGCTGCCATTGGCGTTCGGCCCGCCACTTGCGAATAGCGCGTTGACAAGCGTGCCGAGACTCGACAGGTTATACGTGCCAGGCTGCTGAGCCTGCCCAACGACATACACCTGGATGGAGCGCAATTTGCCGAGGCTCGCATTCAGGTTGAAGTTCGTAAAGGTCTTGCCAATGCTTTGCCGGAGGACTGCTTCCACGTCTGCGACGCGCGTTCCAGCCAGGTTCACAACGCCCACGCGCGGGATGCTTGCCTGCCCGTTGCGGTCGATCGTGACGCTGCCCTTGTAATCGACGCCGCCCCAGACCTGGACCTGCAGCTCATCGCCCGGACCAAGAACGTAATCGTCGCGCGCGGGCGCGCCGCCGTCTGGCGAGTAAGTCACCTGAGGCAGGTCAAACAGATCCTGTCCATAAACGGGCAGGAGGCGGCCGGTCGACTGCTGTACAAACTGCTGAAACTGGCTGATCTGCCGCTGGCGGGCCGGTGCATTCCCGTCTTTTTTCCCGCGCCGGGATGCGTCCGGGCCTTGCTCGCCGTTCATGTCGAGATCTTGCGGCCCACGCGAATCACGCAACGTGTTGGGGCCGGAGTCCAGCGAGTTGTTTCCCGCGCCCATGGGGGAAGTGCCAACTCCCATTCCGGGGACGTTATTGGCCCCGGTGGACGTTCCCGTACCGATCCCGCTGTTCGTCGCGCTTGTTGCCCGGGCTCCGTTCATCCCTGAACCGGTGACCGAACTGGGAGAAACGTAGGTGCCCCCGCCGGAAGTCGGCGCAGTGCTGCCCAAGCCATTCAACGAAAACTGCGCGAAGGCAGACGTACTGACCAGTGCAGCAAGTACGGCTGCAACTGTGCCGCGAAGCGGGCGGTGAAGGTAGGTGTAGGTCATTATCTGCAGAAGAATGCGTCCCATCACCGTAGGATTGGACACAACGGTGACGGGAGAATTGTGGATTCGGACGAACGACGCAATTTGATCGGGTTGTTGCTCTGACAGCGATGCTCACCAACCGACACGCCCGGATGACTAACCCTCGTCCTGTCGGAGCAAGGCGTAAGGAGCAGTGCCGGGAACACGTGAAGGCTGTAATCTGACCGAGCATCAGACACTCGCAAAAGCGGCTGTCTTCGCGCGATGGGGAGTTTATCAGAGGGCTGGCGGAATTCATTATCACAATCCGCTAGTGCCGGTGAAGCCGTCCTTTGCGGGGATTGCTGCACCATCCGAGCACGCCTCAAGCTTGACAACGCAGCTACGCCTGATTCCGACTCATTTTCCTTGTACCAGTCGGTTCGCCGCGTTCCGCACGCGGACAAGTTTTTCGCGTAATTCCGGTCAATCAATTGTCTTCCGCCCGTTTGTTGTAGATTCCCGGCTTTTAATTTGTGTCCTATTGTTTAAGCTGCACGTGAAACCCCACAGCCTCTTACAAATTCACTGAGTAGCGGCCACAAGCCAAGCCGTTCATCGCAAAATCACGCATCCCCAAAAAGAGCGCTTTCATGAATCCTGTCCGTAAAGCCGTATTTCCCGTCGCCGGCCTTGGCACCCGTTTCCTGCCCGCCACCAAGGCAATTCCAAAGGAAATGCTGCCCGTCGTCGACAAGCCACTGATCCAGTACGCAGTTGAAGAAGCCATTGCAGCAGGTATCACCGACCTGATCTTTGTGACCGGTCGGAGCAAGCGCGCAATCGAAGACCACTTCGATACGATGCCCGACCTGGAAGCCGAACTGACCGCCAAGGGCAAGCATGAGCTGCTCGAGATCGTGCGCGGCATCCTTCCCGCCAACATTAATTGCATCTTTATTCGCCAACCCGCTCCGCTTGGGCTGGGTCATGCCGTCCTGTGCGCTGAACCTGCGGTTGGCAACGAGCCTTTCGCTGTGCTGCTGCCGGATGACCTGCTCGATGCCGACGTGTCTGTCACCAAGCAACTGGTCGATGTGGCTCGCGCAAACAACGGTAGCGTGCTGGCGGTTCAGGACGTCGAACGCAAGGACACGTCCAAGTACGGCATCGTGGACACCCACGAAGCGGCTGGCGCCACGGCAGAAGTGTTCGGCATGGTCGAAAAGCCCAAGCCCGAGGAAGCACCTTCCACTCTGGCAGTCGTTGGCCGCTATGTGCTGGAAGGCGAGATTTTCGACCACCTGCGCAAGATCGGCAAAGGCGCCGGCGGCGAGATCCAGCTGACGGACGGCATTGCCGCCCTGATGAATGCCCAACGCAAAGTATTTGCTCACCGCTACGAAGGCAAGCGCTACGACTGCGGCAACAAGGCGGGTCTGTTCGAAGCAACAGTTGCGCTCGGCCGCAAGTACCACGGCTTCGAGTGAGGGCTCGGGCGGGCGCTTCCTTTACACTGCAGCTTGTCTAGACCTGCGCTGTCCAAGTGAAAACTGCCCGCCGCTACCTCGCCACTGAGATCTACCGCTCGTCCGCCGTCGTGCTCATTGCACTGGTGGGCCTGTTCACGTTTTTTGCGCTTGTGGACGACCTGGATAAGGTCGGCCGCGGCGACTTCAAGATCTACCACCTGCTCTTTCTTGAGCTGCTGGCCCTTCCCACCCGCCTGTACGACATTCTGCCGATCGGCTTGTTGATCGGTTCGATCCTTGCGCTTGCTGGGCTGGCTCAGCGGCATGAGTTGGTGATCTTGCGAGTGTCTGGCATCAGCGGGATGCGGATGCTGGTGATGCTGTGGATCGTGACGATCCCGGTGGTCATTTTTGCGCTGATCCTGGCTGAATTCCTGACGCCGGCCGCCGAGCTTAAATTGAGCGAAGCAACCTTGTCGCTGACCGGCAGCGCCGGCAAGAATGCCGGGGTATTGCGCAGCGGCTACTGGTTCAAGGAAACCACGCCCGAGGGTGACCGGATCATCAACGTGGGCGCGCTGCAGTCCGGCGGTGGGGCACTGACGATCACGCTGTATGACTTCAATGCTGAAAGACAACTGACGTCGACGGTCACCGCTGTGAGTGGCGCTTTTGGTACAGGCGAGCTTTCGTTGAAGGATGTGACGGTCAACACTATCAGCCCAGAGACTGAGTCCGCGTTGGCCAAAGGTTCGCGTGCAACGACGCCGCCGGTGGTGGTTACCAAGGAAGCGACGCGCTCCGTCCCAACGTCTCTGACGCCAGAATTGCTGTTTGCCCGGGTCCTAACACCTGAGCGAATGTCTTTCATCGACCTCTTTGACTACATCGGATACCTGAGCGCAAATCACCTTGTGGCGGAGCGCCAGATCGTAGCTGTGTGGCGTAAGCTGATTTACCCCTTCACGTTGTTGGTGATGGTGACGATCGCGGCGCCGTTGGGCTTCATGCAAACGCGCCGCGGCGGCGTGGGCGCAAAGGTGTTCCTGGGAATTTTGCTGGGCGTCGGGTTTTTCATGCTGAATCAGCTGTCATTGAACGTCGGCATGCTGAACAAGTGGCCGGCGTGGTTGACGGCAGTGGGGCCGAATGCGTTGGCCCTGGTGCTGGCGATGACGGCAGTGCTGATCGTTGAGTACGGCAGCACGATTTCGCGGCGATGGAAGGCGCTGCGGGGGTCGCGGGCATGAGCATCTGGGCGATCGGTGATCTGCAGGGCTGCTGCGACTCGCTGGACGCCTTGCTGGCGCGGCCCGAGATCGCCAATGATCCGCAAGCTCGTTTCTGGTTTGCAGGTGACTTGGTGAATCGGGGTCCGGCCTCGCTCAAGACGCTGCGTACGGTCATGGCGCTGGGCAACCGGGCAGTCAGTATCCTGGGCAATCACGACCTGCATCTGCTGGGCGTGGCGGCCGGGATCCGAAAGCCCGGAAAGTCGGATACGACGCAGGAAATCCTGGATGCGCCGGATGCGGACCAGTTGTTGGCGTGGATACGGTCGCGGCCATTGGCGCACTTTGAACGCGGGCACCTGATGGTGCACGCGGGCGTGTTGCCGGCGTGGACGGCGGCCCAGACGCTTGGGTTGGCGTCCGAGGTCGAATCCGCGTTGCGCGGACCGAAGTGGCGGGACTTTTTGACTCGGATGTACGGCAATGCGCCGGCGGCCTGGTCGGATAGCCTGCAAGGCCCGGATCGTTTGCGGGTGATCGTGAATGCGTTGACGCGCATGCGCTATTGCACGCTGGACGGCACGATGGACTTTGACGCCAAGGACGCGGCGGGCGATGCGCCTGCCGGCCATGTGCCATGGTTTGACGTGCCGGGCCGCGCAACGGCGTCGGTCACTGTCGTGTTCGGCCATTGGTCGACTCTGGGCCTGGTACGCCAGCCTGGAGTCCTGGGCCTGGACACCGGCTGCGTGTGGGGGGGACAACTGACGGCGGTGCGGCTGGATGACCGGCAGCTCGTCCAGGTTCAATGTCCGCAGTATCGAGTTCCTGGTTGATTCGAAGGTCTGAGACCTTTTCTTAAAAATATTCTTGCGGAGCTTTGCTTCATGATCCCCGTAATCCTGTCAGGCGGTTCCGGTACGCGCCTCTGGCCTCTGTCTCGCGCGCTGCATCCCAAGCAATTCATCAAGTTGCTGGATGATGTCAGCCTGTTCCAGGGCACGCTTGAGCGCTTGCGCGGCCTGTCGACGGGGGCTCTGGCTCCCATCATCGTGAGCAATGAAGCGCACCGTTTCATCGTGGCCGAACAATGCCGTGCGATCGACGTCAACCCGCAGGCCATCCTGCTGGAGCCGGTCGGCCGCAATACCGCGCCAGCCATTGCCGCTGCCGCGATTGCCGCAACGGCCAAGGGCGATGACCCTATCCTGCTGGTGCTGGCTGCTGACCACGCCATCAAAGACATCCCCGCGTTCGAAGCTTCGATCCGCGCCGGTCAACCTGCTGCCGAAGCCGGCAAGCTCGTGACCTTCGGCATCGTGCCGACGGCGGCCGAGACGGGCTACGGCTACATCCGCGTGGGCGAACCGACGACGACGATGAGGCCGATTGCCGTCGAAGCCTTCGTTGAAAAGCCCAATTCCGAGACAGCCCAGGAATACGTGTCGGGTGGCCGCCACCTGTGGAACAGCGGCATGTTCATGTTCAAGGCCTCGGTGATCCTGGCTGAGCTGGAACAGCACTGCCCGGCCGTGCTGGCTGCAGCGCGCGCTGCGTTCGATGCCGCCAAGACCGACCTGGATTTCATCCGCCTGGACAACGCGCAGTTCTCGGCTTCGCCCGACGACTCGATCGACTATGCCGTGATGGAAAAGACGGACAAGGCCATGGTCGTGCCGATGGACGCCGGCTGGAGCGATGTTGGCGCCTGGGGCTCGGTGTGGGCGACGTTGGATCGCGACGAGTCGAACAACGCACTCAAGGGCGACGTGATTACGGCTAACGTCACGAACAGTTATATTCACGCTGAGCACCGACTGGTGGCTGGCCTGGGACTGGACAACATGGTGATCGTTGAGACGTCGGATGCTGTGATGGTTGCGCCGATGGACCGTGTTCAGGACGTGAAGAAACTGGTTGATCAACTGAAGGCCAAGAAGCGGTCGGAAGTGACGGCGCACCGGGAAGTGTTCCGTCCTTGGGGCTCGTACGATTCGATCGACAACGGTGGGCGCTATCAGGTGAAGCGGATTACCGTGAAGCCGGGTCAGAAGCTGTCGGTGCAGATGCACCACCACCGTGCCGAGCACTGGATTGTGGTGTCGGGTACAGCTACGGTGCTGTTGGGCGACAAGGAAATCCTGCTGACGGAAAACCAGTCGACCTACATTCCGGTTGGTGTGGTGCACGCGCTGGAAAACCCGGGCAAGATCCCGCTTGAACTGATCGAAGTGCAGTCGGGTGCGTATTTGGGTGAGGACGATATTGTCCGGTTCGAGGATCGTTACGGCCGCGCATAAACCTAAAGACCGGTTTTCGAGTTGCGCAGTTAAAAGCCCAGTGTCCTAACGGACCTGGGCTTTTTGTTGAAGCGTCGTCACCTGCTTGTCGGAGTGCATCCCGCAATTAAGCGCGGCGCCAATTGGCAACCACAGCATCAATGACGTATTGCTGTTCAGTCTCCAAAAGTGTCGGATAGAGCGGCAACGACAACGTGGCATTTCCAATGGCCTCGGCATTAGGAAGCGCACCCAAAGAAATCCCCAATTTTTCTTTTAGATAAGTCAGGGTGTGAATAGCGCGATAATTAACCGCCGTACCGATACCGGCCGTCTTGAGATCAACCAACATCGCATCGCGACGCTGTCCATGAGCTGCAACACTATCGACAATCTGTATGGTAAAGAGATGGTGCGAACTCTGTCCGCAACGCTTAACCAATCCGATCTCCAGGACACGGCTGCTCAATTCCGCCTCGTATCGATTCGCAAGCTGCTCACGCTTTTCGCGTTTAGTTTCTGCCTTCGGAAGCTGAGCCATAAGCACCGCCGCATCTAAGTCTGTCATATTGGCCTTATAGCCGAGTTCCACCATATCCCAGTGCTGATGCACCGATAGATGCCTGTCGCTCGCAGATCGCGACATCCCATGGTTGCGCAGGCGCCGGAGCCGATCGGCCAAAGTCGAATTTCTAGTCGAAATTGCTCCGCCATCACCGGAAGTCAGGTTTTTGGTTGCATAAAACGAAAAAACCGCGCAGTCACTAAGATCACCTGGACGTACACCATCGCGCTCCATCTCCACACCATGCGCCGAATCTTCCACAATAAACAACGAGTGCCTGTTCGCGATGTCATATAACGCTCGCATATCGGCAAGTTGACCATAGAGGTGGACAGGCAAAATACCCACTGTCCGAGGGCTAATGGCTGCCTCGACGGCCCGCGGCTCGATCAATCCTGTCGTCCGTTCGACATCCACCAAAACTGGGCGAGCACCCAGATGCAATATGGCGCTAGCAGTCGCGGCGAAGGTCATCGCCGTGGTGATCACTTCATCGCCGGGTCCGACACCGAGTGCCTTGAGCGCCAGCAGCAATCCCATTGAACAACTATTGGTTCCGACGACATGGGGTGCAATAGACGTGCTGCCGGGCACCCCTTCAAGACCACGCACCAAGAACTTGGCGAGTTCCTCCTCGAAGGCTTCCACCTTGGGTCCCAAAGTCAAGAAAACCGTGTCGAGCACCTGCCGCCACGCCACCGCTTCGTCAACTCCCATCTGATGCCGGTAAAACTCGACTTTCATTACGCGATGCTGGCTTCAGGAACCGACACTACGGGCAGCATAAGGCCGAGACCTGATTGAGCAAACAACGCGCGGTAGTGTCGCACCGTGTTCGACCGCTCATCATTAAGATCCACCTTTCCAGAACCGATTGCCTCGATGACCTCATGTATTCCCTGCTTGACCGACGTTGAAGCTGAGAATCCCAACTCAGTCTTTGCCGCGGCGAAATCTACATTATAGTTTCTTGAATCGCGACATTGCTTGCTGTACGCAATAACTGACCCTGGCAAGCAGAGCTGTATATCGATGGCCAAATCTCGAATCTGCCAGTTATTTTCTCCCACACCGATGTTGAACACCCTGTTCGAAACAAGCCTCGAAGGCGCATTCAGCGCAATAATAAACGCCGATGCCGCATCACCCACGTGTACAAAAGGCCGCCACTGAAGGCCATCACCATCGACACATATTTTCCCCTCCGCGTATGCGGATTTCACCATGGCATTCAATGCGAGGTCGAATCTCATGCGGGGTGACACGCCAAAAAGGGTTCCGAGCCTAAGAACGACCGGTTGAAAAATTCCACTGGAGCACCGGCCTTTCGCTAAAAGCAGCTGCTCAATCTTTAGTTTAGACTGTGCATACAAGGTCTGCGGAGAGCACTGCGTCGCCTCCGTCATCTGCAGGCGTTCGCCATATCCGTAAACCGAGCATGAAGACGCATACACATATCGTCGTACGCCTACCGTCAAGGCCAGTTCAATCAGCCGCGAAGCGCCGCCGACATTTATGGCAGTCGTAACAGCCGGATCGAGGTCACACGCTGGATCGTTGGAAATGCCACATAGATCAACGACCGAATCAACGCCTTCAAGTACTGAATCATCGACATCGCGTATATCGGCTCGTACTAACTTCAGTGACCCTCGCTTCGCCGATGCGGTTGCCGCAAGACTATCGCCAAAGAAAAACCGGTCTAGTACTACGACGCTGTATCCCGCTTCAACCAGCAGCGGAACCAAGATACTGCCGACATATCCAGCTCCACCAGCAACCAACACCTTTCCGCCGGGTGACCTGGCAGCAGAGAATTCATTCATGCTTACTTTCTCGATGATTTAGGTGGTGGTATCAGTCCACAGCTGATGCGAACCTAGGCAGGACTTTTCGACGGAAGCGATTATCAACTACTAGAAATACTAGACGAGCAAACGCGACACATACAACGAATTCCACCGCGATCCACAAAGAAAGGGGAACGCGATCACCACTCTTTCGAATGAGATAAGAAAAAACGATGACCAGCGGGTAATGAGTCAAGTAAAGTGGGTAGGCAATGTTCCCTAGCCAGTGGCAGATACGGGTGTAACGATCACCTGCATGCGCAAGACTCCCCCACATCAAAATAATCGGGAAAATTATTGTAATAGCGATGCTTTCATAGATCCAACGAGAAACGGGCAGGGACGTCAGAAGGACTGCCGCAAGGAGAAAGTGCGGAATCACCGCGTAAATTCCACCGACGCCAAGCCGGCAGCTAAAACATCGATAGATCAAAACGCCGCAGAAGAACGGGAAAAACGCCCGCACTAACGCTAAGGGAATAAACACAGGCAAAGGCAATGAAAACCCTGCGACTGTGGCCATGTAATGGTGGGAATGATCTCCGATATGACTCCAGTTCATTCCCCCAGTGACCGCACCGAAAACAAAACACTGATAGGTGGCGGCTGCCGCGCCAGCTATAACCAGAATTACCAGTAGGGACTTTCTCATATTCACAAAGAAAGCTCCAAACAGAAAAACCATCGACAACTCGGCCATTATCGACCAAGTAACACCATTAAACGGATAAATAAAATCCCACGTGTCAGTCAGCGCGAAAGGTGAAGGCACTAAAAAAACCGACAAAGCCAAATTAATCGCAACCACAATCCAGTTGACGCTTTCGGCCAACATTGAAACTTTCAACAAATAAACGCTGAACCCAAGTGCAAGACCCAGTAAAATCGCGGGGTAGTAGTTCGCTGCACGTACAAGAAATAGCTTGCGACCAGAGACTTGACTTGATGCCTGAGCAGCATAATATGAGGTAATACAATACCCACTAAGCATGAAAAAGAAATCTACTGCTAAGCCTGCATGAGGGATAATGTATTCCCGCTCCAAACCAACGAGAAAGTGCAGGACTAGAATTACGATTGATGCAGTTCCACGGAGGCCATCAAGAACTGGAGACGGTTTGACCATTTATCTTCTCATCGATGGCATTAGTAACTTAAAGGACAACATCCTCGGAACCCGGTATTCCGCATAACATTCTCACACAAACGTCCCGCACTGCTCAACTTTTGTTCTTAGCCTAGCGACTGAGCGGAGATGCCGTCTACTCTTGTCCTGCACTGCAAGGATGGAGGTATCCACTGCATGACAAGCGGTCAGCGAAATGCTACTGGCAAACCCACCTTGTACGTTGAAGATAAGTCGGCAGGGAAGCCACGCGCCGGGGAAGCTTTATCTTGTTTTCCGCACGAACTCCCCCTCGACCACCTGCTCCCGGATCGCCCGCCGCGTCTTCTCCGACAACTCGTGCCGCGATCCGTAGCCGGATTCGCTATCCGACCGGCGGATGGGCTGCAGGTATACGACGTCTACCGACACCCCACTCTCCCCCAGCACCCGCCACGCGTTGGCGATCAACGATTCGTCTCCCACATACGCGGCGAAGCTGCTGCGTTGGCCGCGCAATCGGTAGCGCAAGGCCACCGGCTGTATGGCCACGCCGGATTGCAAGGCCGGTTCAAATAACCCCGCATGGAAGGGCAGCACGTCCATTCCGTCTGACGTGGTGCCTTCCGGGAATAATCCGACCAGCTGATGCGTTTCAAATCGGCGGCCCATTTGAATGCCGACATTCGTTACGGCTTTGCGGTTTCCGCGTTCGATGAATATCGTGCCAACCAGGGCGACCAGCCAACCCAATATGGGCCACTGCCGGATTTCGCGTTTGGCCACGAATATCGTGGCGCGGCGGCTGCATAGAACGAATATGTCGATCCAGCTGACGTGGTTGGCAACTAAAAGGCCGCTGCCGAATGCCAGTGGCTCGCCAATGACGTCAACGCGGACGCCGCAGATCCGCAGCAATACCGTGGACCACCATTTGTAGAGGGCGTCGCGGCGCGAGATGGAGGCCCACTGGTAGTAACCGAGCAGGATGACGAAGCCCAGCAGGATCCAGGCGATGACGCCGACGATGCGGATCAGGAAACGCAGCAAGTGCAGCACGATCAGCGCGCCGTTTGATAGGCGATCAGGCCGCCCACGATGGTCGTCATCACCTTGCCGGGCAGTTCCATGCCCAGGAAGGGGGTGTGTTTGCCTTGGCTGAGCAGGGTGTCGGCGCTGACCATCCATTCTTCGTCCAGGGCGACCAGGCACAGGTCGGCTTGCGAGCCCAAACCAAGTTGCCCGCAGGATGCGAGGGCGCGGGTGCCTAACAGTTTGGCGGGTTCGCTGGTGACGCGGGCGATGGCCAGGGACAAGGGCTGGCGGCAGTCGCGGGACCATTTCAGTGCCAGGGACAGCAGCAGTTCCAGGCCGGTGGCGCCGGCTTCGGCTTCGGCAAAGGGCAGCATTTTGTAGTCGTCGTCGACCGGGGTGTGGTCGGAGCAGATGGCGTCGATGGTGCCGTCGGCGAGACCCGTACGGATGGCGTCGCGGTCGCGTTGTCCGCGCAGGGGCGGAATCAGGTGGCAGTTGGAGTCGAAGTAGCCAATGTCGATGTCGGTCAGGTGGACGTGGTGGGCGCTGACGTCGCAGGTGACGGGCAGGCCTTCGGCGCGGGCGGCGCGGACCAGTTTCAGGCCGGCGGCGCTGGACAGGCGGCACAGGTGGACGCGGGCGCCGGTGGCGCGTTGCAGTTCAAAGATGGTCTGCAGGGCCAGGGTTTCGGCTTGTTCGGGGATGCCATTCAGACCCAGTCGCGTGGCCATGGCGCCGCTGGCGGCGACGCCGTCCGCAGCAAGCCAGGGATCTTGGGGGCGCAGCCAGAGGGCGTAGTCGAAGGTGCGCGCGTATTGCATGGCGCGCATCAACACGTTGGTGTCGGTAATGGCGACATCGGCTTGCGAGAAGGCGACGCAGCCGGCCTCTGTCAGCTCGGCCATTTCGGTGAGGACTTGGCCCTTGAGCCCGACGGTGATGGCGCCCAGCGGATAGACGTGTGCCTGGTTGAGCTGGCGCGCACGGTGCTTGAGCATTTCGACCAGGCCAGGTTCGTCCAGGACGGGGTCGGTGTCGGGCGGCAGGACGAGGCTGGTGACGCCGCCGGCCAGCGCGGCGTTCATTTCGGATTCGAGCGTGGCGCGGTATTCGAAGCCGGGTTCGCGCAGACGGGCGGACAGGTCGACGAGGCCAGGCAACACGGCAAGGCCAGTCGCGTCGATGACCCGGTTGGGCACGAAGCCGCCGGGCGCCGCGCCGATGCTGACGACGCGGCCGCCCGCGATATACAGGTCTTGCACGGCGTCGACGCCATTGGCCGGATCGATAAGGCGGCCGCCTTTGATGTGCAGATTCATGAGGTCAGTGATTGCCTGTGACCCCGGAATTCTACAGGGCGCCGCCTGCGGCCAGATGACTATGCCTTGTCGTACGCCAGGTAGTCCTGCTGCACCCAGATGTGGTCGGCAATGTATTTGGCGTCGTGCCACACGCCCCAGATGAAGGACGAGGACCGGTTGGTCAGGTTAGGCAGGCCCAGGAAGTAGATGCCCTTTTCGGCGGAGATGCCGCGTTTTTGCAGGGGGTCGCCTTTGTCGTCGAAGGCGGCCACATCAAGCCAGTTGAAGTCGTATTTGAAGCCGGTGGCCCAGAGGATGGTGGTGATGCCGGCCTTGGCCAGGTCCAGGCTCAGGATCGGATGGGTCAGGCTGTCGGGGTCGGCTGGGATGACCCAGGCGTCGGGCTCGGGGGGCAGGTCCAGGCCGTTGCGAATGATGTATTCATCGGCTTCGCGCAGGACGTCGAAGTAGTCGGCGTCGCCTTGAGCGATGTTCTTGCCGAGGCCTTCGTCGAAGGTCATGACGCCGCCCACATAGGCGCGGGTGATGCCGACCAGGGTGATGCCGCTGTGGGCGAGCTTGCGGAAGTCGATGGTCTTGCCGCCCTCATAGCCGCTGACGGCAAACGCCACGTGTTCTTTCTTGGGCTTGACCTTGACCTCGTCCCACTTGCCAAGCGCGGCCAGCCACCAGCAGTAGTCGCGCTGGCGATAGGAACGCGGGGGACGGTAGTGTTCGCCGACCGACAGGTAGACCTTTTTGCCAGCCTTGTTGAGTTCGTCGGCGATCTGCGAGCCCGATGCGCCGGCGCCTACGACCAGCACGGCGCCGTCGGCCAGCTGGCTTGGGTTCTTGTACGCGGAGGAATGCAGTTGCTGGATGCCCGCGCTTTCCGGAACGATCCTGGGGTAGGACGGCGTCTGGAACGGCCCGGTCGCGGCAATGACATTCATGGCTTCGATGACACCACCGTCCGATGTCGTCACGGTAAAGCCCGGGCGGCCTTCGTTGCGCTTGACGTGCGTGACAGCGACGCCGGTGCGGATCGGGGCCTTGAGGAGCGTTGCATAGTCCTCGAAGTATTTCGCCATGCGTTCTTTGGGCGGGAAGGTGTCCGGGGTGACGTCGTCGAATTTCAGGCTGGGGAAGCGGTCATGCCAGGCCGGGCCGTTGGCCACCAGCGAGTCCCAGCGTTCCGAGCGCCACCGTTCGGCAATGCGGCCGCGTTCGAGCACGATGTGCGGAATGCTTAGGGCGCTCAGGTTTTCGCTCATGGCGACCCCGGCCTGGCCACCACCGACCACCAGCGTATTGATTGTTTCGACTGACATTGTTCATCCCTAGATAGGTCGGCTCGACGGCGAGCGACAGCTTCATGCATGGCGTCGAGTGTGGCCACAGTCGGCCGGGCTGGGAACCCGGTTTTTTGGACTCGGAGCTTAGGAAAAAGCTTAGGCACCTTGTTCTGATTTTCCTAAGGGCCGGGTCAAATTCCACAAAGCATCGATTGCAGGGGGCTGCCGTATCCTTCAAACAGGTCGTCAATCCCCAGGAAGCCATGAACTCAGTCGAACCCGTTGCCTCCGCGTATGACACCGCGCCCTCCTCCATCGCGGTCAGCCTGGAAGGCGTCGTCAAGAAATACCGCGACCAGACCGTGCTGCACGAGCTGTCGCTGAAGATCCGGCGTGGCGAATTCCTGACGCTGCTCGGACCGTCGGGCTGCGGCAAGACGACCCTGCTGAATCTGATCGCCGGTTTTGCCAATGCGGACAATGGCGAGATCTTTATCGATGGGCAGCTGGTGACCAACGAGCCGGCGCATCAACGCCAGATCGGCATCGTCTTCCAGAGCTATGCGCTGTTTCCGCACATGACCGTGGCGCGCAATATCGGCTACGGCTTGCGGGTGCGCGGCATGGCCAACAGCGAGATCGATCAGCGCGTGAAAGAAGTGATGGCGATGGTGCGGCTGGATGGCCTGGCCGATCGCAAGCCGCGCGAGTTGTCGGGCGGCCAGCAGCAACGTGTGGCCCTGGCCCGCGCCTTGGTGATCCGCCCCAAGGTGCTGCTGCTGGACGAGCCGTTTTCGGCGCTGGATAAAAGCCTGCGCGGATCGATGCAGGTGGAAATACGCGAGATCCAGCGGCGCCTGGGCGTGACCACGATTTTTGTAACGCATGACCAGGGGGAAGCCTTGGCCATGTCGGATCGCATTGCGGTGATGTCGGCCGGTGTGATCCGCCAAATCGCGACGCCGGATGAGCTGTATCGCAATCCGCAGGATCCGTTCGTGGCGTCCTTCCTGGGCGACGTCAATATCCTGCCCGGCCATTATCACGGCGAGAACGCATTGGGTGTGCACGTGCGCCTGGGGGCGGGCCTGATCCAGGTGCCGCGCGAACGCCTGGTGGGGGGATCGCACGAAGGTGGCCGGCTGGACATGTATGTGCGGCCGGAACAGATCCGCATGGAAGGCCTGCATGCGGCATCGGTGCTGAGCGGCACGGTGGTCAATCATGTGTTCCAGGGTGACCATGTGAATTCTTATATCGATGTGGATATTCCGGTGGCCGGGCGGCAATTGGTGATGGTGCGCAGCGCCGGGCTGGACGCGATGCGGCTGTGGCCCGTCGGGGCCGTGGCGGGGCTGGCGTTGCCGGAAGATGGCATCAGTCTGTTCACGAGAACACCATGACCACGATGCAACTTTTGTACGCGCCTACGTCGCCCTTTGTGCGCAAGGTGATGGTGTGTGCGCACCTGACGGGGCAGGCCGACCAGATCGAATGGTTGCCCAGCGCGGCGCATCCGATCCGGCGGGACGACCGCATTGCCGCGCATAACCCGCTGGCCAAGGTGCCGACGCTGGTTCTGGAAGACGGGCAGTCTTTGTATGACAGCCGCGTGATCTGCGAATACCTGGCCAGCCGCGCGGGGGACACGCAGTTGTTCCCCGCATCAGGCGCCGCGCGTTGGCAGGCCTTGACGCAGCAGGCGCTGGGTGATGGCCTGCTGGATGCGGCCTTGCTGGCGCGCTATGAACGCACGGCGCGCCCTGCGGACATGCAATGGACCGAGTGGTATGACGCGCAGCTGGTCAAGGTCGAAGCCGGACTGGCCGAAATCGAAGACCAGGCCGCCGCACTGTTTCAGGCGTCGGTAGATCCGTTGTCCGCGCCCGCATCGAATGCGCCGACGTCGAACGCGCCTACTTCGAATGCGCCGACGTCGAACTTGCCCGCATCGAACTCGCTCACTTCGAACTCGCTCACATCCAACACGCCGACCATCGGCGACGTCACCCTGGGGTGCGCGCTGGGCTATCTGGACTTCCGGTTCCCGAAACTGGATTGGGCCGCGCGTTACCCCGGCACCGCACGTTGGCATGCCGTGTTTCGCACCCTGCCCGCGATGCAGGCCACCCTACCGCACGATGCCTGAGGCTGCCCCATGACACCCCCCACCCTGCCCCCCGCCACGGTCTGGTTCCTGAATGGTCCCAACGCCAATCTGTATGGCCTGGATGCCAACAACACCTACGGGTCGGACAGCTTTCCCGTGCTGCAACAACGCTGTGAAGCCAAGGCCGAGAGCCTGCAGATCACGCTGAACTTTCGGCAGTCCAACTACGAAGGCCAGTTGATCGACTGGATACAGGAAGCGCGCGGCGTTGCCCAGGGCATCATCATCAACGCGGCCGGGCTGACGTATTCGTCCATCCCCATCCTGGATGCGTTGTTGTCGTTCCCGGGCAGCATCATCGAAGTCCACATGAGCAACATCTGGAAGCGCGAGCCCTTCCGTCATCACTCCTATATTTCGAAGGCGGCGCATGGCGTGATCGCCGGGCTGGGTGGAGATGGGTACGAACTGGCGATCGAGGCCATGTCGCGTCTGATCCGCCGATGACGTCTCCTTCCGGCACCCTGGTATTTTCCAGCGCGTTCGATGCCTTTGAGGTGTGGCGGGACGCGCTGCACGCGCATCTGCCCGGCATGGCCATCGTCGATGCTGGGGCAACAGGCGCGACAGGCGAGATCACCGATCCCGCTGCTATCCACTACGCTTTGGCCTGGAAGCCGCCCGAAGGCTTCTTCGACAAGATGGTGAATCTGCGGCTGATCATCAATCTGGGCGCGGGCGTGGATTCGCTGGTGGGCCGTCGCGACCTTCCGGCGGGTGTGCCGATTACCCGCATTACCGACCCGCAGATGGCGCGCATGATGGCGGGCTATGTGCTGTTTGCCACGCTGCGCCACGCCCGCGAGATCCCGCATTTTGAGCAGGCTCAACGCCGCGGGCAATGGGCGTACCGGCATCCGCGGTCGCCCGAGACGATTCGTGTCGCGGTGCTTGGCCTGGGCGAGCTGGGTGCACTGGCTGCCAGCGAAGTGCAGCGCCAGGGCTTTACCGTGATGGGGTGGTCGCGCAGCCCGCGGCAGATCGACGGTGTGCAATGTTTTGCGGGCATCGAGACGCTGGATACGGTGCTGGAGCAGGCCGACATTCTGGTGGTGATGTTGCCGCTGACGACGGACACGCGCGGCCTGCTGGACCGTGCGCGGCTGTCACGTCTGCCCAAGGGCGCGGCATTGATCAACGTGGCGCGGGGTGCTCTGGTGGACCAGGCGGCGATGACGGACCTGCTGCGCGACGGGCATATCGGGTCGGCGACGCTAGATGTGTTTGCGCAGGAACCCTTGCCTGCGGGCGACCCATTGTGGGCGATGGAAAATGTGTTGATCACGCCGCATCTGGCGTCGGTGGCGATCCCGTCATCGTCGGCGAAGCAAATCGCGGACAACATTTTGCGAGTGTCGCGGAGGGAAGCGCCGGCGAATCAGGTGGATCCTTCGCGCGGGTATTAAGGCACCGACATCAGCACGCTGAGTTCAGCGCACGGACATCAGCGCACCGACATCAGCGCACCGACATCAGGGCACCAACATCAGGGCACCAACATCAGCGCACCGACACCAGCAAGCAGGTACCAGGACAAGCCCATCAGCATGCTGCACAAAGCGCGGGATCTCCCCCGCGCTTTTTTTCGCCTAGTGGCTGTCTTCGATGTTCAGCACTTTGCCCAGCCCCAGAAAGTAGTTGGCAAACGCAAGCACACAGGCGGTCACCACGATGTAGACCGCCGACAGCGCGGCCAGGGTCGGATCGGCAAATTCGCGGACATAGTTGTACATGGAGACCGGCAGCGTCTGCGTGGCCTGGGTCGTGATGAACAAGGACGCCGTGAATTCGCTGAACGACATGATTGCGGCGAACAACCATCCACCGAACAAGCCGGGCGCAAGCAGGGGCACGGTGATCGTGAACAGCACCTTGAGCGGCGATGCGCCCAGGCTGGCGGCGGCCTGTTCCAGGCGTTCGTCCAGGTTTTCCATGGACACGTAGACGCTGCGCAGCACAAAGGGCAGCACCAGCATGACGTGGCACAGAATCACCACGGCATACCCGCGCTGCAGCTTGAGCTGCGACACCAGGATCAACAGGCCCAGGCCCAAGGTGAAATGCGGGATGACCAGCGGCGAATGCAGGATGGCCTGCAGCGTTTCCTTGCCGACAAATTCCAGCCGTTTGACGGCGATGGCGAGGCCCGTGCCGACGACCAATGCGATCACCGACGACCATGCGGTAACGATCAGGCTGGCATGAAAGCCGTCTTTGAAGTCGCTGTAGGTAAAGACGCGTTCGAACCATTTCAACGACCAGCTTTCGGGCGGGAAGCTGAGCATGGCTTTTTCGTTGAAGGCGGCCAGCACGGCCACGACCACCGGCAGCATGACGAAGGCCAGGATCAGGAAGACGACAACCGGGCCGGCAATACGCAGCGGCAACGAGACGGAATGGTGGGTGCGCATGTCAGTGCCCTCCGGCCAGTTTCATGCGCCGGGTGAACCGGCCCAGGATGACAAGCGCGGCAATGGTCATGGCCAGGCCCGCCACGCTCAGGCTGGCCGCCAGCGGAAAGTTCATCGACGAAAATCCAAGTTGATAGACCAGGGTGGACACCGTCGGCACGCGGCCCCCGCCTATCATCTGCGGGGTGGCAAACGCGCTGAAGGTCCACGCGAACGCGGTCGTCACGCTGGCCAGAATGCCGGGCATGGACAGCGGCAGCGTCACGGTCAGGAAGGTGCGGATGGGGCCGGCGCCCAGGCTTTGGGCTGCCTTTTCGTAATCGCGGTTGATGTGCGAAATGGCGGTGGCCAGCATCAGCACCACCACCGGGATGGTCACGTGCACCAGGGCGACCAGCACGCCCAGGTGGGTGAACATGAGCGACAGCGGCTGATCGATGATGCCCAGCTTGCGCAGCATCGTGTTCAAGAAGCCATTGCTGCCCAGGACGATGATCCACGAGTAGGTGCGAACGATTTCGCCCAGGAAGAGCGGCGTGATCGAGATGATGAGAATGGCGGACTTGAGCACCCGCCGGCGCACCCGCACCAGGGCGTAGGCCAGTGGATAGGCCACCAGCAAGGACAGGACGGTGGTCTCGACGCTAAGCCGCAGCGTGTTGATGAACGCATCCAGATAGATCGATTTGTTCAGCGTGGTGAAGTTGGCCAGCGTCAGGCCACCAACGTCCATCGATCCGGGCACGAAGGCCCGGAAGCTGAACTGGAAGACACTGAGCAGCGCCACGCAGATGCAGACCGCGACCAGAAAGGCCGGGGACAACAAGGAGGCTCTGAGCCCGGAACGCATGGCCATCATTCTTGGGGCTCCTGGTCGTGACCGATCAGTTCATCAGGTTTTCAGTGAACCACTTGCGCCATTCGGCCGTCTTTTCGGCGCGCAACTGGTTGTCGATCACAATCGCTTGCGACTTCCACTGTTCCTTGGTGGTGAAGACACCGGGCAAGGCTGCGTCGGCGGCGGACACCTTGGCGTTGTCGACGACCGGGCTGGCTTTCTTGAAGGCCACGATCTTGGACTGCACGTCGGACGACAGGGCAATGTTCATGAACTTGTAGGCCAGTTCGGTTTTGGTCGACCCTTTCATGATGCCCATGGCGTCGACGCCCAGCACGGCGCCTTCTTTCGGCATGACGACCTTGATGGGCACGCCCTGGCCGATCATGTAATACGCATTCATGGACAGCAGCACCTGCACCGGCGTTTCGCCCGTGGCGATCAGTTGCTGGCTGTTGGCGTCGTTGGTGTAGAACGCCTTCATGTTGGGCTTGAGCGCCTTCAGCTTTTCCTGGCCCTTTTCCCAGGTCTTGGCATCGCCACCCGACAGCATGGCGGACACGGCAATGATGTGGCTGGGGTCAAAGTCGGGTACCGACAGCTTGCCTTTCAGTTCAGGCTTCCACAGGTCGTTCCAGCTGTCGAACTTGATGTTGGCCGGCACGGCGTCGGGGCGATAGCCGATGGTGTAGACGTAGGCCCAGCTGCCGATGTGGAAGGGGCTGATCTTGGCCTGGTCCACCAGGTGCGAGTAATTCGGGATCTTGGACGTATCGAGCTTTTCGAACAGATTGCCGTTGGCGTACAGCCAGCCGATATGCGAGGTGGTGAAGGTGATGTCGCTTTCGGGGGTCGACGCCAGCTTGGCTTTATTGAGCCGGTCGATGGTGCCGCCAGTCACGTATTTGACGGGCACGCCGGTCTGCTTCGTGAATTCCTTTCCGATGTTCTCGTCAATGAGGTCACGGAAACTTCCGCCCCAGGTACTGATGACGAGGGCATCCTGAGCCCAGGCCACATTCGCAAACAAGGTTGCCGACAGCAAACCGGCAGTCATGAGTTTTCGGATCATTGCAGTGCCCTCTGGGTTGAGTGAAGCGGTGTAGGGCAATGATGGGAGACAGGGCACACGGCACCAAGTCACCTTTTCCTTATGCCTGGCTCACAATTCCCGAGGTGCCGCCTGAAAGGCCCCACGGTACAAAGTCGAGACTGACTTTTGGGCGACCCGATCATGAAACACACACGCATTCGGACCTTCAACACCAAGGCCACCTACCCCGAGCAGAACCTGGACAACGACCTGTGCCAGGCCGTGGTGGCGCGGGGGCGCACCGTGTTCCTGCGGGGCCAGATCGGCCAGGACCTGGACACGTCGGAAAGCGTCTGCATCGGTGACGTGGCCGGGCAGGCGGAACAGGCCATGAAGAACATTGCCATGCTGATGAAAGAAGCCGGCGGCGAGCTGGAAGACATCTGCAAGATCACGATCTACATCATCGACCCGCGCTATCGCGAGGCGGTGTATCGCGTGGTGGGGACCTGGTTGAAGGGCGTGTTTCCGGTGTCGACCGGGATCGTGGTGTCGGCGTTGGCCCGGCCCGAATGGCTGGTGGAGATCGACGCCACCGCCGTGATCCCGGACTGACCATGACGTTCTCCATCATTGCGCGCTGCCCCGCGACCGGGCAGTTCGGTGCGGCGGTGTCGTCATCGTCCCCCGCGGTGGCGGCCCGCTGCATCCGCGCCCGTAGCGGCGTCGGCGCGGCGGTCAGCCAGAACATTACCGACCCGGGCCTGGGACCGCGGTTGCTGGACTTGATGGCCGCGGGGCACGGGCCGCAGCAGGCGCTGGACGCCCTGCAGGACCGGCCCTTTATTGCCTACCGGCAGCTGATGGCGATCGATGCCACAAACCCGCCCGCGATCTTTACGGGCGCCAGCGCCTTGGGCACCCTGGCGAGTGCACTGGGCGAGCATGCCGCGTGCGCCGGCAACATGCTGGCGTCGCTGGACGTGCCGGCCCGCATGCTGGAGGCATTCGATGCGGCCGACGGCGCGCTGGCCGAACGCCTGATGCTGGCGCTCCTGGCCGGGCAGGCGGCGGGTGGCGAGGCAGGCCCGGTGCATTCGGCCGGTTTGCTGGTGGTGGGCGACCTGGACTGGCCCATGGTGGACCTGCGGCTGGACTGGGTGGATGCCGATCCCGTGCAGGCGCTGTACGAGACGTGGAAGATCTACGAGCCGCAGGTGCAGGATTACATCACCCGCGCCCGCGACCCGCGTGCGGCGCCCAGCTTCGGCGTGCCCGGAGATCTGTAGGCGACCGGCCTAGTCATCCGCGGCAGGCGACCGCGGCGGGTCGATCTGGCATGCTATGGCTCCTGCGTCAGCCGCCCTTCCGTACCCTGCCATGCTCAATCGCCTTTCCTTGCGCCAGATGGAATATTTCGTGGCCACTGCCAAGCTGGGCAGCATTGCCTCGGCATCGGCCCAGGTCCACATTTCATCACCGTCCATCTCGGCCGCGATCGCGCATATCGAAGCCGAACTGGGCGTGCAGCTTTTTGTGCGACATCCGTCCAAAGGCCTGGCGCTGACGACCGTGGGCACGCTGGTGATGCAGCAGTGCGAAGACCTGCTGGAACGCGCGTCTCGCCTGTATGACATTGCGTCGGACTCCAGCAATGCGATCCAGGGTGTGCTGCGGGTCGGCAGCTTTCAGCCGTTGACGCCGATGCTGGCGCCCGAAGTCATTTTCGGTTTTGCCCGCGCCTTCTCGAAAGTCGAAGTGCGGCTGGTGGAAGGCGATCAGCAGGAGCTGATGAACAAGCTGCACGCGCACGAGATCGATGTCGCGATCACCTACGACCTGCAGCTGACCGACGAGATCACCTTCGAAACGCTGGCCCATCTGCCGCCCCACGTGCTGGTCAGCGAACTGCATCCCCTGGCGCTGCAGCCCGCGGTCACGTTCGAGGAATTGTCCCCGGAACCCATGGTGCTGCTGGACTTGCCCATAAGCCGCGAGTACTTCCTGTCCTTGTTCGCAAAGGCCGGCGTGCCGGCCAATGTTGTGGCGCGGTCGCGGTCCGAAGAAGTGGTGCGGTCGATGGTGGCGAATGGCATCGGCTACACGCTGTTCAACGTGCGGCCGAAATCCAATCAGTCGCTGGACGGCAAACGCCTGGTGCGGCGCCGCCTGGCCGGCGAGAACCGGCCAATGCTGCTGGGCCTGGCCACCTATAGCGCCATGAAACGATCCCGCCTGGTGGAAGTGTTCATGCAGCGTTGCCGGTCCTACATTTCGGACCAATACATTCCCGGCATGAGTGCGGCGAGTTTCTTCGATCCGCACATGGTGGCGCCGCCGCCCGACAGCGTGGCCTAGGCGCCGCCGCGGGCCACCACCCCGTCTGCGCGCTTCAATGCGTCGTTTGTGACGCTGCCGACGCCGAGGCCACCACGATGGGCTGCAGTCCGGCCAGATCGTCGAAGCTGGGCATGCCGGTGTCACGCAGCATGGACAGGCTGCGGATGGGCGGGACGCCCGCCACCACGCGCGCCGGATTGCCCGCTGCGATCGTGTTGGCCGGGATGTCGTGCGTGACGACCGACCCCGCGCCAATCACGGCGTTGTCGCCGATGTGGACACCCTTGAGGATCACGGACCGTGCCCCGATGAAGACGTTGTCGCCGATCACGACGGGCTTGGCGCCGATCCGATCGGGGTCGCGTTCATAGCGGCGATTGGGCGCCGTGACCGGATGAAAGTCGTTGTCGGCAATGATTACGTCGGACCCGATCAGGCAGTGCCGCCCCACCGTGACCGACTTGGCCGCGCAGATGACTGTGCCAGTCAGGCCGGCGTCATCGCCGATCGAAATATGGGCGTGCGGGCGCACCGTTCGCAAGATGACGGGGTTGATGACACCCAGATCGGCCACCATCGATGTCGAAACGAGCACGGTGCGCTGGCCGATTTCCAGGGTGGAGTCTGCCATCAGGGTGATGATGGGAAGTCCCAGGAAGGTCACGCCCTTTTTCAGGGAGACGCCCGGCTGGCAGGAGGCGACGGTTTTTCCTGCACGGCAGTACAGGAAGTAGAGGCGCCGCAAGACTTTCTTGATGATTTTCATGGCGAGGGCATCCGCTGGGAACTGTGTTCCGCGTCGCAGTGCAGGAAACCTGACCACTGAACGCCTCGCCATTAAACGGCCGCGGTTGCGGAACACCTAGACGCGTATGCCGTACGCCCATGGCGTAGCGGCTCTAGATCGAATGCCGGTGGTCATCCGCAAGGCGGGTTACCGGAGCAGTCTAGGCGCCTGCCACGATACTCATGACCGCCATCCGCACGGCAATCCCGAACGTGACCTGATTCAGGATCACCGCCTGTTTGCCGTCGGCGACGGATGAGTCGATTTCCACGCCGCGATTCATGGGCCCCGGGTGCATCACGATGGCGTCGGGGGCGGCCAGCGCCAGCTTGTCTTGCGTCAGGCCGTAATGCTTAAAGTATTCCTGTGCCGAGGGCAGCAGCGCGCCGCGCATGCGTTCGTTCTGCAGGCGCAGCATGATGATGACGTCGACGCCTTTCAGGCCTTCGGCCATGTCGGTAAAGACTTTGACGCCCAGGCTTTCCATGCCGGCAGGCAGCAGGGTGAGCGGCGCGATCACGCGGACTTCGGGCACGCCCAGGGTGGTCAAGGCATGGATGTCGGACCGCGCCACCCGCGAATGCAGCACGTCGCCGACGATCGCAACCGTCAGCTTGGTGAAGTCCTGCTTGTAGTGACGGATGGTGTACATGTCGAGCAGCCCCTGGGTGGGGTGCGCATGACGGCCGTCACCGGCATTGATCACGTGGATGTGCGGCGCGACATGCTGGGCGATCAGGTGCGGCGCGCCGCTGGACGCATGGCGGACCACGAACAGGTCCGCCTGCATGGCCGACAGATTGTTGATGGTGTCCAGCAACGATTCACCCTTGCTGGCCGACGACGCATTGATATTCAGGTTGTAGACGTCGGCTGACAGGCGTTTCGCGGCGATCTCGAACGTGGTGCGGGTGCGCGTCGAGTTTTCGAAGAACAGGTTGAAGACGCTCTTGCCGTGCAGCAGGGGCACCTTCTTGACGTCGTGGTCGGCCAGCGGCGCATACGACGCGGCGGTATCGAGCACGTGGTTGATGACGGCGCGCGGCAGCCCTTCGATGGACAGCAGGTGCGTCAGTTCGCCGTTACGGTTGAGCTGGGGGTTACGCATGCGGCGTGTCCGGCGGGCTTTCGGGCGTGATGTCCGTCGGCGGCTCGTCGAAGTAGCTTTGCAGGATGATGGCGGCGGCAACGGCATCGACGCGCTTTCCGCGGCGCGATCCGCCCATTTCCGACTGCGCGGCCAGGCTGGTGCCGCGCTCGTCCACCAGCACCACCGGCAGACCGAAGCGGCCCTTGAGCTGGTTGGCGAACTTGCGGCAGTGCGCCGTCATGGGTTGCTCTTCACCATCCACATTGAGCGACAGGCCCACCACCAGGCGGCCCGGCTGCCATTCCTTGATCAGTGCGTCGATGCGGGCAAAGCGCGCATCGCGTGACGTATTGCCCAGGACTTCCAGCGGCCGGGCATGGGCGGTCAGGGTGTTGCCGACCGCAATGCCGATGAACTGGGTGCCGTAGTCGAAGGCCAGCAGCGTCTCGTCAGGCATGGCCGGCTTCGCCCGCCAGCATGATGGGGTCGATGCCAAGAAGCTTGAGGGCCGCGTTGAAGCGCTGTTCGGGCGGCGTATTGAAGATGATGTCCGGGCTGGCCATGACGGTGAGCCAGGCGTTGTCGGACAATTCTTCTTCCAGCTGCCCGGCGCCCCAGCCCGAATAGCCCAGGGTGACCAGGAGGCGCGGCGGACCATCGCCTTCGGCGACGGCCTGCAGCACGTCGCGGGACGTGGTCAGGGCCAGTTCGCCCACTTCGACCGTGGACATGTACTTGCCGGTGGGCGCGTGCAGCACGAACCCCCGGTCGGTCTGCACCGGGCCGCCGTAAAAGACCGGTTCGGTGTGGCCGTCGGTGTCGACGTCGTCGATGTCGAGTTCGATGCGTTCCAGAAGGCCGGCCAGGGTCAGATCCGTGGGCCGGTTGATCACCAGCCCCAGCGCCCCTTCAGGCGTGTGTTCGCAGACGTAGATGACCACGCCTGCAAAATTGGGATCCGCCATGTTGGGCATGGCGATCAGAAACTGGTTGGAGAGGTCGATGGCGGGGCTGTCGGTCATGCTGGGATTGTAATGCGGCTGCGCGGAATACTCAGATCTCTACCATTTCGAAGTCTTCCTTCCGGGCGCCGCATTCCGGACAGACCCAGTTCGGCGGCACGTCTTCCCAACGGGTGCCGGGGGCGATGCCTTCTTCAGGCAGACCGGCTTCTTCGTCGTAGATCCAGCCGCAAATCAAACACATCCAGGTACGCATTATCGAGTTTCGCTCTGTAGGCCGACCCGGAAATCAGGGATTCGGCGGGCTTCCATTAGAATCACGCATCTTACCCAAACCCGTTGGCCCCCGTCGCGCGCCGTCGCCGGCGTTCGCCACCTTTTACAGATTTCACGTTTGCCAGCCTCTGCCTTGACCCCTCCCCTTGTCCTTACGTTCGCGCCGTCAGACCCCAGTGGTGGCGGCGGGATCCAGGCCGACCTGCTTACCTGTGCCAGCATGGGGTGCCAGGCCCTGACGGTCCTGACCGGGTTGACGGTGCAGGATTCGGCGGGCATCGAAGACAGCCAGGAAGTCGATCCGGAATGGATCGACGATCAGGCGCGCAGCCTGCTGGAAGACATGCCGGTGCGCGCCTTCAAGATCGGCGGCATGTTCAGCCCCGAAGCCGTCAGCACGATTGCCGAGATCCTGGCCGACTATTCGGCCATCCCTGTGGTGCTGCACCTGGGGTCCGATCCCCTGGAAACGCAGGATGCCGAGGCCGAAGATTCGGCCGAAGAAATCCTGTCGGCCGCGCTGGAACTGCTGGTGCCGCAGGCGACCCTGGTGGTGGTGGACGCGATGCGCCTGCGCCAGTGGGTGGCCGATGGCCTGCTGGAACTGGAATCGAGCTCGGAATCGGGCGTGCAGGCCCTGCTGCGCCTGGGCGCCGGCTGGGTGCTGACCACCGGGCTGCATCTGGGCGGCGAAAATGTGGTCAACACCCTGACCGGGGCGGGCGAATCGCCGTCGGACGTGATCGAGGTGGAATACCGCTGGATCCGCCTGCCGGGCAATTTCCGCGGCGCGGGCAATACGCTGTCCGCCGCGCTGGCCGCGATGATGGCCGGGGGCGTGGAAGCGCCCGACGCCGCCGCCGAAGCGCAGGAATACACGTGGCAGGCCCTGTCCGCCGGCTTTCAGCCGGGCATGGGGCGCATTCTGCCCGATCGCTTTTTCTGGGCCCGCCAGCCGGATCGTGACGGCGGGCACCCTTCTACCATCGGCGACGATACCGTCAGCGGCGCGGCCATCGATCCCGCGCGCGGCGGTCTGTCGTCCTGACCTTGCCGGGAGCACGGACGATGTCGTCAGCCTTTCCCCCTGCCAGTCCGGTACGCGGCCTGTATGGCATCACGCCTGAATGGGATGACATCGACCGGCTGGTCGACGGCATCACATCCGCTTTCCGGGGCGGCATGCAGGTGCTGCAGTTCCGCCGCAAGCTCGCTTCCGGGGACCGCAAGCTGGGCGAGGCACGGCGGCTGAAGGATCTGTGCGACCGGCTCGGAATCGTCTACATCATCAACGATGACTGGCGCCTGGCGCTGGACGTGGGCGCGACCGGCGTGCATCTGGGCCGGGATGACGGCGATCTGGCGCCCGTGCGTGCGCAGGTCGGCCAGGGCATGCTCATCGGTGCGTCCTGCTATAACGAGCTGGCGCTGGCCGAGTCCGCGGTGCGCGAAGGCGCCGATCACGTGGCGTTCGGGGCAGTGTTCACGTCGCCGACCAAACCCCTGGCCGTGCGCGCGCCCCTGTCGTGCCTGACCGCGGCACGCGACTTGCGCCTGCCGCCCAACGGCGCCGACGCGCGCCGCCCCGCCGTCGTCGCCATCGGTGGCATCACCCCCGACAACGCGCCGTCCGTCGTCGCTGCCGGGGCCGACGCGCTGGCCGTGATCAGCGCCCTTTTCGAGACCGACGACATCGAAGCCACTGCCCGCGCGTTCAGCCGGGCCTTCGCGTCGCCTGCTTCAACCCCTATCTGAATAAGGCCCAGCCATGACCCGCAACGCAGAGCTTTACGAGCGCGCATGCCGCACCATTCCCGGAGGCGTGAATTCGCCCGTGCGTGCCTATCGGTCGGTGGGCGGCACGCCGCCGTTCATTGAACGCGCGGCCGGCCCGTATGTGTGGGATGCCGACAAGCAGCGGTATATCGATTACGTGGGCTCGTGGGGGCCGGCGATTCTGGGTCACGCCCACCCGGCCGTGATCAAGGCGGTGCAGGACGCGGCCGTGAATGGCCTGTCGTTTGGCGCGCCGACCGAAGGCGAAGTGCAGCTGGCCGAGATGCTGTGCGAACGCATGCCATCGATCGAGCAGGTGCGCATGGTCAGTTCGGGCACGGAAGCGACCATGAGCGCGATCCGGCTGGCGCGGGGCTTTACCGGCCGCGACAAGATCATCAAGTTCGAAGGCTGCTATCACGGCCATGCCGACAGCCTGCTGGTCAAGGCCGGGTCGGGCCTGTTGACCTTCGGCAACCCGACGTCGGCGGGCGTGCCCGCTGAATTTGCCGCGCACACGCTGGTGCTGGACTACAACGACCTGGACGCGGTGGAAGCGGCCTTCAAGGAATACGGCGGCCAGATCGCGTGCATCATCGTCGAGCCGGTCGCGGGCAACATGAACATGGTCCAGCCCAAGCCGGGATTTTTGCAGGGCTTGCGCGAGCAGTGCACGCGCCATGGCGCGCTGCTGATTTTTGATGAAGTCATGACCGGCTTTCGCGTTGGCCCGCAGGGCGTGCAGGGCCGCGTGGGCATCACGCCCGACTTGACGACGCTGGCCAAGGTGATCGGCGGCGGCATGCCGATGGGCGCATTTGGCGGCCGCCGCGACGTGATGGCCAAGATCGCGCCGCTCGGTCCGGTCTACCAGGCTGGCACCTTGTCGGGCAATCCGATTGCGGTGGCGGCCGGCATCACGACCCTGCGCCTGATCGGCGAGCCAGACTTTTACGCGCGCCTGGAAACGCAGACCGCGCGGCTGGTGAAGGGGCTGTGTTCGCTCGCGTCGGAAGCGGGCATTCCGTTCAGCGCGGATTCGGTCGGCGGCATGTTCGGCATCTATTTCCGCGACACCATCCCGACGTCGCTGGCCGAAGTGTCGGCATCGAATGTTGACGCTTTCAACCAGTTTTTCCATGCAGCGCTATCGCGCGGCGTGATGTTCGCGCCGTCGGCGTTCGAAGCCGGCTTTGTGTCGGCCATGCATGACGATGCCGTCATCAAGAACACGCTGGACGTGGCGCAAGCTGCGTTTGCGGAGATCACCGCGCGCTGACCGTTGCCGGCTTCGTTGTCCCTTTTGTCTTTTCCTATTCTTACTGCCTGCGAGGACCTTCCATGGCCGTCAACCTGAACATTCCCGCCCAGGACACGATCCTGCCTGTCGATGGTATCGAGATCGGCGTGACCGAAGCCGGGGTCCGCAAGGCCAACCGCCGCGACCTGACCGTGTTCCGGTTCGCGGAAGGCACGTCGGTGGCCGGTGTGTTCACGCGCAACCGCTTCTGCGCCGCGCCCGTGCTGGTCTGCCAGGATCATCTGGGCAAGGGCACGGCCATCCGCGCCATGGTCATCAATACGGGTAACGCCAACGCCGGCACCGGCGAGTCTGGCCTGGCCGCGGCACGCGCGACCTGCGATGCGCTGGCGGGCTTGCTGGGCGTGGCTTCCGATCAGATCCTGCCATTTTCGACCGGCGTGATCCTGGAACCGCTGCCAGTGGATCGCATCGTTGCGGGCCTGCCTGCGGCAATCAAGGCGCTGGGGCCTAACAACTGGTTCGACGCCGCGCACGGCATCATGACTACCGACACGCTGCCCAAGATCGTGTCGCGCAAGGTATCGATTGGCGGCAAGACCGTCACGTTGACCGGCATCAGCAAAGGCGCGGGCATGATCCGCCCGAACATGGCGACCATGCTCGGCTTTCTGGGCACCGATGCCGGTATCGACCAGAGCTTGCTGACGCAAGTGGCGCGCGACGTGGCCGATGTGTCGTTCAACCGGATCACGGTCGACGGCGACACGTCCACCAATGACTCGTTCATCATTGCGGCCACGGGCAAATCAGGCGTCATGGTGACGTCGGCGGAAGAGCCTCAGTACGCTGAGCTTCGCGATGCACTGAAGGCGGTGGCGACCGAACTGGCGCAGCTGATAGTGCGCGATGCCGAAGGCGCCACCAAGTTCATGACCATCAAGGTCGAAGGCGCAGGCACGCAAGACGAAGCCCTGAAAGTGGCCTATGCCGTGGCGCACTCGCCGCTGGTCAAGACCGCCTTCTATGCATCGGACCCCAACCTGGGCCGCATCCTGGCGGCAATTGGTTATGCCGGCATCGACGATCTGGACGTGAGCGGCGTCAACCTGTGGCTGGATGACGTGCATGTGGCCGTGAATGGCGGCCGCAATCCCGACTATCAGGAAGCCGATGGCCAGCGCGTGATGAAGCAGGCCGAGATCCTGGTGCGCATCGGCCTGGGCCGCGGCAACGTGACCGAGACCGTGTACACCTGCGACTTTTCGCACGAATACGTCACGATCAACGCCGACTACCGCTCATAACAACAAGAGGTCACCCGTGGCAAAGTCCAAGCCTGTCGCACTGCCTACGCTCGACGCCGTCGATCTGGGCGCCTTCCTGGCGCGCGCCGACCGCGTGCTCGCGCAACTGGAAGCCTTCCTGCCCCCTGCCGCGCCGGCGACCGAGTGGGAGTCGCATGCCTTCCGCTGGCGTCGTCGCGGTTCGCGCGGCTGGCTGGAACCCGTGCGCCACATTGCGCGCATCGGCATGGATGACTTGCAGCACATCGATCGGCAAAAGCAGATCATCGACCGCAATACGGCGCAGTTCCTGGCGAACCGCCCGGCCAACAATGTGCTGATGACGGGCGCGCGTGGCACGGGCAAAAGCTCGTTGGTCAAGGCCATGCTTGCTCAGTACGCTGACGAAGGCCTGCGCCTGATCGAGGTCGACAAGTCCGACCTGTGCGACCTGCAGGAGATCGTTGAAGCGGTGGCCCAGCGTCCGGAACGGTTCATCGTGTTCTGCGACGATCTGTCGTTCGAAGAAGGCGAGGCAGACTACAAGGCCCTGAAGTCGGTGCTGGACGGATCGATTGCCGCGGCCACGAACAACGTGCTGATCTACGCGACGTCGAACCGCCGGCACCTGATGCCTGAATACATGAACGAGAACCTGTCGGCCAAGCACCAGACCGACGGCGAGATTCATCCGGGCGAAACGGTCGAAGAAAAGATTTCGTTGTCGGAACGGTTCGGTCTGTGGCTGTCGTTCTACCCGTTCAAGCAGGACGACTACCTGGACATCGTCGCGCACTGGCTGGAAGAGCTGGGCTGCGATGCCGACTCGATCGCGGCCGCGCGCATGGAAGCGTTGCAGTGGACGCTGGAGCGCGGCTCGCGATCGGGCCGCGTGGCGTGGCAGTTCGCGAAGGACTGGGCCGCGCGGCACGGCGGCGCGGGCGTGACGGCATTGCCGGTGCGCGGCGAGGCGTCTGTGGATGACAAGGCCTCGCGCAAGGCCGCCAAGAAGGCGGCCAAGGACCTGGGCAGCACGCCGCCGGAAAAGCGGCCCATGATTGCGGACTATGGCGCCGCGTCGGACGAAAGCGATCTATGACGGCATCGGAAACAACCGCGGCGGGAACTCCCGTCAAGCTGCTTGACGTTGCGGTGGGCGTCGTCATCCGCCCCGACGGCAGCCTGCTGCTGGGCCAGCGGCCTGACGGCAAGCCCTATGCGGGCTGGTGGGAGTTGCCCGGTGGCAAACTCGAGCCCGGCGAAACCGTGCTTGAAGCCCTAGCCCGCGAACTGAAAGAAGAAGTGGATATCGACGTGACGGCGTCGACCCCGTGGGTCACGCACATCCACGCGTACAGCCACGCCACGGTGCGGCTGTTCTTCTGCCGCGTCACGGCGTGGACGGGCGAGCCGCGCGGACTGGAATCGCAGGCGCTGCAGTGGGTTGGGTCGCGGTTGGCGACCGAAGATGAGATCTCTGCGGCGCGTGTGGCCCTGTCGGACCGCCTAGCCGCGCTGGAAGCCCGCAGGGCAGCCGGCGAGACCCCGGGCGAACTGGACATCGCGCAAGCCCGTGCCCAGGCACCTGAAGACGCCTTGGGTCTGGCCCTGACGCCTGCCGTCGGCCCGCTGCTGCCGGCCGCCCTGCCACCCTTGCGCTGGCTGCAGGTGCCGACGCGCTATGCCATCACCCAGATTGGCGGTCCCGACGCCCTGCCCGCGTATCTGGAGCGCCTGGACGCGGCGCTGGCGTCGGGCCTGAAGCTTGTGCAACTGCGCGAGCCTGCCTGGGTCGACGGCGTCGATGCCGACAGCCTGTTTGACGCCTTGCAGCAGATCCTGGCGCGCACGCGGTTCGCCGGCGCGCGCCTGTTGGTCAACAGCGTGCACCCCGCGGCGTGGTGGTCTTTTTCTGACGGAGTGCACTTTCGTGCCACAGATGCCGCGCAGGCTTTGCATGCGGCAAATGTGGCAGAAAACGGCGATTCTGCAAATCGGGATACTGCCCCGACCTCCCTGCCCGCCGGGAAATGGCGTGCGGTGTCTGCACATAACGCGGCGGATCTGGCGTGCGCTCGGGCGCTGGATGCGGAGTTTGCGGTGCTGGGCCCCGTGTTGGACACGGCGTCCCATCCCGGCGCGAAACCACTGGGTTGGGATGGCTTTGCCGATCTGGTGCAGGCTGCCGGGCTGCCGGTATTTGCGTTGGGCGGGCAGTCCGAGGCGACGGAGGAACTGGCGCGTGAGCACGGCGCGCATGGCATTGCGGGGATACGCGGGCTGCTCGATCTCAGCGAAACCTGAGCGGCGACACGGCTTCCATATCGATCTCGGGTTCTTGCCCCAACGCCAGGGCTGTGATGGCATCCCCTGTCAGCGCAGCCAGCGTCAACCCGAGGTGTCCGTGGCCGCAGGCCAGCAGCACGTTCGGTGCTCCGGGTGCGCGGCCGATCACCGGCCGGCTGTCGGGCACCGAAGGCCGGGGGCCGACCCAGCGACTGATGGGCTCGGCATCCAGCCCCTTTGCCCAGCCATCCAGACCCGTCAACACCGGCACCGCGCGGTCGTGATCGGGCTTCGCGTCGGGCACATCGAACTCGGCCATGCTGGCCAGCCGGATGCCCTTTTCCATCGGCGTGACGGCCACCTTCCGTTCGACCAGCAATAGCGGCATGCGCAGCGCGCTGCTGTCGCGCGGCAGCATCACGTGATAGCCGCGCTCGGACACCAGCGGAATATGCACGCCCAGTTGTTTGGCGAAGGCCTGCGACCACGCGCCTGCCGCCAGCACCACCAGGTCGGCATCGATCCGGCCGTCCTGGGTCTGGATGCCTTTTGCGTCCAGGCCTGTTGCCGTGGCCTTCACGATCCGGCCACCGGCTTGTTCGATACGCGCGGCCAGGGCCAGCGACAGGCTGAGCGTGTCCGTCACGTAGCCCATGCTGGGGACGTGCATCGCGCCGCCGATTCCCGCTGACAAGGTGGGTTCGATGGCTCGGGCTGCGTCCGCATCGAGCCGTTCCGATGCCACGCCCAGGTCGCGACGAAAGGCGTAGGACCCCTGAGCGGCGTCCAGCGCCGCCCGGCTCCGGAAGACGTGCAACGCACCCGACTGCTTGACCAGATGGCGCGCGCGGATGTCGTCCAGCACGGGCAGCCAGCTGTCCCAGGCCTTGCCGATCATTGCGGCCATCGCCAGCGATCCGGCTTTCATGGTGGCCGGGTTGCCGTTGTTGATGAAGCGCAGGAACCATGGCAAATGTTTGGCCACATAGCCGGGGCGCGCGACCAGCGGGCCGGTCGGATCACGAAGCAGGTTGATCGTCTGGCGCAGGATGCCAGGCGTGGCCTGCGGGATGACCGACGCAGTGGCGATGTGGGACGCATTGCCGAAGCTTGCGCCTTCGCCCGGGCCGCCGCGATCGACCACCGTGACCTGGAAACCGGCGCGTTGCAGCGCGCGGGCGCAGGCCAGGCCGACCAGGCCAGCGCCAAGGACGGCGACGGTGCCGCGGCCAGGCGGGGTGTCTTTACTGCTCATTGTTGGGCGCGCTCAATGTCGATATCTGCTCATTGCTCGCGGTCAGCGCCGTCCACAGCACGGCACCCGCCGTCGCCGTGGCCTTGCGCAGCACTGACTCGTCGACCAGGTCCCGCGTGTCGGCCGGTGTCAGCAACAGACGCAGCGCGCTGTCCGGCTCGTTGAAGCCTGCAATCAATCGCATGGCAGGAATGCCGACCGCCGCGAAGTTGGCATGATCGCTGTTCGACATCAGCGGCAAGTGCTGCCCGATCGGATGGCTTGCGCCCCGGGCTGCCGTATCAATCAGCGGCGCCAGACCGGCGAACCCGGAAATGAGCGCAGTCAAATTGGGCGAGCCGGCCAGCGAGTCCAGATTGACGTTGAGCTTGATGCGATCGCGCACTTCCGACGACAGCTTGGCCAACCATTCGCGAGAACCGTTCAGCGCCCATTCTTCGGCGCTGAAAATGCAGACCGTCAGACCGCGCTGCAGGCCGGCCACGTGCGGCGCGATCTGACGTGCGAGCGCCAGCGCTGCGGCCACACCGGTGCCGTTGTCGATCGCGCTTTCTGCCAGCGGGTGGCCATCGATATGCGCCGACAGCACCACACGATCCGGCCCTGCGCCCGGCAGGTCCAGCACCAGCACATCCGTCTGCGCGCCGGTCAGGTCTTCGGCATCGATACGCACGTGCACGCGTGCGCCGGGCTGCTTGAGCACCGTCGCCGATTCGGCCGACAGCCCCATCGCAGGAATCCCTGGCGCGCCACCGCGGCCTGACGAGCCCGACACTGGCCCGACGTTGGCTTCGGGATGCGCGACAAAAAACGCGGCGGCGCCTGCCGCTTGCGCGGCCGCCAGCTTGACGCGGCGATGCACGGTGGACGTCGAGAAAGGATATTCATGCGCGACCAGCACGGCCTTGCCGCGCACCGCATCACCTGCCGCCTGAATCTGTTCCGGCGTGCCGCGACCGAGGTCGAGGACATCGAGCGTCAAGCCGTCGGCCGGCGTGGAAGCGGTGCCAAGCAGCGGCGTCGCGACCAGCGGTTGCGACGCCGTAGACGCTTCGTGTTCGTTGACCGCGCGGACCTCGGCGACATGGCAGACCCAACCCGCGTACGGCGTGGGATCTCGCCGTGTCACGGCGCCGGGCAGGATGGCATCGAGCCGCGAGGCGCACCAGGCCTGCGCGGCCGCTTCGCTGGGCGTGCCGGCCAGCCGGCCACCGGTATCGCACAACGCGTTGAAGTCGGCCCACAGGGCGGGATCGTTCTGAACGGCGCGCAGGTAGTCGGCCAGAGGCAGTGACATGGAGGAAACAGTAGGCATGGACGTCGTTCAGCCGATGTGGGCTTTCAGGAAGTCCAGGGTGCGCTGCTCAGCCAGCGCTGCCGATTCCGGGTGATACAGCGATCGCTGATCGCAATTGAAGCCATGCCCGGTCGGGTAGATAAAAGTCTGCGACGAGGCGGGCGCAATGTCGCGCACGCGTTCGATGTCGGCCAGGGCAATCAGGTGATCCTTCTCGCCCCAATGCAGCATCATCGGAATGCAGGGGCGATCGTCCATGACGGTAGTGATCGCGTTGCCGTAGTAGGACACGGCGCAGGTGATGCTGGCGCTGCTATCGGCACCCCCGCTGCCATTGCCGCCCGTGCTGCGCGACGCCGCCACCCAGGCCGCCGTGCCGCCCCAGCAGTAGCCGACAATGCCGACCTTGCCGGCATGGCCCACGGCCTGTGCTGCGGCTTCGATGTCGAGCACGGCCTGATCCCAGTCCAGCTCGCGCATCAACGCCTGGCCTTTCTTGACGTCGTCGTCGCCATAGCCCAGGTCCAGATCGCGCTCCACGCGGTCGAACATGTTCGGGGCGATGGCGAGGTAACCATGCCGGGCGTAGCGGTCCGTCACGCTGCGGATGTGGCTGTTGACGCCAAAGATCTCGGGCAGGATCACGAGGGCCGCGCGCGGCGTGCCCTCGGGTTCCGCCACGTAGGCCTTCAGTTCGAAACCGTCGGCGGCTGTCAGGTTGAGGGTGCGGGTCATGTGTCTTCTCCTGGGTCTGTCTATGTCTGAATGTCTGAACGTCCGTACATCGGGATTCAGTCGACCTTGATCTTGGCCTGCTGCACGACGGTGCGCCACTGCGTCAGATCATTCTTCATCACTGCCGCGAATTCCGTGGTCGGCTTGAGCGACGGCGTGATGCCCAGTGCCGCAAAGCGTTCACGCATTTCTGGCAAGGCCATCACGTTTTTCAATGCGAGATTGATGCGATCGACAACGGCTTTGTCCAGCCCGGCTGGTCCGATGATGCCCCACCAGTTCAGTGCATACACGCCCTTGATGCCGAGTTGATCGAAGGTCGGGATCTCCGGGAATTCCTTGCTGGGTGTGGCCGATGCAATGGCGAGCGCGCGCAGGCGTTCGCTCTTGACAAGAGGCATGCCCGACGCGGTGCTGGTGAAAGTGGCGTCGACCTGGCCCGCCATGGTCTCGTTGATGGCCAGCCCGGATCCGCGATACGGCACGCTGACGATGGACGTGGCGGTCTTCAGTTGCAGCAGTTCGGCGGCCAGATGGCCCAGCGACCCGGGACCGGCATTGGCGATATTGACGCCGCGATCCTTGCCGCGTGCCAGGAATTCGTCTACGGTGCGGCTGCCGGCAAAGGGCACGAACAGCACCAGCGGGGCCGATCCGATCTGGCTGACCGGGGTGAAGTCTTTCTCGGTGTCGTAGCCGGGCGATGCGGTCCGCACGGCAGCGTTCAACAACAGCGCGACGTCACCCAGCATCAGGGTGTAGCCGTCTGCCGGGCTGCGGGCCAGTTGGGTGGCAGCGATGGCGGTGTTGGCGCCGGCGCGGTTGATCACGACGATGGACTGGCCCATTTCCTTTTGCAGGAAGGGCGCCATGGCGCGGACGATGATGTCCGACGCGCCGCCCGGGGCGTAAGGCACCACGAGTTCGATCGGACGTGACGGGTAGGTCTCGGCAGCAGCCGTGACTGGCGTCATCAAGACGGGCGTCATCAACGCGCAGGCAAACAGGCTGGCAGACAGCTTCCGGAGGATCGAGCAGACCATGATCGGTGCCACACAAGGGAGTCGAGGAAGCCGCTACCTTAAGTTTGCTGTCCGGACAGGGTCAAACGAAAAGCCGACGACTCTTATTCCAGATCGGAATGCAACCTGCCCAGGCCACCGCGACGACGGTGATCTAACGGTCCAGATAGGACTGCAGGCGCATCTGAGTCAGTTGCGCCTCGGACAACATCCAGTCGAGCAGGCGATCACGGGCCGAGTTTCTGCCGGCCCCGGCAGGCACCACGCCGTAGTAGGCGTACCGTGCACGCACGCAATCATTGAGCGGACGCACCAGTTGCCCGCTTTGCAACTGGTCGAGCACCATGAACAGTGGACAGATGGCAAGCCCGCAACCCGCGATAACCGCCGGAATGAGCACGGAAAAGCCCTCGAACAGAAGCTCCGGCCCATCATGCTGCCAGTCGGGTGCGGCGACCGCGCTCCATTCGCGCCAGTCGTATCCGCGCTGGGCGCGCTGCAGCAGGGGCAGGCCATCCAGATCGCGCGGCGACTCGATACGGCGGCCGGCGAGCAGTCCCGGGCTGGCCACCAGGGCCATCTCGCGACCCAGCAGGTAGGTGGCGCGCGCGTCGGGCCACCGCCCTCCCCCGACCCGGATTTCCATATCAAAGCGTTCGGTCACCGGCGAAAAGTCGGGCAGGCGTGGCCGCAAGCTCAGCTTGGTGGTCGGGGCATTGGCCAGGAAGCGCGGCAAGCGGGCCACCAGCCAATGCGCAGCAAAGGCCGGAGAGGCCGACAGCTCGACGGACGATCCGGCCGCTTTTTCGCCGGCCACTTCCTGTGCGATCGCCTTGCCTTCATCCAGCATTGCCAGCGCATCGGCGGCATGCGACAGGTAGGCGCTGCCCGCGGGGGTCAGCAGCAGCGCGCGGCGCGACCGCTGGAACAGGCGAAATCCCAACTGGTGTTCAAGCACCTGGACCTGTTTGCTGACCGCGCTTTGCGTGATGCACAAGGTTTCGGCAGCCCGCGTGAAGCTTTGCAGCCGGGCCACTTCCATGAACGCGCGAAGGGTGGAAAACGAGGCAGTCATGGATACGGGCAGCGTGGGTGGCAGAAGCAGACAGGGCTCCCATTCTACGGTCGGCAATCCTGCAGAAGCGACGTGAACGCGCTTTCTGCTGCCGTGCATCCATAACATCCTGTTATCCAGACAGCCGATAATTTGATTTTTCAGCCGGCGTCGGGTCCACCAGAATGGATGCATCAGTGCAGCTTTCCGGAGGACACATGCCCGACATCATTGGCGACACCGTAGATCGATTGATCACGGTCGAGATGCGCAACCGCGCAATGAACCACGGCATCATCCGCCAGATCTACGACGAAGCCCGCCGCGAAGGCGGTGGCCGCCCGATCACGGCACGGGCTGCGCAAGCGCTGGCCGACCGCGTCAAGCCTGGCGATACCGTGCTGATCGTGACCGGCGCGGGGTATGCGCCCGAAGCGCCCAATGGCGAAAGCGACGGGCCGCCGGGCGCGGCTGCGCTGGCCCGCGCCTTGTTCTGGGGGCTGCGCGCCGTCCCGGTCTTTGTGACCGAGCCGTGCCATGCGCCGCCGGTCGTGGCGAGCAGCCAGGCGGCCGGCATCATGGTCCGGGACTATCCGCTGGCCAAATCGCGCCGCATGGGCGCTGCGCTGATGACCTCGCCCACCGAGCAGCATGCCGTTGCGGAATGGGCTGCTGGCATCTTCGAGACCTGCCGACCCGCGGCCATTATTGCGATCGAGCGCCTGGGCCCGAACGTGGACGGCATCCTGCATTATTCGACCGGGGTGCGCCCTGAAGGCTGCGTGGACCTGTCGCCCTTGTTCGACGAAGCCCGCAAGCACGATGTGCTGTCGATCGGGATAGGTGACAACGGCAACGAAATCGGCTTTGGCCGCATCCACGGCTTCATGCAGGACTTCCATCCGTATTGCCGCCGCTGCCAGTACGACGGCGGCAAGGGGGTGCCGACGATCGTTGCGACTGACATCTTTCTGCCGGCGTCGATTTCCAACTGGGGCGCCTATGGCATCTGCGCCATGCTGGCCTTTCTGTGCAAGCAGCAAAACCTGGTGCAGACGCCCGAACTCGAACGCAAGATCGTGACTGCCTGCCTCGACGCGGGCGGTTGGGAAATGCGGTACTGCACTTCCCGCTTCATTGTCGATGGCACCGAAGGCGAAAGCTCGATGGCCATCGTTCAACTTCTTCGGGACATGGTCCGCGTGAACATCGCTCCGCCCGACCGCGGGCTGTCCCACGGCGATATCGACCGTTAACTTCATCGAGTCCACCATGACGTCTTTCTTCAAACGCCTTGTTGCGGCCGCCGTGTGCGGTATCGCGTTTTCTGCCTTGCCGCTGACCGGCGCCCAGGCGGCCACGCCCGACACGCCGTCCCTGGCCGGCAAGCCCGTGCGCATCGTGGTGCCGTACGCCGCAGGCGGCCTGGCCGACATCACGGCGCGCCTGCTGTCCGACCACCTGAGCACCCGTCTGGGTACGACAGTCATGGTCGAAAACCGGCCCGGCGCCAATGGATCGATCGGCACGGCGCTCGTTGCAAAGGCCGCACCCGACGGGCACACGCTGGCATTGGTCGTCAGTTCCCACGTGTTCGGCAAATCCTTGATGCCCGATCTGCCCTTTGATCCCATCAAGGATTTCACGCCAGTCACTTTGGCGACGCGGACTGCGATGGTGCTGGTCGCGACGCCCGACCTGCCTGTCAAGAACGTGCCCGAGCTGATCAGCTACGTGAAGGCGCGGCCCAACCAGCTGGCCTTTGCGTCGGCCGGCAATGGGAGCAATGTCCATATATTCGGACAATCGTTCGCGGACCTGGCCGCGCTGCAGATGGCGCACGTGCCCTATAAAGGCAGCGCCGCCGCGCATGTCGACCTGATGGCCGGCCGCACGCAGATCGTGTTCGATACGCTGGGCGCCGTGCAGCCGCACATTGCCGCGGGCAAGATGAAACTGCTGGCTGCGGGCGCGGACCGCCTGCCGCTCTACCCCGACCTGCCCACCGTGGCCGAAGCCGGCTTTCCGGGATTTCGTGCCGAGTCGTGGGGCGCCGTGATCGCCCCGGCCAACACGCCGCCGGACATCGTGAAGCTGCTCAATCGCGAGATCGTTGCTGTTCTCAACCTTCCGCCCGTACGCAAGCGTCTGGAAGATGCCGGCGCGCAGATCGTGGGCAGCTCGCCCGCTGAGTTGCAGACCCTGCTGGTGTCGGAAGAAAAGAAATACGGCGACCTGATCCGCACCATGGGCATCAAGCTCGACTGACCGCACCCAAGACTGCACAAGGAGACAAGACATGAAAGCGGTTGCCCTGTACAGCCACTACGGCTGGAAGGCGAAGATCGGCCTGATCGTTCCGTCGACGAACATCGTGAACGAGCCCGAGTTCTGGCAGATGGCGCCCGACGGCGTCGCCATTTTTACCGCGCGCGCCATGCTGCTGGGCGCTGCGAGCGAAGAATCGTATTACCGGATGGCCGCCGCAGTCGACGGGGCGGCCGAACAGTTGGCCACGGCGGAAGTCGACATCGTTGCCTACGGCTGCACGTCCGGATCGTTCGTGTGTCCCATGGACGAGATTGTGGACGGCATGGCCAAGCGCACCGGAACGCCGGCCATTGCGGCAGCGGGCGCGGTGGTCGCTGCCCTGCGCGCCCTGGGCGCCAAACGCGTCGCGCTAGGCACGCCGTATGTTGATTTCGTCAACCAACGCGAAGTCGCCTTCCTGCAGGAATATGGGTTCGACGTCACGGCCATGCAGGGTCTGCTGCTGGGCGAGACCCAGGAGGAACGCCGCGCCATCGGCCGAGTGCCGCCCGAAGCGATCTATCGACTCGCCCGCGCCATCGACCGTCCCGACGCCGACGTGATCTTCCTGTCGTGCACCAACCTGGCATCGCTCGACATGATTGCCGAGATCGAACAGGAACTGGGCAAACCGGTTGTCACCAGCAACCAGGCATGCTTCTGGGCATGCCTGCGCAGGCTGGGGCTGAAAATGCCAGTGTCCGGCTATGGCACCTTGCTGGAGACCTGCCTGGATCCCATCACCGACGCCGACTTTGCCCTGACGACGCCCGCGCGCTGACGCGGCCGCACCTTGCCCACCGGCGCGGATAACGGTAAGGTGCGGGCCGATCCTTCCTCGCGGAACCCGCCGGTGGTCAGACCCCTCAATTTTCGCCAGCTCGAGGCTTTTCGCGCCGTCATGCTGACCGGCAGCATCACCGGCGCCGGCCATTCGCTGTCGATCTCGCAGCCCGCCGTGTCGCGACTGATCCGCGACCTGGAAGCGGAATTGAAGCTGTCGCTGTTCCATCGCCAGGGCACGCATATCGTCCCAAGCGAAGAAGCGCGTGAGCTGTACCGCGAAGTCGAACGGCACTTTTCCGGCGCCGAACGGATCCGCGATGCGGCCCGGTCATTGCGGCTGTCCAAGGCGGGCTACCTGCACATCGGCACCATGCCGAACCTGTCGATGGTCTGCATTCCGAAAGCCGTCTCGGCAATGCTGAGCCAGTATCCCGACCTGGTGATCTCGGTGCACCCCGACAGCTCGGTCAACCTGAACCAGATGCTGCTGCATGGCCAGCTCGACGTCGCCTACGCAGTGCCGCCGGGCGATCCGCGCGGGCTGGTGCACGTCCCTTTCCCGCCAACCCAGGCGGTGTGTGTGATGCCGCTGGGGCACCGCCTTGAGCGCAAGCGATCCGTGGCGGTGGGCGACCTGCACGACGAGGATTTCATAGCCCTTGGGTCGAACAGCATGCAGCGCATGCAGATCAACGCGGCCATGCTGAAGGCCGGCGTGCGGCCGAACATTCGGCTGGAGACCGTGCACTCGTCGTCCGTCGTGAGCTATGTGAGCCAGGGCGTGGGGGTGGCGGTGATCGACCCGATCGCGGTGATGGGGCCGGGCGCCGAGCAGGTCGCGATCCGGCCATTCAGCCCGAAAATTTCGATGCCGTTTGCGGCGGTGTACCGCGACATGCCTGCGCCGTCGCGCTTTGCCGCGGCGTTTACCGACATTTTGCGGGCCGTGGTGGCCGAAGAGCTGCACGTGATCGACAGCCTGGTCCGGCCAAAACGCTAAGCGGGGTGTTCCGATCAGTTCAGCAGCGATTTAGGCGGCGGGCTCAGCTTGTCGCCGCTGTCCCCCGTCAGGCCGTCCGTTTCCAGCGGCGCGCCTGGGATCGCGAACTTTTCATCGGCCCAGGCGCCCAGGTCGATTTGCTTGCAGCGTTCGGAACAGAAGGGGCGGTACGGATTGTCGGTGCTCCACTCCGCCATTTTGGAGCAGGTGGGGCATTTCACTTTTTTAACCATGATGCGCTGTCGTGTGCGGTCCCTAGATGCTGTTGCACAGGGCCAGTTGGAAAGGAACGTCTTGCTGCACGTGCTGCGGCTTCATGTCGCCGCCCTGGATCGAAAAGCGGATCGACACCATGTATTTGTTGGCGCTGATCTCGGGAAATATCCCGTCGCCCTCTTCCACGTATACGCGCAGCAACTGGAAAGCCTTGCCGCCCAGCATCTGCCGATAGGCGCCTTCTTCGGCCACCAGGGGCTGAGGCTGGCTGGATTCCCGCAGCATTTTTAACACGATCGTCAGGCCTTCTCGCAGCGGCAAGAACGGCTCGACCCATTGGGCCAGGTCGTTGACGCGCTGCTGGGCAGGCTTGTGCCGCCACGCGTGATAGGCCGGCAGGTCGAACTCGCATACGCCGCCCGGAATGGCAAGGCGGCTGCGAATGCTGGTCAGCCAGTCGTTCTGGCGGATGGGATCGCCCGTCTTGCCCTGATGGTTGAGCGCCGCGGCGGCCTCTTCGATGCTGGACAGCAGCGCGCCGAGGGCTTCGTGATCGACGCCGGGATGCTCGCGCAGGCCGTGCAGGGACTGCCGGTAACGTTCAAGATCTTGCAACAAATCCGACTTCAGATCGGCGCGGGCCGAGACGTCAAGGATCTCGAACAGGGTCGTCACTGCGACATGATGACCGCGCGCGTCGGGCTGACGCACGAAGAAGAACATGGAATCGAACAGTTTTTCCAGACGCAGAAGCGTGCGGACACGTTCGTTGAAGGGGTATTCGTATAGAACCACTAGACCGCCCCGGATCGCAATGAGATGAATATACCCGTCCCTGAAAGGGGATCGAGGATGATGCCGTGGCCGCCGGGCGCGCGCTAGTTCGGTGCTTCCGCGATCGAGCGCGGTGCGTGCGCCATGGTCAGCCAGCGTTGATGCTGGGCCAGCGTGCGCTGTACGAGCTGCTCGGGGTCCGTCGCGCCATCGTTGAGGATGACGTCGTCGGCAACGGCCAGCCGCGCCGCGCGCGTCGCCTGCGCTGCCATGATGCGATCGATTAGCGCAGGGTCGAGACCGCTGCGCGCCTGGACCCGACGCACTTGGGTGGCCTCGTCGCAATCCACGACGCAGATCCGGTCGACCCGGTGACGCCAACGGCCGTTTTCCACCAGCAGCGGCACAACAAAGACCTGATACAGGCCCTGCACGCGGTCGGCTTCGGCGTTCACACTGTGACCGATCATCGGGTGCAATAGCGTTTCGAGTTGTGTCTTCGCGGATGGGTTAGTGAATACTAACTCTCGCATTTTGGCCCGGTCGAGCGCGCCACTGGCGTCGATCATGGCATCGCCGAAGGCCTGCCGGAGCGGTTCGATCGCGGCGCCGCCAGGGGCGGTCAGCTGATGGGCGATCAGATCGGTGTCGATGATGGCGGCACCGTGCTCTGCCAGCAGGTCGGCCACCCGCGTCTTGCCCGAGCCGATGCCGCCGGTCAGGCCGATCTTCAGGGGCGTGGGGGTGGAAGCGGGAGACGTCATGCGCGCGGCTTTCGGCTTGAAGGTTCAGCCCTCTTTGTAGGGGCAAGCGGCGCGTGGCGTCAAACGGGGCTTTGGAATGGCTGCCTTGCGGGTTACGCGGACAAGGGGCCTGGTCGGGCCTGGTGGGGGCTGGCGGCAAGCTTGCTGCCAAGTCGGTCCCGTCACCAGCCCATGAGTCCGCGCCACGCCCCGTTGGACAGCAGCACCGCCACCCCTGCCACCGCCAGATACGGCCCGAACGGCAACGCCTGCCCCCGCGCCGCCCGGCCCGACAGGATCATCCCGCCGCCGATGAGCACGCCGGCGATGGACGACGCCAGGATCACCACCGGCAACGCCTGCCACCCCATCCAGGCGCCGATCGCCGCCAGCAACTTGAAGTCGCCGTAGCCCATCCCTTCCTTGCCGGTGAGCAGCTTGAACGCCCAGTACACCAGCCATAAGGCCAGATAGCCAGCCATGGCGCCGACGACCGCTTCGGAAATCGGCACGAAGAGCGCGAACAGGTTCACCAGCAGCCCGCCCCATAACAAGGGCAGCGTGATGTCGTCGGGAAGGAAGGACGTGTCTGCATCGATAAAGGCCAGCGCCACGCACGCCGCGCAGAAAGCCATCCCCGCCAGCGCCGCCCCGGTCACGCCGAGCATCGCCACGCAGGCGGCGAACAACGCGGCCGTCAGCAGTTCGACCACCGGATAGCGCCACGAGATCGCCGTGCCGCAGTTGGAGCACTTGCCTCGAAGCAGCAGCCAACTCACGACGGGGATATTGCGATACCAGGCGATGGGCTGCTTGCAGGTGGGGCAGTGGGATGGCGGATTCGACAGATTGAAGCGAATCGGCTCGGCGTGCACCTCGCCACTGAGTGCGGCTTCGATTGCAGCGCGATCCTGTCCTTCGCCGCTGCTGGCAATCAACTCCCGGCATTGCGCTTCCCACTCCCGCTGCATCATCACCGGCAACCGGGCGATCACGACATTGAGGAAGCTGCCGATGATCAAGCCAAGCACAGCCGCCAAGGCCAAGGCGACGCCGGGGGACGCGGACAGCAATTGCAGGAATTCCATGGACTCATCGACAAGACGCCGGCAACCGGCACAGCGAGAGAGTAACCGCGCAGGCGTCCGCCGAGGGGACGATCAGGACAGAAGTGTCCTGGGTCGAAGCGTGATTAGCACTATGGTTCGCCGCGAATCGCCGTGGGCTTGGCGTACGCCCGCTTACGGCGTCGCCAGCTTCATCAACACGATTCCGGCCACGATCAAACCGGCCGCCGCCAACCGCGTGGCACTGACATGCTCGCCAAGCACCATGATGCCCACCAGGAACGCCCCCACCGCACCGATCCCCGTCCAGATCATGTACGCCGTGCCAAGCGGCAACGAACGCATGGCGAACGACAGCAAGCCGAAGCTGGCGATCATGGTGACCAGGGTAATAAGCGAGGGGTAGAGACGGGTGAAGCCGTCGGACTGCTTCATGGAAAAGGCCCAGACGACCTCGAGCAGACCTGCAATCACCAGATAAATCCAGGGCATGACGACCCTCCTGAAAGGGCCGGGCCGTCCCGGACTTGATGACCCACGAGAGTGGGGAGGACGTGGCCTCTGGATGAATCTCAATTATAACAATGGGGGTGACGACGGCAAGCCTACGGCGCGGTGACGCCGTGGGCATAATTTTAAGCAGCCGAAGCGATCAATTCCACGGATTGATGACCTCCAGCCCTGCTGCGAGAAATGGCCCCTCGTCGCGGCTTGCTACCGCATACCCCTTGGCGAAAGCCATTGCCGCGATGTAGCCGTCGGCAGTAGGCAATGTTTTACCAACCGCTCGGGCAGCTACGCTGACCTTGGCGTACTGGCTGGCAGCCTTGAGATCGAAGCTAAGTACTCGGCCAACATACAGCCGCATCAACGCTTCAAAGATTGCAGTCAGCTCCCGCTTGCGTTTGCCCTCTGGCAAGATGCCGACCCCGAATTTGATCTCGGCAACAGAGACGCAAGTGAGATACAGCGTACTGGGCGCCTGCCTCTGCATCCAGGCTTTGACGCGGGCGTCAGGATTCGGCTTCATCACCTCGGACGCGACGTTGGTGTCAATGACGATAGATACTGGTCCGCCTGTTCCGCGCGAATCATTGCCCGCACGTTGTCGAGTACCTCGAAGTCCTCGTTGGTCAGGCCCGCCGCACGCGACATTTCCGACATGCATGTCCATGGGAGGGCGACCGGCTCTGTTTCGTGGATGTTCCTGAGCGTCGGCAAGGCTTTGTCGGCGCCGACCGTGCGCTCCAATATGGCTCGTACTTCCGCGTCGATACTTCGTCCGTGGGCCAAAGCGCGCGTCCGCAACGCGCGGTACAGCGGATCTGGCAGATTCCTGATTTTCAGCAACGGCATTGTCGTTCTCCAGAATGCGTTCCGGTTGGTTCGAATACCCAGGCATTGCAGCGTTCCATGGAGCTGTTTCGGTCTGGGTATCCTCTCACCGCCACCGCCAATGATGCGGCCCGCCGCCCCCCTTTCTCCATCCGTAGAAGCCACAGCGCGCCCGGGGATGTAATACTTCTCCCATCGGAAGCCTGCGGAACGGCGCAGAAGGAACAAGACAGTGGCAGAACACGTAGACGTAGTCGTAATTGGTGCCGGCGTTGTCGGCTTGGCAGTCGCTCGGGCGTTGGCATTGTCCGGCCGGGAAGTCCTCGTCCTGGAATCGGAACGCGGCATTGGCACGGGGGTCAGCGCGCGCAATAGCGAAGTGATCCACGGCGGGCTGTATTACCCGCCCGGATCCCTCAAGGCCAGATTCTGCGTGGAAGGCAACCGCATGCTCTATGCCTACTGCGCCGAGCGCGGCATCGGCCACGAACGGTGCGGCAAGCTGGTCGTGGCGGCGCATACGGACCAGATCCCGAAGCTGGAACAGCTGCAGCGCACCGGCACGACCAATGGCATGACCGATCTGCGGATGCTGACGGGCGAGGAAGCCATGGCGATGGAGCCGGAGCTGACCTGCGCGGCGGCGCTGCACAGCCCCAGTTCGGGCATTGTCGATACGCATGCATTGATGTTGTCGCTGCAGGGCGATGCCGAGAATGCGGGTGCGATGGTCGTGTTTGGCAGCCCGGTGGTGGGCGGCAAGGTGACGGACGACGGCATTCTGCTGGAGACGGGCGGCGACGAACCGATGAGCTTGGTGGCCAGGCTGGTCGTCAACAGCGCAAGCCTGCACGCGCAGGCGCTGGCGAAAGCCATCGATGGGTTCCCGCCGGAACTCATTCCGCCGTCGCACTATGCCAAGGGCAATTACTTTTCGATTTCGGGCCGGGCGCCGTTTTCGCGGCTGATCTATCCGGTGCCGGAAGCGGCCGGGTTGGGCGTGCACCTGACGATCGACATGGGGTATCAGGCCCGCTTCGGCCCGGACGTGGAGTGGGTGGACACGCTGGACTACGAAGTGGATCCGCAGCGTGCTGACAGCTTCTATGCGGCGATCCGGACGTATTGGCCGGCGCTGAAGGACGGCGCCTTGCAGCCGGCGTATTCCGGGATTCGCCCGAAGATCCAGGCGCCGGGCGAACCGGCGGTGGATTTCATGATCACGGGTCCGGCGGAACATGGTGTGCCGGGGATCATTCACCTGTTCGGGATCGAGTCGCCGGGGTTGACGTCGTGCATGGCGATTGCCGACCACGTTGCCGGGATGGCCCGGGACAACACAAGGTAGACTTCGTCTATGCATGCGCCGGAGCACCTAATGCCTCACCCCACCCCTTCTTCGTCTTTCCTTTCACGCCTGCCACTGGCGCTTGGCGCCCTCGCCGTGGCGGCCACGTTGGCCGGTTGCGCCATTACCCTGCCTGACAGCAAGATTCCCCAGACCGCGGAAGCCCAGGCTGCCGTGCCGCCCCCACCGGGTGATGTGCTGGCCACCGCGCAGCGTATGAGCCAGTCGAATCCGATTCGCGAGGCTCAAACCTATCGCGGCGTGATCCCTTGCGCGGATTGCACGGGTCAGCGCGTGACCTTGACGCTGCTGCCGGACTGGACGTGGCGCATGCGCCGCACGTACTTCGGCACGCGCGATGGCAAGGACCAGACGTTTATCAGCACCGGACGATGGGAGCGGTCGCTCGACAATCTGCGCCAGATCCGCGTGATGGGCGATCGCAACGATACGGCAACGTACGAAGTGACCCAGAACAGCGCGTTGAAGCTGGTCGATCAGGATGGCGAGCCGGCCCGGTCGGCGCTGAACTATTCGCTGACGCAGCAGTTTGATTCGGACCTGATTACCGAGCCGTTCGCCATGCGCGGGCGCGTGACATCCACCGAAGGCAAGACGACGATCGCGTTGTGCGGCACGGGCAAGACCTATCCGGTGGCATCGACCGGTCAGGGACAGGCCTTGGCGGATGCGTACAGCAAGCTGCGTGTGGCGCCGGGTACGTCGGTGCTGATGTGGGTGGATGGCCGTATCGTGTCGACCGGTCAGCCGCCGGTCGAGCAGGTGGAAGTGCAGAACCTGTCGCGCGGGACGCTCAATAGCCCTTGCGAGAATTGAGCTTCACGAGCCGACATAACGTCCCGGCTTGTGATTGAAGGTCAGGATCAGGTTGAGCACGACTGCACTCAGCACCGACCAGCCGACCTTGACCGGATCCAATGTGAGCAAGGCCAGCAGCACGATCACACAATCGATCGACATCTGCGTCTTGCCAACTGACCAGCCATACCGATCCTGCAGATACAAGGCCAGGATGCCGACGCCGCCCAGGCTGGCCTTGTGGCGGAACAGGATCAGGAAACCCGTGCCGAGCAAGGCGCCTGCGATGACGCTGGCGTAGGCGGGGTGCACCGCTTCCAGGGTCAGGAAGTGCGGGCGCAGATCTGTCAGCACCGACAGCAGCGCGACGGCGATGAAGGTCTTGATCGTAAAGCGCCATCCCATGCGCCGTAACGCCAACCAATAGAACGGCAGGTTCAGGACGAAGAAGGCTTGGCCGAACGTGAAGCCGGTCAGGTAGGTGACCAGGAAGGCCAGTCCCGAAATGCCGCCGGTGAGCAGACCCGCGCTGACGTAGAAGGTGACGCCCAGCGAGATGAGCAGGGTACCGACGACCAGGGCCACCGCGTCTTCAAAGGTGCGGTGGCGGTGGAGGTCGGCGGCTTTGGTCGACGAGGGGGAGTCAGAAGTGGGGGGCACGAGGATGGATCGACGAGTCAGGGGGTGATGGAGCGGTTCGTAGGATAAAGCAAGAATCGTACGGACCCGCGGTAGTGCACCTCTGGCTTCGCCCCCCACCTCGTTGCCGTGAGCAACTATCTACTCACGCATCAATGCGGATCTGCATGCCCGTTGACGTGTAGATCGGCGTGACACGATAGCCGTTTACCGTCACGGTAGAGAAGGTACCGGTCAGGCTTCCCGCCGTGATCAACGTCAGTGTGCTGCCGATCGCGGGGCGGTAGCCGTTCGCGAACGTGACGGTCAACGTGCCACCCAGGGTCGCCAGCTTGGCCACCGACAGGCGGCTGCTGGTGGCCGAACCCAGGCGCAGTTGCAGGCCGCCTGCAGCCAGTTGCGTGTAATTGCCGGCCATCGCAACGGCTGCTGTCGTGTCGGCCACCACCGCGCCGCCGGACACATACACATCACCCTTGCCAAAGGCCGTGACCGATCCGGCTTCCAGCGTGCCCGCCTTGACCTCGGTGCCGCCGCTGTAGGTGTTGGCGCCGCTCAAGCGCAGCGCGCCGGAGCCAAGCTTGGTCAGCTTGCCCGCGCCAGCAATGTCGTTGCGCCAGTTGTCGCGCGCGTGGAAGCCGCCCAGGGTGGCGTCCATGGTCACGCTGACGTCGCCGTTGAAGGCGCCGTACGCACCGCCCGCGGCGAAGATGTTCAGGCGACCCCATCCTTCGGCATCGTCCATGACCGGGTAGCCCGACGGCAAGGCGGTGGTCTTGAGCACGACGCGGCGCTGGTCGGCGGTCAGGTACGGCAGACGCGTTTCCAGCAGGATTTCAGCGCCCTTGGGCACCACCGCGGGCTTGGTCTTGTCGCCGATCTGCGCGAAGTTGTAGGTGTGACGGCGCAGGTTATTGGCCTTGTTGACCGAGTAGTCGGCAAAGCGGTCCGTGGCCGGTGTGCCTGCGTGGGCGGCGGCGTACAGGTCGGTCAACGTCGTCGTGTTGGTCGCGGCCATCATGGCAGTGCGGGCCTGGGCGACGGCAGCCTGACGCGTGGCTGGCGGAATCGCCGCCAGGTTGGCAGCAACGGCAGCGATGGCCTGGATGCGGCCACCGATCACGTCCAGCGGCGAATGCATGCCGGCCAGGATGCGGCTTTCGCCCATCTCGACACCGCGCGCGGCAAGTTCTTCGAAGCGTTCCGGCAGGACATAGGCCATTGCCAGCGTATTGCGACCGGCCTCGGCTGTGTGGCCACTTGGGAAGCCGCCATCGGTGCCCGGGGTCGCGCTCTTGGCGGGGACCAGTGACGGCAGCACCACGACGTTCGTGCTCCAGCGATAAGGACGTGCGTACTTGTAGAACCGCTTGGCCGGCTCGGTCGACGCACTGGCACCCATGTTGCCGATCAAGTCCACCACCAGACCGAACGTCGGGTTGGCCGTGCCCCCCACGCCCCGGTTGTTGCCTTCGTCTTCGTACTTCACGGTCGTGGCATCGGCAGGCACGCCGTTGACGGTGGTGACCTGCTGCGCGGCCTTGCGCCATGCGTCTGCCAGCGGTCCCAACGCGTCCGTGACGCTATAGGCCTTGCCGCGGCGGTCGTCCAGATAGGCCAGGGTGGCCTGGTCAGCCGTGCGCGCCTTGGTCATATCCACGACGGTCTGGATGTTGGCGTCGTGCACGGATTTGTTGAGCACCGTGCCATCGGTCGCGTCACCAGGAATGCCGGTCCACGTCGACGGCGTCACGGCCGGGAAGTTGCCGTTGGCCGGGGCGGACTGGCCGGCATCCACCAGCAGCGTCGACGGCTTCCACACGTCGAGCATGCCGCCCAGCACCCGCACACCGGCATTGGTCTGCAGCGTCGCATAACGCGCGTCGCCGCGTTCGTTGGTGGCGATGGTGTCGATGAACGGGATGACGGTGGCGGCGTCGGGCACGGGAGCGGTGTCGACCGATCCCAGGCCGGCAGGCGCGGATGGGGTTTGCGGGGCAACGGCCACCGGCGCGGTGTCGTCATCGCCCCCGCAAGCGGCGAGCGACGAAACGAGTACAAGCGCGGTCACGGCATACGTGCCGGCGCGAACGGGCATCCAGGTCATGTAAAAGAACTCCACCACGGCGTGAGCCGGGGCTGTGCATTGAAAGAAGCGGCACAGCTTAGGGGCGGAGTGTTACGTGGGGATGAAACGGGGACGGCTACTCGGGCGCAGCCCACCCCCGCGCATGCGCCACCGCCTGACGCCACCGCGCCATTTTTTTGGCTCTGACCTCTTCCGCCATGGCAGGTTTGAACCTTCGTTCGGCGCGCCAGTTGGCTTGCACTTCTTCCTTGTTGGACCAGAAGCCGACGGCCAACCCGGCTAGGTAGGCCGCGCCTAGCGCGGTGGTTTCGGTCACGCGGGGGCGCACGACATCCACCCCCAGCAGGTCGGCCTGGAATTGCATCAGCAGGTTGTTGTGGGACGCGCCGCCGTCGACGCGCAGTTCCTGCAGGTCGATGCCGCTGTCTTTCTGCATGGCGTCGAGGAGCTCGGCGGTCTGGAAGGCGATGGCTTCGACGGCGGCGCGGGCGATGTGGGCTTTGGTGGTGCCGCGGGTCATGCCGACGATGGCGCCGCGGGCGTAGGGGTCCCAGTAGGGGGCGCCGAGGCCGGTGAAGGCGGGCACCAGAAAGACGTCGCCGGTGTCGGGGACGCTGGTGGCCAGGGCTTCGACTTCGGGGGAGGTGTCGATGATGCCGAGGCCGTCGCGCAGCCATTGCACGGTGGCGCCGGCCATGAAGATGCTGCCTTCGAGCATGAAGTCGATGTCGACTGCGAATGCCTTCGCAAGCCCGGCCGATGCGCCTGATGTGATCGCAGGCGCGGGAACAGCCGGATTTGGTGCCACGCTGTCAGCAGCACTGGCAACTGCGGGTCCGCCGACGGATGCTGCGGACACCACTTCCGCCGGAAACGCCCACCCCACGGTCGACAGCAGATTGTTGTGGGAGACAACCGGTTCCTTGCCCACGTTCATCAACATGAAGCAGCCGGTGCCATAGGTGTTCTTGGCCATGCCGGGTGTCAGGCATGCCTGGCCGAACGTGGCGGCGTGCTGGTCGCCGGCGACGCCTGCGATGGGCACGGCGCCGCCCAGCAATTCGGGCAGCGTATTGCCCACCACCCCGCTGCTGGGTGCGATCGAGGGCAACAGGGACTTTGGAATCCGCAACAGATCCAACAACGCGTCGCACCAGTCGCGCGTGTGCAGATCGAACAGCATGGTGCGGGCCGCGTTGCCGTAGTCGGTGCTGTGGACGGCGCCGCCGGTCAGGTTCCAGACCAGCCAGCTGTCCACGGTGCCGAAGGCGAGCTCGCCGCGTTCGGCGCGGTCGCGGGCGCCGGGGATGTTGTCGAGCAGCCAGGCCAGTTTGGTGGCGGAGAAGTAGGCGTCGACGACCAGCCCTGTGCGTGCCTGGATGAAGTCGCCGTGGCCGGCCTCGCGCAGGGCGTCGCAGGCGGCGGCGGTGCGGCGGTCTTGCCAGACGATGGCGCGGCCAACCGGGTCGCCGGTGGCGCGGTCCCACAGCACCGTGGTTTCGCGTTGGTTGGTGATGCCGATGGCGGCGATGTCGGCGGCGGCAACGCCGGCGTTGCGCATGGCGCGGCGGGCGACGGCCAACTGACTGGTCCAGATTTCGGTGGCGTCGTGTTCGACCCAGCCGGGCTGCGGATAGTGCTGGGTGAACTCTTGTTGTCCCAGTCCGCGGATGGCGCCGGAATGGTCGAACACGATGGCGCGTGAACTGGTGGTGCCCTGGTCGAATGCCAGTATGTAGCGCATGCCGTCTCCCCGTGGTGTCGCCTTATGGTTCTGGCGATCTTACCGGCCTGCACGCACGTTGGCGCGCCGGGTTACGGATGGACAAGCGCGCGCATAAAAAATGCCGCGGTCCCTTAGCGAAGGACCGCGGCATTTCCAAGTATCCGATGATCAACCGGATACCCGTTTAGTACTGCAAGGTGTCAACGTGCCCGCGAAATCCGGACTTCCGCTCCGCGGCGCTTCACTTCCAGGCCTTCGGACGGCAGGATCTTCAAGCCTTCCAGACCCTTGGCGTAGCTGGATCCCTGCATTTGCATGACACGGATCTTGTTGCGCATGACGACCGGGTTATGGACCGGCATGCCGAACAGCCACACTTCATCCAGAATCCGGGCCGAATTGAATTCGCCGGTGTGGTGCGCCGTCGGGCCCAGGCACAGCATGTGGCCTTCGCGACCAAAGACAGGCAGGCGGTCCGTGTCACATTCGAAGGTCCAGGTCGTGCCGCCTTCGTAGCGCCAGCCGGTGTTCAGGTCCCACCACGCGTCGCCCTTGGGCAGGTAGACGCGCATTTCCTTGCCGGGCTGCACGGCCGGCACGACCAGCAGGGCCGGGCCGAGCAGGTATTGCAGCTCGTGGTAATGCGCTTCGGTATCGTCCGGGAAGGCCAGCGCCATTGACCGCTGCACCGGCAGGCCGGTACGCGCCGCGTCTTCGATCGCGCCCAGCACGTAGGGGATCAGGCGATAGCGGAACTGCATCCAGGTCTGGGCCTGTTGCAGTACCTCGTCGCCGAAGGCCCAGGGCAGCAGGCCCGGCGTGCCGTGAAAGCGGAAGTGCGAGCTGAACACGCCGGCCGCGAGCCAGCGCAGGTACAGCTCGGGCGTCATGGTGTCGATCGGGTGGTCTTGCGAGCCGATGTCATGCGCATGGGACGGCAGGCCGCTCATGCCGACGGTCAGCGCCGCGCGGATCGATTCGGCCAGGCCTTCCCAGGTATTCGGGACGTCGGTGGAGGCCTGCAGCGGCACGCGCTGGCCGGTCGGGAAGACGTCATGGCTCCAGACCACGCCTTCGGCCGGCGTCTTGTTCCAGGACGCCGCCTCGAACAGACATCGTTTGGCCAGCATGGGGTACACGGTGCGCAGGCGCGCGCCGGTGTCGCCATTGCGGGCGGTGACGTCGTCGGGGATGTCGATTTCGACATCGCACGCAATTGCGTCCACGCCTTCGTCCAGGATGGCGCGGTGCTTGTCGCGCCAGAAGGTCCAGACGTCTTTGTGCGTCAGGTCCAGCAGGCCGAATTCGAGGCCGTTGGTGGCCGGGACGCCGGCAAACACCTGGGCGTTGCCGTTGTCGTTGGTCAGCAGCCAGCCCTTGTCTTCCAGTTCGGCAAACATGGGGCTTTGCGTGGTGACGCCTGGGAAGCCGGGCGCGCACACGCGAGCATCGACCGCCTTGAACGCGGCCAGCGCCTGGCGCGGATCCGGAAAGCGGGTGGCGTCCCATTCGAACGCCAGCTTGGCCTTGATTTCCCAGCCGGCGGGCGTATCGAGCGACACGGCGTCGAAGCCGATGCCCCGCGCACGCATCTGCGCGGCGACTTCGGCCACGTCGGCCGGGCTGGCGCCTTTGGCCTGGTGCAACCAGGTGCCCATGCTCCACAGCGTGGGCTGGCCGGCGCGGCCAGTGATCTGCGTGTACTGGTTGAGGATTTCAACCGGTTCGCCGACGAACAGGAACAGGTCGAGTTGGCCATCTTCGATCGCCAGCACGTAGTTGTCGGGGCTGAGTTCGTCCGTGCCCAGGTGGTGCACCACGCGTTCCACGGTGTTGACGTAGACACCCCAGCCGCGCGGGCTCCAGCACAGTGGCAAGGCGCGCGCGACCGGATCGTCGGTCACCACGGTTTCACAGCGGCGGTCCAGCGCGACGGTGCTCTCGCCCAGGCCGTACAAGGCCTCGTGCGGGTCCAGCGTGAAGGCCAGGGCGAAGGCGCCCGGGCGATCGCCATCAGCCGCCTGCATGCCCAGCGTGGTCAGCGCCGGATCGGGCGATGACACCAGCACCGGCACGTCTTTGCGATAGAGCGTGAAGCGCAGCGGCTGCGTCGCGATTTCGAGCGCGTGCTCGCCCTGCAGGATCTTGAATCCGGGGCGGCCATCGACCGTGACTTCTTCAAGCGTGCCTTCGCCAATGGCTTCGGCGCGCGCCAGCAGGTCGTGCAGCGCGGCCGCGCGCGTGGCCATGCCCGTGCCGGGCTGGCCGGTGGCCGCAGGCCCGCCTATGCACACGCGGAATACCCCCGGCGCATGCGCTTCGATCAGAAGCGCCTGGCCCCCGTCGGTGGTAAACGAAAAGGCGACCGGGTTGGACGTTTGAAGAGAAAGGGATTCCAGACGCTGGTAGCGGGAGGAGTCGAATTGAAGTGGCACAGGTTCCCTCGATCGCTTTCGGCAGCTTGGCTCACGAGCACCCGCGCGCAGTCGCTTCAACGTCCGGATCGATCCGGACAGGACGCACGCCGACATTCATTTTTGCCAAAACCTCTATTTTGACGGATTCGGAGTGTCAAATAAACCTCTTGTGACACCCTGCGCCCCGCCCACGCGTCCCGCCACACTATGCGCCACGGTAAAAAACACCGCAATCGCACCGTTTGCGCGAGATCCAGCCGCTATTTTCCCATGATTCAGTCGGATTTCAGCGCCATCCGATCAAATGAAGCAATTCCCGCTCCAGCATGAGCGGTTCGCCGTCCAGTGCGGCAGCGATAACGTCGCCCGCCAAGGCCGACCACGTCAGCCCGCGCGAAGCATAGCCCGTGGCGAGCCAAACGCCCGGTGCACCGGGCCATTCGCCTACGACAGGCAGGCGTCCAGGTATCACGGCACGCCATCCGGCCCACCCGCCCAGCCCTTTCAGGTCACGTGTGACAGGGGCGATGGAGGGCAGCAGATGGGTTGCTCGCGCCAAGTTGGCGTCGGTGCCTTCCAGAGTGGCGCGGGCGGTGGCAACGTCATAGACGTAGGTACTGCCTGTTACACATTGGTCGTCTACCGGAGGCAAAACATAGCCTTCGCCGGCCACGATGCACCGGGGTGGCGGGCCCCACTCGCTGTTTTTTGCCGGCAAGGTGGTGATCTGGCCGGCGACGGCGAGCTGGTCGTAGAAGCGGGCCGGAGGCCGCGGCGCGGAGGAAGCCCGGTGCAGAAGTTGCGGCGCGCCGGTGCTGTTGGCAATGATGATGCTTTCCGCTACGGCGAGCACGGCGCCGTTGGCGTCCAGGGCTTGCCATACCTGGGAGCCGGCAGGTGGCGGAGCGTCTGCGGACTGAGTGCCAGCTTCCGGCCTGATGTCTAGTTGACGTAACGATTCCACCCGCGCCGTGACGCGGGTGATGCCCGGGTGCGCCAGCAGCCGCTCGCACAACGCCTGCGGCCGAACACGCAGGCCGTCCGGGAAATACAGGCCACCTCGGGGAATCGACGTGCCAGCGATACTGGACGCTTCTTGAGCAGTTACCGCCCGCACCCAGTCGGACGGAAAGCCCAGGGCATCCACAGTGGCCTGCAGGTCCGCTTCCTTGCCCGCAGACTTGGCCAGTTGCAGGGTGCCGGTACGAGCCACGACATCGCCGTCGATCCAGGGCGCCCACCGCGCCAACGCCCGCAAGGCCCCGGCGCGTGTCAGCCGCGCGCGGGCATTGTCGTCACGCGCGACCAGAGGCGTCAGCGCGGCAGCAAGGTGGCCGACATTGACGACTTCATCGGCTGAGGCCGCATTGGCCGCATTGGCCGCATTGGCCGAATCCGCTTCGGCCGAATCCGAACAGTCCGCGCCCGCAGGCGTTGCCCCACCCCCCGCCTCTGGCGCGACCACCGTCACCCGCCACCCGCGCAACGCCAGCGCATGCGCCACATTGGCGCCCGCTATCCCGGCCCCCACCACCACCGCGTGCCGTTCCCTGAACACCGGCGGCGGCGTCGATGCATGCCGCGGGACATAACGCGGGGCGTAGGTCGCCACCGTCATCACCCGTTTGTAGCCAAAGCCGGGATGCTTGCGCACCGTGAACCCGGCCTCGGCCAGGGCGCGGCGCACGTCTCCGGCGCTCGACCAGGTCGCCGCCGTCGCGCCGGGCGCGGCCAGCCTCGCCAGCGCCTTTATCAGCGGCGGCGACCACATGTCGGGATTGCGGTCGGGCGAAAACCCGTCCAGGAAAAAGGCGTCGACATGCGCCGTCAGTTGCGGCACCACGTCCAGCGCGTAGCCAAAAGCCAGCGTCAACGTGAGCGCGCCGCCTTCAAGGTCGATCCGATGCAGCCCGGGCAGCAAGGGCGGCCATTGCGCAATCAAGGTGTCCGCCATGACCCGCAGGTCGCCTTCCAGCTTGCCCGCTAGCAGCGCCGCCATGTGCTCGCGCGAAAACGGGTGCGCTTCCACCGACACCACGTGCAGCCGCGCCGGCCGGTCCTGATCCGCCCGCCAGGCCTGCCAGAGCGCCAGGAAATTGAAGCCCAGGCCAAAACCGGTCTCGCACACGGTGAAACGCTCGCGGCCACGCCAGCGTTCGGGCAGGCCGTTGCCTTGCAGGAACACGTAGTCGGCCTGGGCGATGGGGCCTTGAACCGCGTGATAGACGTCGCGGTACCGTTCGCTGAACGGCACGTTGGCGGACGCGAAGGCAGGCTGGGAAGGAATCAAGGGGGTGTACACGGGCGCCATGATACCGCTGCAGAGGGTGGGCCCCCGTCACAAAGCCTTCACGTTGTGCCCCTTACGCCCTAGTCCGGCCGGACGTAAACTCGAACCATGAGCACACCTACCGCCCCCGCCAAGTCCCCTGCCCTGGATCTTTTTGCCGCGCTTGACGCCGCGGTCACGGCCGCCCATGCCGGCGCGGCGGTGCTCCAGGCCTACGCCCACAAACGCGCCGAACTGGTGGTCGACACCAAGGCGCGCAACGACCTGGTGTCGCAGGCCGACCGGGAGGCCGAGGCGGCCATCATCGACGTGCTAAAGGCCCGCACGCCGCAGTTCGGCATCGTCGCCGAGGAAACCGGCGGCACGCCATCGGGCGTGGCCAGCTGGTATATCGACCCGCTGGACGGCACGACCAACTTCATCCACTCGATTCCGCATTACGCCGTATCGATCGCCCTGGTCGCCCAGCCCGGCTGCGCGGTGTGCTTCGGTACGCCCATGACAGAAAGCGGTCCGGTCGTTGCCGTGGTGTACGACCCGGTACGCGAAGAGATGTTCACGGCCGTCCATGGCGTGGGCGCCTGGCTGAACAGCCACCGCATCCACGTGTCGCGGACGGCGTCGTTCAATGACGCGGTGCTGGGCACCGGCTTTCCCTACAGCGACATGTCGTTCAGCGAGCACTACATGCCGATGCTGAACGACGCCATCCACCAGACCCAGGGCGTGCGGCGCAACGGCGCGGCCGCGCTCGACCTGGCATGGGTAGCGTGCGGGCGTTTCGACGGCTTCTGGGAATTGCGGTTGAAGCCGTGGGATGTGGCGGCCGGCACGCTGCTGGTGCGCGAAGCCGGCGGCCAGTGTTTTGATGCGATGGGCAAGCACCCGTGGCCGATCGATGGCAATGTCGTGTCGGGGAACAACACCGTGGCGCCGGCATTGATGACCATGATCCAGCCGCACCTGCCCAAATGATGGCTGCGGATCCGTGCCTCGCGGGTCCTTCGCGGCAGATCGACGCGGCGCCGGCCAGGCACGGCCACCCGACGTAAAAAGAGCCGGCAATGCCGGCTCTTTTATAACGATCACGGCGGAATCACCGCCGCATCACCGAACGATCATCAAGCCCACGCGGAACTGCGACCCCGACGCGCGGTTGTAGTCCAGCAGCGTCTCGCCGTACCCGTTGAAGTACTGCAGGTGCAGGAAGCCGTTGAGGTTGCCCAGGTATTCGCCGCGCAGCGGGTAGGCCACGTCGAACTGCAGCGACCCCCGGCCATCGCCCCGGCGAATCACGCTCGACACCATCGGGCCATCATCCATCGCCCAGCGGATCTGGTAGTCGGTATGGCCGCGGTAATCGGTAATGTCGGGGTTGCCTTCGCGCGTCAGGAAGGTCCGCACCTTGGGCGCGAAGCTCAGTGTGCTGCCGTTTTCCAGGCGATAGCGCAGGGCCGGACGGGCGTACAGCGTGTTCACCGCCCGGGACAGCGTGCCTTCCTTGCCGTTGGATTCGTGTTCGAAACCGCCGTCAAAGCCCATCGAGAAGCGGCGGCTTTCGGATTCCCAGATGCGGTCCGACAACCAGAAGAAGCTGGGGCGGTAGCTGCTGTCGCGGAACGGTGCAGATTCTTCGCCCAGGTCCCAGATCGACGTTTGCGTGTAGCCGAAATACAGGTTGTCCTTGAAGCCGGTGCTTTGGGTGCTGGTGGGCTGGAAGAAGCGGTACTTCAGGCTGATCTGGAATTTGGCGTTCAGGTCGCCGCGGCCGCCCAGGCTGAAATACACCGGTTCGTTGGACGACAGCGCGCTGCGGAATCGGTCCAGCGTCGAGCTTTCGAAGCTGGAATTGGCGACCGCGTCGGCCGGAGCCGGGCCCACCGTGGCGTTGCCCGCCACGCCGCCGCTGGCCGCGGACACGCCGCTCAGCACGCCGGAATCGGGCACCACGGCCACGGTCTTGCCGTCCAGCGCCTGCTTGTCGGCGTCGATGATCGGGCCGACCGCCGGGGTGGACGCGATGGTGCCGCGTTCGGCGGTAGTCGCGTCAAGCGCCAGCAGCACCGGTTCGCCTTCGATGTTCACGGCCTGCAGGCCCTTGACCTGTTGCGGCACGGTGGCCGTCCAGGTCACGCGGGAAAAGCGCCCCACCGGCAGTTCGATGGCGGCCACGTCACGTTCCAGCCGGGCGCGCGAGCGGATCACGCCGCCTTCGGCGTTACGCCACTGCAGCACCAGTTCACGCGGTGCGACATAGCTCAGGGTGCCATTGCCGTCGTTGAACAGCATGGCTTCGACCTTGACGGTCTCGCCAGGGCCCGCCTGAAGGCGATCCAGGCGGAAGGTGACCGCCGCGTCCGCCGCCAACGGGGCGCCCAGCGCCAGCGCCGCCACGGCCGCTGCCGCCGCCATCGGTACGGTCCGACCGCCCGCGGCAAGCCGCTTGTTCAACCTGAAACCCCTGCGCACCATGATGTCCTCGATTCTGCTCAAACTGCTGCCAAAACAATAAGCGCTCCTCGTGGGAGCGCCAGCTATTCTAGTGCCGAAAGAAAAACCTGCCGGGCTTAGCTATTTCAAGACGTTTTTTTGTCTGAATCACGCAATTCCCGTCGAAGGATTTTGCCGACGTTGGTTTTGGGCAACTCATCGCGGAACTCCACTTTCCGGGGCCGCTTATAGCCGGTCAGATGTTCCTTGCAGAAGGCCAGCAGGTCGGTTTCGGTCAGCGCCGGGTCCTTGCGGACCACGAATATCTTGACCACCTCGCCGGAATGCTCATCGGGCACGCCCACTGCCGCGCATTCGAGCACGCCCGGATGCTGCACGACGACGGCTTCGACCTCGTTCGGATAGACGTTGAAGCCCGACACCAGAATCATGTCTTTCTTGCGGTCGACGATGCGCACGTAGCCGCGCTCGTCCATCACGCCAATATCACCGGTCTTGAAAAAGCCGTCGGGCGTCATGGCCTTGGCGGTTTCGTCGGGCATGTTCCAGTAGCCCGGCATGACCTGCGGACCGCGCAGCGCGATTTCGCCCTGGCTGCCGATCGGCACCGGCTCGCCGGCGTCGTCCAGCATCAGCACTTCGGTGGACGGCAGCGGCACCCCGATCGTGCCGGTGTACTCGCGCACCGTGACCGGGTTGCAGAAGGCCACCGGCGACGTTTCGGACAGGCCATAGCCTTCGCAGATCGGCGTGCCGGTCGCCTTCAGCCAGCGTTCGGCCACCGCCTTTTGCACGGCCATGCCACCGCCCACGCTCACCCGCAGGGCCGAAAAGTCCAGGCTGGCAAAGTCGGGGTTGTTGGCCAGGGCGTTGAACAGCGTATTGACCGCCGGGAACAGCGTGAAGGGCTGCTTGCGCAGCTCCTTGATCAGGCCGGGAATGTCGCGCGGATTCGGGATCATCAGGCACAGACCCCCGGCGCGCATGCCCAGCAGGCCGCAGGCCGTCAGTCCGAAGATGTGATACAGCGGCAGCGCGCACACAAACACCTGTTGCGAGCCCCGGGTGCCGGGTGCGTTGCGGATCTCGTCATTGAGCAGCCAGGCATCGCACTGCAACACGTTGGCGACCACGTTCCGGTGCAGCAGCGTTGCGCCCTTGGCCACGCCGGTCGTGCCCCCCGTGTACTGCAGGAAGGCCACGTCGTCGGGGGTGATGGTGACGGGTTTGAGCCGCAGGCGCGCGCCTTCCGACAAGGCGCGCTTGAACGAGACATGCCTGTCGATCTGCCAGGCCGGCACCAGCTTCTTGATGTGCCGGACGACCAGGTTGACGATCAGTCCCTTGAAGGGTCCGAGCAGATCGCCCATGGACGCGACCACGACGTGCTTGATGTGGGTGCGCGCAATCACCTTCTGCAGCGTGCACGCGAAATTTTCCAGGATGACGATGGCTTCGGCGCCGCTGTCTTTCAGCTGGTGTTCGAGTTCGGGCGCGGTGTACAGCGGGTTGACGTTGACGACCGTGTAACCGGCGCGCAGCACGGCGGCGATCGCCACCGGGTACTGCAGCACATTGGGCATCATCAGCGCGACCCGGGCGCCGCGCGCCAGGCCCCGCGACTGCAGCCAGGCGCCCAGTTGCCGCGACAGGCGATCCACCTGCGCGTAGGTCAGCACCTTGTCCATGCAGACGAAGGCCTTGCGCTCGGCGAACTTGGTGAAGGACTCCTCCAGCAGATGCGCCAGCGAGGCGTACCGGGTCGGGTCGATCTCGGCAGGAATGCCGGGGGGATATTGCGCGAGCCAGGGTTTATCCATGAAAAAGGACTCCTCCGCTTATCGTTGTTGTCGGGACATCGGCACTGGGGCGCAGCATGGGCGCTGCTCATCGTTTCGATGATAGCCCAGGGCGTTTCCGGGCACAGTGGGGGGTGCCCTCACCCGCCGGCCGCCAGGGCGGTCAAGGCGCGTCGCCGGTCGGCCGATGGCAGGTCCGCCAGCGCCTTGACCTCGGCAAAGAACGGCGCCAGGCTGCCTTGCTGGCATGAGGCGCAGCGGGCGTACAGCACGCGGAAAGCCGGTACCCACTGATGGTAGGTGGCGACCGAGGCAAAGCGGGCATTGTTGATCTCGCCCGCGAACCAGCCGTCGTAGCCGTTGAATCCCTGCCATGCGTCGCGCTTCAGGGCGTCATACCGCACGCGCAATTCCGCCAGGATGGCGGCCTTGGCGGCGCGGCGCTCGGCAACCTGGGCGTCCGACAGGCCGACCGGATCGGGGCGGGTCGGCGCCTTGGCGCGTTTGGCGTCGGGGGTGTCTTCACCATAGGCTTTTTCCAGCTCACGGCGGGTTTCCAGCAGCAAGGCAATGAACTGCCGCTTGCGCGTGGCAAACGCCGTGTACTGGTCGCGGATCGGTGCGTTGTCGGGTTGCTGCAGCCACCGCTCGACGCCGATCTCTTCCACCGTGGTGGCGAAGGATTCGTTGAACATGGTGTCGTTGCGGGCGTAGACCGTCTGGTGCGCCAGCTCGTGGAAGATCAGCCGGGCCACCTCACCCGCCGGATACCGGATGAAGGTATTGACGAGCGGATCGTCGTACCAGCCCAGCGTCGAATAGGCCGGCACGCCGCCGACCGTGACTTCCCAGCCGCCGGCCTTCAGGTCCTGCGCCGTGGCGCGCGCGGCCGTCTCGCTGTAGTAGCCGCGATAGTCCAGGCAGCCGACCACCGGGAAGCAGGACGTTTTCATCCGCAACGACAATTCGGGCGTGGCAAATACGTTCCACACCACGAACGGCCGTTTGACGTCGGCATAGCGGGTGTAGCTGTCGTTGTCGGGCAGGCCCAGCGACTGGCTCGCGAAGCGGCGCGCCGCCACGGCTTGTTCCAGCCGGCTGCGCAAGTCGGGCGGCGTGGCCGGATCGGCCAGCACCGCGTCCACCGGACGGGCGGCCTGCAGCAGGGCCGAATGGCCGCCGACGGACTGGGCGTAATAGCCGACCTGCGAGACAACCTGCGAGCCGACCTGCGCGCACCCGGCCAGGGCCAGGGTCGCGACAGCCATAGACAGCAGGCGAGCCGCAGGGGACAGGCCCGCAGCGCCGGGCAGGTGCGCGGCGGTCAGCAGGCGGGCAGCGGTCGGCAGGCGGCGCACGCAAGCGGGCATCGGATCGGATCCTGAAAAGTCGGGAGCGCCTAGCGTAGCAGAGGCGCCGCGGCGGCTCGCCCACCCGCCCAGGCAGGCGCTGGCTCAGGCGCTGACTCAGGCGCTGGCTCAGACACTGACTCAGGCGCTGGCTCAGGCGCTGACTCGGCCCCAGCGGCACGCCAGGCCCCGCTTTTGGCCGGGTCGCATTCCGCGGGCACATTGGCCATAATGGAAGTTCGTGCACCGTGTGGACCTGGGCACACCGGCCGGTCAGGCTGGCACTGCCCTTCCCCGCCGCTGCACGCGCCTGGAGGCCCGCCATGAATCTGCTCGAACCCATCATCCAATTTCAGCAAGAACTGAAAGCCATCCGCCGCGACATCCACGCGCATCCCGAACTGTCGTTCGAAGAAGTCCGCACTGCCGACGTCGTTGCCCGGCAGCTCGAAGCCTGGGGCATTCCGGTTGAACGGGGCCTGGCCACCACGGGCGTGGTCGGCATCGTCAAGGGGACCCGTAGCGGCAACGGTGGCGCGATCGGCCTGCGCGCCGACATGGACGCCCTGCCGATGCAGGAGCGCAATACCTTCGACCACGCCAGCCGCCACGAAGGAAAAATGCACGCCTGCGGGCACGACGGCCATACCGCCATGCTGCTGGGCGCGGCCCGTCACCTGGCGGCCAATCGCGACTTTGCCGGCACGGTCTACCTGATCTTCCAACCGGCCGAAGAAGGCGGCGGCGGCGCGCGTTGCATGATGGACGATGGCCTGTTTACCCGCTTTCCGATGGACGCCGTGTTCGGCATGCACAACTGGCCCGGCATTCCGGTCGGCCAGTTCGCGGTTACGCCCGGCCCGATGATGGCGTCCAGCAACGAATTCGAGATCACCGTGAACGGCAAGGGCGCGCACGCCGCGCTGCCACATCTGGGGGTCGATCCGATCATGGTGGCGGTGCAGATCGCGCAGTCGCTGCAGACCATCATGACGCGCAACAAGAAGCCGATCGACGCGGCCGTGATCAGCATCACGCAGATCCATTCGGGCAGCGCAACCAACATCGTGCCGAACGATGCCGTGCTGCGCGGAACGGTGCGCACCTTCTCGATGGACGTACTGGACATGATCGAGGCGCGCATGCGGGCGATCGCCACGCACACGGCCGAGGCATTTGGGGCGACCGTGGACATGGTGTTCGATCGCAACTATCCACCGCTGATCAACCACCCCAAGGAAACGGCGTTTGCCGCCAAGGTGCTGGCGGCGCTGGTGGGGCCGGACAAGGTCAACGCCGAGTGCGAACCGACCATGGGCGCCGAAGACTTTGCGTTCATGCTGCAGGAAAAGCCGGGCTGCTATGTGTTCATCGGCAATGGCGAAGGCGACCATCGCGACGCCGGCCATGGGCTGGGTCCGTGCACCCTGCACAACGGCAGCTATGACTTCAATGATGACCTGCTGCCGCTGGGGGCGACGTACTGGGTGAACCTGGTGCACCAGTGGTTCAGTGCGCATGCCGGGGCAGTGGCCGAGACGGCCGAGACCGTGGAAGCTGGCCGCTGAGTAGGCCGCTGAGTAGGCCGCTGAACTGGCCGCTGAACTGGCCGCTTAGCTGGCCGCTGCACTGGCCGCTTAGTCGGCCGCTGAGCTGGGCGCTGAGTAGGCCGCTGAGTCGGCCGCTTAGCTGGCCCGACGCGGACCGCGGCGCAAGACTGCGGTCCGGCATGTGGTTGCGGTGAAAGCCGGCGCATCGGCCCGGATCAGGCCCTGTGTCAGGCCATGGTCACGCTCAGGTCAGCAGAATCACCCGATAGTCGTTCACGTTCGTCAGCGTCGGGCCGGTCATGACCAGCGTTCCGAGCGCGTCAAAATATCCCCACGCATCATTCGTATCCAGCCAGGATTGCGGCGTGACGCCGCGCGCCGCGGCGGCCGTCAGGTGAGCGCTGTCGAACCAGGCGCCAGCGTTGTCCTCACTGCCGTCGATGCCATCGGTATCGGCCGCCAGCGCCGCGATGCCGGGCTGATCGCCCAGTTCGGCCGCCAGCGACAGCAGGAATTCCGTGCAGCGGCCGCCCCGCCCGCTGCCCTTGACCGTCACGGTGCACTCCCCGCCCGAGATCAAGGCTACCGGCGCCGTGAAGGGCTGCTGGAAGCGCACGATCTGCCGGACCAGGGCCGCATAGACCTTGGCGACTTCGCGGGCTTCGCCCGTCACGGTATCGCCCAGCACCACGGTGCGGATGCCGGCCCGTTCGAACACGGCGGCGCCGGCCTGCAGGCTTTGCTGCGCGGTGGCGATCATGCGATTGTCGACCCGCTGGAACAGGGGATCATCGGCCTTGGGCGTTTCGGTATGCTCGCCTGCCGCGCCGGCCTGCAGCCAGGCGGCCACGGATTCCGGCGTGTCCACTTCGTACCGCGCCAGGATGGCCAGGGCATCGGCATAGGTACTGGGGTCGGCCACGGTCGGCCCCGACGCGATCGCCGAAGGATCGTCCCCCGCCACGTCCGAAATGATCAGGCCCAGCACGGGTGCACGCGTGGCAGCCACCAGGCGGCCGCCCTGCACCTGGGACAGGTGCTTGCGCACCACATTCATGGATTCAATCGGCGCCCCGCTGCGCAGCAGGGCCTGGGTGACGGCTTTCAGGTCGTCCATCGACACACCCGGCACCGGCAAGGACAGCAGGCTGGACCCGCCGCCCGACACCAGGGCGATCATGAGGTCATCGGGCCCCAGTTCGCGCGCCAGGGCCAGAATTTCACGAGAGGCATCTTCGCCAGCGGAGTCGGGCACCGGATGCGCCGCTTCCAGGCAACGGATCCGCGACAGCGGCAGGCCGTGGCGATACCGCGTCACCACCACCCCCGACAGGGGGGCGTCGGCCGGCCACGCATTTTCCACGGCGCGCGCCATGCTGGCGGCGGCTTTGCCTGCCCCGACCACCACCGTCCGGCCCTTGGGCGGCGAAGGCAGATGCGCGGCAATGACACACAGGGGATCGGCGGCGGCCACAGCGGCCTGGAACGATTCGAGCAGGAGCGTTTGCATGGCGAAAATGACGTCTTGGTGTTGTAAACGCCAGCGTTAGCGCCGTTTTGTAGTCATCTGTCGGCTAACATGGCGGGTTGGAGGAGGCACCGGCATGCGGCATTTTGACACACTGAACGAACTGATCGACCACGTCGGAACCGAGGTCGCCATCAGCGATTGGCTCGTGATCGACCAGTCGCGGATCGACCGGTTTGCCGATGCCACCGGCGACCATGCCTGGATCCATGTCGACCCCGACCGCGCGGCCGGCGGCCCCTTCGGCGTGCCGGTGGCGCACGGCTTCCTGACGCTGTCCCTGATCCCGCTGTTTGCTGCCAGCGCCATGCACATTGCCGACGTGGTGACTGGCGTCAATTACGGGCTCAACCGCGTCCGGTTCGCATCGCCCGTGCCGGTCAACAGCCGTCTGCGCGCGCGCTTTACCCTCACCTCTTTCGACATGCTGCCCGAGACCCCCACCCAGCGCGGCGCGCAAGCGGTGTGGGCAATCACCATCGAAACCGATGGTGCAGGCAAGCCGGCCTGCCTGGCCGAGTTCATTTCCCGATATGGGTGTGATCCGGCGCGGACCTGACCCGCGCCGGATCACACCGGCCCCGTTCCCTGATGAACCCGACCGTTATGCCACATGACGGCGTTCGGCCACGCGCCGCGCCCGTCGAGTGAATGTTTCATCGCCAGTCCTGACTGGCATTCACTGAGTCGTACCTTGCCATGATGTTCCCGTTTTTGCGCCGCCCGGCCGCAGCGCGCGCCGCTGCCGCCCTTGCCACCTCGCTGGCGTTGACCGGACCGGCCCTTGCGTCGGCCGCCGACGTGGCTTCCCTTCCCCGCGCGATTGCCGATCTGGCACCGGGTGCGGTCCTGCACCTGCGTATCGACGACCTGCGCCCGACCCAGCCCGCCGTCGGCTACGACCAGATCTACGCGACGCTGGAGCGCTACCGGCGCAGCCCGCAAGACAAGTTCGACGACTATTGTTTCGTCAACGGCCAGCGCGGCGTCAAAGCGTTCGATGCAGGCACGTCGCGCATCGACGATCCCGCCAGCTTTGCGTGCAAGCAGGACGCGCCCGACGCGGCGTCGCCCCATGCGGCCACCCTGTACGGCGTGGTGATCGGCCCCGGCGGCACGTTCTACCTGCAGTCCGGCCACCACACGGCGGTGACGCTGACGTCCTTGCCCGACGGCGGCAGCCATGTGCGGATGACGGTGCGGGTGGTGGAAAACTACAGCCAGATGCTGCCAGGCGTCGGCTTCTGGACGCGGATGGCGGCGGAGCGGCGCGTCTGGCTGCGCAACGCCCAGGGCCAGATGATCGCGCCCGAAGCCTTGCCGCAGACCTTCCGCCTGGTTGACCTGCGTGATGACCCGTACCGCAGCCTGGTGTTCTTTACGCGAGGCATTGGTTATGTGCGCCCGCAGGGGGGCACGCCGCATGTCGAAATGGCGTGGGCCTATTGGCTGCGCAAACGGCGCGATCCGGATCTGTCGGCTTACCGGCTGGATGACGTGACGTCGTACCGCGATGCGGTGATCGCGGCCGCGCGCAAGATGGTGGCCTTGCGCGACAACGACATTCTGGTGGACCGCATGACGGCCTTGTCGCTTGGCAAGCTGCCAAGCTTCGACGCCAAGGACGGGCTGCGTAAGGTGGCCCGTGAAGGCACCGCCACGCAGCCGCCCGGCCCGCTGCTCGACGCCGTCATGTACAAGCAGCGGTTCGTCGAGCCTTGACGTAACGCTGCCCGCCCTGCGGTCAGCCTGCGACGATCGCCGCGATGGCGTCGCCGACTTGCGTGGTATTGGCCGTGCCCTTCATGTCGCCAGTGCGCGGCCCGTCGGCCAGCACTTGTTCGATCGCGGCCAGGATCACGTCGTGGGCTTCGCGGTAGCCCAGGAATTCCAGCATGAGCGCGCCGGACCAGATCATTGCGATCGGGTTGGCGATGCCCTTGCCGGCGATATCGGGCGCCGAACCGTGCACCGGTTCGAACAGCGACGGGAAGTTGCGATCCGGGTTCAGGTTGGCCGACGGCGCAATGCCGATGGTGCCCGTGCAGGCCGGACCCAGGTCGGACAGGATGTCGCCAAACAGGTTGGATGCCACCACCACGTCGAACCAGTCGGGGTGCTGCACGAAGTGCGCGGTCAGGATGTCGATGTGGAACTTGTCGACCTTGACGTCGCCATAGTTGGCCGACATGGCTTCGACGCGTTCGTCCCAATACGGCATGGTGATCGCGATGCCGTTCGACTTGGTGGCCGACGTCAGGTGTTTCTTGGGACGCGACTGGGCCAGCTCGAACGCAAACTTGAGCACACGGTCCACGCCAGTGCGGGTCATGACCGTTTCCTGGATCACCACTTCGCGGTCGGTGCCTTCGAACATGCGGCCGCCCACGCTGGAATATTCGCCTTCAGTGTTTTCGCGGACCACGTAGAAGTCGATGTCACCCGGATTCCGATTGGCCAGCGGCGACGGCACGCCGGGCATCAGGCGCACCGGGCGCAGGTTCACGTACTGGTCGAATTCGCGGCGGAACTTGAGCAGCGAGCCCCACAAGGAGATGTGGTCGGGCACGGTCGCAGGCCAACCCACGGCGCCAAAAAAGATGGCGTCGTGACCACCGATCTGCGCTTTCCAGTCGTCCGGCATCATGGCGCCATGCTTGGCGTAGTAGTCGCAAGAAGCAAAGTCGAATTCGTCAAAGCTCAGGTCGATGTTGAAGCGCTTGGCCGCGGCCTTCAGCACCTTGATGCCTTCGGGCATCACTTCGGTGCCGATGCCATCGCCGGGGATCACTGCAATACGGTGTGTCATGACATAGTCTCCTGGAAAGCGGGGGGATTCAGTTCGGTTCAAGGTCGAGCTTGGGTCGAGGTCCGGTCTGTGCCGAGGTCGGACCAGAGCCAGAATTTGGAGCACATTCGGTTCAGTTCTTGAAGAAGGCCAGCACGTCGGGCAACAGCAGATCGGGGGCTTCTTCGGCCAGGTAATGGCCACATTCAACGGGGTGGCCATCCACGTCGTTGGCGACGGCCTGCCATAACTTCAGCACGTCAAAGTGCCGCGCGACGACGCCCTTGGCGCCCCACAGCACACGCAGCGGGCATTGCACCTTTTCACCCGATGCACGGCCGTCGCGGTCGTGATCCAGGTCGATGCTGGCGGACGCGCGGTAGTCCTCGCAGATGGCGTAGGCCCAGCCCGTCTTGCGCACGCAGCGTTCGTATTCGGCCATGGCTTGATCAGTGAACGGCGCCAGGCCCGCATGCCGCCCGCCCATCACCGACCGGATGTAGAACACCGGATCGGCTTCGACCATACGATCAGGCAAGGGGGCCGGCTGGATCAGGAAGAACCAATGGAAATACGCTTGCGCGAAACCGCGCGTGGTCTGGTCGTACATGTCGAGCGTGGGCGCAATATCGAGCAGCATCATGCGGTCAACCCGCGCGGCGTGATCCAGCGCAAGCCGGTGCGCGACGCGGGCGCCCCGGTCATGGGCCAGCACCTGGAAACGCTCGTGCCCCAGATGCGTCATCAACGACGCCAGGTCTTGCGCCATGACGCGCTTGCTGTACCCGTGGTGATCATCGCCACCCTGGGGCTTTTCGCTGTCGCCATAGCCGCGCAGGTCCGCCGCGATGCAGGTGAAGCGTTGGGTCAAAGACGGCCACAGCTTGTGCCACATGACATGCGTTTGCGGGTGGCCGTGCAGCAGAAGCAGCACCGGGCCCGTGCCGGCCTGGCGGTAGGCGATGTCGACACCATTGACGGCCACGTGCTGCACGGGCAGGTCGAATAGCGAATCGGAAGCAACAATGGCGGTCATGACAGGGCCTGAAAGAAATAGGGTGCCGAGCTAAGGCGGAAAAGTTCGGCGCCGCGACACATCCGGGCGCGCCACCTCGATTGCATGGCACACATTCTGGCACGGGCATAATGTGCGTGCCGGAAAACCATTCATTCCTGGCATTCACGAATCCCGGCTTGCGCCACCCAGGAACCATGACGATGGCGAACGAATCCGACCTTGGTTTTTTCACGCTGCTGGCCCGGCACGGCAGTCTGACCGCCACCGCGCGCGAATTGGGGGTTACGCCGGGCGCCGTCAGCAAACGGCTCCAGCAGCTGGAGCGGCGGTTGGGCGTGCGCCTGGTGCAACGCACCACCCGCAGCATGAGCCTGACGCAAGAAGGCGAAACCTATCTGGGGCATGCCCAACGCATCCTGGCCGATATCGATGCGGCCGAAGCCTCGATCGCCACCGCGCATCATCAGCCCCGGGGCCTGCTGCGGGTCAATGCCACCTTCGGCTTCGGGCGCGCGCACCTGGTACCGGCCATGACCGCGTTCGCCCGACAGTATCCCGACGTGCAACTGCAGTTGCAGTTGACCGATGAACCGCTGGACCTGGCCGACCAGGCGTTCGACCTGGGCATCCGCGTTGCGCCCCTGGCCGATACGATCTTGGTCGCGCGGCGGATCGCCCCGAACCGCAAGTTGCTGCTGGCGTCACCTGACTACCTGGCGGCCCACGGCATGCCCGACAAACCCGCCGACCTGGCCTTGCATCAGTGCCTGGTGATCCGCGAAAACCACGACGCCTATGCGCTGTGGCGGCTGGGCTCGGGGCGGTTGGCACGGACGGTCCGGGTCCAGGGCGCCCTGTCGTCGAACGACGGCGAGGCTGTCCGGCAATGGGCGCTGGCCGGCCTGGGCATCATCATGCGGTCGGAATGGGACGTGGCCGCCGACGTGAAGGCCGGGCGGCTGGTGGAAGTGCTGCCGGCGTGGAAACCCGCGCCGGCAGACATTTTTGCGGTGTACCCGGAACGGGAACGGGTCCCGGCCAAGGTGAAGACCTTTGTCGACTTTCTGTGTGCCAGCCTGGGGGACGTACCGCCGTGGCGGCGGTAGCGTCCCCTGCTGCAGAAGGACAGCGACCCGCCGCTGCAGAAGGACAGCGACCGGCCGCTGTTGGGTGACAGCGACCCGCCGCTGGAAGGGCAGGCGGCAACTTGCCGCCGCCCCCCGCCCTTTCAGTGCTGAAGAATCTTCGACAGGAACTGCTTGGCGCGGTCCGACCGTTCTTCGGTCGGGCTGAAGAACGCTTCTTTCGAGCAGTCTTCCACGATCTTGCCGGCATCCATGAAGATGACCCGGTGCGCCACTTTCCGGGCAAAGCCCATCTCGTGCGTCACCACCATCATCGTCATGCCTTCCTTGGCCAGGTCGACCATCACGTCCAGCACTTCGTTGACCATTTCCGGGTCGAGCGCCGACGTGGGTTCGTCGAACAGCATGGCGATCGGGTCCATCGACAGGGCGCGGGCAATGGCCACGCGCTGCTGCTGGCCGCCCGACAGCTGGCCCGGGAACTTGTCTTTGTGCGCCTGCAGGCCCACACGATCCAGCAGCTTCAGGGCGCGCACGCGGGCTTCTTCCTTGCCGCGCTTGAGCACCTTGACCTGCGCCAGCGTCAGGTTGTCCGTCACCGTCAGGTGGGGGAACAACTCGAAATGCTGGAACACCATGCCGACGCGCGAGCGCAGCTTGGGCAGGTCGGTCTTGGGATTCGCGACGGAAATCCCGTCGACCACGATGTCGCCCTTCTGGATCGGTTCAAGCGCGTTGACCGTCTTGATCAGGGTCGACTTGCCCGAGCCCGATGGCCCGCACACCACGACGACTTCACCCTTGGCGATGGAGGTGGTGCAGTCGGTCAGAACCTGGAAGGAACCGTACCACTTGCTGACGTTCTTGATCTCGATCATGTCCGAGACTCCGTAAAGAAATGGGTAGGCAATGAAAGGGTCAGCGGATGATCGCGACGCGTTGCTGCAGGTGCTTCACGAGTTTCGATGCGCCAAAGCAGATGATGAAATAGACCAGGGCGGCAAAGACATACATCTCGACCAGCCGGCCGTCGCGCTGCGCCACCTTCGACGCCGCACCCAGGAAGTCGGTGATCGACAGCACGTACACCAGCGACGTGTCCTGGAACAGCACGATGGTCTGCGTCAGCAGGATCGGGATCATGTTGCGGAAGGCCTGCGGCAGGATGACGGTCGCCATGACCTGCCAGTAGTTCAGGCCCAGCGCATAGCCTGCCCACGCCTGCCCGCGCGAGATCGACTGGATCCCGGCGCGCATGATTTCGCAGAAGAAGGCCGCCTCGAACATCGTGAAGGTGATCACCGATGACCAGTAGGCGCCCACCTGGATCGGCGTGCTGGAACCGATGATCCACGCGCCGATATACGGCACCAGGAAGTAGAACCAGAAGATCACCAGCAGCAGGGGCAGCGAGCGCATCAGGTTCACGTACGTGCCCGCCACGCCCGACAGCACCTTGTAGGGTGACAGCCGCATCATGGCCAGCAGGGTGCCAAAGATGACGCCAAAGAACGTTGCCGTGACGGTCAGCGTCAGCGTGAAGACCATGCCCTCTTTGAACAGATAGGGGGCGGTCCGCCAGATGGTATCGAAGTCGAAATTTTCAAACATGGCTCGCTCCGATCAATGGCCGCCGGCGTTTTGCCGGGGCCCGCTGAAACCTGGGATCGAGACGCGCTGCTCGAGCCATCGCATGCCGAACACCACGCACAAGCTGATGCACAGATACAGGATGGTCGCGGCCGTGAAGGCTTCGAACACCTGGAAGCTGAATTCCTGCATGGACCGCGCGCGGCCCGTGATTTCAAGCAGTCCGATCGTCAGGGCGACCGACGAGTTCTTGATGATGTTCATGAACTCGGACGTCATGGGCGGCAGCACCACGCGATAGGCGATGGGCAGCAGCACATAGCGGTAAGCCTGGAAGCCGCGCATGCCCAGCGCCGTCGCCGCCATGCGCTGACCACGCGGCAACGACTGGATGCCGGCGCGCACCTGCTCGGCCACCCGCGCGGACGTGAAGAAACCGAGACAGAGCACGGCGGGAATGAAGGAGCCCCAGGGCGGCGGCACCTGCTTCATGGCGTCGCCCATCGACTCCGGCAAGGCTTCGGGCAGCACGAAGTACCAGAGGAACAGCTGCACCAGCAGGGGAATGTTGCGGAACAGTTCGACATAGGCATTGCCCAGGCGAACGCCCCATTTGGAATCGGTGGTGCGCAGCACGCCGATCAGCGACCCCAGCGTGAAGGCAATGATCCAGGCAAGCAAGGCCGTGGACAGGGTCCACCACAGCCCTGAGATCATGGTGTCGAGATAGGTGCCCTGGCCGTCCGGGGAAAGCTCCCAGAAGATCTTCCAGTTCCAGTTGTAGTTCATGGCGTTTCCTGCGGGGTGGATTCGTCAATCGGGAGATGCCCGGGCGGTGCCCATAAACACAAAGGACCCGCGTTGGGTCCTCTGTGAGCCAGGCGTCGTCGGGTGGATCCGGAACGCGTTGGAAATGGCTTTACATGTAGTCTTTGCCGTCGCCCGAATCAGTCGGCTTGGCGATGACCTTCTTCAGCTGTTCGCTCATGGGAACGTTCAGGTTCAGGTTACGCGGCGCGATGGGCTGGTTGAACCACTTCGTGTACATCTTGGCGAGTTCGCCCGATGCCATCAGGTCGGTCACGGCCTTGTCGACGACCTTCTTGAAGGCTTCGTCGCCCTTGGGTTCGATGATGCCGTACGGTTCGACGGTGTAGGGCTTGCTGCTGATCATGTAGGTCTTGGGCGCCTTGGAGCCGGCGACCAGGCTGTACAGCAGGATGTCATCCATGAAGAAGGCGGCAGCGCGGCCGCTTTCGACCATCAGGAACGCTTCGGCATGGTCCTTGGCGGGAATGATGTTCATGCCCAGGTTTTCCTTGCCGTTCGTTTCCGTCAGCCACTTCAGGTTGCTTGTGCCGGCAGTCGATACGACCGTCTTGCCCTTGAAGTCGGGCAGGTCATTGAGCTTGGCGGTGGTCTTGGCGACAAAGCGGGTGGCCGTCACGAACGTGGTCGGCGCGAACGACACTTGCTGCTGGCGTTCGGTGTTGTTGGTGGTGGAACCGCACTCCAGGTCCACGGTGCCGTTGGCGATCAGCGGCAGGCGCGTGGCGGACGTGACGGGTTGCAGCTTGACGTTGATCTTTTGCAGCTTCAGTTCGGTTTTGACGGCTTCGGCAATCTTGTTGCAGATGTCCATCGAATAGCCGATCGGCTTTTGCTGGTCGTCGAGATACGAGAACGGAATTGACGAATCGCGGTGGCCAAGTGTGATGGTTCCCGTGTCCTTGATTTTCTTTAGGCGGCCAGTCAGTTCCTGCGCGTGGACGGAGCCCGCGGCAAGGGTCAGCGCGACGGAAAACAGCACGATGGACTTCTTCATGAAATCGCCTTCCTGTAGATGAGGTTCGGACGAGTGTAGCAAACAACGAACGAAAAACAGCCACGGAATTGTTGCGACTTCAGTTGCTGTTTTCTTGCGAAATTCGTTGCGTTGCGAACCTTCGTCCGACCTCGATTCGCGCCCGGAAAATCAGGTCAGTGCGCGACTTCTTCAGGCGGTGGTGGCGGCACTTCCGACGAGTCGTTGATCGGTGCGGCAGGCACCACATCGGGGACGACCGGACGCACATACCGATAGGGTTTGGTGAGGACTTCCGGACGCAGCAATTGCGCCAGCGTGGCCTCGTCCATCAAGCCCAGTTCGAGTACCAGTTCCGACACCGAACGCCCGGAACGTATGGCTTCGCGGGCCACGCGGGTGGCCGCTTCGTAGCCGATCACGGGGTTGAAGGCAGTGGCCAGACCGGCCGAACGCTTGACGGCTTCAAGCAGCTTTTCGCGGTTGGCGGTAATGCCCGACACGCAGTTGCGCGCCAAGGTGGTGCAACCCGCTTCCAGGTGCGAGATGCTCTTGACCAGGCTCCACGCAATGATGGGTTCGAAGGCGTTCAGCTGCAGCTGGCCGGCTTCGGACGCCATCGTGACCGTCATGTCGTTGCCGATCACTTCAAACGCGATCTGGTTCACGACTTCCGGGATGATCGGATTGACCTTGCCCGGCATGATGGAGCTGCCCGCCGCACGTTCGGGCAGGTTGATTTCGTTCAAGCCCGATTGCGGACCCGACGACAGCAGGCGCAGGTCGTTGCAGGTCTTGGACAGCTTGCACGCGATGCGCTTCAACACGCCCGACATCTGCACGAAGGCGCCGGTGTCTTGCGTAGCTTCGATCATGTTGGCGGCGCGTACCAGCGGCAGGCCGGTGATCTCGGCCAGGTACTTGACGGCCAGCGGGCTGTAGTCGGGATCCGTGTTGATGCCGGTACCGATGGCCGTGGCGCCCAGATTGACTTCGACCATCAATGCGCGCGCTTCGCTCAGGCGCAATTCGTCTTCGCCCAGCATGACCGCGTAGGTCAGGAATTCCTGGCCCAGGGTCATGGGCACGGCGTCCTGCAACTGCGTGCGGCCCATTTTCAGCACGTCGTCGAATTCATGCGCCTTGGCTTCGAAGGCCTGGCGCAATTCGGCCATGGCGGCCAGCAGGCGCTCGATGGCAAAGCAGGTGGCGATACGCAGCGCGGTCGGGTAGACGTCGTTGGTGCTTTGCGACGCGTTCACGTCCTGGATCGGGTGCAGGACTTCGTAGCGGCCCTTTTCCTGGCCAAGCAATTCCAGCGCGCGATTGGCGATGACTTCGTTGGCGTTCATGTTGGTGGACGTACCCGCGCCCCCTTGGATCACGTCAACGACGAACTGGTCCCCCAGCGCGCCATTCATGATTTCTTCGCAGGCCTGCACGATCACGGCAGCGCGTTCCGGGGCGATCACGCCCAGGTCGCGGTTGGCCCGCGCGGCAGCTTGCTTGACGCAGGCCAGCGCGCGCAACAGATCGGGCTGCGCGCCGATCGGGGTACCGGTGATGGGGAAGTTTTCCGTGGCCCGGAGCGTGTGGATGCCCCAGTAGGATGCTGCGGGAATGTCGCGTTCACCCAGCAGATCGTGTTCGATCCGGAAGGCGTTTATCTGGCCTGCATTGCTCATTGCGGTTCCATCGTCTGCGGCCGGCGCACGGTGCGCCGGCAATGCAGACACTATAGGGACCGCCCCCGACGGCGCGCCAATGCTATTCCAACATGAGCCAATGCCGTTTGTGCATTGCAGGGCAAACGCCGTGCGGACAGTGCTGCCGACTCATCCGAACGGGTCAGGCATCGCCCGTCTGTTGCGCGCTCAGGTAGGCCCACAGGGCGTTGACCACCGGCTTGCCACTGCCGCTAATTGGATGTTCGCGGTACAGGCGGATTTCCATGGTCTGGGTATAGGCTTCGCCCGCGCAGGCCAGCCGCTGCGCAGCCAGGTCGTTGCGCACCGCGCTGTCGGGCAGGAAAGCCACGCCATGGCCCGCCAGCACCATGACTTTCAGGGCTTCGGCCATGTCGGTTTCATACCGTTGTTCCAGCGCCGGCCGGGGTTTGGCTTCGGACAGGATCAGTTCGGCGATCCGCCCCAGGTAGGCATTGGGCGTGTAGCCCAGGTAGGGCGTGGGCCGGTCGGTCTTGCCGTCCAGCGCGTATTCGGGCCGGCCGTCGGGCAGGCGGCGCGCATAGGGATAGACGGTTTCGGTGCCCAGCACCAGCATGTCGTAATGACGGGGGTCCAGCTGCACGGGCAGGCGCGGGTTCCAGTACACCATGGCCAGATCGCTGCCGCCCTGCACCAGGCTCATGGCGGCGTCGTGCACATTCAGCGCCTGCAGGCGCGTGCTGAAGGCCGGGGCCGCGCCGCCGGCCTGGATGCGGCTCAGCCAGCTCGGGAAGAACGTGAGCGACAGCGTATGTGGCACCGCAAAATCAACGATCTCGCGCGACGCCGGACGCATGCCGCGCAGCATGGCGCGCGTTTCGTCCAGCCGGGCCAGCATGTCGATGGCTTCGGCCCGAAAGGTTTCCCCGGCGGGCGTGAGCCGGGTCGGGTAGACGGCGCGGTCGACCAGGTCGGTGCCGACCCAGGCTTCCAGCGCCTGGATGCGCCGCGAAAACGCCGGCTGCGTGATGTGGCGCAGTTCGGCTGCGCGCGAAAAGGACCGCGTGTCGGCGAGCGCGACAAAGTCTTCCAGCCACTTGGCTTCCATGCTGTTCCCTGGCGAGTTGGCGAATTGTAGGCGATAGCCGGGGGCCGCCGCGAGCGGTCAGCCACTACACTGAAGGCCTCTTCACGCCCCCGAGGCTCGCTATCGTGACCGACTCGACCACCGCTCCCGCCCTTCCTTCCGCCGACCGCCTGCCCGATGCCCAGCCCGTCTTGCGGATGGTGCCGATGCGTTCCGACGCCAACTTCCATGGCGATGTGTTTGGCGGCTGGATCATGGCGCAGGTGGACATTGCCGGATCGCTGCCCGCCGTCAGCCGCGCCAATGGCCGCGTGGCCACGGTGGCGGTCACGTCCTTCGTGTTCAAGCAGCCCGTGTTCGTGGGCGACCTGGTCAGCTTCTACGCCAAGGTCATCGCTACCGGCCGCACGTCGGTGACCGTGGCGGTCGAAGTCTATGCCGAACGGATCCGGCTCGATTCCGAGGTCGTGAAGGTGACCGAAGCCACGCTGGTCTATGTGGCCACGGACGAGTCGCGCCAGCCCCGTCCCTTACCAGACGTTACGGCACCTAGGGTCCCCCCGCTGGACACCCTGGGGGAATAGTGGCAAATTGCCCCTAAGGAAAATAGGTTTTTCCGGAGCCCGCCGGCACAGGTGGGCCATGACAACGACATCCCATCGCGGCCGGTGGTGATCTGCTTCCGGCCCAAGAAGGAGACACATCATGGAACTGGCCAACTCACGTTTCGTTCCGGCGTCGCAGCAGCGCACCTGGAACAAACTCATCGCTCCTGAAACCCTCAAGGTCTGCATTACCGGTTGCGAAACGCTGGAACGCGTTTCCGACAACGAGTACCTGGTCGGCCTGCGCGCCGACGTCGGACCCGTGCACGCCCGCTTCAAGGGCCGCCTGAAACTGACCGACATGAAGCCGCCCCACTCCTACCACCTGCAGTTCGAAGGCGAAGGCGGGCCGGCGGGGTATGCCAAGGGGGATGCCGACGTGGTGCTCGAGCCCGAAGGCGAAGGCACCCGGTTTGCGTACAAGGCCCATGCGGATCTGGGCGGGAGGCTGGCCCAGCTGCGGCCCGACCAGGCGGAAAAGATCGCCCGCAAGATGACGGACAATTTCTTTTCGCTGTTCTCGGTCTGCGCCGACAAGACGTTCGAACGCAACGAGCAGGCCAAGGTGATGAAGGTGCCGGTGGAACCCGATCCGGTGGTCGCGGCGCATCGCAGCGAGATCCTGTCGAAGGTGTCGTGGCTGGTGGTGCCGGGTGTGATTATGGCGATCATCGCGTATCACACGTTCATGCATTGAACGGCCGGAAGTTCAGAACCCGCCCGCTCACATGCGGGCGTTTTTCATCCTGATCTGGCTGGACAGCGCCACGGTCGCGATGCAGAACAGCACGGCGATGACCATGCCGATCTTGACGCCGGTCAGCACCGACGTGCGCGCGATGATGATGCCGACGGCCGCGGTGCCGATCGCGCTACCCAGCGTGCGGGTGGTCTGGATCAGGGCCGAGGCCACCCCCACGTCGCGGCGGTCGGCAATCATCTGCATGAACAGGGTCAGGTTGGGCACGATAAAGCCCAGTCCCAGGCCGCTGATCGAAAAGGCAACGACGGCAAACCAGGTTGCGCTGCCGCGTTCCAGCGTCATGATGCCGAAGCAGCCGACCGCCAGCACAATGGCGCCCAGCATCATCAGGCGCTGCGGCTGTGATTGACGCGGGAACAGGCGGCCGTTGATCACGCTGCCGATCGGAATGCACGCCACCAACGGCGCCAGAATGCCGCCCGCCTGCGATGGCGTCATGCCGACTTCCACTTGCAGAAGCAAGGGCCCGTAGTACATCAACGTGAACATGACCGAACCCATCATCAGGCCGACCAGATTCAGCAGCCGCGACTCGCGGGTCTTGAGCACCTGCAACGGCAACATGGGCGATGTGACGCGGCCTTCATACGGAATCAGCACGGCGATGGCGACGGCGCCGACCAGGGCCAGCACACCGGCCAGCAGGGGCCGCGACACTTCGCCAAAGCCCAGTTCCAGGGCGGCCATGGGCGCGCCCACGGCCACGGCAAGCAAGGCGCCGCCTAGCCAATCGATACGTGGGCGGGACGTGTGCACGGGCGTCAGCCGCGGGAAATAGACCCACAGCAGGGCGAAGGCCACGATGGCCATCAACGGGGTGACAAAGAAGGCCGCGCGCCAATTGATGGCTTCGGTCACGGCGCCGCCGATCAGCGGGCCGACGCCACTGGCGACGGCAAAGGCCGTTGAAATCAACGCCTGCCATTTCACGCGCCGCAGCGCATCGGGGAACAGGTCGGCCGGCGCGGCAAAGGCCGTGGCGATCATCATGCCGCCACCTATCCCCTGCAACGATCGCGCGCCGATCAGCTGCGGCATGGACTGCGAAATGCCGCAAAGGATGGAGCCCAAGGCGACGACGCCGATCGATACAAGAATAAACGTCTTGCGTCCATACAAGTCGCCCAGACGCCCGAAGATCGGGATCATGATGACCGAGGACAGCAGGTAGCCCGTGCCCACCCACGCATACAAGGCAATGCCGCCGAGTTCGGTGGCGACCTTGGGCAGCACCGTGCCGACGATGGTCGCATCGAGCGCGACCAGCACCACGACTGCGCACACGCCCAGGACGGCCAGCAGCAGTTCACGGGGGTTTTCGATCGGGGCGGCGTGGGATGGCGGTGCAGTGTTGGCAGCGCGGCCATCGGGGCCGGCGGGTGTGCCAGCCGGTGTGGGTCGTATGTCGGGCATGGAGGCTAGAGGATACTCCCGGCCGGAAGACTTCCCAAGCCGCCCTAACAAATCCTAGCGTTTATGACAGGTCGTCAACCGCCACGCGGCCGGGTCAGAAACGCCTTGAACGCCGCCCGGGCTTCATCGCTGTGCAGCAGGTCGGCGAACACGGTGGCCTCGTCCTGGATCTGCCGCGCCACGCCGACGGCATCGCCCTGCTTCATCAGGCGTTTGGTTTCCTGCACCGCGGTTGGCGGCAGCAAGGCGAACCTGGCGGCCTGCGCGCAGGCAAAGCCGAACACGTCATCGGGTGGCAGCAGCCGGGTGGCCAGGCCCATCGCCAACGCGTCCGCCGCACGGATCGGTTCGGACAGCAGCAAGGCTTCTGCAGCACGCGCATGCCCGATACGGGCCGGCACCAGACGGCTTGCCGCGAATTCCGGACATAGCCCAAGCTTGACGAAAGGCATCACCAACATCGCATCATCGGCCAGATACACCAGGTCGCAATGCAGCAGCATCGTCGTGCCGATGCCCACGGCCATGCCGTTGACAGACGCAACGACCGGCTTGCGGGCGGTGGACAGCGCCTGCATGAAATCGAACACTGGCGCATCAGGCCCGGGCGGATTCGCCAGGAAATCTTCCAGGTCGTTGCCCGCCGTGAAGGCCTGGCGATCCCCATGCAGCAGCAGGGCCGCGATGGTGTCGTCGGACTCCGCGTCCATCACGGCCTGCGCCAGACGAGCGTACATGCCCCCGGTCAACGCGTTCTTTTTGCCGGGCCGCGCAAAGCCGATCCGCGCGACGCCGTCCACCTTGTCTACCGTGACATCCACCGCCGTCTCCTGTTGGCCGAGCCGGCCCGACACCTGCCCCATGACCTCGCGTTTACACCCGCTGGAAGATCCCGGCCGCGCCCATGCCCGTCCCTACGCACATGGTCAGCATGCCGTAGTCCAGGTTGTGGCGGCGCAGCGCATGCACGACTGTTGCCGCGCGAATGGCGCCGGTTGCGCCCAAGGGGTGGCCCAGGGCGATCGCGCCGCCCATCGGGTTGACCTTGGCCGGGTCCAGGCCCAGGTCGCGGATCACTGCCAGCGATTGCGCGGCAAAGGCTTCGTTCAGCTCGATCCAGCCCATGTCGTCGAGCGACAGGCCGGCCGCCCGCAAGGCCGCAGGCACGGCTTCTTTCGGGCCGATGCCCATGATCTCGGGCGGTACGCCGCGCACGGATGCCGCCACGAAACGCGCCAGCGGCGTCAGCGAATATTCCTTCAGGATCTTTTCGGACACGATCAGCAAGGCGCCGGCACCGTCCGACATCTGCGAGCTGTTGCCGGCGGTGACGCTGCCTTTGGCGGCAAATACCGGCCGCAGCTTGGCCAGCGCTTCCAGGCTGGTGTCGGCACGCGGGCCTTCGTCCAGGCTGAGCGTGTGCTTGTTCACGCGCACCTCGCCCGTGGTCAGGTCGGGCGTGCGATCAATGATCTCGATCGGCGCGATTTCGTCGGCGAATTCACCGGCCTGCTGCGCGGCCAACGCCTTGGTGTGCGAGGCCAGGGCGAACGCGTCCTGGTCCTCGCGCGACACCTTCCACTGCGCGGCCACCTTCTCGGCCGTGAGGCCCATGCCGTAGGCGATGCCGATGTTGTCATTGCCTTCAAACACGCGCGGGTTGACCGACGGTGTGTTGCCCATCATGGGCACCTGGCTCATGGATTCGACGCCACCCGCGATCATGACGTCGGCTTCGCCCGTGCGGATGCGGTCGGCCGCGGCCACGATGGCCGACAGGCCCGATGCGCAGAAGCGGTTCACCGTCATGCCGCCTACGGTGTTCGGCAGGCCGGCCAGCAACACCCCAATACGCGCCACGTTCAGGCCCTGCGGGCCTTCGGGCATCGCGCAGCCGACGATGGCGTCCTGGATGCGTGCCGGGTCCAGCCCGGGGACTTGCGCCAGCGCCGCGCGGATGGCATGCACCAGCAGATCGTCCGGACGCACATGGCGCAGCACGCCCTTGGGCGCCTTGCCGATCGGCGTGCGCGAGGCGGCAACGATATAGGCTTCCTGGAATTGTCGTGTCATGTCGTTGTTCCTCAATTACGCACGGGCTTGCCGGTCTGCATCATGCCCATGACGCGTTCCTGTGTTTTGGGATGGTTCAGCAGCGACATGAAGGCCTGCCGTTCATGCTTCATCAGCCACTGTTCGTCGACGCGCGATCCAGGCGCAATGTCGCCGCCGCACAGGATCTCGGCAATCGTCTTGCCCAGGTGGTAGTCGTGGGCCGAAATGAAGCCGCCATCCCGCATGTTCACGAGCTGCGACAGGATGGCCGCCACGCCGTCGCGGCCGGCGACTTCGAACGGCACGGGCAGCGGCGGACGGTAGCCGCCATCATGCAGCGCCATCGCCTGCTTGATCGCCACGAACAGCACTTCCTGCACGTTGAAGACGATCGGGTCGCTGTCCCGCAGGTAGCCCATGCTGCGCGCTTCGATCGCGGACTTGGACACCTGGGCGGTAGCCGCCTGCATCAGGTATTTCTTCAGGAAATGCAGCAGCGGCGCATCGGGCGCCAGCGCGTGTTCTTCGGCTGCGCGGCGCGCGCCGTAGGTCAGGCCGCCGGCGCCGGGCACCAGGCCCACGCCCACTTCCACCAGGCCGATATAGCTTTCCAGATGGGCGACGCGGCGTGTGCAGTGCACCGCCATTTCGCAGCCGCCGCCCAACGCCATGCCCGCGATCGCGGCCACGGTCGGCACGTGCGCATACCGCAAGCGCAGCATGACCTGCTGCAGGCGTTCTTCTTCGGGTTCAATGGCCTGTACGCCACCGCTCATGAACAGCGGCAGCATGGCTTGCAGGTCGGCGCCGGCCGAGAACGGCTCGCCCGCATTCCAGATCACCAGGCCGCGGTAGTCCGCTTCGGCCAGGTCCACCGCCTTCAGCAATCCGGCGCTGACCCCCGGCCCGATCGCATGCATCTTGGTCTTGAAGCTGGCGATCAGGACCTCGTTCAGGCCCGGATTCGGCAGCGTCCAGAGGCGGATCGATTCGTCTTCGAACACAGTCGTGCCGGTGGTGGCAATGTCCACGCCGTCACCGAACAGCGGCGCGCGGAATACCTGCCGCGCATACACCGGCAGGGTCGACCGGGCTTCGAAATTCTGCGTGGTCGGGTTCCACGAACCCTGATGCGTATGCACCCCGCCGCGCTCGGCCACCGGGCCGCTCGTCACCCATTCGGGCAGCGGTGTGTCGGACAGTGCCTTGCCTTCGCGAATGTCTTCCTGCACCCACTTGGCCACTTTCAGCCAGCCAGCGGATTGCCACAGTTCGAAGGGGCCCTGCGTCTGGCCAAAGCCCCAGCGCATGGCAAAGTCCACGTCGCGCGCGGTTTCGGCAATCTCGGCCAGGTGGACCGCAATGTATTGGAAGGTGTCGCGCAGGATCGCCCACACGAACTGCGCTTGCGGGTGCGTCGATTCGCGCAGCAGCTGCAGGCGTTCGCCCGCATCCTTCTTTTTCAGGATGCGCACGACCAGGTCGTCAGCCTTGGCATCGGCCGGCACGTAGGTGCCCGTGGCCGGGTCCAGCCGCAAGATGGCCTTGCCTTCTTTCTTGAAGAAACCCGCCCCGGTCTTCTGGCCCAAGGCGCCCTTTTCGATCAGCCCTTTCAGGACCGCAGGCGTGCCATACAGCGGCGCGAACGGGTCATTGGGCAACTGGTCTTCCATGGTCTTGATGACATGACCCAGGGTATCCAGGCCGACCACGTCACCCGTGCGGAAGGTGCCCGATCTGGCGCGGCCCAGCTTGGCGCCGGTCAGGTCGTCCACCACATCGAACGGGATGTTGAACCGTTCCGCTTCGATCATGGCCGACAGAATGCCGAACACGCCCACCCGGTTGCCCACGAAGTTGGGCGTGTCCTTGGCGCGCACCACGCCCTTGCCCAGGGTGGTGGTCAGGAAGGTTTCCAGGCGGTCCAGAATGGCCGGGTCGGTCTTAGCCGTGGGGATCAGTTCGGCCAAGTGCATGTAGCGCGGCGGGTTGAAGAAGTGCACGCCGCAGAAGCGCGACTGCAGGCCTTCGCCAATGCCCTTGGCCAGTTCGGTGATCGACAGGCCCGACGTGTTGGTCGCAAAGATGGCGTCGGGCGCAATGGCGCCAGCCACCTTCTTGTACAGGTCGTGCTTCCAGTCCATGCGTTCGGCGATCGCTTCGATCACCAGATCGCATTCGCGCAGCTTGTCCAGATGCTCTTCGTAGTTGGCCGGCACGATCAGCGCGGCCAGATCGGGGCTGCCCAGGGGCGCGGGGCTCAGCTTCTTCAGGTTCTCGATGGCCTTGAGCGCGATGCCGTTCTTGGGACCTTCGCGCGCGGGCAGATCGAACAGCACGACAGGCACATTGGCGTTCACACAATGCGCGGCGATCTGCGCGCCCATGACCCCGGCGCCCAGCACAGCGACTTTACGAACGATGAAATTCGGCATGATTTTCTCTGGCAAGGTAGGCGATAGACATTAAAACAGGTCGGCGTCGAGCGCGTTCAGCACCGCGGCGCCCGACCGTGCGGCGCGAATGCTGGATGCCGTCTCGGGCAGCAGCCGCGCAAAGTAGAAGCGCGCCGTGGCCAGCTTGGCGCGATAGAACGGATCGCCACTGCTTTCCTTGTCGAGCGCGATCCTGGCCATGCGGGCCCAGAAGTAGGCATAGACCAGATGGCCCACCACCCGCAGGTAGTCGACCGCGGCCGCGCCGACTTCGTCGGGGTTCTGCATCGCCTTCATGCCGATTTCCATGGTCAGCTTGGTCAGCTTGTCGCCCAGGTCGGCCAGCGGCGTGATGAATTCATTCATGGCTTCGTCCGCGCCATGGTCTTCGACAAAGGCCCGCACCTGCTCGCCAAACGCGCGCAGGGTCGCGCCGTTGTCGCGCAGCACCTTGCGGCCCAGCAGATCCAGCGCCTGGATCGTGTTGGTGCCTTCGTAGATCATGTTGATGCGGGCATCGCGCACATACTGCTCCATGCCCCATTCACGGATGTAGCCGTGGCCGCCAAACACCTGCAGGCAGGTCGACGCGCATTGGAATCCGTTGTCGGTCATGAAGGCTTTGACGATCGGCGTCATCAGTCCGACCATCGCGCTGGATGCATTGCGAACCGCTTCGTCCGGATGATGCAGGGACTTGTCGTATTCCAGCGCCACCCAGTAGCCGAAGGCACGGCCCCCCTCGGCATACGCACGCGCGGTCAGCAGCATCTTGCGCACGTCGGGGTGCACGATGATGGGATCGGCGGACTGATCCGTGCGTGCCGATTCCGACAAGGCACGGCCCTGGCGGCGGTCTTTCGCATACGCCGCGGCGTTCTGGTAGGCCACTTCGGTCAGGCCCAGGCCCTGCATGCCCACGCCCAGCCGCGCGCCGTTCATCATCACGAACATGGCGTTCAGGCCCTTGTTGGGCTCGGCCACCAAGTAGCCGGTGGCGTCTTCCATGGTGATCTGGCAGGTGCTGTTGGCATGGATGCCCATCTTGTGTTCGATGCCGGTGCAGAAGATGCCGTTGCGCTCGCCGGCGTCGCCCTTGGCATCGGGCACGAACTTGGGCACCAGGAACAAGGAGATGCCCTTGGTGCCTTCGGGCGCGCCGGGCAGCTTGGCCAGCACCAGGTGCACGATGTTCTTCGACAAGTCGTGTTCGCCCGACGAGATGAAGATCTTGCTGCCGGTCAGCGCATACGTGCCGTCTTCCTTGGGAACCGCGCGGGTGCGGATCAGGCCCAGGTCGGTGCCGCAATGCGCTTCGGTCAGGCACATGGTGCCGGTCCATTCGCCTGACACGAGTTTGGGCAGGTACAGCTGCTTCTGTTCCGGCGTGCCGTGGGCGTGCAGGCATTCGTAGGCGCCGCTGGTCAGCCCCGGGTACATGGCCCACGCCTGGTTGGTCGAGTACTGCATTTCGAAGAACACGTTCTGCAGCAAGGCCGGCAGGCCCTGTCCACCGAATTCCGGATCGGCATGCAAGGACGGCCAGCCCGCCGCGCAGAAGCTGTCCCAGGCCTCCTTGAAACCCTTGGGCGTGGTCACCGCATGCGTGGCCGGGTCGAAATGGCAGCCTTCCTGATCGCCCGACTGGTTCAATGGAAACAGCACCTCGGCACAGAAGGTGCCGGACGCTTCGACTACCTGGTTGATCGTGTCGGCATCCAAAGAAGCATGCGCCGGCATCGCCTGGTACGCGTCGGTCACAGCCAGCAATTCATGCAGCACGAAGGTCTGGTCACGCAGCGGGGGGGTGTAGCGGGGCACAAAATTCTCCTGTAGCGGCGGAACGCGGATAGTCGTTATTAGTGTCAGAACAAGATTGCAGCAATGGGTTCAGTGCGCCCGGTACGCGTCGATCAAGCGCGAAAACCCGTCGGACGCGCGCTTGACGCAGCCCGGCAGCTTCAGAAAGCGCGAATCGTGGTGCAGCACCAGGATCAATCCATACATTTCGAACAGCAGTTGTTCCGGGTCGGTACCGGCACGCAAGTGGCCTTCGGCAATCGCCTGCTTGCAGGCCCGCAGCAAGGCGGACCGCCACAGCCCAACCGATTCGATCAAGGCAGCGCGCACCGGCCCGCTACGGTCGTCGTATTCGACCGCGCCACCGATGTAGATGCAGCCCTGCGCGATTTCGTGCGAGACCCGCTTGATCCAGTTGCCGAACAGGGCGTCGAGCCGGGGCAGGCCGCGCGGCTGGTCCAGCGCGGGCAGGAACACATCCAGCTCGAACCGCCGCCGGTATTCCTGCACCACCGCCACCTGCATGTCTTCCCGCGACCCAAAGTGGGCATAGACACCGCTTTTGCTCATCTGCATGGCGTCGGCCAGCATGCCCAGCGTCAGTCCTTCCATGCCCTCGCGCGCCGACAGCAGCAAGGCGGCGTCCAGGATGGCCGCGCGCGTCAGCGCGCCCTTGCGATGCCGGGACTCGCGGTCGGGCTCGGAAGGGGTCGTTGTCTTGCGGCTGGCGGTCGGTGACGCGTGCATGGCAGGGGACGGGGCAGAGAGCAGAAAAAACGGACATCGCACGAAAAAAGAACGAACGTGCTATTTCCATGCAGATTACCCCGTTTCCCGGGCCGATGGGAAGCGGGGTAAAGCCGGATAGAGCCGATCAGGGTCGGCGGCCGCCGAGGGACGTCAGCAGCCGAAGGCCTCAGAAGCCCAGGCCGCCCATGAGGGCGACCACGCCCAGACAGGCAAAGATGAAGGCGGCGATGCCGTGCACCAGCTTGACCGGCAGCTTGTGCGCCATCTTGTCACCCAGGATCACGGCCGGGACGTTGGCGATCATCATGCCCAGCGTCGTGCCGGCGACCACGGCGGTATAGGCCTGGAACTGGGCGACCAGGGCCACGGTGGCGATCTGCGTCTTGTCGCCCATTTCCGCCAGGAAGAAGGCAATCAGGGTCGTGCCAAACACGCCGAAGCGGCCGGATCCGGTGTCGGTGTCGTCGAGCTTGTCGGGAATCATCATCCAGACGGCCATGCCGATGAAGGACACGCCAAGGATCCAGCGCAGCGCCTGCGGACCGATGAAGCTGGTGAGCCACGCGCCCACGGCGCCGGCAAGCGCATGGTTGACGATGGTGGCGGCAAGGATGCCCAGGATGATGGGCCAGGGGCGGCGCCAGCGGGCGGCCAGGAACAGGGCGAGCAGTTGGGTCTTATCGCCGATCTCGGCCAGGGCAACGATGCCGGTCGAGACGAGAAACGCTTCCATGCAGGGGACTCCGAGGGCCGGACGATGAAAACCAATGATCGTGCAGCCACCCCGGCCCTTCCGGTGTGCGGCACGATCAAAGGTCTCGCCAAGACTGAACCGCCTGCGCCATGCCCGTGTGTCGAGCAAGTATGTTGACGCAAGCCCCTCCGGTGCGGAGGGAGGCTACTCCCCAATGACGGGGGCGAGTATACCTGCTCGGACTCGGGGTTACCCGCAATCGCCTACTATGCAGCATCGATCCAACACCGCCATTCCGCGCATTGCGGATCCTACGATGACACGATCTTCTTCCACGGCCGGCGCCTGCCTGGCCGCCGCCGCCCTGCTTACGTCAGTGGCTGCTATCACGCCCGTGCAGGCCCAGCCCGGCCCCGACCTGTCGATCCCGGCGGGTTTCGTGCACCTGACCGACATCGCGCAGACCATTCCGCTGGATGTCCGCTATCACGGCAGCAATAACTTCCTGGGCCGGCCGGTGCGGGGCTACCACGCGCCCACCTGCATCCTGACCCTGCCCGCGGCGCAGCGGCTGCGCGACATCCAGCGCGAACTGCGGCCGTCCGGCCTGTCGCTCAAGGTGTTCGACTGCTACCGGCCGCAGCAGGCCGTGGACGACTTCATTGCCTGGGCAAAGGATGCGTCCGACCAGAAGGCCAAGGCGGCCTATTACCCCAATGTGCCCAAGGACCAGCTGTTCGAACGCGGCTTCATTGCGGAACGGTCGGGCCACAGCCGCGGCAGCACGGTCGATCTGACCCTGACGGCCCTGCCCCCGGTTTCCTTGCCGGAGGCAGTCGGCACAGCCCCCGGGGCGCGGCCCACGCGGGGCGTGCTGCTGCCCAATGGCGAGGTGGACATGGGCACGCCCTTCGACCTTTTTGATGTACAGTCGCACACGGACAATCCGGATCTTCCCGAGGAAGTGCGACATAACCGGAAGTTCCTCGAGACCCTCATGCTCAAACATGGGTTCACGGGCGTGCAGGAAGAATGGTGGCACTTCACCCTCCTGGACGAGCCCTACCCCGACACTTACTTCAATTTCCCGGTCCGCTGACCCGCGCGTTGTCGCACGCGGCGTGCGCCGACCCTGCATTCTCATTCCATGCACGTCTCAGATGGCCTGCCCACGCCGCGTAAATACTGGGCACTCGCCGCGACCCTGCTAGCGATGGCCATGACGGTCCTCGAAGCGACCATCACCAACATTGCCCTGCCGACCATCGCGCGCGACCTGGCGATCCAGCCGGCGCAGGCCGTCTGGATCGTCAACGCCTATCAGCTGGCCATTGTGGTGGGCTTGCTGCCGTGTTCATCGCTGGGCGAAATCTACGGCTACCGGCGGGTATTCGCGGTCGGCATGGCCTTGTTCACGGCGGCCTCGGCCGGCTGCGCCATTGCGGGATCGTTCGACCTGCTGATCGGCTTTCGCCTGCTGCAGGGCCTGGGCGCCGCCGCGACCATGAGCGTGACGCCCGCCCTGCTCCGCTTCATCTATTCCCAGAAACAATTCGGCCGCGCGATCGGCTTCAACGCCCTGGTGGTGGCCTGCTCGTCGGCGGCCGGGCCGGTGATCGGATCGCTGATCCTGTCGGTGGCGTCGTGGCCCTGGCTGTTTGCGGTGAACGTTCCGATCGGGATCGCCATCCTGGCTTTTGGCGTCAAGCACCAGCCCGTTACGGAACTGGCCAAACGGGACTTCGACTGGCTCAGCGCCCTGCTCAGCGCCCTGTTTTTCGGCCTGCTGATCTACGGGGTGGACCATCTGCTGTCCGACTTCGGCACGGCCATGATCACGCTGGTGGCGTCGGCCGTGGCGGGCTTCCTGCTGATCCGGCGCGAGCTGCCTCGCGCCGTGCCGCTGCTGCCGCTGGACCTGCTGCGGATCCGGGTGTTCGCCTTTTCGATCGGGGCATCGGTATGCGCGTTTTCGGCCCAGACCGCCGCCTTCATTTCGCTGCCTTTCTACTTTCAGCAGGCCATGGGCCGCAGCCAGCTCGAAACCGGTCTGTTGATGATGCCGTGGCCGCTGGCCGTGGCGATCGCGGCGCCGGTGTCGGGCCGCGTATCGGAAATGATTTCACCGTCGGTGCTGTGTTCCCTCGGCACGGCCTTGCTGGGCTTGTCGTTGACGACGATGATCCTGCTGCCCGCGTCGGTGCCCAACGGGGTGCTGATGGGATGCATGGCGGTGGCCGGCGCAGGCTTCGGCATGTTCCAGACGCCGAACAATCGCGTCATGCTGACGGCGGCCCCCCGGGCACGTAGCGGCGGTGCGGGTGGCCTGCAGGCCACGGCGCGCCAGTTCGGGATGGCGTGGGGTGCGGCGCTGACGGCGTTGGCGTTCACCGCGTTGCCATCGCATGGGCCCACCGGTGCGCTGACGCTGGCCGTGGTCTTCACGATCGCGTCGTCGATTGTCAGTGCCGCGCGCAAGGGTGGCAAGCTGCGGGCGCCGGCGGGGTAAGGTCGGGTCGGCAAGGCTTTTGCGCAGGCCCCCTGGCGCGCGGACTGGCGTGCGCTACCAGACAGCCGGCTTGCAATGCCCTTAAGGCAATTCCAGTTCCGCCAGCAGCGGCGCGTGGTCCGACAAGCGTGTCCACGGCCGGCCATGCAGCACGCTGGCATGCCTCACCGAAAAGCCCCGTTGGTAAATGCGGTCCAGCCGCAACCACGGGAACACTGCCGGGAAGGTACGCGGTGGACGCGGCGCCTGGAAGGCCCCGCCCGCGCCGATGCGCAGCGGTTGCGCGCCAATGCCCTGGCGCAGCGGCGACAGATTCCGGTCCTTCAGCATCTGCCCCAGCACCCTGGCGGAATCGCGCAGGCGCGGCAGCTCGGTGCTCTGGCCACGCGGGGCCGTCGCGAACACTTCATGCACACCCAGCCGTTCCACCAGCACTTTCGACAGCACATTGGTCCAGTCGTTGAAGTCACCGGCGATCAGGATCGGGCAGTGCGACGGCACCAGGCTGCCGATGCGGGCAACCAGCGCTTCGATCTGCCGCGACCGGCCCGCGGCGAACAGGCCCAGATGCACCACGAAACAATGCACTTCGTGATCGGCGACCTGCACGGTGGCGTGCAGCAAGCCGCGCTGCTCCATGCGATGGTCGGAAATGTCTTCGTTGTGATGCGACAGGATGGGAAAGCGCGACAGCAGCGCATTGCCGTGATCGGTGTCGCGGCGGATGGCGTTGCGGCCATAGGCAGCTTCCAGCCTTAACGCGGCGGCCAGCATTTCGTGCTGGGCGTTCAGGGTGCCGCGGCGGTCGTTGCGGCCCTGCACTTCCTGCAGGAAGGCCAGGTCGGCACGCAAGCCATGCAGGCCCAGGCGCAGGTCCTGGCCGGACTCGCGCCCGCCCATGGCCGACATCCCTTTATGGATGTTGTAGCTGACGACTCTGACAATGGACATGGCGGTGCTGCCTCAAACCTGATGACGGATTCTAGAGGCACTACCGGCCCCACCGCGTGGCGGTGTGGTTACCGGATTCAACATGTCAGGCGCCAGTCAGGATGCGCGCGCCCGCCTGTCAAACAGGACAGGTACCGCGGCGGCCAGCCAGCCGACGATCATCATGCCGCCGCCGAAAGGCGCGGTGCCCCACAGCAGCTTCATGCCCGCCAGCTGGCGCAGCACCAGGTCGCCCGAGAACAGGAAGGTGCCCGCCACCAGCAAGGCCCCGGCAACGCACAGGGCGCGCCGGCCGCCTTCCACGTGGGGAAGCAGCGCCGCCATGCCCAGGACGGCGCAGGCGTGCATCAACAGGAACAATGCCGCGGTGGAAAGGGTGCCGCCGCCTTGCAGATGGGTGGCCATCGCTGCAAAGATGACGCCCGACGCGCCCATGGGGGCGGCACAGGCGAGCAGGACACGAGAAGAGCGCAACATTGCGGCGTTTCCTTACACAAACACAAAAAACAGTGAAGCCAACGCCGCGAAAGGCCGATGCGAAATTACTTCGCGAAGACCTGGCTCATGTCGCCGAAAGCCTTGAATTCGAGTGCGTTGCCCGAGGGATCCATAAAGAACATAGTAGCCTGTTCGCCCACTTCGCCCTTGAAGCGCACATAGGGTTCGATGACGAATTTGGTGCCGGCGGCGCGCAGCTTGTCGGCCAGCGTATCCCACTGTTCCATGGACAGGATCGCACCGAAGTGACGGACCGGCACGGCGTGGTCGTCAACGTCGCTGGTCTTGGCGCTGCGGGCTTCGCCTGGCGACAGGTGGGCCACGATCTGGTGACCATAGAAGTCGAAGTCCACCCAGGCGTCGGAGCTTCGACCTTCGGGACAGCCGAGAAGTTCGCCGTAGAAGGCACGGGCTTCTGCCAGGCTGTCGACCGGGAATGCCAGATGAAACAACGGGATGTTCGCCATGAAGTGCTCGCTTGAAGATCGGGAAAGATTTGATTGTAGTTAGCGTAACTCTTAATATGAAACGAATATTTTCTAGCCTTAGCCCCAGGAAATTCGATAAGTGATCCGCTACCTTCGAACCTTCGCCACGGCGGCGCAGACCGCGTCGTTCTCGGCCACCGGCGACCGGCTGGGGCTGACGCAATCCGCCGTCAGCACGCAGATCAAGCGCCTGGAAGACGACCTGGGCTACACGCTGTTCGACCGCGCCGGCAAGTCGGTTGCGCTCAACGCCCAGGGCCGCCAGGCGCTGGCCACGGCCGAACGCATCCTGGACCTGTACGACTCGCTCAAGGGCGGCCAGGCACGCGTGGCCAGCACGCCCATCGCCATCGGGGCGATCTCCACCGCGCAGATCGGTCTGCTGCCCCGCGCGCTGCGGGGGTTTCGCGATGTCTATCCCGGCGTGCATGTGAATGTGCTGCCCGGCATGTCGGTGCAATTGCTGTCGCAGATCGATGCGCAGGAACTGGATGCCGCGGTCATGATCAAGCCCAACCTGGGCATCCCGAAAGACCTGAAATGGCTGCCGCTGATGCAGGAACCGTATGTGGCGATTGCCCCCTTGCGCAGCCGCGGCACGCTGGATGGCCTGCTGCGCACCCTGCCTTTCATCCGGTACAACCGCCGATCGTACGGCGGCCAGCCGGTTGACCAGTTCCTGAAACGGCAGCGGCTGCAGGTCAACGACATCATGGAACTGGACGAGCCCGCCGTGATTCTGCGCATGGTGCGCGAAGGCCTGGGATGCGCGATCCTGCCAGGCCTGCTGGCTGGCGTGCGCGGTGAACGGGTACGTGTGATGGCGTTGCCCGGACCGCCCCTGCATCGCGAAATCGGCGTGCTGGTGCGGCAGTCCGCGCTGAAGGACCCGGTGCTGAAGGCCTTGGTGGACAGCCTGACGGTGCAGGCGGATGCATTGGTCAGGCCACCCCACCATCCTTGACCGCGCCACCGTCATGGGTTTGAATCGCGCGCGTTGACCGCCGGCTGCGTGCTTTGTTCACAGTTCTGGTATCACTTGGGCATATAGCTTGAATATGCCCAATCTATTTCCAATATACTCAAAACAGGCAGATCATTCTCTCACGGTCACCAAGCAGCCTTCTGCACCGACCCCTTCCAATAACAGAGAGAGATAGATCATGACCAAGACCCACGTTATCAGCGCCCTGTCGGCAACCCTGATCGGCCTCGCCGCTTTTGGCGCCCAAGCCCAGGAAATCAACCGCACCGGCGAATACCCCTACGCATCGTCCACCTCGCAAAGCAGTGAAGTCAGCGCCGCTCAAGTCCATCAGGAACTGATGCAAGCCAAGGCCCGCGGTGAAGTCGTCGACGGTGATCTGTATGGCCTGCTGCCCATGAGCACCAACAGCGACGCATCGTATGCCCAGACCAAGCAACAACTGCTGCAATCGAAGGCTGACGGCTACTACTTCAACAACGCGACCTATCCCGTTCCAGGCCGCACTGCCCGCCGCGGTTAAGCGTACGACGCAGTCGTGCACTTGCAGTGAGTCAGTACTGAAGTCGATGTTCGCGCAGTTGTCGTAGTTGCAGTTGCAGTACCACCGAGGTCAGTCTGTTCCATCTTGAACTCCAGAGGCGCGAGTCCGCTGTGATGTTCGGATGACATGACTGGCCTTTGTCATTTTGGGGGAAGCCCCCAATCATTGAAGAGAGAGCATCATCATGAAGACCCCTCGTATCCTTGGCATCGTGTCTGCCGGCCTGATCGGCCTGGCCGCCCTGGGCGTGCAAGCCCAGGAAATCAACCGTACCGGCGAATATCCCTACGTCAACAGCTTCACACCCAGCACCGTCAGCGCCGCTCAGGTCCGCCAGGAACTGATGCAGGCCAAGGCCAATGGCCAGATGGGCGACAGCGAGCTGTATGGCCTGCTACCCATGGGCACGCCCAGCACCACGTCGTATGAGCAGACCCGCGCCGACCTGGCAAAGTGGCGTGCCGACGGCTATTACTTCAACGACGCGACCTACCCGGTTCCCGGCCGCACCGTCCGCAAGGGTTGACGCGGCAGGCGTGCACGGAAGACGTTGAAGTCCAGGTGAAGTCGGAGTTCTGGTAGTAGCAGTAGCAGTCGTAGTCGAAGTCGAAGTCGCAGTCGAAGTCGAAGTCGCAGTCGCGGTTGCAGTACCACCAAGGTCAGTCTGAGCCATCCTGAATTCCAAGAGCGCACGTCTCTTGTGATGTTCGGATGACACGACTGGCCTTTGTCGTTTCTGGTCTGTGCATGCGCTCAAGACAGCACGGAAATGCCTTTGCGCCGAATGACGTTCAGCAAAGCCAGCGCCGGGCCCTGAGCCTGGGTGATGCCTCGCTCGAGTTGCGACACGTAGCCAGCCGTCATATTCAAGTATCTTGCCAGTGCAGCCTGGCTCAGATGCGCTTCCTCTCGGACCTGCCGGACTTGCTCCGGGCTGATGGGTTCAGCAGTGGGGAGCTGCGCCGATCCAAGATGCCGCGCGGTAATTTTCTGGTGCGTGGCTGCGTCCATGATGTCAAGCCGGCGCTGCGCGTCGGCCATTTCCACCAGCTCGGCCGACAGGCGGCTAGAAGTTGCTTTCGTCATTGTCGATCTCCTGCAGATCACCGTCGCGCAATGCAAGACTGACCTTGTCAGCTGGCGCGGCAAGCCAAATTTTCCCGATGCCTGGCGCGCGAAACGTACCACGCCCTTCGTTTTGAAGATCCTCATGACACCCTGGACAACACGGAAAACTATAGCACTGAAAATTACACTTTGCGGGCCAGCGCGTGCGCCGCTTGCATGGGCTCATTGAATCGCAATCTGGCATAGGACAACGCCGTCCATGGGCTCGACTTGTCCTGGCGCCGCGGCGACATCATGGGCGTCAGACATCCGCTTCCCCCATAAAAAAAAACCCGCCCTACCGAAGGGCAGGACGGGTTTTTTACCCCTGGGCAAGGACGGGTTTTCCGTCCTGACCCCAAGATGCGCCGGTCAGCCGGCGGTCTTGACTTCGGGCATGCGCAGGCGGATGTGCAGTTCGCGCAATTGCTTCTCGTCGACGGCGGACGGGGCTTGCGTGAGCAGGTCCTGGGCGCGCTGGGTCTTGGGGAAGGCGATCACGTCGCGGATCGATTCGGCGCCGGTCATCATCGTGACGATGCGGTCCAGGCCGAAGGCGATGCCACCGTGCGGCGGGGCGCCGTATTGCAGGGCGTCGAGCAGGAAGCCGAACTTGAGCTGGGCTTCTTCGGCGTCGATCTTCAGTGCACGGAAGACCTTGCTCTGCACTTCTTCGCGATGGATACGGACCGAACCACCACCGATTTCCCAGCCGTTCAGGACCATGTCGTAGGCCTTGGCCAACGCCGCGGCGGGGTTGGTGGTCAGCAGGTCTTCGTGGCCATCTTTCGGCGCCGTGAACGGGTGATGCGCGGCGGTGTAGCGGCCGGCTTCTTCGTCGTATTCGAACATCGGGAAGTCGACGACCCACAGCGGACGCCATTCGCCCACGGCCATCAGGCCCTGCTTGCGGCCGAATTCGCTGTGGCCGATCTTGACGCGCAGCGCGCCGATCGCATCGTTGACGACCTTGGCCTTGTCGGCGCCAAAGAAGATGATGTCGCCGTTCTGGGCGCCGGAGCGTTCCAGGACCGCGTTCAGTGCGACGTCGTGGATGTTCTTGACGATCGGCGACTGCAGGCCTTCACGGCCCTTGGCCAGGTCGTTGACCTTGATCCAGGCCAGGCCGCGCGCGCCGTAGATGCCGACGAACTGCGTGTAGGCATCGATTTCGCTGCGGCTCATGTCGCCACCGCCGGGCACGCGCAGCGCGACGACACGGCCGCCTTCGCTGTTGGCCGCGCCGGCGAACACCTTGAAGTCGACATCTTTCATGATGTCGGTCAGGTCGGTGAATTCAAGCGAGACGCGCAGGTCGGGCTTGTCCGAACCGAAGCGGTGCATGGCTTCGCTCCACGGCATGACCGGGAACGGGTTGGCCAGGTCGACGTTCTTCACGGTCTTGAAGACGTGGCGGATCATGTCTTCAAAGATGTCGCGGATCTGCTGTTCGTTCAGGAACGAGGTCTCGCAGTCGATCTGCGTGAATTCGGGCTGACGGTCGGCGCGCAGGTCTTCGTCGCGGAAGCACTTCACGATCTGGTAGTAGCGATCAAAGCCCGACACCATCAGCAGCTGCTTGAACAGCTGGGGCGACTGGGGCAGCGCGAAGAACTGGCCGGCGTTGACGCGCGACGGCACCAGGTAGTCGCGGGCGCCTTCGGGCGTGCTCTTGGTCAGCATCGGCGTTTCGATGTCGATGAAGCCCAGCTGATCCAGGTACTTGCGCACTTCGATCGACACGCGATAGCGCAGCATCAGGTTCTGCTGCATCTGCGGACGGCGCAGGTCGAGCACGCGGTGCGTCAGGCGGGTGGTTTCCGACAGGTTGTCGTCGTCCAGCTGGAAAGGCACCGGCACCGAGGCGTTCAGGATGTCGATGTCATGCGCCAGGATTTCCACTTCGCCGGATTTCAGGCTGGCGTTGGTCGTGCCTTCGGGGCGCTTGCGGACCAGGCCGGTAATGCTGACGCAGAATTCATTGCGCAGCCGCTCGGCGATCTGGAAGGTGTCGACACGATCGGGGTCGCAGACGATCTGGGCAAGGCCTTCACGATCGCGCAGATCGATGAAGATGACGCCGCCGTGGTCTCGGCGACGATGCACCCAGCCAAACAGGGTCACGATTTGTCCGAGGTGCTCGCTCGAGACCTGGCCGGTATAGCAGGTACGCATGGAATCTCCGTCTAAATAGGGGTAGAGGTCGACAGGGTTGGGGCAGCAGGTGACTGAATCAGCGGGGACGGCCGGGGCGCTCGCACAGGGCGGCGCACCTCGGCGCGGGGCCGCGTCAATTACCGCGCGCCGGCATACCGCCCGGCGCGACCACTCCCATCGACACGATGTACTTCAAGGCCGCGTCCACACTCATGTTGAGTTCGAAGACTTCGGAACGCGGCACCATCAAAAAGAACCCCGACGTCGGATTCGGCGTCGTCGGAATATACACGCTGACATGCTCACCCGGCAGCAGGGACGCGACTTCGCCGCCCGGCGAACCGGTCAGGAAACCGATCGTCCACGAGCCCGCGCGGGGATACTGGAACAGGACGGCCTTGCGAAACGCCTGGCCGTTGGGGGCCAATACCGTATCGCTGACCTGCTTGACCGAGTTGTAGATGGTCCGCACCAGCGGGATCCGGCTCAGCAGGCCTTCCCAGATTTCGAACAGCTTGCGGCCCAGCAGGTTGGCGGTGAACAGCCCCGTCAACACGACGACCACCACCACCAGCGCAAAACCGAAGCCCGGAATGTGACGGCCGAACAGGGCTTCCGAGGTCAGGAAGCCTGGCACCACCGACTCGAACGTCGAGACCACCATGCCCAGCACCCAGAGGGTGATGACGATGGGGATCCAGACGAGGAGGCCGGTAATGAAATAACGTTTGAGCACAGGCGTTCCAGTTAGACGTTCACGACGCCGCGGGCTTGGCTGGCACGGCGGCAGGTGCCGCGGCGGCCGACGTGCTGCTGCCGCCGCTGCTGTCGGACGACGACGTCTTGCTGTCGGACGCAGCCGGCGCGGCAGTGTCGGTCTTGGCGCTGGCGCCATCGCCACCCGTCGCCGGCGCGACGCCGGTGGCGGGCTTGTTGCCGGCGTTGTTTCCATTCCGGAAATCGGTCACGTACCAACCCGATCCCTTCAGCTGGAAGCCGGCCGCCGTGACCTGCTTCTTGAGCGCAGGCTCGCCACACGACGGGCAATCCGTGAGCGGGGCATCGGACATCTTCTGCAGGGCATCTTTTTCAAAGCCGCAGTTGCTGCATTTATACGCGTAGATAGGCATTACCAGAACTCCAGGCGCGCCCGGGTATCGAGCGCCACGACCATCGCTGGCCGCTCCCTTGCAGGAAATCGACCAAAGCCTTGAATTTTAGCGACTTTTTGGGTATTTAGCGCGTCTTGTGCGGCGGCGCGGCAAAAACATCGTCCGGATCACCCCGGCAGCAGGAAAAAGACCGCTGCGACGATCGTCGGCCCGAGTGATCCGAACAACAGGAACAGGGGCGAAATCGTGCCGCCCGCAAACGTCGGCTTCAGGATCGAAAAGCCGGCCGGGTTCGGCGCGTTGGCGATCACCGTCAGGCCGCCGCCGGTCACGGCGCCCGCCACCAGCATGTAGCGCCAGGCCTCGCTGCTGCCTTCGACCAGGGACCCCAGGTAGGTCAGCGCGGCGTTGTCGGTCACGGCCGTCAGGATCGTGGCGCCCCAGTACAGCGCCATGGGCGACAGGCTGCCCAGCAGGTCCTGCAACCACCATTTCTGCAGCCCGCCCAGCACGATCAGCCCGGCCAGGAAAAAGCCGACCATCAGCCCTTCCTTGATCATCAGCCGGTCCTGGAAGCGCTTGTACGCCGTGGTGTAGCCGATGAACAGCAGGAACATGCCCATGAAGATGGCCGGGTGATGCGCGAACAGCACCACCCCGATCAGGAACAGCAGGTGCACGGCGGCAACCGCGACCGGGATCTTGTGGCGATGCACTTCGAGCTTGGCGGGCACGTGCCGCACCAGCAGGCCACGGAACAGCAGCGTGGCGACCGCGGCATTCAGCACGACGGCGCACGCGGCCCGCCAGCCGAAATGGGTCGCCATGAAGGCCGAATCCCAGCCGAAGGTCGACGCGACCATGAGCACAGGCGGCGCGGCATAGGCCGTCAGCACCCCCCCGATCGAAATGTTGACGAACAGCACGCCCAGGGTCAGGTATTGGAAGCGGGTGTTGTCGATGCGGCGAAAGGCCGTGTCGCGCAGCATGATCGCGGCCAGGGTCATGGCGGCCGGTTCCGTGATCAGCGACCCGAGCAGGGGCACCACCGACAGCGTGATGAAGTAGGTGACAACCGCGCGATGGGCCGGCACACGCGCCGCGATGCCCGCCACCGCATCCATGACCAGATCCAGGATGGGCCGGCTGGCCGCGATCACCATGATGGCGAACACGAACAGCGGCTCAGTAAAGTTGCGGGTGTCCATGTATTCGACCGTGGTGGCCGTGCCCGCCAGCAACGCCATGCCGACGATGAGCACGAAGGCCCACACGCCAAACACCACTTCGACCTCGGCCATCAGGTGCCAGAAGCCGGCGTGCGGGCCGTCCTTGTGCGCCAGGCGCGCAAAGAAGGGCACCGAGAAGGTGTGCAGGATGGCGATCGCAAACAGGGCGGTGGCCAGCAGTTCGACGGGGCTCGGACTCATCACGGGCATTGAGGGCGTATCCAGAAAAACAGGGCAGCGGGAAGTGTACCCGCCGCCCTTGTTGCGGATCAGGGCGGATGAGTCCAGATCAGGCCGGATCGCGCCAGGATCACGCCAGGTCAGACAGGATCAGACCGGCACCGGGGCGCCAGCCCTGGCGCGTTCACGCCGGCCATGCGCCCACCGGTACAGCACTGGCAGCACCAGCAGGGTCAGCGCCGTCGAAGACAGGATGCCGCCGATCACCACCGTGGCCAGCGGCCGTTGCACCTCGGCGCCCGTGCCGGTGGCCAGCGCCATCGGCACGAAGCCCAGCGATGCCACCAGTGCCGTCATCAGCACCGGCCGCAGGCGCGTGGCCGCCCCTTCACGAATGGCCTCGTCCAGCGCATGCCCGGCTTCCCGCAAGCCACGGATGAAGGACAGCATGACCAGCCCGTTGAGCACGGCCACCCCCGACAGCGCAATGAAGCCGACCGCCGCGGTGATCGACAGCGGCAGATCGCGCAGGTACAGCGCCAGGATGCCGCCGGTCAATGCAAACGGAATGCCGGTGAACACGATCAGCCCGTCCTTCAGGTTGCCGAACATGGCAAACAGGATCACGAACACCAGCGCGAGCGCCGCAGGCACCACCCACATCAACCGTTCCGTTGCGGACTGCAACTGTTCGAAGGTGCCGCCCCACCCTGTCCAGTAACCGGGCGGCACCGTCACCTGCGCGCGGATCGCGGCTTCGGCTTCGGTCACGAACGAACCGATGTCCCGGCCGGTCACGTTGGTGCTGACCACCACCCGGCGTTTGCCGTCTTCACGCGACACCTGGTTGGGGCCCGGCGCCAGATCGAAGCTTGCGATTTCCCCCAACGGCAGGAAAGTCGTCGGCCCGCCCGCCCCCGCCGGCAAGGCGATCGGCAAGCGGCGCATGGCATCCAGGTCGGCGCGGGTGCTCTCGGGCAAGCGGACCACGATCGCAAACCGCCGGTCGCCCTGGAAAAAGGTGCCGGCTTCCTGTCCGCCAATGGCGGTGCCGATCGCAAATTGCACGTCGGCCAGATTCAGGCCATAGCGCGCCGCCGCTTGCCGATCGATGTTGACGGTCAGCATGGGCAGGCCCGTGGTCTGCTCGACCTTGACACCCGTGGCCCCCGGCACGCGCTGCAGCACGGCGGCGATGGCATTGGCCGTGCGGTTCAGCACTGCCTGGTCGTCGCCGAAGACCTTGACCGCGACGTCGCTGCGCACGCCCGAAATCAGCTCGTTGAAACGCAACTGGATCGGCTGCGAAAACTCGTACGCATTGCCGGGCACCTGGGCCGCTTCTTCCTGGATCGCGGCCAGCAGCTCGGCGCGTGTCTTGCGTGGCGTGGGCCATTCATCGCGCGGCTTGAGCATGATGTAGCCGTCCGAGATGTTGGGCGGCATGGGATCGGACGCCACCTCGGCCGTACCCGTGCGCGCGAACACCCGCTCGATTTCCGGAAAGCGGTCCACCAGACGGCGTTCCAGCTGCTGCTGCAATGCCACCGACTGCGTCAGGCTGGTGCCCGGGATACGCAGCGCCTGGATGGCGATGTCGCCTTCGTCCAGATTGGGAATGAATTCGCTGCCGAGGCGGCTGGCCATGATGCCCGACAGCGCGATCGCAACTGCCGCGATGGTCAGCACGACCGGGCCATTGGCCAATGCCGTGTCCAGTCCGCGCCGATAGGCCCGTGACGCCCCCTGCATCAACCGGTTGTCTTTCTCAACGACCCGGTTGCCGATGAACAGGGCGACGGCCGCCGGCACGAAGGTCAGCGACAGCAGCATGGCGCCGATCAGCGCCAGCACCACCGTAAAGGCCATGGGGTGGAACATCTTGCCTTCGACACCGGTCAGCGCAAAGATCGGCAGGTAGACGACCATGATGATCAGTTGCCCGTACAGCAAGGGCCGGCGCGCTTCGCGGGCCGCTTCGAACACCTGGTCGAAGCGTTCCTGCAGGGTCAGGTTGCGGCCCCGTGCCTGCTGCGCGTGGGCCAGCCGCCGCACGCAGTTTTCAACGATCACCACGGCGCCGTCGACGATGATGCCGAAGTCCAGCGCGCCCAGGCTCATCAGGTTGGCGCTGATGCGATACGTGACCATGCCGCTGAACGTGAACAGCATCGACAGGGGAATCACCATGGCGGTGATCAGCGCCGCCCGCAGGTTGCCCAGGAACACGAACAGCACCGCAATCACCAGCGCCGCGCCTTCCAGCAGATTGGTGCGCACGGTGGCGATCGCCTTGTTCACCAGCACCGTGCGGTCGTACACGGTGACCGCCTTGACGCCCTTGGGCAGGGTCTGGTTGATGTCCGCCATCTTGCGATCGACCGCGCGCGACACCGTGCGGCTGTTCTCGCCGATCAGCATGAAGACGGTGCCCAGCACGACTTCGGACCCGTTTTCCGTGGCGGCGCCCGTGCGCAGTTCGCGCCCGATGCCCACCTGCGCCACGTCACGGATCCGGATGGGCTGGCCCTGGGCACGGCCCACCAGAATGTCGCGAATGTCTTCTTCGGTCCGGACCTGGCCCGGCGCGCGCACCAGGTATTGCTCGCCCTGCTTTTCGATATACCCCGCGCCCACGTTGTCGTTGTTGCGGTTCAGCGCCGTCACCACGTCCTGCAAGGTCAGGCCGTAGGACGACAGGCGATCGACACTGGGGGCCACGTGGTATTCCTTGGCAAAGCCGCCAATGGTGTTGATCTCGGTCACGCCCGGCACGTTGCGCAGTTGTGGCTTGATCACCCAGTCCTGGATCTCGCGCAGGTCGGTCGGCGTATAGGCCGAGCCATCGGGCTTTCGGGCGCCTGGCTCGGTTTCCACCGTCCACAGGTAGATCTCGCCCAGGCCGGTTGAAATCGGTCCCATGGCCGGCACCACGCCCACCGGCAGCTGGGCGGCAGCCTCTTGCAGCCGTTGGTTGACCAGTTGCCGCGCGGCGTGGATGTCGGTGCCGTCCTTGAAGATGGCCGTGACCTGCGACAGCCCGTAGCGCGACAGCGACCGCGTCTGCTGCAGGCCAGGCAAGCCGGCCATGGCGGTTTCGACCGGATAGCTCACCCGCTGCTCGGTTTCCAGGGGGGAATAACCCGGCGCGGACGTGTTGATCTGCACCTGCACATTGGTGATGTCGGGGACGGCATCGATGGGCAGGCGGGTGGCGTTGTACAGGCCCAGCGCCGCGACCAGCGCCACGCCCAGCATGACCAGCCATCGTTGATCGATGGCGAAACGGATCAGTCTTTCAAACATGCCTGCTCCGTTCAATGGGTATGTTCGGCGCTGGACTTGCCCAGCTCCGACTTCAACACAAAGCTGTTGCCCGATGCATACCGCTCACCGGCCTGCAGTCCACTGACGATTTCCACATGCGTGGACGACGACCGGCCCACCGTGACCGGACGCGCGCGCAAGGTGTCGCCATCGACCACAAAAACCGACGGCTTGTCTTCCACGGTCTGGATTGCGGCGACTTCGACGGCAACCGGCGCCGTCACCCGATCGACCAGTGCCCGCACCGTGACGAACAGCCCCGGACGCCAGGCCATGTCGGGATTGGCCAGCGTGACGCGGGCGGTGGCGGTGCGGGTTTGCTGGCCAAGCAGCGAGCCGATGTAAGACACCTTGCCCGTGGCCTGCGCTTCGAACGCCGCGGCGCGGATGCTGGCCTGCTGGCCCACCCGCACGCGCCCCAGGTCTTGCGCGGACACGACAAATTCGGCCCATACCGACCGCAGGTCGGACAGCGTGAAAACGGTCGCGTTGTCGGCCACCGCCTCGCCCAGCGAAATGTGCTTTTCGACGATGACGCCGTCAAAGGGGGCACGCAGTTCGTACTGGTTCAGCTGCGCGCCGCCCCGTTGCGCGCCAATGGCGGCGAGTTTTTCCGTGGCGTTGCGCACCGCGATCTGCGATTCCTGCAAGGCCGTGGTGGCTTGAAGGTAGTCCTGCTCGGCCGAGATCTTTTCTTCGAACAGGGTCTTTTCGCGCTGGTGCAGCCGCTGCGCCAGATCCAGCCGGCGTTGCGCGGCCTGCAGTTCGCTGCGCATGTCGGATACGCCCGGACTGGCGATCACGGCCAGCACATCGCCTTTCCTGACCTGCTGGCCGATGCTGGCCGGCACGCGTTCAACCACGCCACCCACGCGCGGCACCACATGCGCAGTCATGTCGTCGTTGAATTTGATTTCGCCGGGGAATTCGGTGGCGTCCTGCACCGTGGCCGGTCCGGCCGTGGCGATCGTGACGCCCGATGCCGACAGTTGGGCGGGGCTGAGTTTGACGGCCTCGCCGGCGTGCGCGTCGGCCGCGCCTGGCTTTTGTCCGGCGACTGCGGGTGCCGAGGCGGCGGGCGTCTTGCCCGGCGCGCCGTGGCTGGCGTCGTTGTGACCGCCTTGCGCGGTGCCGGTTTCTGTCGTGCCGCCTTGCGTGGTCTGTTCGCCATGTCCGTGGTCATCGTGCCCGTCGTCGTGACCGGATTCGCGTCCGCTGAACAGCATCGCGGCGCCCGCCACGACGCCCACCAGGATCACTGCCGCCATCGCGGCCCGTTGTTTGTTCGAGATTGCCATAAAGGTTTCCTTAGCGACCAAGAATGCGGTCGATGGTGGCGGCGGCCTGGTAGGCGCTGGCCAGCTGGTCGAGGTAGCGCGCACGGGCCTGGAACAGGGTGCGCTGGCTGTCGAGCACTTCAAGAAAGCTGAACTTGCCGGCTTCGAAGCCGCGGGTGGCGGCATCGAAGGCCTGCTGCGCGGCTGGCAGGATCGCCGTGCGCAAGGTGTTGGCCGACTCGCGCGACACCGTCAATGCGGCCGACGCGCGGCGCAGTTCGAAACCCAGCCGCGCGGCCAGTACCTGCTGCTGGTCGCGTGCCTGATCGGCCCGGCTCAGCGCCTGGTACAGATTCCCCTGGTTGCGGTCGAATACGGGAATCGGGATGGACACCCCCACCACTGCCTGCGTCAGGCCCAGTTCATTGTTGCGGCGCGCGCCCACGTTGAAGGTCACGTCGGGATAACGGCGCGTGCGTTCCACCTCGACCTGCGCGCGCAGGCGGTCCGACTCGCGCTGGCTCGCCACCACATCGGGCGAATCGGCCAGTGCCTGCAGCAAGGCATCCACCGGCGGGCGTTCGGGCAGGTCATCCAGCACGCCCCCCACGTCGCCAAAGGCCGTGGCCGCATTGCCCCACAAGGACACCAGGCCGTCGCGCGCCACCTGCAGCGCGGCGCGGCCTTCCGCCAGGGCGAGTTCGGCATTGGCCTGTTCGACCCCGGCCTTGGTGGCTTCGACCGGCGAAATCTTGCCAGCTTCCACCCGCCGGCCCGCAATGCGCGAGCCCTGGCTGGCCAGGTCGACCGACGCCTGGCTGAGGCGGATGCGTTCCTGCGCGATCAGGATCGCAAAGAAGGCGCCGATCACCTCGGCCCGCAACTGGGCCCGGGCCACGTTGAACTGCGCCCGCGCCAGATCGCGGCTGGCATCGGCCGCTGTCATCCGGGCGGCGCGCTTGCCGCCCAATTCGATCGGCAGGCCGATCTGCGCCGTCGTGATCCGGCTGGACTGGCGGGTGTCCTCCATCGACGTGCCGACTTCGGGGTTGGGCCGCGTCGCGGCCTGGATGGCTTCGCCTTCGGCGATATCGATATCGCGGGCGGCGGCGGACAGGAAGAAGCTGCCGGCCGACGCGCGTTCAAGTGCCTGCGCAAGCGTGAGGGGTTCGGAAGTAACAAGGGGGGTAAGGGCCTGAGCAGGCACGGCAGCCGGCGCCGGGGGCGCAAGCTGCGCGTACGTGTACGCAGGGAACATCGAGCAGGCCGCTAACAAGGGCGGCAACCACCATGGCGTCATTCATCGCATCCAGAGTCAAAGACAATCGGAGGCGAGACGAGGCGGATCGAAAGATCCGTGCCGGGGCCGTCTACATGGGGACGCGCGCTGACGCAGTCAGGCAGGCGCGGAGCAGGAGGACGTCGTCTCGCCGGTCAGGCGAGACGCAGCCAATTGGGACGTTCGGGCTCGGCCACGCGGGCCGACATGACCGCAAAGGTTGCAGCGGGCGTCGCATGCGGCCGCGCGGCAGGCGCGGCAACGACCGGGGCAATGGGCAGGACGCTGGGGCACGCGATCAGGTGGCAGATCATGCAATCCTGGTCCGGGATCAGGGATCCGTCGGTCCGCTTTTCGGCAGACGCGCGATGCTCATGCTCGTGGTGGCCAAAGTGAGTGACCTTGGCCGCGCCGGCTTCGTGCTGACAGTACGCAGCCGCGCTCGCCCAGACGGACTGGAGCGGCAGCAAGACGATCATCAGCAGGAATATGAAGCGGCGCATGGGGGGCATTATAGCCATGGCACCGCGGCAAGAAGATGACCGCGGCCTATCAACGACAAGGCCCGCACGGCGAACCGGCGGGCCCATGAACCCTCTGCGCGATCTTTACAGCAGGGTGATCAGGTGCGCAGCGTACGGATCGTTTCGTCCAGCACCTGCGCCTGGTTCTGCAGCGATTCGGCGGAGGCCACCGATTGCTGCACGGCCGCTGCCGATTCTTCCGCGTACTGAGCAATCTGCTCGACGCGGCTGGCGATCTGTTCCGACGCCGACTTCTGTTCCATCGCGGCGTTGGAAATATCGGCAATAACTTCGGCCGTGCGGGTGGCGGCTTCCTGGATGCGGCTGAGCACCGTACCGGCCTGGCGCGCGCCGGCAGCCGATGCCTGCATGTCGGTGTTGACCTCGCGCATGGACTGCGCGGCAATCGTGGTCTGCTTCTGCACGGCGGCAATGACCGATGCGATCTGCGCGGTCGACGTCTTGGTGCGTTCGGCCAGGCCGCGCACTTCGTCGGCCACGACCGAGAAGCCCCGACCTTCTTCGCCAGCACGCGCCGCTTCGATGGCGGCGTTCAGGGCCAGCAGGTTGGTCTGTTCGGCGATTTCCTGGATGGTCTTGACCACGGCGGAGATCTGGCGCGACGACGCTTCGAGTTCCTGCACGACTTCGGCCGAATTGGCGACGCGATCGGCCATCTTTTCGATTTCGCTGACCGTCTGCTTGACGACCGCCGAGCCTTCTTCGGCAGCGGTGCTCGACGCCTTCGAGAAGCCGTTGGCTTCGCGGGTGCTGTCGGCGATCTGCGAGATCGACACGGTCAGTTCTTCGACGGCGGCAGCCACGCCGCTGGCGGCTTCGGACTGCACTTCGGTACCGCGGCCGATCTGGTTCAGCGCCTGCAGGGTCTGCGTGGTGGCCACGGCCACTTGCGAACCGGTGGCGTTCATCTGCTGCGCCAGTTGGGCAATACGAACGCGGGTGGCGTTGATGCGCTCGGCCATGATGTGGATTTCGTTGTTCGAGCCGACCGGGCCGGTGGGCACGTCGCGGGTCAGGTCGCCTTCACCCAGGCGTGTCACGCCCGCCACCACGTCACGCACGGGGCGCAGCGCGAACGACATGCGGGCGAACACCACCAGGCCGGTCAGGATGCCGCTGATCAGCAGCAGGGCCACGACCAGGCCGATCTGCTTGTATTGCGCAGCCAGGAAGTCGGACTTGGCGCCGGTGGCAGCCAGCGTCCAGCCCCAGCTCGGTACAGTCTTGAAGGCGACGAACTGCGTGGCGTCGTCGGTCGTCAGCTTCGATTCGACAAAGCCCGAGGTCTGATCGACGATCTCCTGGAACACCGGGCGGTCGGCTTCGGGCGTGTCCGACACCAGCTTGCCCTTGTAGGTCGGGTGCACCAGGAATTCGGCGGTGCCGTTGGCGCCCGAGGTCAGCGCGAACATGCTGCCGAAGCCGGCCACGGTCGACGTTTCGATGTACTTGAGCGTGGCCGCGACGTCGTCGGACAGGTCCACCTGCAGCGTCAGGCCGCCGAAGATCTTGCCGTTGTCGTCTTTCAGGGGACGCACGTGCATGGCGTACCAGCGGCCACCGCGGTACACCAGGTTGGTCGCGGCGGTGGACGTGTCCAGCGTCTTGACGATGAAGTCGTCAGTCGGCACGGCGGCGCCGGTCAGGGGCTGGCCGTCGGCGCCACGCAGCATGGTGGCCGCGCGGATCCACTGATTGTTGTGGCGCACGATCAGTTCGGGGTCGGCGCCGGTGTAACTGCGCATGCGCTGCAGCACCGAGGTATTGCCGTTCAGGATGGTTTCGCCCGCGCGCACCGTGACGACTTCGCCGGCGGTGCCGGTTTCGGTCATGGTGCCATCGGGGGACGGCAGTTCACCCAGCATGCGCTGGAACACCAGCAGCTGGCGTTCGACACGCAGGCGGGTCGATTCGAAGGAAGACACCAGGCTGGCGCTGACGGAATCCAGCGACGCCATCATTTCCCGTTCGACGGCCTGCCGCGCGGCGCGGACGCCCTGCACGGCCACCACGACGGCGGTCACCCCTGAAATGATTGCGCTCAGTGACAGAGCCAATACCAAGACTTGCTTGGCCAGCGAACGCTGACCAAGGCTGAAAGACGACGCCATCGTTTCCCACCCCACGTTATTGTCGGACGCTCCGGATTGCCTGGAACGGCCTGATGAACAGGGCCGTGGGAATCACGCGAACGAGTGTGAGCACCTTTACGGCAGGATCAGGAGAGAATTGAGGGATTTATTACGTCTGGTGTGAGCAAGCCCTCACCAACCCGCTCCAGAAGCAGATCCGCCATCGCGCGTGCGGCTGGCGACAGGTCCCGATCGGCGCGCCAGACCAGCCCGATCGGCCGGCGAATCACCGGATCCACCAGGTCGCGCTGCACCAGGCCGGCCTGGGCGACCACCGCGGCGGCGACCGACGGCAGCGCCGCGACGCCACACCCGGCCATCACCATGGCTGCCACCGTCATCAGGTGATCCACCTCGTAGGCAGGTGAAAACTGCACGCCGTGCTGCAAGGCGGCCGCCGCCACGTACTGCCGCACACTGGTCGGATGCGACATGGACACGTGCGGGTAGGCCAGGCAGGACGCGAACGGAATCGCCGCGTCGCCCGCCAGCGGGTGACCGCGCGGCATCAGCAGCACGAAACGGTCTTCGGTCAGGGATTGGTAGGTCAGGTCGGCATAGGCGGGGTCGGCCGCGGTCAAGGCGAAGTCGACCTCCCCCCGCTGGACCAGGGCAAAGGCCGGCGCGGACAGGGTGTCGATCAGCCGCAGCCGGATGTCGGGGTGGCGGGCGCTGTAGGCCGCGAACAGGTCGGGCATCAGCTTGGCTGCGAACGAGGGCAGCGCGGCCACGGCCACGGAGCCGCTGCGCAGTTGCGAGATATCGCGCACGGCGGCGACGGCGGCGTCGAAGCGCGCCAGCACATCGCTGGCGTCGGCCACGAACTGTTCGCCGGCCGCCGTCAGGCTGACCTTGCGTGTCGTGCGCTGGAACAGCCGGGCATCCACCGCCGCTTCGATCCGCAGCACGATGGACGACACCGCCGACTGCGACAGGTGCAGTTGCGTCGCGGCCTGGCTGAAGCTGAGGGTGCCCGCCACCGCCAGGAAAGTACGCAAGTCGTGGGTGGACAGGTCGGCTTTCATCTATTTATCTTGAATTTCGATCAATATATCAAAAAGGATCGCTTAACCGATAAGCTGCCGGCGCATAGACTGGCCGCCTGCCTTGAAGGGAGCCTCCTCTTATGTTGATGTATCCGTCCCAGTCGCGTGCCGTGGTCGTCGGTGGCGGCACCATGGGCAACGATGTTGCCGCGGTGCTTGCCCGCGCCAGTTGCCCGACCGTCATCGTTGAATCGTCCGCCCCGCGCCGTGCGGCCCTGCCCGGCACGCTGGCCGCCGCGCTCGATACCCATGCGGCCCAGGCCCATCTGGTGTCGGTGGTTGCCGACCTGGACGACATCGATTGGTCGGGCATTGACCTGGTCATCGAATGCATTCCGGAACGTGTCGACATCAAGCAGGCCCTGTTCGCCCGGCTCGAAAAGCTCGCCCGGCCCGATTGCCTGCTGACCAGCAACAGTTCCAGCTTTCCGATCAGCGCCATTGCCGAGGGCTTGAGCACCGGCGGCCGGATGCTGGGTCTGCATTTCTTCATGCCGGCGCACCTGGTGCCCCTGGTCGAGGTGGTGATGGGCGGCGCCAGCGAACTGGCCCACGCGCAGGCCCTGTCCGACTTCATGCGCCGCTGCGCCATGGTGCCGGTGCTGGTCAGGAAAGACCTGCCGGGCTTCCTGGCCAACCGCCTGCAGCACGCCCTGTCGCGCGAAGCGTTCGACATGATCGATCAAGGGATTGCGTCGCCTGAAGACGTGGACGCCGCCGTGCGCTTCGGCTTCGGCTTCCGCTTTCTGGCAGCCGGTCCGGTCATGCAGCGCGACCATGCCGGGATCGAAGTGCACTGCGCCGCGGGCGCAACCATGTACCCCACGCTGAATAATTCGCCCTTGCCGGCCAAGGCCCTGAGCGACCGGGTGGCTGCCGGACACCTGGGCATGAAAACGGGCCAGGGTTTTTATCGCTGGACGCCGGAAACCATTGCCGCCGAGCGCAAGCGCTACGATGACCTGCTCAAGGCCGGCCTGACGTTGCTTGCCAAGGAACTGCCGCCGCTCAAACCGGGACCTGACCATGATTGATGCCGCCACCGCCTTTGCCGAACCCCTGATCCTGACCGTCGCGCCGAATGGGGCGTACAAGAAACGGGCCGATCACGGCGCGTTGCCAGTCACCCCCGAGCACCTGGCCGACACCGCCAAACGGTGCCTGGACGCGGGCGCCGCCATGATCCACATGCACGTGCGCGCGGACGACGAACGCCACAGCCTGGACCCGGCCGCCTACTTGCTGGCGACCGAGACCGTGCGCCGGGCCGTCGGCCAGGAACTGGTCATCCAGATCACCACCGAGGCCGCGCAGGTGTATGCGCCCGACGAGCAGGTCGCGTCGGTCATGGCGGTGTCGCCCGAAGCCGTGTCGGTAGGCCTGCGCGAAGTCGCCGTCGGGCCGGAAGCCGATGCCCGCGTCGCCAAGCTGTTCGGCTGGCTGGCCCGCGAACGCATCATGACGCAGGTCATTTTGTATGACACCGCCGACGTGGCGCAGTGGCAGTCCTACCGTCAACGCGGCGTGGTGCCTGAAGCGCCCTGGTTCCTGCTGTTCGTGCTGGGCCGCTACACGGCAGGCCAGACGTCCCTGCCGGCCGACCTGCTGCCTTTTCTGGCAGCGGACGATCGCACCTACCCCTGGGCCATGTGCGCGTTTGGCAAGCACGAACATGCGTGCGCCGCGGCAGCCGCCGCGCTGGGTGGACACGCGCGGGTCGGGTTCGAGAACAATCTGTTTTTGAAGGATGGCAGCATTGCGCCCGATAACGCGGCGCTGGTGAAGCAGGCCGCGCAGGCCGGACTGGACTGTGGCCGGCGGCTGGCCACCGCCGACGATGTGCGTCGGCGATTTGGGTGATTCCGGCAACGGGTTTGAAGGCAGGAAGGACCGCGTCCGCACCGGGCGCCGTTTGAGGACGCGACCGGCTCCCCGCCGGCGCTCGCATAACGACAAGACCCATCAGAAGACACACCACGCGCTTGCCTGAAAGCGCAGGAGACACTCCATGTTGAAGAAGACCTTGCTGGCGCTGGCCTGCGCCGCCACGCTGCCCGCTGCCATCTTGCCTGCCTCCGCGATCGCGGCGGATGCCTACCCGTCCAAACCCATCCGTTTCATCGTGCCCTACCCGCCTGGCGGCCCGACCGACCTGATGGCAAGGCTGCTGCAGGTGTCGATGCAGAAGCAGCTGGGCGTGTCGGTGGTGGTTGAAAACAAGGCCGGCGCGGGCGGCAACATCGGATCCGACCAGGTCGCGAAATCCGAGCCCGACGGGCACACCCTGCTGCTGGCCGCGAGTGGCCCGATGGCCGTCAATCCCACGCTGTACAAGGCGCTGCCCTTCAACCCGGTCAAGGACTTTGCGCCGGTGGTGCAGATCTCTGCCTTTCCGATGGTGCTCGAGGTCAATCCCAATGTGGTCAAGGCGACCGACCTGAAGTCCTTCATTGCCGCGGCCAAGGCCAAGCCGGAACTGTTCAGCTTCGCGTCCGCCGGCAGCGGCACGCCGCAGCACCTGGCCGGTGAGATGTTCAACCGCGCGGCCGGCACCACCATGCAGCACGTCCCCTACAAGGGTGCGGGCCCGGCGCTGAATGATCTGGTCGGTGGTCAGGTGCCGGTCATGCTGGATATCGTGGGCAGTTCCTTGCAGTACATCAAGGCGGGACGCCTGCGGCCGATCGCGGTGACGACGGCACAGCGCAGCGCGGCGCTGCCGGATGTGCCGACGCTGGCCGAATCGGGCCTGCCCGGCTTCGACATGTCAGGGTGGCACGGCATCGCGGTGGCCGCCGGCACGCCACGGCCGATAGTTGACAGGCTCAACCAGGTAGTCAACACCGCGTTTGCCGATCCGGAACTGCGCGCGCGATGGGAAGCGCTGGGGACGCCCGCAGTGGGCGGCACGCCGGAACAATTCGAAAAGCTGATCAAGTCGGAAAACGTGCGGCTGGGCGCGGTGGTGAAGGCGTCGGGCGCGACGGCGGACTGACGCGGCGGTGGGCGGTGGGCGGTGGGCGGCGCGTCAGTGCGCGGCGCTTCAACGAGACTGACCTGGCCGGCCTGTGGCCCGTTACCTAGGCGCGGCCAGGCGGTGCTTCAGTGCGCCGCCTTGACCCGATGCAGCACGGTCAGCAAGGCCAGGCTGGCGCCGAGCACCACGGCCATCGCACCGAACGCACCCTGCACGCCCAACGCTTCCGACACGGCGCCCACCAGCAGATAGCCGAAGGGCATGGTGCCGTTGTAGGCCATGCCATACATGCCCACCAGCGCGCCACGCACGGAATCCGGGCAGCGCCGCTGGATGGTCGCATTGGTTGATGTGGCGCTGAAGGTCAGGCTGAAGCCCAGCGCAAAGAAGGCAAACGCCGTCAGCGCCGCATGCCCCGCCAACGCCAGCACGGCCAACGCCACCCCGGCGATCCACGGGGCCACGCTCAAGTAACGCTGCGTCATCATCGAACCGATTGCTGACGACAGGATCACCGCTGCGCTCAAGGACCCGACCCCGGCTGCGGCAAAGAACACCCCCGTGTAGGTGGCGGCATCGTGGAACACACGGTCCGCGATCAGCGGCACCAGCGTCTGGTAGCTGCCCGCGAACAAGCCCATGCAGGCCAGGATCGACAGGTATTTGGCGGTAAAGGGATCATCAAGAATGTAGGCAAACGCCGCGCGCAAACCGCCGCGGCTGTCCCCCTTTTTGGTCATGCGCGGCTGGATCACCATCGATCGCACGCACCAGGCCATCACGCACAAAGCCACGGCATAGGTGGCGAACGCGAAGGGAGGACCCAGCGTGGGGTACAGCACAGCCGCAATCGTCGGACCCACCATGCGGCCCACGTTGTAGACCATCGTGTTCATGGCCACCGCATTCGGCAGCAAGGCTGCGTCTTCCAGGCAGGACACCAGCAGCACCTGACGCGCAGGCGATTCGATCGACGTCAGCACCCCGATCACGATTGCGTGCGCCAGGATCAGCGGCAGGGTCAACACCCCGAAGGCCGACAGCACCGCCAGGCTGCACGCCACGGCCAGCGACGTGTACAACACCGCCAGCGTCGTGCGCCGCGCATTGTGAGAAGAGATGCGCGCCCCCGCGATCGGCGCAATCACCAGTTGCGGCCCATACAGCAGGAAGTTCAACAAGGCCAGCACCGCGCCCGACCCCGACAGGTGATACACCACCAGATTCAACGTGACGTTCTGCGTCCAGCTCCCCAGCACCGACACCACCTGCCCGGTCAGATAACGCCTCAGGGTAGGCTCGGACAGGGCAGGAAAGATGCGTTGCAGCGAAAGCGACATGATGGACGGCAAGGAAGGCGGCAGACCCCTACTCTACCCGGTCACCCTTTATTGCCCGGCCAGACCAGCCGCCCTGCACACGTATAGATACACCGTCCCGTGCCAGTCACCGCGCCACCCAGGGCACAGCGGATCTGGCTCCGCCAGTCCGCCAGTGCTGCCCCTGGGGGAGGCGCAACGCGCCTAGGGGGGGCTTTATCAGTGCGCACCCTGCAGCTTGGTCCACCGCATCCCGGCCATCTCTTTCTGCGGGTAGACGTAGCGACCCAGGGACATCATTAACGCGCACGCCGCGAGCAACGCCACACACAACGCCGACAACGCCGTGGCATAGCCGCCCGTCTTGTCGAACGCCAGGCCCATGATGTACGGCCCTGCTCCGGAACCCAGCATGAAGGCCGCGAACAGGTAGCCATACAGCTCGCCGAAGCTCTTCAGGCCCAGATACCGCGACAACAAAAAGGCGATCAGATCGACCTCGGCGCCCAGCCCCAATCCGACCAGCACCACCGACAACGCGGCGTACTGCGGCGGCAGGTTGGCAAGCAGCATGCCAATACCGATCAACGGAATCGCGAAAAAGAACGCCGCCACATACGGTGCAAAAATCCGGTCCAGCAGATAGCCCGCCAGCAACCGTCCGCCGATCAACGCCGCGCCGGCAAACGCCATGGCCGTGGTGGCTACACCCGGTGCAATACCGCGATCGACCAACAGCGGCACGACATGCGCGATGGTGCCGTTGGTCGCCAGGGCCACTGCAAAGAACGCCAGCGCCAGCTTCCAGAACACGCCTGACCGCAAGGCTTCACGACCCGTGGCACCCGGCAAGGCCGCCGCCGTCGTGCCCGCCACAGGCCGCATTTGATCCGGCTCACGCACCGCCAGCGACACCGCCGTCAGCCCAACCACAAGGGTCAGCGCAGCCAGCCCCAGATACGCGCCCTTCCATCCGAACGCCGTCAGCAAGGCCTGCGCATATTGCGGCACCAGCGCCGCGCCCAGCCCCACGCCCGCCATGGCGACACCCAGCGCCAGGCCGCGCTTGTCATCAAACCAGGCCGAGATTGCCTTGGCATACGGCAGCGGCGTCTGCCCCGCCGCGGCGATGCCCATCAAGGCATAGATGATCATGAACTTGGCCGGCGTATCCGCGAGCAAGGCCAGCGACGCCGTCGCCGCCGCGAACAGCACAATCGCCGGCAGCGTCACCGCCCGTATGCCGAACCTATCGATCAGGCGCCCCGCCACCGGCACGAACAATGCCGTCATCGTCAACCCGATCACCAACGCCAGCGACGTCGTCGACCGCTCCCACCCGAACGCCTTCGTCACCGGCAGCAGGAACACGCCGAAGGTGAATTGCATGATCGGCCCATTGCCGACAAAAAGCCCGAACACGGACCCCACCACCACCCACCAGCGATTCCTGATCTTCATTGTCTTCCTCCTAGATTTGGCCCCCCCGCGGCGCTATGCGCCTCCCCCAGGGGCGACGCTGGCGGACTGGCAAAGCCAGATCCGCTGCGTCCTTATATCGATGCAACTAGCACCGTTGTGTACGTGCAGATCTCTAGAGCTTGAATAGCTTGGCTGCATTCCCGTGGCCAATTTTCTTGCGATCGGCTTCGCTGATGCTTGCTGAAGCAAACCAATCCGACGCGTGGTCGATGTTTTCGAACGGCCAGTCGGTGGAAAACAGGATGCGGTCGGCGCCGATCTCGAGGATCGCGTCAATCAGCGTCTGCGTGCGGAAATTGCCCGACGTGGTCAGGTAGAAGTTTTCGTTGAAGTAATCAACGATCTTGCGTTTGGCCGGATACTTCGGCGTGGTCTTGACCCATGCGTTGCGATGGTCGATGCGCCACATGCTGTACGGCAGCCCTTCGCCCATGTGACCCAGGATGATCCGCAGGTCGGGATAGGCATCGAACAGGCCCGACCCCATCAGCCGCAGTGCATGCACCGCGGTCTCTTGCCCGAAGGCCCAGGTGGGTCCCATCAGCCAGGGGTGGCCGTCATAGATGGCGCAGTCTTTCGGCAAAGGGTTGCGCGGGTGCAGGTAGAACGGCACGTCCAGCGATTGGACCTTTTCCCAGAACGGCCAGTACTGCTTCAAGTCGTAGTACACGGCATGGTCGGGATTCTCGACCTGCGAAAAGCCGTTGACCAGCGCACCGACAAAACCCAGGTCGCGCACGCAACGTTCCAGTTCATTCGCGGCCAATTCCGGCGACTGCATCGGCAATGCGGCAAACCCGCGAAAGCGGGTCGGCTGGCGCACGATCTGCTCTGCCAGGAAATCGTTGGCGCGCTGCGCCACTTCCGACGCCTGCTTCGTGTCCGGAATGGCCTGCACCGCCGGCGCATTCAAGGACAGGATCATCGTCTCGATCTGGTATTCATCCATCAGCCGCAGGCGGCGGTCCTGGATGTCGAGCAGGCGCGAACGCAGTTCGGGCCAGTCCTTGTCCGGCACGAAGCCGGCCGAATCCATCAGTGTCTCTTCCGTGGCGAAGTGTTCTTCAAGCGCAATTTTTCCGGTCATCTCGGATCCTTGTCGAATAGTCAGTCGGTGGTCAGTGCGGAATCGGTCGCAACGCGCCGCGATCACCGCGGCACGTCACGCAAGCGTCGGCCGCCGGGCGGCCGCGTGTCAATACTGGCCGCGTGGGGTCAACCCCAGGGCCATCTGCCCGTACATCGTGCCGACGGCGTCCCAGTTCATGCTGATGTGGCGGCTGACGGCGTTGACATCGCGCCAGGCCCGTTGCACCGGGTTCGACAGGTTCAGCCCGAGGCCGCCCGTGGAAGCATTCAACGCTTCGGCGGCACGCAGCGCGAGCGACACGGCAAACGACTGACCGCGGCGGCTCAGGATGCGGTCTTCTACCGTGACGGCGTCGCCGGCCAGGGTCTTGTCCGTGACCCGGCGCAGGTCACGCAGCAGGATTTCCTGCGCGGCATCCGTGCTGGCGGCGGCATCGGCCACCCGCAATTGGATGGTCGGAAATTCCGCCATCTTCTGATGCGCGCCGGCCACGGCGCCGCGCGTCACGCGGGCTCCGGTAGCTTCCAGATAGTCGTCGAGCGCCCCGGCTGCCGCGCCTACCGCGACGGAGGCGAGGCAGGACGGGATCACCGTCAGCATCGGCACCCGCAAGGCCAGGTCATCGGCATAGTGCCCCGCCCCCGGCGTGTTGCCCGACGTGCTCTGCGCAAAGGTCAGGACGCGATGGCCGGGCACGAACACGTCTTTCAATTCCAGTGTCTTGCTGCCCGTGCCACCCAGGCCGACCACATCCCACGTTTCCAGGATTGTGTAATCGGCAGCCGGCACCAGCAGGAACGCGGGTTCCAGCCCGTCGCCCGACAGTGCGGGAATCATGGCCGCGCACAGCGCCCAGTCGGCGTTTTCACAACCGCTGCTGAAGCTCCAGGTGCCCGACAGGCGGTAGCCGCCATCGTCCACGCCTGCCTTGGCGGCGGGGGCATACGAGCCGCACAGCAGCGCATCGGGGTTGTCGCCCCAGACATCGCGCTGGGCCTGCACCGGAAAGCTGGCGGCCAGCCACTGATGCGCCGACAGCAGGCCCGCCACCCACGCCGTGGATGCGCAGCTGCGCGCCAGCTGCAGATTGGCTTCGACCAGCACGTCAAAGTGTTCCTGGTAGCCGCCAAATTCCCGCGGCTTCACGATGTCGAAATAGCCGATGTCACGCAGCGCCTGCATGTGCGAATCGGGCACCTGTCCATCCCGCTCGGTCTGCCGCGCGGCGGCCTTGAATTGCGGGGACAGTGCATCGATGCCGCGCAGCAAGGCGGCCTTGTCGAAGGCAGTGTGCGACGGCGCGTCCAGGACGGCATGCTCCACGAAACTGTTCATGGTCAACTCCTTGATCTTGTTGTCGGTATGCGCCAAGGGTGGCCCCCGGGCGTGAGGATGACGGGTCAGCGCGCCGCGACGGGCGTGGACCGGCAGTAGGTAGCGTTGCGGTAGAGCAAGGGCGACGTGTTGTCGGCAAGCTGCACGTCGTTCACCGCGCCGATGAAGATGGTGTGGGTGCCGAAGGGCACGACCACCTGCTTGCGGCAGAAGATGCGGGCCTGCGCGCTTGTCAGGTATTTGATGCCGGTGTCCGTCTCGGACCAGTCGCCGGTCAGGAACCGATCGGCGGGCGGCACGCCGCCGCTGAAGGCGTTGGACAGGTCGATGTGGTCTTCGGACAGCACGTTCACGCAGAAGCCGTCGGTGGACGACATGATGTCGTGCAGCAGCGTTTTCTGGTGGATGCAGACCAGCAGGGCGGCGGGGTCGAGCGAGACGGACGAGACGGCGGTGGCAGTCATGCCATGCCCGCGTTCCCGGTCGCCGGCGGTCACGATGGTGACCGTGGATGCAATGCCGCGCATGGCCAGGCGAAAGTCGCGCTGGACGGATGCAGGGTCGGCGATGTCGTGCGTCAGTGCTTGGGCAGTCATGTGTCTTCCTCCATCGGGTCTCTGTGAACCCGGGGCTCTGTGAACCGTGAACAAAGTTTCACACACAACAGTTGCGTTTGCAATTGTTGTACAGTCGATTTCACTCCTTTTCAGCTCGGGGTTTTCCCACCCCGGGTCACCCCGAAGACACCCATGTATCGACTGACCGACTCGTTCCCCTACCTGCTCAACCGCGTGGGTGTGCGCATTGGTGAACTGTTCACCGAACGTCTCAAACCGTATGACGTGACCCTGCCGATGTACCGGGTGCTGGCCTCGTTATGGGAACGCAGCGACCAGCGGCTCAATGAATTGAGCAAGGCAACGGTCATGGAAGTGTCAACGCTGTCGCGACTGATCGGGACAATGGAAACGCGCGGCCATGTGACGCGGCATCGCCTGGATGACAACGCGCGCGTGGTCGCGATCAACCTGACGGCGGCCGGGCGCGCGCTGGCGGAAGAGCTGATCCCGCTGGCAATGCAGTTCGAGGAAGTGGCGATCCACAGCTTCGGCAAGGCCGAAGTGCTGCGCCTGAAGTCCGCCATGGAAGCGGTCTATGAACACCTTAATGCGCTCGATCCCGAAGCGTTGCAGGTCCCGCCCGGCAAGCGCGCCGGGCGGCGCGCAGCGCGTTAGGGTGGTCTACGCCAGGGCGGTTGCCGTCCTGGCAGTCTTGGCCGTCATGGCTCGCTTGCGGGCTTAACGGTCCAGGGATCCCGAGTCCGCGTCGTCGGGATACAGCACGTCCAGCACGTGGCTGGGCGTAAACGGTTGCTGCCAGACCTGGTGGCCCGTGGGCCGCAAGGCATCGTTCACCGCACACCAGATGGCGCCCACGGCGCCGACCGTGCCGGCTTCGCCAATGCCCTTGGCGCCCAGCAGCGTGGCGCGTTCGGGCGTGCTGACATGGGACACGTGGATGTCGGGCATTTCCGATGCCATCGGCACCAAGTAGTCCGCCAACGATGCGTTCGTCATCTGACCCGTCTCGTCGTACACGCAGTGTTCATACAGCGCGGCGCCGATGCCCTGCACCACGCCGCCGCGCACCTGCTCGTCCGCCAGCAATGGGTTGATGACGCGCCCGCAGTCTTCCACCACCCAGAAGTCCAGCACCCGGATGACGCCCGTGTCGATGTCGACTTCGACATGCGCGGCTTGCACGCCGTTGGCCATGAAGTAAGGCTTGTCTGTCGGGGCGAAGGACGCTTCCAGCGTCAAGGGCGGAAGCGGATGCACCGCGATCGCCGACGCGTCGTAGTGCGCGGCGGTCGCCACCTGGCGCAGGCTGCGCACGGGCTGACCGGTGTCATCGACAATGCTGTCCCCGGCAATGCTGAGGCCTGCGGCGTCCACGCCGATCAACGCCGCTGCGATCGCCAGGATGTTGGCGCGCAGTTCGGCCGCCGCCCTGCCCGCCGCTTCGCCTGCCAGTGCGATGCCTCGTGATGCCCAGGCGCCGCCCCCCAGCGGATCGGTCGCCGTGTCCCCGCTAATGACGAGCACCTCGTCCAGCGCCACCCCCAACGTTGACGCGATGACCTGCGCGATGCCGGTACGCACGCCTTGCCCCTGGTCGGTGGCGCTGGTGCGGCAGGTGATGCGGCCCGATGGCGTCAGGCTCAGGCGCACGCTTTCCTTGCCTGCAATCCGGATGCCGGCGGGTCCATACAGGCGCGACCCCACGCCTGTCATTTCCACGAAGGTGCACAGGCCGATGCCGCGATACACGTTCTGCTCGCGCCGCTGCGCCTGCTCGCTGCGCAACCGGGCGTAGCCCATCTGTTCTTCAATTCGGGTCAGGCAGGCGTCGAGCGACAGCGGGCCCACGGCCATTCCGGTCGCACTCAGATGCGGCTTGCCATCGTCCGGCACGGGCGCAAGATGATTGCGGCGGCGGATCTCCAGGGGATCAATGCCAACGGCGGCCGCGGCATGGTCCAGCAACTGTTCGATGACTGCGCTGGCGATTGGCTGGCCTACCGCGCGATAGGCGCCGGTCGGCACCTTGTTCAGGTAGGCGCCCCGCACGCGCCCGCGCATGGCGGGCAAGCGGTAGGCGCAGCCGCACAGGTCGAGCGCCTGCAATGCCTCGCCCAGGCTGCTGCGCGGATAGATGGAGTAGGCGCCGAATGAAAACAGCGCGTCCACTTCCAGCGCGGCGATCGTGCCATCTTCATGGACGGCCAGCCGCGCTTCGACCCGCGCGTCACGCGCATGGACGTCGCTCAGAAAGGATTCCAGGCGGTCGGGCTGGAAGGTGAGCGGACGGCCCAGCAGCACGGCCATGGCCGCGACCGCCACTTCGTCCGCATACGCATGCAGCTTGATGCCGAATGCGCCGCCCACATCGGGGCATACCACGCGCACCTGTTCCAGCGGCAAGGCCAGTTGCCGGGCAAAGATTTCCTGCATCTGGAACGGCGCCTGGTGGGAGGCATACACGGTCAGCTCGCCCACCCGCGCATCGAAAGCGGCCAGGATGCCACGCGGTTCCAGCGTGACCCCGGTCTGCCGGCCGAACACGAAGCGCTGCGTGACCACATGCGCCGCCGTCGCAAACGCCGTGTCGGCATCACCGATATCGATCCGCCGATCCAGCGCAAGGTTGTTCTGCAAGGCGGGGTGGCACGGCAGCGCGCCGTCTTGCAGCGCCGCGTGGGGATCGACGGTGGCGTCGATGGAAGTCCAGTCGATCACGACCTGTTCCAGCGCGTCTTCGGCCTGGGCGCGGGTCTCGGCCACCACCGCAACGATCGCCTCGCCCTGCCAGTAGGCCTCGCCAATGGCCATCGGATGCTGCGGCGCGCTGTGATGCGTGGGCAGCGTGGCAAAGGTCGTCTGCCAGGGCGCGCACACCGCGTGCAGGTCCTCGCCAGTCATGACGGCGACAACACCGGGGCACGCGCGGGCCGCCTCCAGATCCAGGATCTGGAATGTGGCGCGTGCAAACGGGCTGCGCAGGAAGGCGACCTGCAGCACGCCCGCCATGTCGATGTCGTCAAGGTAGCGGCCCTGCCCGGACACGAAACGGCGGGCTTCCGGGCGGGTGGGCGATCCGCCAAGCAACGAGGTGGCCGGTGCGCTTGCAGCGTGATCACTCATGATGGGATGCCATCCTTGCGCGCCAGTGCCGTGGTCTCGATCGCGTCGACGATGGCCTGGTAGCCCGTGCAGCGGCAGTAATTGCCGGAGATCGCATCGCGGATCACGGCGCGGCTGGGACAGGTTTGCTGCGACAGTAATTCGGCTCCGGTCATCAGCATGCCGGGCGTGCAATAGCCGCATTGCAAGGCGTTGCGCTCGACAAAGGCCGATTGCAGCGCGGCGATCTCGCCCGTGGCCGTCAGTCCCTCAATGGTGTCGACCGTGGCGCCGTCGGCCTGCACCGCCAGCATCAGGCATCCGCGCACCACCACGCCATCCACGCGCACATTGCACGCGCCGCACACGCCATGCTCGCAGCCGACATGCGCACCCGTCAGGCCAAGGTCGTGGCGCAGCATGTCGACCAGGTTGCGCCGCACCGGCACGTTCAGCTGGCGCGCCAGGCCGTTGACGACGACAACGATGTCGGCACGCTTATCCATGCCAGGCTTCCCGTGAAGTGAACGTGGCCGTCAGTACACGGCGGATCAGCGCCGCGGCCTGCCGGCGTTTGACGGCCGGGCCGCCAAACATATTGGTGTCAGGATCCAGCGATGCCGCGGCGGCCGATGCAATCGCTTCACCCAGCGCAGGCGACCAGGCCTGCCGGTCCGCCAGCGCGGCCGCGTCGCGGCAATCGATCGGCATGGTGTCGGTCCCGAATACGACCAGCCGCAGGTCGGTCATTCTGTCTGGGGTGCCACGCGCGGTAACGGCGACGCCCACCATCGCGAAGTCCCCATGCCGGCGGCTCAGTTCATCGAAGCCGACGCGTTGATCGGCCGGCTGGCAGGGCACGCGCACTTCGATCAGCAGTTCGTCATCGCGGCGCGCCGTTTCATAGAGACCAAAGAAAAAGTCCCGGGCCGGCACGCCACGCGTTCCAGACTGGCTTTGCAGCACCAGCGTGGCGTCGAGCGCAATCGCACAGGCGGGCATCTCGGCAGAGGGATCCGCCAGCGCCAGGCTGCCGCAAGTCGTGCCACGATTGCGGATCGCCGGATGCGCGACATGGCGCATGGCCGCCGTGATCAGCGGCGCGTGCAGGGCCACCAGGGGCGATCGGGCCACCTCGGCGTGACGGGCCAGCGCACCGATACGCAAGTAGTTGCCGTCGCCGGCCAGATGAATCCCGCGCAGGGCATCGATCCGGTTGATATCGACCAGCAATGCCGGCGCCGACAGCCGCAGGTTCAGCGTCGCCATCAGACTCTGCCCGCCTGCAAGAATGCGGGCGTCATCGCGATGCTCGGCCAGCAGCGCACAGACCGCATCGATGCTGGCAGGACGGCAATAGGCAAAGTCTGGCGCTTTCATGGGGTTGCGGGCTCCGGCCTACTTGAGCGCGCACGCGCTGTAGTAGGCATCCTTGTGATCCTTCAATGGCGTGGCGATCAGCTTGCCGCGGATCTGGCCATCATCCTTGACCATCTCAAACGCGTAGTAGTCCTGAATCGGCAGGTTGTTCGTGTTGAACTTGAACGGTCCGCGCACCGACTTGAATTCGTTGCCGGCTGCCTTGACCGCCGCCACGAAGGCCGGCTTGTCGGTCACTTTGCCATTGACCTTGCGCACGGCCACGTCCAGCAGATTGGCGGCATCGTAGCCCGTGGCCGCATACGCGCTGGGCACCCGCTGATACTTGGCGATGAACGTTTTGACGAAGCGGGCGTTCTCGGCGTTTTCCAGCGTCGCATCCCACATATTGCCGCTGACCACGCCCACCGCGGACTCGCGCAGCGCAGGCAGGTTCGCGCCGTCGACGGTAAAGGTCGAATAGACCGGCAGCTTGCCGACCATGCCGGACTGGCTCAGTTGTTTGGTGAAGTTGACGCCCATGCCGCCGGTGTAGAACATGAAGAGGGCATCGGCCTTGCTGCTTTGCAGTTGCGTGATCTCGGCCGAGTAATCCGCCTGGTTGACCTGGGTGTAGACCTCTTCGGCCACGGTTCCCTTGTAGAAGCGTTTGAAGCCCGCAAGCATGTCCTTGCCCGCCTGGTAGTTCGGCGCCATCAGGTACACGTTCTTGTAGCCCTTTTCCTGCATCAGCTTGCCGATGGCCTCGCCAAACCCGTCATTCTGGAACGATACCGAAAACACATTCGCCGCGCATTGACTTCCTGCCATGGGCGACGGGCCGGCGCTGGTCGCAATGGCGGGCACGCCCGACTCCGACAGCCGGCGCAGGGTGGCCATCAGCACATTGGAATAGCCCAGCCCGACGATCGCATCGACCCGGTCGCGCTCCAGGAATTTGCGCACGATCTGCACGCCGATCTCGGGCTTGAGCTGGTCGTCTTCCTTGATCACCGTGGTGGCTTGGCCGCCCAGCTTGCCGCCCAGCTGTTCCAGGGCCAGCGCAAACCCGTCGGCCTGGTCCTGCCCGACGACGGCCTGCGGTCCGGACAGCGGACCCGAAAAGCCGATCCTGACGTCGGCATGCGCCGCGCCACCTGCCGCCAGCGCGCCAAGCAGCGCGCACACGGTCTTCACCCTGCGATGGGAATTCATAAGGTCGTCCTGTCAGTCGTGGGTCGATCGGGGGCCAGGCAGAAGGTTACGTGGCGGTCGCCGCGTGGCCTTCGAAACGGGCCAGGAACTTGCCAAAGAATTCGTCAGCCATCTTGCGGGCCGAACTGTCGACGAGCCGCGCGCCAAGCTGTGCGAGCTTGCCGCCGATCTGGGCGTGGACGGTGTAGGAAAGCAGGGTTCCAGCGCCTTCTGGAACGAGCGAGACAGCGGCCTGGCCCTTGGCGAAACCGGCGACTCCGCCCTGCCCTTCGAAGCGGATCACATAGGACTGGGGTTCGATGATGTCGGACAGCGTCATGCGGCCCTTGAAGCGCGCGCTGACCGGGCCGACCTTGACGGCCATGGCCACGTCGTACGTGTCGGGAGCGACAAGCTCGATGCGCTCGCAGCCGGCGATGCAGGACTGCAGTGTGTCCGCGTCATTGAGTGCGTCCCAGACAGCTTCCTGGGGAGCGGGGATCAGACGGGTACTGGACATGTCCATACGATGACTCCGTGAACGCACGACTGAAAACCGAACCTCATTCTCTATTCCGAAAAAATGAATGTCAAGTTTTTTTGGCCTGGGTGCAGCCCGTGTTTTCAGGGGCGCTTTCGGTCACCGCAACGCACCATATTCAGACGTGGCGGCACCATTTCAATGCTCGATGCCGCACCACGATAGGACGCTTCAAAAACGAATGACGATAGCTAATCAGCGGGATGAGCGGACAGGTGCATGGACGGCTCTGCCTGGTGCACCGTGCTACGATCGTCAGCAAATTCCAACCGGATGTCCATTCAAGCACCGTGGCACAAGTCAAGAAAAGCGGCATGCGCGAGGCGATCCTGCAGGCCGCCTTCGACCTGTTCTCGCGCAAGGGCTACACCACCACCACCATGGCCGAGATCGCGCGGACCTCGAACATGACCGTGGCCAACCTGTATGTGTACTTCGATTCCAAGCTGCTGATCCTGCACGAGCTGTACCGGCCGTGGCTGGATACCCAGTTGCAGGCGCTGGCCGAATCGGTGCGCAAGTTCCGGTCGCCGCAGGCGCGGCTGCGCCGGCTGTTCATCGGCTTGTGGGGCGACATCCCCGCGGCCGATCACTGCTTTGCGAACGCGCTGATCGAAGCGCTGGCGGTGTCGCCGGTGGGCGCCGGAAAGTCCAACACGCTGCTGGCGGATGTCGAAGCGGTACTGAGCGGCATGATTGCGGAATGCCTGCCCGACGAGGCCGACGGCGCCGCGCGTCACCCGCTGCTGTCCCACTTGGTGTGGATGGCGTTCGATGGTTTCGTGATCAATACCCGGATCGGTGACGTGCGCGATATCGAGCAGGTGGCCGACCTGATGACCCGCCTGCTGCTGGCGGAATCAATCGAACCAGCGGCCGGGAAGGTGTCGTCCGCGCTGGGCTGACGCGCACAGCACTCAGGGCGCGCCCGCGGCCACGACCGCATTCACGGCCTGGATCAGCCGCTGCAGATCCTCCGGCCCGATCGTCAAGGCGGGCGTCAGATACACAATGCGCCCGAACGGCCGCACCCACACCCCCTGATCGATCAGCCGCTGCTTGAGCCGGTTCATGTCGTTGATGCGGGTCAGCTCCACGACACCGATCGCGCCCAGTGTGCGAACGTCTTTCACCCACGGCAAACCTGCGAGGGCTGCCAGGCCTTCGCGCAAGGTGGCACCGATCGCTGCCGCCTGCGCAAGTCGCGGTTCCTGCTCGAACAGATCCAGGGACGCATGCGCCGCCGCGCAGGCCAGCGCGTTGCCCATGAAGGTCGGCCCATGCATCAGCGCATGGCCGGGATCGTCGGACAGGAACGCGTCAAAGACGCGTTGGCTCGCCACCGTGGCGGCCAGGGGCAAGGTGCCGCCGGTCAGTGCCTTGGATAGCGTGATGATGTCGGGTCGGATGCCAGCCTGCTCGAACGCAAACAGGCTGCCCGTCCGCCCGAAGCCGGTAAAGATCTCGTCAAAAATCAACAGCATGCCGTACCGGTCGGCCAGCGTGCGCAGCCGCTGCAGCACGACAGGCGAGTGCAGCAGCATGCCGCCCGCGCCCTGCACCAGCGGTTCCACCAGGATACCTGCGAGCTGGCCGGCATGCTGCGCCAGGTGCGCATCCAGTGCCGCCATCGACGCCTCATCCACCGGCAGCGCCGCCACGTCATGCGTCGCCAGCAACCCTTTGAACACGGCGTGCATGCCGTCATCCGGATCGCATACCGCCATCGTGCCGAAGGTATCGCCGTGATAACTGCCCTTGAACACCAGGAAGCGCGATCGGCCTGGCTCGCCGCGATTGAGCCAGTACTGCATGGCCATCTTCATGGCGACTTCGACCGCCACCGACCCGGACTCGGTAAAGAACACCCGGTCCAGCCCAGGGCCCAGCAAGGCCGCCAGCCGCTGTGCCAGGAGCAGCGCCGGTTCATGCGTCAACCCGCCGAACATGACGTGCGGCATCACCTCCAGCTGAGCGCGGATGGCCTCGGCAATGTGGGGATGGTTGTAGCCATGGCAGGCCGTCCACCAGGACGCAATGCCGTCCACCAGGCTGCGTCCATCGGCCAGTTCGATACGCGTGCCGGACGTCCGCACCACCGGCAAAGGCGGCGCGGCTGTTTTCATTTGCGTATACGGCAGCCAGATATGGCGGCTGCCGTGGTCGATCCAGTCGGGGGAACGCGTCATGGGCACATCCGGGAAACAAGTCTGCTGAACAGGGACCCGAGTGTAGCCATGTCGGTGCGTGCCCGGGGGAGCCCCCCCCTTGCCGGCCGGGATCGGCCGTGGCCTAGCGTGCTGCAGCGCGCTGCAGGAATTCCTCGCAGGTCATTACATGCGCGGTCGAGAAGGCCAGAATGGCCAGGGTGGCCTGATGGACTTGCGCCGCGGTCAGGGCGCCATAGCCCAGGTCGGGATAGTCGAACGTTCCCGTTGCATCCGACAGGAAGGCGACGCGATAGTTGTGGAACATGGCATCGCGCGCCGTGGCATGACAGCAGTTTTCGGTCGTGGTGCCAGTGATGGCGACCGTGGTGATCCCCCATTCGCGCAGGATCAGGTCCATGTCGGTGGCAAAGAACCCGCTGTAGCGGTGCTTCTTGATCACGTGTTCACCCGCTGCCGGCGCCAGCCCCGGATGGATGTCGACGCCGGCCGTGCCATCGATCAACGCGGCCCGGCTGGCAATCGGCGGGTACAGGTCGCCATACCGGCCCATGTCGCAGCCGTCGCTGCGGTGGACATGCGAGGTATAGATGACGCGGATGCCTCGTTCCCGGCACGTGTTCAACGTGCGCGCAAGCCGGGGCATCATGTCGGTGGCCTGACGCGACTGGAGCGGCGCGCCGTCCGCGACGAAATCATTCTGCATGTCGACCACGATCACAGCGGTGGTGCGGGGATCGATCGAATCGAGTTGGTAGGGCATGGTGAACTCCGGTGGTGGAACACAGAAGTCCCACAGTAGAATTTCCGGATCCGGCACGCTTGACCGCCAGCGCCATGCGCTTTGCCATGAGCGACATCCCCGTCCCGCCGCAGGAGTCTTCCATGCAGCCCTATGCTTTAGTCCGGCCCGGCGATAGCTTCGAAACCTGGCACCACGCTACCTGCCGAAACTATTCGACGACACAAAGCCGCGGTGTGCCGGACAAGCACTTCCGGGCAAGCGTGCGCGTGCGCCCGTTCGGTCCGGTCGCCCTCAGCGAGATCGCCTCTGAACTTGCACAGGGCGATCGCCTGACCGTGACGCGCGCGCCCGCCGACATCCGGCGCGATCCACGAGACGATTTCCTGCTGTGGATTGCGCGCAGGGGAACGACGTGTATCGAGCAGGACGGACGCGTTGCCGTGCTCGGTCCCGGGGATCTCGCACTGCATGATCAGGCGCGTCCGTTTTCGTTGACGTTCGCATCGATGTCGTCGGCCATCATGGTGGTGATGCCGCGCGCGTACCTGACCGTGCGCCTGCCGTTGGCGGAACGATTGGTGGCCCAACGTATCGCGCGGGACATGCCGCTGGCCCGGCTGTCGGCGACGCTGGCCAGGCAGGTGGCGCGGTCGCCAGAGAACCTGCCGGACGCCACGGCGGACCGCCTGTGCGATGCGGCGCTGGATATCTGGTCGACCCTGCTGGACAGTGCACTGGATGGCGCAGCGGTGCTGCCGTCCGCGCGCGCAACGGCGGCGACGCGGCGGCTGCACGAGGTCAAACGCTACATGCTGGACCGGCTGGACGACCCGGAACTGGACATCGTCACCATCGCAACTGCGCACCACGTGTCCACCCGAACCCTGATCCGCCTGTTTGCGGCAGAGGGCGTCACGCCCATGCGATGGTTGCTGGCGCAGCGATTGCGGGCGGCCCATGACGCGCTTGCCAACGGAACGGCGCACAGCGTGACCGACGCGGCGCTGGCCTGTGGCTTCAGCGATCTGTCGCACTTCAGCCGCTGTTTCCGCGCCGCGCATGGCCGGACGGCGCAAGAGGTATTGCAGCGCAGGTAAGGGGTGAGCGGCCATCCGGTTATGCTGCAACCCTTCTGTTGCAGCCCTTCCGCCGCGACCCTTCAGATCCTCAAATTCATCCATGTCGACGTTTGACCTTTGTTTCGAGCAGCTCCTTGCCGATGCGTCCGCGCGCAACATGCGCCGCCACGTCAGGCCGCTGGCCGCTGCGGCGGCGGGACGCATCGTCAGCGAAGGCCGCGAGCTGCTCAATTTTTCGGGCAATGACTACCTGGGATTGGCGCGGCACCCCTTGCTGACCGAACGCGCGGCCGACTGGGCCCGCCGTGACGGTGCGGGGGCGCAGGCCTCGCGGCTGGTGACCGGCACCCTGGATGCGCACGCGCAGGTCGAAGCGAAGCTTGCGCGGCTGAAGGGCACCGAAGCGGCGTTGCTCTTTGCCAGCGGCTGGCAGTTGAACGCCAGTGTGCTGCCCGCCTTGATCCAGGGACTGGGCGCCCGTGGGCAGGTCGAGGTCTATACCGACAAGCTCGTGCACGCCAGCATGCACCACGGCTGCCAGGCTGCCGGCGTCAAGCAGACCCGTTTCCGGCACAACGATCTGGCGCATCTGGATCGTTTGCTGACCGACCGTGCCGCGCCTGGCGTGCGCCGCCTGATCGTGACCGAAAGCGTGTTCAGCATGGACGGCGACCGCGCCGACGTGCCAGCCCTGGCGGCCTTGGCGGACCGGCATGGAGCCTTCCTGTACCTGGATGAAGCCCATGCAACCGGCGTGCTGGGCCCGCAGGGCATGGGCCTGTCGGGACTGGCGCCCGGCGGCGTCGACCTGATCATGGGGACGTTCAGCAAGGCGCTGGGGGGCTTTGGCGCCTATGTGGCGGGGTCACGGGCCCTGTGTGACTTCCTGGTGAACACGTGCTCGGGCTTTATTTATTCGACCGGTTTACCGCCGTCGGTATTGGGTGCGATGGACGCGGCGCTGGACCTGGTGCCCGGCATGGATGCCGAACGCGCGCATCTGGCGCGGCTGTCGGCGCGGCTGCGTGAGGGCTTGCAGGCGCAGGGCCGGGATACGGGCGCGTCGTCCACGCAGATCGTGCCTGCCATGGTGGGCGATGCGGGGGACGCGGTGGCGTTGAGCGCCAGGCTGAAAGACGCCGGCATGCTCGCCGTCGCGATCCGGCCGCCGACGGTGCCTGCCGGCACCAGCCGCCTGCGCATCGCATTGAGCGCCGCGCATACCGTGGATGATGTCGATCGATTACTGGATGCCCTGGCGCGCGATCCGCTGCGGGGTGGGTCATGACGCCAACGCTGTGGTTCGTGCATGGCTGGGGCTTTGATGCGAGTGTGTGCCATCGGTTGGCGGATGCGTTGGCGGGTTCCTTGACGGATGCATCGATTGACCCCATGCCTCTCGGCCCGCAGCGGCGATACGACGCGGGTTACGTCGGCGCATCGTTGCTTGCGCCACCTTCGGAGCCGTTCATCGCCATTGCGCATTCGTTCGGAATGATGCGTGTACTGAAGGATCTTCCGGCGCACTGCGTGGGCATCATCTGCCTGAATGGATTTGCGCGGTTTTCCGCGGCGCCCGACTTTGCTGCCGGCACGCCCCTGCGGCTCATCGATCGGATGCTGCAACGGCTGCGGCAAGACCCCATGGGCGTGGTCAATACTTTTCGTGCACGGTGCGGCGCGGAACCGTACCCGGTCACGACCGAACTGGATGTGGATGCGCTGTTTGCGGACCTGTCCGCACTGCGCGATGACGATGCCCGGGCCGCACTGGCCGCATGCCCGGTGCCGATCGTGGTGGTCGCTGCCGAGGACGACCCCATCGTGCCGCCGGCCATGACGGCGATGACGTTTGCAGATCAGGGTGCGATGCAGGTTGCCATGCTTGCGGATGGCGGCCATGTGTTGCCACTGACACGTCCCGATGACTGCGCCGATGCCGTGCGCCGGTTGGTTCAATCACTGCCTGCGGGGCAACTTGCCGCGCTGAACGGGCCGGCATCGTCACCGAATGCCTCGGCAAACCGGTCGCAAAACGTTGTCATCGTCAACGACATGGCGCCGCCAGCGTCCGCGCCATGACTGCATCCGCCCGACGCGAAGCGATCGCCGCACGGTTTGCTCGCGCAGCCGACCGCTATGACGACCACGCCGACGTGCAGCGCCATGCCGCGTCGACATTGGCTGCGCGGATCGCTGCGCTGCACTTGCCGCCGCGCCCGCGCATTCTTGAAATTGGTTGCGGCACGGGGCTGCTGACTGCGGCGTTGGCCGCACGTATTCCGGTGGCGGATTGGACGATTACCGACGTTGCTCCCGACATGATTGCCGCCACGCAGCGTGCCGTTACCGATGGGCGTATCCGCATGAGCGGCGCCGTGCGATACGCCTGCATGGACGGCGAGCATCCCGACGCGTCGCACCTGAAGCGGTACGACCTGGTCTGCTCCAGCCTGGCCGTGCAATGGTTCGACGATATCGAAGCGGGCTTGCAGCGTCTTGCAGGCTGCCTTGCGCCGGGCGGCGCCCTGGCCATCAGTACACTGACTGCCAACACCTTTGAGGAATGGCGCGACGCGCACCGCCACTTCGATCTACGGGCTGCCACGCCGGACTATCCCGCGGCAGACACACTGGCGCGCGTCCTGCCTGGTCATGCAGGTGGCATTACCATCGATCCGCAGCGGGTTCGCTTTTCGGACGGACTGGCTTTCGTGCGCAGCCTGAAGGGCATCGGCGCCACCTTGCCGCGCGAAGGAGCCCAGGCACTGCGCCCCTTGGATTTCAGGCGGGTGCTGTCCCGTTTCACGGACGAAGGCGCCATGGTGACGTATGAGATCGCCTATGGGCTGTGGCTACGCACAGAGGGTGCATCATGACGCAGCCTGGCGGCCGTCGCACCGTCGCACCTTCGCATCGCTACCTCGACCTGTGACCCCTCTTCCACGAGCAGCTCCCCCATGACCCACGCATCCCCACTGCCCCACCGCGGCGTCTTCGTCACCGGCACCGACACCGGCGTCGGCAAGACCCTGGTGTCCGCCATCCTGGCCAAGGCCTGGCACGCCGATTACTGGAAGCCGCTGCAGACCGGCGTGGCGGACGAACCGGGCGATACCCCCAGCGTCATGCAACTTGCTGACCTGGCGCCGTCGCGAGTGCACGCGCCATTCGTGGTGCTGCAGGCGCCGCTGTCCCCCTGGGCCGCGGCACCGCTGGAAGGCGTGCGGATCGACACCGATGCGCTGACCTGCCCCCTGACGGCGTCCCCGCTGATCGTCGAAGGCGCGGGCGGCCTGCTGGTGCCGATCAACGACGAGGTGATGATGATCGACCTGATTGCGCGGCTAGGCTTGCCCGTCGTCCTGGTCGCGCGCAGCAGTCTGGGCACCATCAATCACACCTTGTTGAGCTTGCAGGCGTTGAAGGCCGCCGGCATTGCCGTCGCCGGGGTGGTGATGAACGGCCCGCCGTCGGCAGGCAATCGTTTGGCGATCGAACGATTCGGCAAGGTGCCGGTCATTGCCGAAGTGCCGTCGCTGGAGGCCGTCGATCCCGCAACCGTGGCCGCGCAGGCTGCGCGCGTGCCGACGCTGGCAGCCATGATGGAAGCGATGGCCTCGCGGCGCTGAACGGTCCCCGCTGCCTTAAAGGGTTCCAGCCGCCTTGGCGTCCGCAAACACCTGCGTCAACCAGTCCACGAACACCCGCACGCGCGGCGACATGTGCCGGCTTTGCGGATACAGCACCGACACCGGCATGGGCGGCGGCGGATGCTGCGGCAGCAATTCGATCAAGGTCCCGGCATCGAGCAGCGCCGCGATGCGGTACCGCGGCACCTGGATCATGCCCAGGCCGGCCAGCCCGGCCGCCGTGTACACCTCGGCGCCCGACACCGTCACCCGCCCGCCGATCTCCACATCGGTCTGCGTGCCCTCCACCATGAACTCGAACGGGTAACGCCTGCCGGTCGACGACACGTAGTTGATGGCGCGGTGCGCCGCCAGGTCGTCCAGCGAATCCGGTTGGCCATACTGCTGCACGTACCCGACGCTTGCGCAGGTGGCCTGGCGCAGGGTCGCCACCCGCCGGCCGGTCAATGATGAGTCACCCAGCGTGCCCGCGCGCAGCACGCAATCGACACCTTCACGGACCAGATCCACAAATCGATCCGCCTCGCTCACCGCCAGTTCGATGTCCGGAAAGCGCTCCATGAATGCGGGCAAGGCGGGAATCACGAACTGCCGCGCCAGCGACCCTTGCAGGTTCACACGCAACAATCCCTTGGGCGCCACCGTGCGGAAGGCGTTTTCGGCATCCTCGATTTCGGCCAGCAGGTGCAAACATCGTTCGTAATAGGCGTCGCCATCCAGGGTCGGTTCCACCCGCCGGGTACTGCGCTCCAGCAGACGGGCCCCCAGGTGCGCTTCCAGGGCGTTGATGGTGTGCGTCAGCGTCGCGCGGGGCATATTCAGGTCATCCGCGGCAAGCGTGAAACTTTTGCGCTCGTAGATGCGGACGAAGACCTTCATCGCGCGCAGGGTGTCGATGGGCATGGGGGATTCCTGAGGGTGACGCCAGGATTGTTGCACGTGGATTGTTGTGCGATCTTGAATAATAACGTCAAGGCCAGGGGCTTTATCTGCTCGGACTGAAGGCGCACCATGCAGTCATTGCCACATCGACTCAAGGACCTTAGCCATGACCCACCCGACCACTTCGACCTCTTCGACTACCGCCGCCGCCGGCCAGGCAGGCGTTGCCATCATCACTGGCGCCTCGCGCGGCATCGGTGCAGACATCGCCCGCCGCCTGGCCCATGACGGCTATGCCGTGGTCGTGAATTACGCCAGCCGGTCCACCGACGCGGACGCGCTTGTCGCGTCGCTGGCCGCCGACGGCCACCGCGCCATCGCCGTCAAAGCCGACGTGGCCCAGTCTGCCGACGTGCAGCGCCTGTTCGACGAAGCTGAAAGCCAGCTCGGCAAAGTCGATGTGCTTGTCAACAATGCCGGCATCCTGACGACGATGCCCCTGGCCCAGACCAGCGACGAGCTATACGAGTCGACCTTTGGCGTCAACGTGCGCGGCACCTTCAACACCCTGCGCGAAGCGGGCAAACGACTCAACGATGGCGGGCGCATCGTCAACTTTTCCAGCACGACGCTGGCGCTGAACCTGCCGGGCTACGCGATCTACAACGGCACCAAGGCTGCGGTCGAGGCCTTCACCCGCGTGTTTGCGAAAGAGCTGCGCGGCCGCCAGATCCGCGTCAACGTCGTCGCCCCGGGCCCGGTGGCCACCGACCTGTTCCTGAACGGCAAGACGGAAGAGCAGGTGCAGCAGTTCGCCAAGATGCCGCCGCTGGAACGCCTGGGCCAGACCGACGACATCGCCAAGGTCGTCGCCTTCCTGGTCAGCCAGGAGTCGGGCTGGGTGAACGGGCAGGTGCTGCGCGCGAACGGCGGTCTGGCTTGATGCAGGACGAGGTCTGAGGAAGCACCATGCACACCTTGCTCGCGACGCTTGCCGGCCTGCTCTTCCTTGGCGTCCTGCTCGTCATTGAACGTGCGTTGCGGCTGCCGACGCGTACCGTGAATGCTGCCTTTATCATTCTGTGGCTGGCCGCAACGGTGGTGCATGGGTACTTGGGCATCCTTGCCGGCCAGACCCTGATGACCGAAGTCCTCGTTGGCGTGGTCGTGTTCGGCGTGCCGCTGGCCGCGCGGATCGCCATGCGCGTCATGTCGCGCAGAAACGCCTTTCGCACGAAGCCGCGCGCCACCTAGGCAGCCCCCGATTTTCACCTCGTAGCCAAAGGGGGCTGGCCGCGAGCGGCGCGGCTGGCCATAATCGCAGTTCTCTCTCTTCCTTGAGCGACGCTGCGGCAATGGCCTCTCCCTCCTCCCCTTCCCCTTCCGACCTGTCTGCCTACTGGATGCCGTTCACGGCCAACCGGGACTTCAAGGCGCACCCGCGCATGCTGGTCTCGGCCGAAGGCATGTACTACCGCGACGATGCCGGCAACGCCGTGCTCGACGGGACAGCGGGACTCTGGTGCGTGCCGCTGGGCCACAGCCAGCCGCGCATCGTGTCAGCCGTGCAGAAGGCCGTGGCCACGCTGGACTACGCACCGTCATTCCAGATGGGCCACCCGGCGGCCTTTGAATTGGCGGATCGCCTGCGTGACTACACCGGTGGCCGCTTCAGCCAGATCTTCTTTACCGGTTCGGGATCGGAATCGGTCGACAGTGCACTGAAGATTGCGCTTGGCTACCATCGGGCGCGCGGCGAACCCACGCGCACCCGCTTCATCGGTCGCGAACGCGGGTACCACGGCGTGGGCTTTGGCGGCATGTCGGTGGGCGGCATCCCGGGCAATCGCAAGACCTTCCATGCGTCCTTGCTGCCCGGCGTGGATCATCTTCAGCATACGCACGATCTGACCCGCAACGCCTTCAGCCGCGGCGTGCCGCAGCATGGCGCCGAACTGGCGGATGAACTGGAACGGCTGGTGACGCTGCACGATGCGTCCAACATTGCCGCAGTGATTGTCGAGCCCGTATCCGGCTCCACCGGCGTGCTGATTCCGCCCGTGGGCTACCTGAAACGCCTGCGCGACATCTGCACCAAGCACGGCATCCTGCTCATCTTTGATGAAGTCATTACCGGTTTTGGCCGCCTGGGCACCCCCTTCGCGTATGACTACTTCGATGTCATGCCCGACATGGTCACCACCGCCAAGGGCGTGACGAACGGCGTCGTGCCGATGGGCGCCGTCATGGTCCAGCCGCACGTGTACGACGCCTTCATGCATGGCCCGGCCGGCATCGAACTCGCGCACGGCTACACCTACTCCGGCCATCCGCTGGCGTGCGCGGCGGGCCTGGCCACACTCGATATTTTTGAGCAGGACGGCATTCTTGAACATGCTCAAAGCGTGGTCGAGTATTGGCACGATGCCGCCTTTGCGCTGCGTGACGCGCCGAATGTGATCGACATTCGTGCGATCGGCATGGTCATCGGGATCGAACTGGCGCCCCGCGCCGGCCAGCCCGGTGCGCGGGCGTTCGAGGCCTTCCGCCGCGCGTTCGCCGATGGCCTGCTCATCCGGGTGACGGGGGACATCATCGCCTTGTCGCCGCCGCTGGTGATCGAGAAGGCCCAGATCGACGAATTGTTCGACAAGCTCGGAAAGGTATTGCGCAACCTGGACTGATCGATCGTGTGGCACCGGCGATGGTCCGTGCGCCACGATCAGCAGGCTTAGCGGATCGGACTATCGCACTATTGGATTATCCGATTATCGGCCGCGGACTTTGCCCGCGCCATGCGACGCCAGGATCCCAACTTTCACTCAAGCGCCGGCCCAGTTCCGCGCAAGGAATGCCATGTCGTCCCAGGAATTGCCTTCGACCGGTGAGCCCGCCATGCGTGATGTGACCGGCGAACCGCTGCGCCGCGCCATCACCGGCCCGCTGCTGCTCTTCTTTATTCTGGGCGACGTGCTGGGCGCAGGCGTCTACACCCTGGCCGGCACCATTGCCGGGCGCGTCGGCGGCGCACTGTGGGCGCCACTCTTGCTCGCACTCGTCTTTGCACTGCTGGTAGCCGGGTCCTACGCGGAACTCGTCACCAAATACCCGCGCGCAGGCGGCGCGGCTGTCTTTGCGGCCAAGGCCTTCAAACGGCCTGTCATCTCATTTTTGGTCGGCTTCTGCATGGTCGCCGCGGGCGTCACCAGCGCCGCTGGCCTGGCCGTCGCCTTTGCCGGCGACTATTTGAGCGCGTTCATCAACGTGCCCCCCATCGCCGCCGCGCTCGTCTTTCTCGTCGCCATCGCCCTGCTCAATGCCCGCGGCATCAAGGAATCGCTCAGCGCCAACCTGGTCATGACGTTGATCGAGCTATCCGGCCTGCTGATCGTCATCGCCTGCGGCATCTATCTGGTGACCAAAGGACAAGGCAACTTCAGCCAGCTGACCCAATTCCGTCCCGGCGTGTCGCCGGCCATGGCCGTGCTTGGCGGTGCCCTGCTCGCCTTCTATTCCTTTGTCGGCTTCGAGACATCCGCCAACCTGGCCGAAGAAGTCCGCGACGTGCGCCGCGTCTACCCCATCGCCCTGTTTGCGTCGCTGCTCATCGCGGGCCTTGTGTACGTGCTCGTTGCCCTGGCTGCATCGCTGATCGTCCCGATCGATCAGCTGGCCAACTCATCCGCCCCGCTGCTGGAAGTCGTCCGCGCGTCCGGCCTAGGCATCCCGCCCCGCTGGTTCGCGGTGATTGCCCTCGTCGCCGTCGCCAACGGCGCCCTGCTCACCATGATCATGGCCAGCCGCCTGACCTACGGCATGGCCCGCGAAGGCCTGCTGCCCGACCGCCTCGCCAGCGTCCTGCCCGTGCGCCGCACTCCCGGCACAGCCATTCTCTGGACCACCGTCGTCGCGATGGCCCTGACCTTCACATCCACCCTGGAAGTCCTGGCCGGCACCGTCGTCCTGTTGCTGCTGGTGGTGTTCCTGAGCACCAACATTGCCGTGCTGGTGCTGCGCAAGGACGTGGTGGCCGAGCCGCACTTTCGCGTGCCGACCATCCTGCCGTGGCTGTCGATCGGCTGCTGCCTGCTGCTGGCGTCGCAACAGAGCCTGGAAACGGTGCTGCGCGGTGGCGGGTTGCTGCTGCTGGGCGTGCTGTTGTTCGGCCTGACGCGGTTGGGGAAAGGGGCGTCGCCAAGACATCGGTGATTGACGTATGCGCCGTGACCGGCTATCGCCTTTGCTTGTACAACGCCAAGCCTGCATTGTCAGAGATTGGAACGCCTTCTGACCATGGAGCAAGAGGCTGGCTGACGTAGGCAAATACGGCCGCATCCTGAACAAGCTGATCGAACAGCCTGCCTTGAAATCCGTGTCTATGAACCTGTGCGGTCTGAGGGCACATCCACGCCATCACTTGGAGTATCCGCTGCCGCCTGGACATCACCCGCTGCAGCATGTCGGACCAATGCTGCGCGGGACTGCTGCGGAACCATCCTTCCGACCAGACCGGCTTGCAATGTGAGAGCCGGTTGCGCCAGTTCTGCGCATCTTTGACCACGGCGACCGTCTCCTTCCGGTTAGGCTGGAATCGCCAATGCTGCCTGGCTCTCGGATGCGCCGGAAACACGTCAACGAAAGTCGTCGCTTCGATCGCAGGTGTCGGCAGCTGCGAATCGAGCACATTGGGCCAGACACCGAACGAGAGCGATGCGACAACACGGCCGGGAGGTGGGAGAACAGCGAGGCGCAGGCCGCTGTTCGCGCAAAGTATCTTTTCCACCTTTTCGAATGTTTCCCCGTAAAGGATCATCCATCCGGCTTTGTGGTCGTACCAGGCGACAGATGTGGCCGGCTCACCCGCGGCCATACTCGCCTGACGGGACAAACTGACATGAATCCGATTCCGGAGTGTGATCTCGAATGTGTGGACAAGCGATTGCAGACACATTGCCATTGATTGGCTCCAAAGGATGGCGCCAGCCGTTTCTGCATCGGTCTGTGTACGAAAGACGCGTCGGTAAACCCCTGCGCGCGGTCTGGATAACGTGTCCAGGTAAGCTTGGTAAGGCATTGACGTGAACATCCTCGATAACTATACTTTTTTGATGCACGGCGGGATCCGCCGCTCCCAAACCCAGTCGCAAGACCGGGTGCCCTTAGGTTCTTGAACCGAAATTGGTGAAGCCCCCGCCGTAATAGAGCCTGCGCCACCCACTGGGTGGCGTTGTGCTTTCTGCGACGCATACGCCACACGCCTTCCGCGGCCATCGTGGCAACCACGTACAAACCCATCGCCCAAAGAAAAACCCCGCGTCGCCGCGGGGTTCCTGGTACCAGACTGCTCGATCGATCAGAACGGAATGTCGTCGTCCATGTCCGCAAAGTTCGGCGCGGCATTGTTGCTCGAGCCTTGCGACGCGGCCGGACGCGGGCTGCTGGCCGGACGGGCGGCCGGGCGGGCAGCCGGGGCGTTGTAGGTCTGATCGCCGCCGTCGTTGCCGCCGCCGCCACCGCCGCCTTCACGGCCACCCAGCAATTGCATCTGGTCGGCCACGATTTCGGTCGTGAACTTGTCGGCGCCGGTGTCCTTGTCCTGCCACTTGCGCGTCTTCAGGCGGCCTTCCACGTAGACCGGGCGACCCTTCTTCAGGTATTCGCCGGCGATTTCGGCCAGGCGGTTGTAGAACACCACGCGGTGCCATTCGGTTTCTTCACGCTTTTCGCCGGACGTCTTGTCTTTCCAGCTGGACGTGGTGGCGATGGATACGTTGCAGATTGCCGCGCCATCGGGGCTGTAGCGGACTTCGGGGTCGCGTCCCAGGTTGCCGACGAGGATTACTTTGTTGACGGATGCCATTCCACTTTCTCCAAATGATTCAATTGCAATGTCGGGCTGCGCGCGTCGGCGGGTGGGGCACAGAACGCCGCCGGTCGCAGCCCGTCATGATTCGTTCGATGGGCCCGGGCCACCATGCGGGGTGGCTCGTATGGCCCGGATATTTCGGTCCTGCCTGCGGGCGGGTTCCACCCGCCCTGCCGGCGCCATCAGGACGCCGCGGCCTGCCGGGCCGTGCGGCGCGGCGGCAGGGGTGTCAGCCGCCAGGTGGCAATCAGCCATATTACCGCGAGCACGGCGGCCAATACGTATACGGCTGAAGAACTTGCGTGCAACGACAGGTAGCCGCCCAGCGCGCCCCCGGCGAACAGCCCGGCGGCCTGGCTGGTGTTGTAAAAGCCCAGCGCCAGGCCCTTGACGGTAGGTGGCGCCACCCGCGAAACCAGAGACGGCTGCATGGCTTCCAGCACGTTGAAGACCGAGAAGAAGGCGGTCAACGCGATGACCAGCGCCACATAATGCGCCTGCGCCCAGACCAGCCCGATACAGACCAGCAATAAGGCGCCGACTGCGCCCCGCATGGTCTGCCGGTGGGTCGAAAAGCGTTCCGTCACGCCAATGATGGGCACCATGACCAGGAAGGACACGACGATCACGGGCAGGTAGACGCGCCATAAGGTGCTGGCTTCGAGCCCGCCGATGCGCACCAGGGTGGCTGGCACGACGACAAACAGCGCCACCTGGATCAAATGCAATGTGAATACGCCAAGATTCAGGCGCAGCAGGTCGGGGTTCAGCAGCACGGTGCGGAACGGAATCTTGCCGGTGGACGGCGGCGTGGGCGGCGCGGCCGGGACGATCCAGGCGGCAACGGCCAGGGCGGCCACCCCCAGTGCGGCGATGGTCCAGAACAGCCCGGGCAGCCCGCCCCAGCCGACCAGCAGGGGCGCCAGCACCAGGGAAATGGCAAACGTGATGCCGATCGACACGCCGATCATGGCCATGGCTTTGGTGCGGACGTGGTCGCGGGTGGCGTCGGCCAGCCAGGCGGTGACGGCGGCCGATATGGCGCCGGAGCCCTGGATGGCTCGCCCGAGGGTGATCCAGAAGAGGTCATCGGACAGCGCACAGACGATGCTGCCGAGCACGAACAGAAGCAGCCCGAACACGACCACCGGCCGGCGGCCCCACTTGTCGGACGCAATGCCAAAAGGAATCTGCATGAAGGCCTGCGTCAGACCGTACATGCCCAGCGCCAGGCCCACGCGGGCGGGGTCGTTCCCGCCGGGCAGGCCCTGGGCCGCGACGGCAAATACCGGCAGCAGCAGGAACAGCCCGAGCATCCGGCACATGAACAGGCCGGCCAGCGAGAAGCTGGCGCGCCGTTCGGACGGGGTCATGCGAAAGGAGTCAGGAGCGGTCATCAGGACGCATGGATGCAGCGAGGGCGGATCGGATAGGCGCGCGATATTGCAGCGCGTTATAGTACCAAGTTGGCTTTTGACCGGGTTGGACGCAAACGTTCGGCCGGCCGATGCCGGAACAGCAAACGGATAAGCAAAACTGATGGGTTGCAGAGTAATGAACGGCAAAGTGGGTGCAGGGTCATGGATGTAATACGGATCCGGGGCGCCCGCACGCACAACCTCAAGAACGTGTCGCTGGAACTGCCGCGGCACCAGTTGGTGGTGATTACCGGCTTGTCGGGTTCGGGCAAGTCGTCGCTGGCGTTCGATACGCTGTACGCAGAAGGCCAACGGCGTTATGTCGAAAGCCTGTCCGCCTACGCCCGGCAATTCCTGCAGCTTATGGACAAGCCCGAGGTCGACCTGATCGAAGGCCTGTCGCCGGCGATTTCGATCGAACAGAAGGCCGCCAGCCACAATCCGCGGTCCACCGTGGGCACCGTGACCGAAATCCACGACTACCTGCGCCTGCTGTTTGCGCGGGTGGGGACGCCCTATTGCCCGGACCACCTGCTGCCCTTGCAGGCGCAGAGCGTGAGCCAGATGGTCGATGCCACGCTGGCCATGTCGCCCGAAATGCGCCTGGCGATCCTGGCGCCGCTGGTGCGCGACCGCAAGGGCAGTTTCGAAGACGACCTGGCCAGCCTGCAGGCGCAGGGCTTCGTGCGGGTGCGGGTCGATGGCGAGGTCATGGACATTGCCAGCGTGCCGCCGCTGAAAAAGAACGACAAGCACGATATCGACATCGTGATCGACCGGCTGCGGGTGCGCCCGGAAGCACAGCAGCGCCTGGCGGAAAGTTTCGAGACGGCGATCACGCTGGCCCAGGGCCGCGCGATCGTGCTGGAACTGGACGCCGCGGAAGACGAAACGCACGGCAAGGAACACCTGTTTTCCAGCCGCTATGCCTGCCCGGTGTGCAGCCACAGCCTGCCGGAACTGGAACCGCGCCTGTTCAGCTTCAACAACCCGGTGGGCGCGTGCCCGACCTGCGATGGCATTGGCCATGTCGGTTTCTTCGACCCCAAGCGGGTCGTGGCCTTTCCGGAACTGAGCCTGGCCAGTGGCGCCATCAAGGGCTGGGACCGACGCAATCCGTTCTATCACCAGTTGCTGACCAACCTGGCGGCCTTCTACGAATTCGAAGTCGATACGCCGTTTGAAGAACTGCTGCCCGAGGTGCAGGAACGGGTGCTGTTCGGGTCGGGGGAACAGGAAATTCCGTTCACCTATGTGAACGAGAAGGGCCGCACGTCGGTCAAGACGCATGCCTTTGAGGGCGTGATTCCGAACCTGGAACGGCGCTGGAAGGAAACCGAGTCGGCCACGGTGCGTGAAGAACTGGGCAAGTACCGGAACATCAAGACCTGTCCGGACTGCGGGGGGTCGCGCCTGCGCCGGGAAGCGCGCTTTGTGAAGGTGGGCGAAGGCGAACAGGGCCTGGCCATCTATGAACTGGAAGCCCTGCCGCTGGCCGAATGCCTGCGCTGGTTCGAAGAACTGGCGCTGACCGGCGCCAAGCGCGACATTGCCGACCGTATCGTCAAGGAAATCGCGTCGCGCCTGTCCTTCCTGAATAACGTCGGCCTGAGTTACCTGTCTCTGGACCGCAGCGCCGACACCATTTCGGGTGGCGAGGCGCAGCGGATCCGGCTGGCCAGCCAGATCGGTTCCGGCCTGACGGGCGTGATGTACGTGCTGGACGAGCCGTCGATCGGCTTGCACCAGCGCGACAACGATCGCCTGATCGACACCTTGCGTCACCTGCGCGACCTGGGCAACAGCGTGATCGTGGTCGAGCATGACGAAGACATGATCCGCGCGGCCGACTGGGTGGTGGACATGGGACCGGGCGCCGGGGAACACGGCGGCGAAATCGTGTCCGAAGGCACGCCGGCGCATGTGCTGGACGACCCGAAATCCTTGACCGGCCAGTACATGAGCGGCGCGCTGACCATTGCGGTGCCCGCCCGCCGGCCTGTGCACGACGAGCCGGACCTGAAGTGGCTGCATCTGCTGGGCGCATCGGGCAACAACCTGAAGTCGGTCGACCTGCACATTCCGGTCGGCCGCCTGGTGTGCATTGCAGGCGTGTCGGGATCGGGCAAGTCCACGCTGATCAACGACACCCTGGTGCCGACCGTGTCGCAGCACCTGTACAACAGCCAGACCGAGCCGGCGCCGTACGTGTCGATCGACGGGCTGGACCATTTCGACAAGATCATCAGTGTCGACCAGAGCCCGATCGGCCGCACGCCACGCAGCAATCCAGCCACCTACACGGGCCTGTTCACGCCGATCCGTGAACTGTTTGCCGGCGTGCCCGAGTCGCGGGCGCGGGGCTACGATCCGGGCCGCTTCAGCTTCAACGTCAAGGGCGGCCGCTGCGAAGCCTGCCAGGGCGACGGCATGGTCAAGGTGGAAATGCACTTTCTGCCCGACATCTATGTGCCCTGCGACGTCTGCCACGGCAAGCGCTACAACCGCGAAACGCTGGAAATCCGGTATCGCGGCCGGAACATCAGCGAAGTGCTGGACCTGACGGTCGAACAGGCGCTGACCTATTTCGAAGCGGTGCCTGCGATCGCGCGCAAGCTGCAGACGCTGATCGAGGTGGGCCTGGGATATATCCGCCTGGGCCAGAGCGCGACCACCCTGTCGGGCGGCGAGGCGCAGCGCGTCAAGCTGTCGCAGGAACTGTCCAAGCGCGGCACGGGCAGCACGCTGTACATCCTGGATGAGCCGACCACGGGTCTGCACTTCCACGACATTGCGCTGCTGCTGGAAGTGATCGGCCAACTGGTCATCACGGGCAATACCGTGGTCGTGATCGAGCACAACCTGGACGTCATCAAGACGGCGGACTGGGTGATCGACATGGGCCCGGAAGGCGGGGACGGCGGCGGGCAGATCGTGGCCCAGGGCACGCCCGAGGACATTGCCCGGAATCCGGCCAGCCACACCGGCAAGTACCTGGCGCGACTGCTCGAGACGGCGGCTGCGAACAAGAAGACGGCCAAGCCGGCCCGGGCCAGCAAGAAAGTCGCGGATCCGGACGCGGCGTAAGGCGATCGGGTCAGCCGGGCAGCAGCCCGGCGTCCCGATAATTCGCCATCAGCGTGTCGAACAGCGACAGGTCGGCACGGCTTCGCGCCACCAGTTGGGCGCCGGCCACGGCAGCAAAGATGGCGCGCGCCCTTGCTTCTGCGCCATCGGCCCCCACCCGCTTGGCCGCCAGCAACATCTTCACCAACCAGGCGACATTGACGTCGGTAAAGGTCTGGACTTCGACCTTTACCGCGTCGGGCAGATCGTCGTATTCGGCCGCCATGAAGCTGCACAGGCACATGCGGTTTTCACGCTCCAGCGATTGACGAAAGATCTCGGGATAGCGGCGCAGGCTGGCGACAGGATCCCCTTCGGCTTCGGCGATCCCGTCCAGCACGGCTGACGTGTCCTCCCAATACCGCCGCGCCACGGCCACCCCCAGGTCCGCCTTGGTCGGGAAGTGATAGTGAATGCTCGCACTCTTAATGCCGACCTCTGCCCCCAATTCCCGGAAGTTCAGTCCGGCGTAGCCGTGCGCCTGCGCGGTACGAGTAGCGGCGGCAAGGATGGCTTCTTTGGCGTTGATCAAGCTCATGGGGGATCTCAAAGGGCGCGCGGACAGAGCGCGCCAACGCCTCATTCTACCCGTCCACGATAATTCTACCAATTGATAGATAGTCTTTGACAAGCTGCGCAAACCGCTCCTACTATTTGCCTATCAATTGATAGATAGAGGAACACCACCATGACAAACCTGACCCGCTACGACGCCACCCAACTGGCAGAAATGATCCGCAACCGCGATGTGTCGCCGGTAGAGGTCGTCCAGGCCCACCTGGACCGCATTGCTGACGTCGATCCCAAAATCAATGCCATCGTGACGATCGCCGACCAGGCATTGGCCGACGCGAAGCGCGCCGAAGCCGCGGTACTGCGCGGCGATGTCCTTGGCCCGCTGCATGGGGTGCCATTTACCGCCAAGGATTCGATCGATACCGCAGGCGTGCTGACGCAGCGGGGGTCCCCGATCTTCAAGGGGCGCAACCCGGACACCGACGCCACCAGCGTTGCCCGGCTCAAGCAGGCAGGCGGCATCCTGCTTGCCAAAACCAACCTGCCGGAATTTTCGTACTGGATCGAAAGCGACAATCTGCTGTCCGGACGCACCAACAACCCGTGGAATCTGGCCCGCACGCCAGGCGGGTCGAGCGGCGGGGAATCGGCGGCGATTGCCGCGGGCATGTCGCCCCTGGGCCTGGGCACCGACCTGGCGATCTCGGTCCGCGGACCGGCAGCTCAGACAGGCATCACGTCCTTGAAAGCGACCCACGGCCGCGTGCCGATGACCGGCATCTGGCCCCGTGCGCCGCGCCGCTTCTGGCATATCGGCCCGATGGCCCGCAGCGTGCGTGACATTGCCCTGGCGTATTCCCTGCTGGCCGGACCGGATGGGCACGATGCGTTTTCGAGCAGCATCGGGGCCGCGCAACCGGCAAGTGGCGCCCTGAAAGGGGGCTTGGATACCAGCCCCCTGCGCGTGGGCTGGCTGGTCGAGCCGGGATTCGGCCCCATCGATCCGGAAGTGGCCGCCACCGTCAAAGCCGCGGCCGAAGCCATGCGGCAAGCCGGGCACCACGTCGAAGCCGTCCGCATCCCGGCGTTGGAACTCGACTTTGCCCTGGACGTCTTCAACCGCCTGCACGTCATGGAAATGAAGCCGGCCTTCCGGGCAGCGACGGCCGGACGCCGCGACGACGAGATCTACATGATGGCCCGGACCATGCTGGCCACGCCTGACACATCGATGGCCGACTTCATCGATGCGGAACAGGCTGCCGAGCGCTTGCGTGATGGTTTTGCCGACTACTTTTCGCGGTATGACCTGCTGATCACACCGGTGCAGCCGATCCCTGCGCAACCCCACGGCACGACCGAATTCCGGATCAACGGGCAGACGGTCGACGCCACCTACCTGCAAGGGTCGACGGTCCCGTTGAACCTGACGGGGCTTCCCGGCATGTCAATGCGCTTTGGCACCAGTCACGACGGCATGCCCATCGGCATCCAGCTGGTGGGCGCCTGGCAGGCCGAGCCCACCCTGCTCCACGCCGCAGCCATCCTGGAAGCGGTGAGCCCGGTCAGGAATCAGCATCCTTTGATCTGAAAACAAAAAATCCCGTCACGTGAATGACGGGATTTTTTTCAGGCAAGCCAGGCAGGAGGGTGGAACGCGTCAGTCCGGGAACGCGCACACCGCATACAGATCCAGCCCCGACGCCCGGATCCGGTCCCCGCCGCCCAGCGACGGCAGATCCACGATCGCCGCGGCTTCCACCACATTGGCGCCCAGGCGCTGCAGCAGCTTGGCGCCCGCCAGCAAGGTGCCGCCGGTGGCCACCAGATCGTCCATCAGCAATACCCGCTGGCCGGGGCGCACGGCGTCGGCATGCATCTCGACCGCGGCGCTGCCGTATTCCAATGCGTACTCTTCCGTGATCGATGCAAAGGGCAGCTTGCCCTTTTTGCGCACCGGCACGAAGCCCAGATTCAGTTCATAGGCAACCACGCTGGCCAGGATGAAGCCCCGGGCATCGATCCCCGCCACCAGGTCCAGCCGCTGTCCCATGTAGCGATAGACAAACATGTCGATCAGCGCCCGGAACGTCTTGGCGTCCTGCAACAAGGGTGTGATATCGCGGAACATCACCCCCGCCTGCGGCCAGTCGGGCACCGTACGAATGCGGTCGCGGATGTAATTGGGGTCCAGAAACATCGACAGTCCAAGGAGAGTAAGCACTAAAAAACGCGGCGCAGCCGGTCAAGCAAGGACCGTGCCTTGCTACTATACTGGTAGGTCCGCTGAATTAAACTACGGCAAAAGTAACCCGGCCAGCGCCCGCACGCTCTGTTTTTCATCACATCGTGTCGGCCCCCCGCGTCGCACCGCCACACTCCGGTCACAATCGCAGCCCATGACAGCTTCGCTTCCCACGACAGGCCCTGCTCGCGTTCCCGTGCCGAACGCCGCCGACGCATTGCCGTCCGCGCGCCGCACGCTCACGATCGAAGCACAGGCCCTTGTCACCCTGGCCGAGCGGCTCGACGCCAGCTTCGAAGCCGCGGTCGGGATCCTGCTTGCCTGCCGTGGCCGCGTCGTCGTCAGCGGCATCGGCAAATCCGGCCACATTGCCCGCAAGATCGCCGCCACGCTGGCTTCCACCGGCACACCCGCCTTCTTTGTGCACGCGGCCGAAGCCGTGCACGGTGACCTGGGCATGATCACGTCCGACGACGTCATGCTGGCGATTTCCTATTCGGGCACCACGGCCGAATTGCTGACCATTGTGCCGGCCGTGAAACGCATGGACGCCAAGCTCATCAGCATTACCGGCAATCCGCATTCCGAACTTGCCAAGCTGTCGGATGTCCACCTGAATGGCGGCGTCGACATCGAAGCCTGCCCGCTGAACCTGGCGCCCACGGCCAGCACGACCGCCGCCCTCGGGCTGGGCGACGCGCTGGCCGTGGCCTGCCTGGAAGCGCGGGGTTTCGGTCCGGAAGATTTCGCCCGCTCGCATCCGGGCGGCGCGCTGGGCCGGCGTCTGCTGACCCATGTGCGCGACGTGATGCGCACCGGCGACGCGATCCCGGTGGTGTCGGTCGACGCCTCCATTACCGAAGCCCTGATTGAAATCACCCGCAAGGGCATGGGCATGACCGCCGTCCTGGACGGCAGCGAACTGGTCGGCATCTTTACCGATGGCGACCTGCGCCGCCTGATCGAGCGCGAAGGCGACATCCGCAGCCTGACAGTGGCCAGCGGAATGACGCGGTCGCCGCGCCACGTCGGCCCCGACGCGCTGGCAGTCGAAGCCGCCGCGCAAATGGACGAAAACCGCAAGAATCAGCTTCTGGTCCTGGATGACACGGGCCGCCTCGTCGGCGCCCTGCATACCCATGACCTGATGGCAGCAAAGGTGCTCTGAATCCCGATGGCAATCAAACTGACTCCCTCCCACCCCGCCGAAGCGCTGATCCTGGCCCGCACCTCGCAGGCTGTCTGCGAACGCGCGACGCGCCTGCGCCTCATGATTTTCGACGTGGACGGCGTGCTGACCGACGGCACCCTGCTCTATGGCGAGCACGGCGAATCCATCAAGGCCTTCCATGCGCTGGATGGCTTTGGCATCCGCATGCTGCAGGAAAGCGGCATCCTGGTGTCCTTCATTACCGGCCGCGACTCGCCCATCGTGGCGCGCCGCGCCGCCGACCTGGGCATTTCGGACGTGCAGCAGGGCGTGCGCGACAAGTCGCAGGCCCTGACGGTGCTGGCCCAGCGCCACGGCCTGGACATGGAACACATCGGGTTCATGGGGGACGACGTGATCGACCTGCATGCCATGCAACGCGTCGGTTTTGCGGCCAGCGTGCCCGAAGCGCCGCCCTACGTGGCGCAGGCCGCGCACTGGATTTCCAGCCGGCCGGCCGGCACGGGCGCCGCCCGCGAATGCTGCGACCTGATCCTGGCCGCGCAGGGCCGCCTGGGCGGCTTCATTGCCGGCCGGCCGCGCGCCCCGCTGACCGTCGGTTCACCGCAATAAGCCCAGGCCGCCATGAGAGATCGCCTCGCCTCCGCCGTTTCCATCATCCTGCTTGTGTCCCTCGTGGCCGGCACGTGGTGGGCGGCCGACTACGCGCAGCGGGCCGTCACGACTGACCCGCCGCGCCGGCTGACGCACGAAATCGATTCGTATGTCGAAGATTTCGTGATGGTGCGCAGCGATCCCGAAGGCCTGCCCAGCACCCGTATGGAAGGCAAGCGGCTGGTGCATTACCCGGATGACGATTCGTCCGAGGTGACCCAGCTGCGCGCGGTCAACCAGCGCGCCGACCGGCCGACCACCGTGGTCTCGTCGAACTTTGCGCGCATGGACGAAGACGGCGCGCGGATCGACATGCGCGGCAATGTCGACTTCCAGCGCATGGCGGCCCAGGGACGGGACGCCCTGACGATCCGCAGCGAACAGATGACGTTGCGCCCCGACGAAGACCTGGCATTCACCGATCAGCCCGCCACGATCCTGAACGGACGCTCACGCATCCAGGGCCGCGGCATGCGCTACAACAATGTCACGCGCGAGTTGTCGATCGCGCAGCGCACTCAGGTAGAAATCACTCCGGGGAAATCCCCCGCACCGCGGCAGCCCTAGACAAGGACAAGAAAATCATCGTGCCGAACCTTTCATTCACCCGCTTCGCCGCGCAGGCGCTGATCGCGATCGCCAGCGTGACCCTGACCGCCGGGGCCGCCCTGGCGGCCAAGACCGACAATCAGCAGCCGACCCTGGTCGATGCCGACTCGCTGCGGTATGACGACCTGAAGCAGACCAGCGTGTTCACGGGCAACGTCGTGCTGACCAAGGGCTCGTTGACGCTGCGCGCCGACCGCCTGGAACTGCGCGAGGATCCCGAGGGCTTCCAGCATGGCGTCGCCACCGCGACCGGCAGCAAGCTCGTCTTCGTTCGCCAGCGCCGTGAAGGCACCGACGAATACATCGAAGGCGAAGCCGAGCGGGCCGAATTCGATGGCCGCAACGACAAGATCCACTTCATCTCGCGCGCGGTCGTCAAACGCCTGGCATGTGAGCAGGTCGTGGACGAAGTCCGCGGCCAGCAGATCACGTATGACCAGCGCGCCGAAACGTACAGCGCCAACGGCGGCCCCCGTGCCGCGACGCCGAATCAGCGCGTGCGCACGGTGATCCAGCCGCGCGAAAGCGGCGGTGCCGCGCAAGACAATGGCTGCGCGCGCCCCGGCGCCCCGGCCGCCGCCAAGGGGGGCCGATGAACGCTCCCGTCACGCCTCCCGTGGTCGAGGACGCACCGGCCTCGGCCGTGGGCGGCCAGACCAAGCAGTCGGGCAAGCTGCGCGCCACCGGACTGCGCAAGGCTTACTCGGGCCGCACGGTCGTCCAGAACGTATCGCTGGAAGTCGACGGCGGCGAAGTGGTGGGCCTGCTCGGCCCGAACGGCGCCGGCAAGACGACCTGCTTCTACATGATCGTCGGCCTGGTGCCGGCGGACGCGGGCAGCATCGATATCGACGGCGAGTCGATCACGGCCCTGCCTATCCACCAGCGCGCGCGTCGCGGCCTGTCGTATCTGCCCCAGGACGCGTCGGTGTTCCGCCGCCTGACGGTGGAACAGAACATCCGCGCCGTGCTGGAATTGCAGCGCGACGAACATGGCGCCACGCTCAAATCGGCCCGGGTCGCCGAGCATCTTGAAGCGCTGCTTGAAGAACTGCAGATCGGCCATATCCGGAGCAATGCCGCGATTTCCTTGTCGGGGGGCGAACGCCGCCGCGTCGAAATCGCGCGCGCGCTGGCGACCAATCCCCGCTTCATCCTGCTCGACGAACCCTTCGCGGGCGTCGATCCGATCGCGGTGATCGAGATCCAGCGCATCGTGCGTTTCCTGAAGGGACGCGGCATCGGTGTCCTGATCACCGACCACAACGTTCGCGAAACGCTCGGCATCTGCGACCGCGCCTACATCATCAGTGAAGGGACCGTGCTGGCCAATGGCCATCCGGAAGAAATCGTGGGCGATCCCGCGGTGCGGCGCGTGTATTTGGGGGAACACTTCCGCATGTAGCGGTGACCATGCTTAAACCAGGCCTTCAACTTCGCACGTCCCAGCATCTGGCGCTGACGCCGGCATTGCAGCAGTCCATCAAGCTGCTGCAGTTGTCCACGCTCGAACTCGAACACGAGATCGAGCAGATCCTGCAGGAAAACCCGTTGCTCGAACGCGATGAAGACGCGGCGATCGGGAACCTGCGCGTCGACGCCGATGGCAGCATGCACGAGACGCAGCGCACCGAAACGCCGGCCGAGACGCCCGCCGATTCGAGCGAGCCGTCGACGGCCGTGGACGACGCGCGCGAGTCGCAGGATTCGTCGCACGAGATGCCCGAACTGCATCGCCCGGGATCCGAGCATGACGACGACACGGCGCCACAACTGGCGGCGCGGTCGACATCGCTGCGCGAGCACCTGCACGAGCAGCTGTCGCTGACCCAGGTCACGCATCGCGACGGCGCCCTGGTGGGCGCGCTGATCGACGAACTGGACGACAACGGCTACCTGACGACCCCGCTGGACGAGATCGCCAGCCTGTTCCCGCCCGAACTCGACATCGACGAAGACGAACTGCGGTCGGCACTGGGCCTGCTGCAATCGTTCGACCCCACCGGCGTGGGCGCGCGCAACATGGCCGAGTGCCTGCGCCTGCAACTGCGCGACCCCGACCTGGGCTGCCTGCCCGAAGCACGCGACCCCGCCGTGCTCCAGTGCGCCCGCGCCATCGTGGTCGACCACCTGGCCCTGCTGGGCGCGCGCGACTACGCCAAGCTGCGCAAGGCCCTGAGCTGCGACGACGATCTGCTGCGGTCCGCCCAGACCCTGATCCGCAAGCTGGACCCCCGCCCTGGCTCGAAGTATTCGTCGCCGGCGGCCGACTTCGTGGTGCCCGACGTGGTCGTGCGCAAGGTCGGCAACCAGTGGCGCGCCATCCTGAACTCCGACGCCGTGCCCCGGCTGCGCGTCAACCAGATGTACGCCCAGATCCTGAAATCCGAGCGCGCATCGGCCCATCCGGGCTTGTCCTCACAGCTGCAGGAAGCCCGCTGGCTGATCCGCAACGTGCAGCAGCGCTTCGACACGATCCAGCGCGTGGCGCAGGCCATTGTCGAGCGTCAGCACGGCTTCCTGAACCACGGCGAAGTCGCCATGCGGCCCCTTGTGTTACGTGAAATAGCAGATACACTAGGGCTACACGAGTCGACGATCTCGCGGGTCACCACCCAGAAATACATGCTCACCCCGCTGGGCACGTTTGAACTCAAGTACTTCTTCGGCAGCCATGTGGCAACGGAAACCGGCGGGGCAGCGTCCTCCACGGCCATCCGGGCCTTGATCAAACAGCTTGTTTGCGCGGAGGAACCCACCCAGCCGCTATCCGACAGCCAGCTTGCGCAGATGCTTGGAGAGCAAGGCATCGTGGTGGCCCGGCGCACTGTCGCCAAGTACCGCGAAGCCCTGAAGATTCCCCCCGTCTCCCTGCGCAAGGCGATCTAGCCGAGCCGCATCCGCACCCCGCGATGTCCAAGAAACATTTCCACATCGCTGCTTGCAACTCAGCTATTGAAGGCTTCGGATACGAGCCCATTTGAACGTCATCGGTTGATGCATTGGCTCGCTACTTTTGTTGCGTGGCTTAGTCCGGAGACCCTCCTTTCCGCGACGCAACCAAAGTGGCATGCGAGTGCCACGATGCCGGTTCCCGCTCACGCAGGGCCGGCAGGTTTTGGGAAGATCCCTTCCCGAAAACAGCTTCAAGGAGGGCTTTACATGAATCTGAGCATCAGCGGTCATCACCTCGTGGTCACTCCCGCCATCCGGGAGTACGTCATGAACAAGATCGAGCGGGTTTTGCGTCATTTCGATCATGTCATCGACATCCAAGTGATCCTTTCGGTAGAAAAGCTGAAGCATCTGGCCGAAGTCACCGTGCACCTCAAGGGCAAGGACATCCACTGCGAGGCCCAGGAAGATAATCTGTACGCCGCGATCGACACGCTGGTCGACAAGGTGGATCGCCAGGTCATCAAGTACAAGGACAAGATCCAGACCACTCGCGTCACGATCGACGAAGCGCCCAAAAGGCAGATCCCTGCCGATCTCTGATCCCAGGCAGATCCTGCCGATCGTTGATGGCACGGATATGACCGCTGCGCCCTGATCGGGCTGCCGGCGACTGACACCGGCCCGGACGACCACCATGGCGTGGTCAACCCCTCCCGGGCCGGCGCGGAACTCTCACCGCGCCATAGCATCCAAACGGATGAAATTCCAGCACAAAATATGCATAAATATACCGATTGAGTGACAGATCGGACATGCTGGCTATAATCGACGTCCAAGGCCAAGCGCTGTCACCTCTGGTTCCTTTCCTGTGCAACGCAGTTCCTGCACGGGCCGGTCGCCCACACTATGAATCTGATTTCTCGGATATTGCCCCCCTCCAACGTCCTGCTCGACCTGGAAGTCACCAGCAAGAAGCGGGTCTTCGAGCAGATCGGGCTCCTGTTTGAAAACAATCACGGTATCGCCCGATCGGTCGTGTTCGATAGCCTGTTCTCGCGCGAGCGCCTCGGGTCCACCGGACTCGGTCAAGGTGTCGCCGTGCCGCATGGGCGCATCAAGGGCCTGACCGAAGCGGTTGCCGCGTTCGTGCGCCTGGCCGCGCCGATCGGGTTCGAAGCGCCCGACGGCAAGCCCGTGCAGTTGCTTGTGTTCCTGCTGGTGCCCGAACAGGCGACGCAGATGCACCTCGAAATCCTGTCCGAACTCGCACAAATGCTGTCGAACCGCGCATTGCGCGATGCCCTGCTGGCGGAACCTTCGGCCAGCGCCGTGCATTCCCTGCTCACGCACTGGGAGCCGGCACAGTCGGGCGCGACGGCCTGACCTTGTGGCCTCGCGCATCCAGCTTGCGCTTTCCTGCCGTTCCACCTTCCGGACCTGTGTCCGGCGAACTGACACGTGATGCTGACAATTGAAAAGCTGGTCGACGACAACGCGGACAAGATCAGCCTGACCTGGCTGGCGGGCCGCGGCAGCGCCGGACGCTCGCCCCTGCCGGCGACCTGTCTGGCCGCGTCCGACCTGGTGGGCCACCTGAACCTGATCCACCCTTCGCGGATCCAGGTGTTCGGGCATGAAGAGCTGTCCTACTACACGCGTTTTGAACTGCGCAAACGCGCCCATCACCTGGACGAACTGATCGCCGGGGGCGTGCCTGCCATCATCATGGCGGACGGCCTGGATGCGCCCGAAGACATCATCACGCACTGCGAACAGCAGAACGTGGCGGTGCTGGCGTCGCCCAAGTCGGCCGCGCAGGTGATCGACATGCTGCGGATCTACCTGGCCAAGAAGCTGGCGCCAATGACCACCGTCCATGGCGTCTTCATGGACGTGCTGGGCATGGGCGTGCTGATTTCGGGCGAGTCCGGCCTGGGCAAGAGCGAACTGGCGCTGGAACTGATTTCGCGCGGGCATGGCCTGGTGGCCGATGACGCCGTCGAATTCTCGCGCATCGCGCCGAACATGATCGAAGGCCGCTGCCCCCCGCTGCTGCAGAACCTGCTGGAAGTGCGCGGCCTGGGCCTGCTCGATATCCGGGCGATCTTTGGCGAAACGTCGGTGCGGCGCAAGATGAAGCTCAAGCTTATCGTGCACCTGGTGCGCACCACGTCGCCTGAAGCCAATTTCGAACGCCTGCCCTTGCAGGCGCAAACGCAGGAAGTCCTGGCGCTGCCTATCCGCAAGGTCGTGTTGCCCGTCGCAGCCGGCCGCAACCTGGCCGTGCTGGTCGAGGCCGCGGTGCGCAACGTCATTTTGCAGTTGCGTGGCATCGATACGATGCAGGACTTCATGGAACGCCAGGCGCAAGCCATCCAGAACGGTAGTTGATTCCCCACCACGACGGTCACCCATGCAAAACCAGGCAGTGCTTCGCGTCGTATTCATTACCGGCATTTCCGGATCCGGCAAATCGGTTGCGCTCCGGACGCTGGAAGACGCCGGCTACAACTGTGTCGATAATCTGCCTGTGCGCTTCCTGCAGGAATTCGTGGCGGCCGCCCGCGACGAAGACCAGCAGCGGGTGGCGGTATCGATCGACGCCCGGTCCAGCGGCGACATCGCCAGCCTGCCGCGCATCATCGTCGCGCTGCGCAAGATGGGCACCGAGATCCGCGTGGTCTTCCTGGACGCCGACACCAACACCCTGGTAACCCGCTATTCCGAATCGCGCCGCCGCCATCCGCTGACCCAGAAGCTGTACCACCAGGGTGTCGCGCCGTCGGTCGAAGCCTGCATCTTCAGCGAACGCGAACTGCTCGGCCCGCTGCGTGAACTGGGCAATGTCATTGATACGACTGGGCTGACGCCAGGCCAATTGCGCGCCTGGGTCCGCAATGTGGTCCACGCCGACAGCCATCCGCTGGTGCTGACCTTCGAATCGTTCGCGTTCAAGGAAGGCGTGCCGCTGGATGCCGACCTGATGTTCGACATGCGCTGCCTGCCCAACCCGCACTACGATCCCCTGCTGCGGCCCCTGACCGGTCGCGATGCGCCGGTCGCCGCTTACCTTGCGGGGATCCCGGTCGTTCAGCGGATGATCGATGATATTGCCGGCTTTATCCGCACATGGCTTCCCCAGTACATGCAGGACACTCGGAGCTACCTGACGGTGGCGATAGGCTGCACGGGCGGCAAACATCGGTCGGTCTACGTTGTGGAACGGCTGGCCGCGCTGTTTGCTGACCAGGGCCAGGTACTGGTGCGCCACCGCGCGCAAAAACAATTCGACCTGCATGACCAGGTTGCCCACGATCTGGTCCCCAACGCCCCTGCCCGGAGTGCTTCGAGATGACCCTGACGCCCAGCCGCACCACCGTCATGGCCGCGACCCTTGCCGCGTTTGCGCTGGCAGGCTGCGGCAGTACGCCCACCAAGAGTGGCGGCAGCGTGGCGTCGTCGGGCGGCAAAGGCGGGGGGTACTACAAGGACGACGGCCCGGAAGACAATCCGCCGGCCAACCTGGACATGGTGCCGGATGCCCTGCCCCAGCTCGAACCGCTGGCCAGCGGTCCGAACAAGCCGTATGTGATCTTCGGCAAACGGTATGTGCCTGATACCACCCAGCAGGCCTACACCGCGCGCGGCGTGGCCTCGTGGTACGGCAAGAAATTCCATGGCGCGCGGACGTCGAACGGCGAGATCTACGACATGTACGCCATGACGGCCGCCCACCCGACGATGCCGATTCCCAGCTACGCGCGGGTCACCAGGGTGGCGAACAACAAGTCGGTGATCGTGCGGATCAACGATCGCGGGCCCTTCCACAGCGATCGGCTGATCGACCTGTCCTACACGGCGGCGCACAAGCTGGGCATCCTGGGCAAGGGCAGTTCGGAAGTGGTGGTGGAACTGCTGATGCCGGCGGAAATCGCGCGGATCCGGGCGGAACGCAATGGCGAGCCGGTGCTGGCGATGGCGCCGGCGGGGTCGGCTGGGTCGGCTGGGTCTGCGGGGTCTATGGGGTCTGCCGGGGCGGCTTTGCCGGTGGCGTCGAATTACACCGGCGTGGCCACAACGACCGGGACGGGTCCTGAGATCGACGCGATTGCCATGACGATGCCCGTCGAACCCACGGCCGGCGCCTTGCCGGTGCAGATCCTGGCGCCGACGCCGGCGTTGCGGCCGGCACCGCGTCCAAGCGCCACGGTGGCCGGAGCGGACGGCGCGTGGACTGGCGCGGGCGCGGGTTCGGTCAATGGGGCGTCCGGGGCGGAGGTTGCTGGGGCGACCGGGGCGACCGGCGCGGCAGGTGGCTCTGGCGCGGGTTATCCAGCCGGGTCGGGTTCTGCCTACGGGTCTTCTACCTACGGGTCTTCTACCTACGGGTCTTCTGCCTACGGATCAGGTTCTGCCTATGGGTCAGGCGGCAGCTCCGGGGCGGCTTCACCTTCGTACCAGGCGTCGGCGCCGGTTACCGTGCCGTCGACCTATCGACCTACTCCAGTCTCTGCGCCGCTAAGTTCTGGCATTTACCTGCAAGTTGGCGCCTTCAACGGCGAACGCAACGCCGAAGACCTGGTCAACCGTATCCGTACTCGGGTACCGGACGTCGAGGCCCTGCGTGTGGTCAGCGGCGGCAGTCTGCATCGGGTTCAGGTCGGCCCGTACCCGGACCGCGAAGCCGCCATGGCGGCAGCCCAGCGCATGCAGGCGCGGGTGGATGTCACGCCGGTGATCGTTACGCGGTAGACGCCCTGCGCTGCGGCGCTTTGCGGGGATCCTGTGCTGTGACGCGGTGTGAGGGCGCGGTGTTAGGGCTGGTTTCGGCGACTCAAGTCTCTGCCATCAGGAGTGCAGGCTGAACGGCATGGCCGTCTGCCGGCTGGATTGCTCCAGTCGCAGCAGGAACTGCTTGCGCGGCAGGCCACCTGCGTAGCCGGTCAACGCGCCGTCGCTGCCAATTACGCGATGGCATGGGATCAATACTGAAATCGGATTGCGCCCAACCGCACCGGCCACGGCGCGAACGGCGGTCGGCGGATAGCCGATACGATGCGTCAACGCCGCGTAGCTTTCCGTTTCGCCGTACGCAATCCCCAGCAATCCCTGCCATACCGCTTCCTGGAACGGCGTCCCGCTCGGTGACAACGCCGTCCTGAACGCCTCACGTTCCCCGTTGAACCACGCCTGTATGTCTTCCTGCGCTTCGTTCAGGAACGCATGGTCACTTGCTGCTTCCCACTCTGGCGTCAGTTCCGGCAGGTATTTCTGATCGTTGACGAACCACGCGCCTGCAAGGCCATTTGCGGGGTGGTCACCCACAACTGCTAGCCCTTGCTCGGCCAAGCCCACGCAATCCGCCGGATGCCCATGCGCACGCACCGCGATGCGCAAGGCGCCAAGCGGCGTTCCCATGTCCAGATATCGCCATCGGGTCGGTGCGGTCCTGAGCGTTGACGCGGGTCGGGTCGGTGACGGCGTTGACGCGGGTCGGGTCGGTGATGGCATTGAAGGTGCCTGGGTCGATAACGGCGTCGGGGTAGCTGCCGATGGCCGCGGCTCCGCGGTATGTCCCTCGGCTAAAGCCACCGCGGAGCTTGGCGGGATCCGGGCGTCTGAAGGAGTTGGTCGCATTGAGAAGGTGTGCTCTGTCGTCAATCAGGGAAAGCTGATGCTGTGAGTATTGCGGATGCGCAGCGCGTTGTCATGGTGGAAGCTCCACAGCCCCGTCGGCGCAAGCCTGACGTGACAAGGACACGCAGTTCCAATCGTGCATTCGGCGCGTGGCGCGCATGCTGGCAACACCAGTCCAGGCAGAACACGGCGGCGTTGCGGGCGTCGTCAGCCGTGGCACCTTCGTTGCCACGGCGCGTTGCCGGAGCATGCGTTGGACTGGCTTTTTCGCTGCCTGGCAGCGTTGCCGGAGACGTACCCATGCATTCCACCGTTCCCTCTCGTCCGGCCGACTACCCGGCGCTGGACGCAGGCGCCCACAGGTCGTTCACCCGCAAGCCGTGCGCCGGGCGCAGGCATGACGGTCTGGGGCACCGCAGCCTCAGGCACGCCGCATTCAGGTGCGGCAACGTCGCGCCTGGCCTATTCTTCGTCGCCTTTCCCGTTCTTGATCGCCAGCGCACGGGCATACAAGGCGTCGCGGGGCAGGCCCGTAATCTTGGCGGCCACCTTGGCGCAGTCCCGCACGCTCATCACTTCCAGCAGGGCCTGGACGACTTCTTCCGTCCGGGCATCGAGCATGTCGCTTTCCGGCGCGGCGGCAGCCCCCACGATCAGCACGAACTCGCCCTGCGCGCGCTGGGGGTGCGCCACCAGCCAGTCCTGCGCGTCGGCCAGCGGCAAGGTCACGATCTCTTCGAAGCGTTTGGTCAATTCCCGGGCAATGGTCAGGGGCCGCTCGGGCCCGCAGACGGCCAGCAAGTCTGCCAGCGTGGCCGACAGGCGGTGCGGCGACTCGTACATGGCCACCGGCGCCTGCAGACGGCACCACTCTTCCAGCCAGCGTCGGCGGGCCACCGGCTTGGGCGGCGGAAAGCCAGCGAAGGCAAAGGCCGGATTTTCGTCGGTGGTCACGCCGCTGGCCATCAGCGCTGCGATCACCGCGCTTGGACCGGGCACTGGTACGACCGGATAGCCGGCCTCACGCACCACCCGGACCACGCGCGCCCCCGGGTCGCTCACCCCGGGTGCACCGGCATCCGACACCAGCGCCACTCGCTCGCCCGCAGCCAGTCGGCCGACGATGGCTTCGGCCACTTGCGCTTCGTTATGACGATGCGCCGCAATCAATGGCGTGCGGATGCCCCAGGCGTCAAGCAGCGGCCGCGTCAACCGCGTGTCTTCGGCCGCAATCACGTCCGCCTGCTGCAGGCTGATCTGGGCGCGCAGGCTCAGGTCCCCCAGGTTACCGATGGGCGTCGCCACGACATACAAGGCCGGCTTGGGCCAGAACTGCGTCGCGACCCGGTCCGCCATGCGCATCCAGGCGCTGGAGGGCGACGTGGGCACCGCAACCGTGTCTGCGCCAAGCGGGTTCGTCACATGCGGAAGCCCGCCGGTCTCGTCTTTCTCGGACGCACTCGCGCCAGAGGGGGTCATGCCAGGTTCGTTTTGCATCCCGTGAGGATACCCGAGCGTCCAGCCCCTTGGCTTTCAGGTCTGGGGACTCAGCCATGAACACCGGCAAGCCTTCCCGTCCCACGCTGACTGTCATGCGGTCCCGCCAAAGGGTGGTAGCTGACGCTTCGGCCAATGGACTTGGTGCCGACGCCGCACCACAAAGCCCGCCTTCGACAACGGTTGAATGCTCGGCTGCACCGGATGCCCTGGAACCAGATGCTGCCGCCCCGCCCCCCCTCACCCACCACGGCGAATTCGACGCCGCGCGGGTCGCCCAGCGGCGGGCGCGGCGTCGGCGGCAGCGCAAGGCCTGCGTCAGGCTGCCGGACAGCCCAGAGGCGCTGCCCGAACTCAAACGCTCGCCCACGCAGCGCGTGGGCGACGCCGCCGAAAATGAAGCCCTTCGCCTGCTGGAGCAGAGCGGCCTGGTGCTGGTTGCCCGAAACCTGGCGTGCCGGCAGGGCGAGATCGACCTGATCATGATGGACCGCGACACCCTCGTTTTCGTGGAGGTACGGCATCGGGCCGCCTCCCGCTTCGGTGGCGCCGCGGCCAGCGTGGGCCGGGCCAAGCAGCGCCGGGTGCAGCTCGCCGCGCAATTCTTCCTGGTATATCGCTGGCAAGGGCCGCTGCCGCCCTGCCGGTTCGACGTGGTAGCCCAGGACGCGCAGGGGATGCATTGGCTGCAGGGCGCCTTCGGGGCGGTCGGTTGAGGACAGCGCGGCCCGTGGCCGGTTACAGTGGACACACTTTGGGCGAACGACGCCCGTTTCCGCCATCCGGCCACATGAGATAATTCGCGCATGGACCTTTCTGCCCGCATTTCCGCTCATTTTCGTGACGCCATCGCGCTCTTCGAACAGTCGCAAGACGTGCTGCCCGCGCCAACGGCTGCCGCCGTGGATGCGTGTTTCCACACGTTGACCAACAACGGCAAGATCCTGGCCTGCGGCAACGGCGGTTCGGCCGCCGACGCCCAGCACTTCGTTGCCGAACTGGTCGGCCGGTTCGAACGCGAACGCCTGCCCCTGGCGGCGATCGCGCTGAATACCGACACCTCTATCCTGACTGCGGTGGGGAACGACTTCGGCTATGACCGGGTCTTCTCTCAGCAGGTCAACGCACTGGGTCAGCCCGGCGACGTGCTGCTGGCGATTTCGACCAGCGGCAATTCGACCAACGTCATCCAGGCGATCGAGGCGGCCCAGTCACGTGAAATGCACGTGATCGCCTTGACCGGCAAGGGTGGCGGGCAGATCGGCGCGATGCTGGCCGAGACCGACGTTCACCTGTGCGTCCCTCACGACCGCACTCTGCGGATCCAGGAAGTCCACATCCTGCTGTTGCATGCCATATGCGACGGCATCGATGCCCAATTGCTCGGAGACATGTAATGCCGCACACCCCTCTGCTGACGCTCGCCCGCCCGATCGCGGTCGCCCTTGCCATCGCCACCGGCGCACTGGCCGTGGGCGGTTGCATCCCCATCATCATGGGCGGCGCGGTCATGGGCACGTTTGCAGCGACCGACCGCCGCACCATGGGCAACCAGGTCGAAGACCAAAGCATCGAACTCAAATCCAGCAACCGCATTTCGGGCCGCTATGGCGACAAGGGTCACGTCGTCATCAACGCGTACAACCGCAAGGTGCTGCTGACCGGTGAAGTCCCGAACGACGCGGCCAAGGCCGATGCCGAACTGCAGGCGTCCACGATCGAAAACGTGCGGTCGGTGATCAACGAATTGCAGGTCGGCCCGCCAAGCTCGCTGACGACCCGTTCCAACGACACGCTCATCACCGGCAAGGTGAAGGCCTCGCTGATCGACGCCAAGGATTTGTTCGCCAACGCTTTCCTGATCAACACGCAGCGTGGCACCGTCTACCTGATGGGCCGCGTGACCGAACGTGAAGGCAAGCGCGCCGCGTCGATCGCCGCCGGCGTCAGCGGGGTGACCAAGGTCGTGAAGGTGTTCGATTACATCACCGAAGCCGAGCTGGCCGACCTGTCGAAGGTCAAAGCCGAGCAGGACGAAGCCGCCAAGAACGCACCGGGCGCGAAGTAAGGCGCCAATAGGAAGGTAACGGGCGCGGCGGCAAACTTTCCGCTTACGGCACCGCTTGATTGCAGCGATGCATTGTTGAAGGGGTGCCGGGCAGCGGCGCTGTCCGACCGCAGGTCAGCCCGTTTGCGTTATTTGCACGCCGGGCTGCCTGGCTCCCGTCCGTACTGATGCCCCCCTTTCCCTACCATCGGATCAATATCGTCGGCGCACCCGGTTCCGAGACGTCGACGCTGGCGTGCGCCCTGGCGACAGAGATCGGCGGCCGGTTCATCGACGCGGACGATTTCTACTGGAAGCCGACGGACCCGCCCTTCAGAGACAAGGTGGATACACCGGCGCGCCTGTCCGCCCTGCTCTCGGCCATGGCAGAACGCACCTGCCGCGTGATGCGATTCGATGGTGACCAGCCCGTATCGGATCGTGTGCAGGCCATCGTGCAAGGCGCCGCACGTCACGCCTGCTAACGACTGTCGCTTCACTGTCGAGCCGCCGTCGCTTGACGCTACGTACTTCCCCGGGGGATCATCCGCCCCATGCATGCCCTTCGGACCTTTCGCTTTCTGCACCTTACCGTGCTGCTTTGGTTCGCCATGACGCTGGGGGCAGCCATTGCGTCGCCGATCATCAAGCCGGCGCTGTTCGATGTGATCTGCTCGGGTTCGGGCGTCGTCAAGATCATCGTGCATGACCAGGATTCGTCTGCGGGCGACGGTGACCGCATGGTCATGGATTGCCCGTTGTGCTTCGCGCCCGTTGGTCTCATGCCCACGCCGGTGCGGGTGGCGCAGACGTCCGATCCGCTCGCCTACGTCCTCAAGTCCATTCCAGCGGCCCGTCTTGCGGCCGCCACGCTCTCGCCTCTTCCGGCGCGAGGGCCTCCCTCGCTGACCTGACCTCGACGCTCGTGCAGTCGTGAAGGATCCCTGCGGATCCGTTTTCCGACTGCGTCTTTCTTGCCTCGTGCCTTGCACCGCCGGCCCCGCCGTGCGGGCAGGGACACGTCCCGATCAGGTTTTGCCATGTCACGTTTGCGTCTACCTTGCGCCGCCCCTGCGCGTCCGCGCCAGCCGTCCCGCCCGTCTGTTCCTACCCATCGACCGGCCGCCTTTCGGCCGACGTCTCTTGCTTTTGCGATCACCTTGCTTGGGGGCACCAGTGCGCCTGGCCTGGTGCAGGCGCAGGCTGCCGAGTCGCCCGCCACGCTCTCCACCATCACGGTCGAAGCCGATGCACCCGCGCCCGCGGGACTGGGCAACCTGAACCTGGACAAGCCATCCGACACTGCCAGCCGCCTGGGCCTGACGCCGCGCGAAACGCCGGCGTCGGTCACCGTGGTCGATCGCGACGCCATCGAATTGCGCGGCGCGCTCGACACCCAGGAAATCCTACGTGCCGTCCCGGGCATCACCGCGCACAGTGCGCCGGGCAACATCGGTGTCAGCTACCGCGGCTTCAACAGCAGTTCAGTCAGCCAGCTGTTCAATGGCATCAACGTGCAGTACAGCATCGCAGCAAGACCGGTGGACAGCTGGATCTATGACCGCGTCGAAGTCATCGGCGGACCGTCGAGCTTCCTGTATGGCTCGGGCGCCGTGGGCGGATCGATCAACTACCTGACCAAGCTGGCGCAGCGAGAAGACGTTGGCGACGCGCAGGTGCGCTTCGGCAGCTATGGCCTGAAAGAAGTGTCGTTCGGCCTGAACCGCCGCATTGCCGGGGATGGCGAAAGCGGCGTCAACCACTACGCGCGCATCGATGTGAACCACCGCGACGCGAACAGCTGGACGGCGGGTACGGGCACACGCTCCACGCAGGTGGCGGCGTCATTGCTGTCGGACTTTGGGCAGGGCCTGACCCACACCCTGGCCTACGAGTACCAGGCCGAACACGTGGACCGCCCGTATTGGGGCACGCCGGTGCTGAACCCGTCGTCGGGCGAGCTGACCATCGACAAGGGCACACGCTTCAAGAACTACAACGCGGCGGACGGGCTGTACCAACAGCGGGTGCAGTGGTTGCGGTCGATCACGGAATGGAAGGCGACCGATAGGCTCAAGCTGACGAACACGTTTTATGTCTACGACGCGCTGCGCGATTACCGGAACGTCGAGACCTACCGCTACACGCCGGACAACCGTGCCATCCAGCGGTCGGGCGCTTTCCTGCAACGGCACGATCAGCAACTGATTGGCGATCGGGTCGACGCGCTGTACCAAAGCACGCTGTTCGGCCGCAAGAGCGACTGGGCGTTCGGCGCCGACGTCAGCACCAATCGCCAGACGCGGTTTCCGAACAGCCTGGCCGGAACCGTCAACACAGTGGATCCGTATCAGTTCACGCCCGGCGATTTCTATCAGATTCCGGGGACGTCACCCGGCTTCAATCCTGATCGCGACGTGAAGATCAAGACGCTGGCGGTGTATCTGGAAAACCGCACGGCCCTGCTGCCCACCCTGAATCTTGTGACAGCGTTGCGGCACGAACGGATCGACCTGGACCTGACCAACCGGCGCGCCGTCACGGCGGCCGCACCGGCCAGTTATGAACGTTCGTACTCGCCCACCACCGGGCGCATTGGCCTGGTGTGGGACGTGACGCAGGACGCCAATCTGTACGTGCAATACGCGACGGCGGCGGATCCTCCTTCGGGCGTGTTGTCGACGGCGTCGTTTGCGGACGTGATGAACAACAGCAAGCTCACCACCGGCAAGCAAGTCGAAGTCGGCAGCAAGGTCGACTTCTGGGACCGCAAGGCCACGGCGACCCTGGCCGCGTATCACATCAATCGTAAAAATATCGCGACGCAAGATCCGAACAACAGCGCATTGACATTGCCGGTGGGCGAACAAAGCTCGAAGGGGATCGAAGCGGCCCTGGCCTTGCGGCCGACGTCCCGATGGGCCGTGCAGGGCAACGTGACCCTGGTCGACGCGACCTATGACAACTTCACGCAAGGCGGCGTGTCGCTGGCAGGCAAGACGCCGAACAACACGCCGTCGTTCGTGGCCAATGTCTGGACCTCGTACGCCTTTGCACCGGCATGGACCGGCATCGTGGGCGTACGGCATGTCGGACGGGTCTACGCCGATGCCGCCAACACGGCGACGTGGTCCGCCTACACGCTTGTCGACGTGGGCGTCAGCTGGCAGTTCAGCAAGGCCATGTCGTTGACCGGCCGCATCCGCAACCTGACGGACCGGGTGTACGCGGCCAACGCCAGTTCCACGACGCAGGTGTACCTGGGTGCGCCGCGGACCGCGGACCTGACGCTGCGCGCGTCGTTCTGAGGACGCCGCCATGCATCGCGCGAAACGCTGGCTGTTCCTGATTCACCGCTGGATGGGCATCACCGTCTGCCTGTTCTTTGCCATGTGGTTCGTGTCGGGCGTCGTCATGATGTATGTCGGCTATCCCAAGCTGACGACGGCGGAACGGCTGGCGCATTTGCCGGCGCTGGATGGGACCGTGACGATGCTGGATCCGTTAGCGGCGTTGGCTGCGGCGGGTATTCAGGGTCCGCTGCGGGACCTGCGTCTGGCACGCGCACGGGCGGGGCAGCCGGTGTATCTGGTGGAGCCGCAGGCTGCCACGGGCGCAGCCGGCGGAGGGCATGGCGCGGCTCCCGGTCGCGGACCGATCGTGGTCGATGCGGTCACCGGGAAGCGGTTGCCTGCGACCACGCGCGAAGACGCGCTCGCAAGCGCGGCGGCGTGGGCGGGCGCTGGTGATCGCCCCACCCTCCACGCCGTCTCGAGCCCATCCCTGTCCTACCTTGGCGAAATCGACGAAGACGCCTTTTCGCACTCCCGCGGCCTGGATGCCCATCGGCCCTTGCACGTCGTCGACGTGAACGATGCGGAACGCACGCGCCTGTACATTTCCGGCCGCACGGGCGAGGTGGTCCGTGACGCGCCGCGTACCGAACGGCTCTGGAATTACGCGGGCGCATGGATCCATTGGCTCTATCCCTTCCGCGGCAACGTTTTCGATCCGTACTGGTCCGGCATCGTCAACACGCTATCGGTGCTGGGGCTGGCCGTGGCGCTGACGGGTTCGGTCATTGGCATCCTGCGGTGGCGCTTCGGCCGCGTCTATCGCACGGGATCGCGGTCGCCCTATACCGGCCCGATGATGCGCTGGCATCACATCAGCGGCCTGCTGTTCGCGGTCATTACGATCACCTGGATCTTCAGCGGATGGATGTCGATGAATCCGTGGAAGATGTTCAGCGCCAGTGGACCGGCATTGAAGATCGAGGCGATGCAGGGTGGACGTTTGCAGGCTGAAGGCGGCAGCCCATCACGCGCGCCGATTTCCGATCTTCTTGCCGCGGCGGGTGGGGCCGCCCGCGAGCTCCGTTGGTCCTACGCGACGGGGCAACCCATCGTCCTGGCACGGACCGCCACGGGCGCGCCGCAAGTGCTCGACGCCAGGACCGCCCGCCTCACGAACTTCAATGAAGCCGCCATCGCAACCGCCGCCGCACGGCTGATGGCTGCCCCCGTCGCGCGCATCGACCGCCTGACCGACTACGACACCTACTACTACGACCGTGACGAGCACACCATGACCGGCGGCACCGACAAGCCGCTGCCGATCCTGCGCGTGCGCTTCGACGATCCGTCCCACACGTGGGTGCACATCGACCCACACACGGCGACCATCATCAGCCAGACCGACGACGCACGGCGCCTGAGCCGGTGGCTGTTTGCGATGCTGCATAGCTGGGACTGGCTGCCATTGCTGGATCGGCGTCCGTTATGGGACACGCTGTTGATCCTGCTGAGCCTGGGTGGCGCGGCGCTGAGCGTGACGGGCGTGGTGATCGGCTGGCGGCGCCTGGGCCGCAAGCTCAAGGCGTCGCCTGCTTGACGAGCCCCCCGACTACTTCATCGACCCGAACACCTTCTTCAGGATCGCGCTGCCGGTCCCGACCGGGTCGGCGCGAATGCTGCGTTCCTGTTCGCCGATCATCAGGTACAGGCCGTCCAGCGCCTTGCGCGTCACGTACTGCTGCACGTTGGCGTCTTCCTTGCGGACCACGCCGAACTGCGCCGCCTGGCCGGCGTACTGGTTGTACATCTGCGCCAGGCCCAGCTTGTCGATCTCTTTGGACACGATGGGCAGGAAACGCTGCGCCAGCGGCGCCTGGGTCTTGCCCTTGAAGTAGGTCGTGACCGAATCGTCGCCGCCCGTCAGGATGCCCTTGGCGTCCTGGACGGTCATGGTCTGCACGGCGTTGACCAGCAGGGGTTTGGCTTCCTGCACCGCCGATTCGGCCGCCCGGTTCATGGCGACTTCGAGTTCTTCGGCCTGCTGGCCACGCCCCATCATCCGCAGCACGGCCTGCGCCTTTTTCAGCCCTTCAGGCAGGGGAATGCGCACCTTGGCGTTGTCCAGGAAGCCGCCCGGCTGACCGAGCAGGTTGACCGCGGTTTCGGACCCTTTGAGCAAGGCTTCTTTCAGCCCGGCCGATGCTTCCGTGCTCGACAGGCTGGACACGCTGGCCGCCAGGACATGGCGCGGGGACAGCAAGGCGCCGCCCAGGGCCACGAGGCCTATAATGCCAAGGATATCCCGGCGACGCAGGTTGATGGCATCCACTGCCGTTGCCACTTGCCGGGCCTGGCCAGACTCACTTACGTGCATGGACCGATATGTCTTCATTGTCTGCCTCTCAGGGCTATCCGGTAACGTTTCGCGCACAGCGCGGGGCGGCCAAGCTTATCGCGGTCGCCGCCGTGGCCGCAATCGCAGCCGCTGGCGCCTGGTTCGCCCTGGCGCCGTCAAGCAAGGCGCCTGAAACGACATTCACGTCGATCCAGGGCGAAAAGTTCACGACCGAAAGCCTGCGCGGCAAGGTCGTGCTGGTCAATTTCTGGGCCACCAGCTGCGTCACGTGTGTGAAAGAAATGCCGATGATGGTCGAGACCTACAAGAAGTATGCGCCCAAAGGCTATGACATGGTGGCGGTGGCGATGAGCTACGACCCGGCCAACTACGTGCTCAATTTTGCCGAGACCCGCCAGCTGCCCTTCAAGGTCGCGCTCGATCCGGTCGGCGACATTGCCAAGGCGTTCCAGGACGTCAAACTGACGCCCACGTCCTTCCTGATCGACAAGCAAGGCAACATCATCAAACGTTACCTTGGCGAGCCCGACGAAGCCGAATTCCACGCCACCATAGAAAAGGCGCTGGCAGGTTGACCGATTGCGTGTCGACCCTGCTCCTGCCTCAGCCCGACTGCCTGTGCCCATGACCCGTTCCAGCCGCATCGTCCCGTTCGACCTCCAGGACTGGAACGCCGCCCCGCCCAGCCAGCCGGGCGCGTCCCCGATCGACGAACTGGAACGCGGCAAGGTGCTGTATTTCCCCAAGCTGGCATTCACGCTCAGCCCGGCTGAACTCGCGCTGCTTGATCCGGCCTTGGTGGACCCCAAACGCAAGAACATCAGCCTGAATGCCACCACCGGTGTGCTGACCGGCGTGGTGGTGGACGATGCCCGCAAGGACGCGATTGCCGCGCTGGTCAGACGCTACTACACGTCCACGCGCGCGCTGCTGTCGCACCTGGTGCCGGGCTATCTGGACAGCCTGCACAAGCCGACGACCAGCCTGCGCCTGCATCGCATCGGCACGTGGAAGCCGTCGTGGCGCAAGGACGATACGCGGCTGCATGTGGACGCGTTTCCGTCGCGGCCCACAGGTGAGCAGCGGATCTTGCGTGTCTTCAACAACATCAACCCGCATGGGCAATCGCGCCAGTGGCGGGTGGGACAGGACTTCGAATCGCTGGCGCAGCGCTTCGTGCCGGGCGCGACGCCGTTCCGGCCCAGCCTGGCCTGGCTGATGCACCGCCTGCACATCACAAAAACGCGTCGCAGCGCCTATGACCACCTGATGCTGCAGATGCATGACCGCATGAAGGCCGATGCCGATTACCAGGCGAATGGCGAGCAGGAAGCGTTCGAGTTTCCGCCGGGCAGCACCTGGATCTGTTTTTCGGACCAGACGCCGCATGCCGCCATGACCGGCCAGTTCATGCTGGAACAGACCTACATGATGCCGCTGACGGCCATGGCCCATCCGGAACTGTCGCCGCAGCACGTGCTGGCGCGGCAGGCCGGGATGGGTTCACGGGCATAGGCCATCCCGAGCGTATCCGGCGCCCTCTACAAGAATTTTCAACACCATCGGAGACACGATGACTTTCATCAAGACCCTGGCCGCTGTCGGCCTGACGGCAGCCGCCCTTGGCGCCGCCGCCCCCAGCTTCGCGCAATCGTGGCCCACCAAACCCATTCGCCTGATCGTGCCTTATTCGGCCGGCGGCGGCGCCGACAACGCGGCGCGCATCCTGGCGCAGACCATCGGCAAGTCGCTGGGCCAGACGGTGGTCATCGACAACCGTCCGGGCGCCAGCGGCATGATCGGCGGGCAGGCAGTGGCCCAGGCGGATCCCGATGGCTACACCGTGCTGTATGACGCATCCACCTATGCGGTGAACCCCGTCTTGCGCAAGATGCCTTTCGACGCGGCCAAGGATCTGATCCCGGTGTCGCTGGCGATCAGCGTGCCCAACATCCTGGTCGTGCCGCCCAAGGCGCCGTACAACAACTTCAAGGAATTCCTGGCCTACGCCCAGAAGAATCCGGGCAAGGTCACCTACGCGTCGTACGGCGCGGGCAGCCCGGCCCATCTGGTGGGCGAGCTGCTCAAGAACCAGGCCAAGCTGGACATGCTGCACGTCCCGTACAAAGGCGGCGCACCGGCCCTGGCCGACGTCATGGGCGGACAGGTCGATGCCTACTTCGCGAATGCCGCGTCCGGCTTGAGTTATGTGCAGTCGGGCCGCCTCAAGGCGATTGCGGTGACGTCGGCCAAGCGGATGGCGGCGCTGCCGGAAGTCACGACGATCCAGGAAAACGGCTTCAAGGACTTTGATGTGCTGGAGTGGAACGGCTTCTTTGTTCCCAAGGGCACGCCGGCTGCCGTGGTGGATCGCCTGGCCAAGGAAGTGAAGGCCGCCGTGACGGATCCTGAAACGCGCGGCAAGCTGGAAAAGCTGGGCCTGGACCCGGTGGGCAGCACGCCAGCCGAATTCGCCAGCTTCATCCAGAAGGAAACGACGCGCTGGGGCGCGCTGGTGAAGAGCAACAACATCACGGTGGAATAAGCGGAAAGGGCGACCGCGGTGATTGCAGTGATGGAGGTACTGCGGTAACCGTGGTGACTGCAGCAGGCATGCCTCCCGCCGCGGTTCAAGCCTGTACCTTGCGGCCCGCTTTGTCGGGCCGTTTTCACGTCCGTTGTCTGGCCATCGATACACGCAGTGCGCGCCGCCTCGCGTCACGCCGCGCCGTGCTCTGACGACGCGTCGCGATAAGCGTATCCTAGTCAGTTATCCCCTCGAATACCGAAGTACAGACCATGCATTCCGAGTCTATAGACGATCAGGTCGCCACCCTCCGCCAGGAAGGGTTGGTGGTAGTGCGGAACATGCTTGATGCCGGCCAGGTGGCCGAGCTGCGGTGCCTGGCTCAGGCGGATCTGGACGCGCGCGTCGAACCCCTGGAACTGGAAGCCGACCTGGGCTATCCGGGTGCGCCGTCCTCACAGGCGGATGAAGGCGGCGGCACGGTGCGCCGTCTGCTCGATGCGTGGTCACGCAACGAAGCCTATCGGACCTGGGCAACCGGTGCCCCGATCCGCGAATGGATGCAGGCGTACTTCAACGAACCGGCGTGTCTGTCGCTGGCCCATCACAACTGCGTGATGACCAAACACCCCCGCTATGGCAGCCTGACCGGCTGGCATCGCGACTTCCGCTATTGGGCGTTTGACCGGCCCGACATGGTGTCGGTGTGGGTGGCGCTGGGTCCGGAAAATGATCACAACGGCGGGCTGCACCTGGTGCCGCGCTCGCATACCGAAACGATCGCGCCTGCGCGCTTCGACGAAAAGAAATTCTTGCGGGATGATTTGGCCGACAACCAGGCGCTGATCGCACGTGCGGTCGTGCCGGAACTGAATGCGGGCGACATCATGTTCTTCCACAGCAATACGCTGCACGCGGCGGGCCGGAATCTGAGCGATCAGGTGAAGTTTTCGGCCGTGTTCACCTACCATGCGGCCAGCAACCATCCGGTGCCGGGCACGCGGTCGGCCGCGAAGGGCAGCGTGCGGCTGGAGTGATGTTGCCAGGGTGATGTCGCCTGAGTGATACCGTTGCAGTGATGCCCATGCGTTGATGCCGCCACGGAAGACAGCCGCCTACGCACTCTTCCCCGCCTGCGCCGTGGCCAGCGTCTCCGCCAGCGCCACGGCCTGCTTCAGGAACACCGACCGGTCATCCCGTCGATAGCTCACGATCACCGGGGATGAAAACCCCGGTGTCATCAGCGGCGCGTAGCCGATGTCATCCCGATGCAGCCGCCGCACCGACGCGGGCACCGCTGTCACCCCCAGCCCCGCCGCCACCAGGCCGATCGCGGTCTGCAGTTCATTCGCTTCCTGCACGATGTTCAGGGTGTGGCCCGCCGCGCGAAACAGCGCCAGCACATGGTCGGCATAGCTGGGCCGGGGCCGCGCCGGGTACAGCACGAACGGCAGGGGCGCCAGGTCGGCCGCCGTCACGCCCGCCTCACCCTTGCGTAGCAGCAGCGGATGCGCATGCGGAAAAACAGCCACCAGCGGCTCCGCCATCAATACCGTGCGTTCAATGGCCGGGTCGTCGAACAGGATGCGGCCAAAGCCGACATCGATCCGTCCGGCTTTCAGGGCATCCATCTGCTGCAGCGTCGTCATTTCCGACAGGCCGACTTCAACCTGGGGATCGGCGCTACGCACCCGGCGGATCAGTTCAGGCACAAAGCCGTACAGCGTGGACGGAACAAAGCCGATCCCAAACCAGCGCCGCCCCTGCTGGCCGATGCGCCGGGTGCCCTCGATCATCTCCTGAAAGCGCAGCGTCAGTTGCAGGGATTGCTCGAGCAGGAAGCGGCCGGCCTCGGTCAGCTTGAGCGCGCGTTCCGACCGGTCGAACAGCGCCACGCCCAGGTCTTCTTCCAGACTCTTGATCTGCCGGCTGAGCGGCGGCTGCGCCATATGCAGGCGCGCGGCGGCCCGGGTCACGTTCAGTTCCTGGGCCACGGTCTGGAAGTAGCGCAGCTGCCGGAGGTCCATTCGATACCTTCAGAGTATGGCAAACGACAAATATAGTCTTGGACGGGCCCAGCGTCACTACGCATACTTGGCCGGATCGACCCTTCCGATCAAAAAAGTATGGATCACCCTAACGTTGTCGCAGTAGAAACCTTGATTGTCGACCTTCCGACGATTCGCGCCCACCAGCTGGCGATGACCGTCATGAACACGCAGTCGATGGTGATCGTGCGGCTGCGCTGCTCGGACGGCATCGAAGGTATTGGCGAGGCCACCACCATTGGCGGCCTGAGCTACGGCGAAGAAAGTCCCGAGAGCATCAAGCTCAATATCGACACTTACCTTGCCCCGGCGCTGATCGGCCGCGACGCCACCAACATCCACGCCGCCATGGCCAAGCTCGCGTACACCGCGCGGGGCAACACCTTTGCCAAGTCCGCGCTGGAAACCGCGCTGCTGGACGCGCAAGGCAAACGCCTGGGTGTGCCGGTATCGACCCTGCTGGGCGGCGCGGTGCGCGACCGTCTGCCGGTGCTGTGGACCCTGGCCAGCGGCGATACGCAGCGCGACATTGCCGAAGCCGAGTCCCTGCTGGAATCGCGCCGCCACAACACCTTCAAGCTGAAGATCGGCCGCCGCGCCGTGGCCGACGACGTGGCCCACGTGTGCGCCATCAAACGCGCGCTGGGCGACCGCGCCCGCGTCACGGTGGACGTCAACCAGGCCTGGAACGAGGCCGAAGCCGCGGGCGCGATTGCCCAGCTGGAAGCCAATGGCGTCGACCTGATCGAGCAGCCTCTGCCGCGTGCCCATCTGGCTGGCATGGCCCGGCTCGCCGCGCGCTTCGTGGTGCCGATCATGGCGGACGAAGCCGTGCACAGCCCGGAAGACGCGCTGGAAATCGCCCGCCTTGGCGCCGCCGATGTCCTGGCGCTGAAGATCGCCAAGTCCGGCGGCCTGTTCGGCCTGGTGCGCACGGCAGCCGTCGGTGACGCCGCCGGCATGGCCCTGTACGGCGGCACCATGCTCGAAGGCAGCGTGGGGTCCATAGCATCGGCCCACGTGTTCGCCACCCTGCCCCGCCTGGCCTGGGGCACCGAACTGTTCGGCCCCCTGCTGCTGACCGACGACATTGTCGTCAACCGCCCCGAATTCCGCGATTTTGCACTGACCGTGCCCACCACGCCCGGCCTGGGACTCGAGCTGGACGACGACAAGCTCAAGCACTACCGCCGGCAAGGCACCTGAGGAGACCCACCATGATGTTCCTGGTTCGTATGGACGTACGCATTCCGCACGATCTGCCCGCCACCGATGTCGACGCCATCAAGCTGCGCGAAAAGAACTACTCGCAAGACTTGCAGCGTTCGGGCAAATGGCAGGCGATCTATCGCGTGGTCGGCGAATACGCCAACTACAGCCTGTTCGACGTCGAATCGAATGACGAACTGCACACCCTGCTGTCCGGCTTGCCGCTGTTCCCGTACATGGAAATCCACGTGACGCCCCTGGCGCAACACCCCTCTTCCATTCGCTGAACCGCAAGCTTTTACCTATAACGGAGACTGTTTTGACCCTTTTCAACCCGTCGCGCCGAGTCCTCGGCGCGCTGGCGCTGACGGCGCTCGCCTCGGCCCTGGCCCCCACCGCTTTCGCGCAAACCTATCCCGATCGTCCGGTCCGCTGGGTCGTGCCCTTCCCGCCCGGCGGCGCCATGGACAACATCGCGCGCACCCTGGGTGAAACCATGGGCGCATCGCTCGGCCAATCCTTCGTGATCGAAAACCGCCCCGGCGCGGGCGGCAACATCGGCGCAAGCAGCGTGGCCCGCTCGGCGCCCGACGGCTACACCATCATGATCGTCGCCAACGGCATGGCCGTGAACCCGTTCCTGTACCGCAGCATGAACTACGATCCGATCGCCGACTTTGCGCCGATCTCGCTGCTGGCCGTGGTGCCCAATGTGCTGGTGACCAATCCCAAGCGCAACGACGTCAAGACCGTGGCCGAAGTCATCAGCAAGGCCAAGGCTGCGCCCGGCAAATACACCTACGCGTCGGCCGGCGTCGGCACGTCCATCCACCTGGCGGGCGAGCTGTTCGCGTCCATGACCGGCACCAACCTGCTGCACATCCCATACAAGGGCAGCGGCCCGGCCATTGCCGACATGCTCGGCGGCCAGGTCGACTACATGTTCGACAGCGTCACGTCGGCCAAGCCGCACATCGACGCCGGCAAGCTGACCGCCATCGCCGTCACCACCAGCAAGCGGTCCGCCGCGTTGCCGAACGTGCCAACGATCGCCGAAGCGGGCGTGAAGAATTACGAACTGACGCCCTGGTTCGCCGCCTTCGCCCCGGCCGGCACGCCGCAGCCGATCATCGACAAGCTGAACGCAGCCATGCGCGACGCCTTGAAGAACCCGAAGGTCCAGGCGACCCTGGCCTCGATCGGCGCCGAGCCGATCGGCGGATCGCCCGCGGAACTGAAGACCTATCTGGCCGAAGAGACCAAGAAGGGCAAGGCGCTGATTACCGAGCGGAACATCAAGGTGGATTGATGGGGCCGTGAGCCATTGAATCGGATGGCTGTGATTGGCAAGAACGCACCGGTGACGGTGCGTTTTTTTATGGCCGGTGGTTTTTAGTACGCACTGCAAGCGCCGCGAAGATTGCGCCCAGCCCGAGCATTGTCAGGTCGAATCCTGCCATGACCCAGTCCCCGTCGGTCAGGGTCCGCCCCAGGTGGCGGTGGGTCGTGATGGCGTTCAGCACGGGCAGCAGTCCAAACGCCAGGGCAGCGATCAGGGCCTGCTCACACCACAGGCGGCTGACTGGCCGCAGCAACGCATGGACAGCCAGCAGCGACCATGTCACGAATAGCGTGTTGATTTCCATCGCGGCGCGGGGGGCAGCATCGACCGGAATCAGGCGGTTGGCCCAGAAGTAGGCGGCGATGGCGATGGGCAGTCCGACAATGGCGGCCACGTTGAGGCGTTCGACACCTGCCAATCCTGCAAGATGGACCTGCCGGCCGCGTTCGGCGCGTTGGCGTCGTTTGACGGTCCACAGCACCATGCCGGTTGCAATCATGGCGGCGCCGAGCAGGCCGGACAGCACGTACAGCACACGCAATGCGGGCGGTGCGAACTGCCCTTCGTGCAGGCCCAGCATCAGGTCGCGGAAGGCCTTGGGGCCGGATTGCCAGGCGCGGCGTTCGGCGAGCAGGTCACCGGTAATGCCGTCGTAAGCCAGGATGTCGGTGGCCCGCATCGGGCCGGCTGAAAAGTCGCCGACCACGGTGACGCGGGCGTTGGCATCGAACGGGTTCCGGATATCGAGCGCGGCGATCGGCGCAGTGCCCCAGCGCCGGTGTGCGTCGGACGCGATACGGTCCAAGGGCAACGGCGTTGCCACGTGGCCTGACGCGTCGGCGGGCGCCAGAGGCACGAACACGTCATTCAGGAACGCGCTGCGGCCGGCCTCACCCGTTCCGTACCATGGGGCCACGATCAACGGCATCAACGTGAACATGACGAACACCAATCCGGAATACGTGATCATTACCTGGAAGGGCAATGTCAGGACGCTGACGGCATTGTGCGCGTCAAGCCAGGACCGCTGGCCCTTGTCAGGACGAAACGTGAAAAAGTCCTTGAAGATCTTTTTGTGCACGACAACGCCGGTGACCAGGCCGATCAGCATCATCAACGTGGCGATACCAACGATCCACTCACTGGCCCGCTGCGGCAGATAGTGCAGCCGCCAGTGCATCTGGTAGAGCGTTTGCCCGCCGCCCGTGCGGCGCGTGGGCAGCTCGGCGCCGGTGGTGGCGTCAAGGTAAGCCGAACCGGAAGTCTCGCCTCCTGGCGATACTCCCGGCGATGCGGCCCGCGGCGCTTGCCAGGCCACTTCCAGATACGGCGCATTGCGGTCGATCGGCAGCGTGATGGTCCAGCGCCGCGCGCCGTGTGCATGGTCTCTCAGATAAGCCGTCGCCAGGTGGATAGCCGCGTCGCTCGCCAGCGGCGGGGCCGACACCGTTGCCACCGGCAACTCCGGCCGCATCCACCGATCGATCTCGGTATCCAGATACCCGACCGTCCCGGTGATGAACATGAAGTACAGCAGCCACCCGACCAGCACGCCCAGCCAGGTGTGCAGCCATGCCATGGACTGGCGAAAGGCGTTCTTCATGGTGCACGCGCCAAAAGCCCCCATGACGGCGGCGGCATACACCACGAAGCTCAATTGCATGGCGACCAACGCCGCATCCACGCGTTCCAGTCCCCACCCAATGATCAGCGCCACCGGCACGAAGTTGGCCACCGCATAGCCGCCGGCAACCGCTGCAAGCGCGCGCCACAGGACGTCTCGTCGAGCGGGCGTCATCACATGGAAACCCTGGCCGATGCGCGATGGGCGGCCCACCTTGCTGCGCTCATGTTGCGCTTAGATATCTGCGGACAGCGACAGCAGCAAGGTGCGTGGTGCGCCGATCGTCAGCCCCTGGCGCGCCGCCGACTGCCAGTAGTTCTTGTCGGCCACGTTTTCGATGGCAGCGCGGATCGTGATGGGCGTCTTGCCCGCCACGAAGCGATAACGCGCGCCAACGTCAAACCGTGTCCAGCCGGGAATCTGCTGGACGTTCTCGGTATCCACGAATTGCGAGCTGGTCCGTACGGCGCGAGTGGTCAGGGTCAGGCCCACCAGGAAGGGCGTATCCCATTCGGCGGCGGCGTTGAACTGAAAGCGCGGCACGGCCGGCGCGTTGCGGCCGTCATTCAGCCCGCCTTCGGTGCGCGTCAGCTTGCCGTCGGTAAACGCGGCACCGGCCAGCAGACGCACGCCGGTTGCCACTTCGCCTTGGGTGACCAGTTCCAGTCCACGATTGCGCTGCTGGCCGTCCACCCCAAAGACGTTGGTGGCCGGGTTCCGGTAGCCGTTGGCGCGTTCGATCTGGAACGCGCTGAAGGTGGCGGCGAATCGGCCAAAGTCGTATTTGGTCCCGACCTCCATCTGCTTGGCCTTGGACGGCGGGAACATCTGATTGGCGTTGATGGCGTCGGCAGGCGCGGTGGGGCCTTGGGTCAAGCCTTCGATGTAATTGCCGTACACGGACAGCACAGGCGTGACTTTGAACACCAATGCGGCAACCGGTGTGATGGCGCTTTTCTTGTAGCTTGGATCGATGCGGTTACTGGTGACGGCGTCGAAGTTGGACGATTCGACCTGCTGACGCCGTGCGCCCAGTGTCAACTGCAGCCGCTGGTCGGCCATCGAAATGGTGTCAGCCAGCGCGATGCTGTTCAACCGCGTCTGCCCTGTCTTTGGGACGCCATCGGCAATGGCAATTTCCGGCCGCGCGTTGAACACTGGCGAATACAGATTCGACGAAATCACCGACCCGTTCTGGCGGCGCGATCCACTGTTCATGGTCAGGGTACTGACGCTGGCGACCGCCACGTGCTGCAGGCCCCCGGTGGCGAACTTTCCGCGCACGCCACCTTCGGCCGTGCGCGTGTCGACATACTGGTTCAGGCGCACCGGCCGTCCGATCAGGCTACCGGCGGGATCCTGCAGCAAGAACGAGGTTTGCAGGCTGGTGAAGTCATAGTTCATGGCGCCCGCCGCGCCGTACGCCGTCAGGTTGGACGACAGGTCGATTTCGCCGCGCACGGTGGCGGCCAGTTCCTTCACGTCCCAGTAGGTCCAGTCGGGCAGAAAGTTCGTCTTGTTGTCGGGCGCGCGGCCGATCGCCACGCCACTGTCCGGCAGCAGCAGCCCACTGCGGGCACCCGTGCGGCGCTTCTGGTAATTCACGTCGGCCTCAAGGCGCACCTTGTCGCCCTGGTAGTCGACACCCAGGGCGACGGCGCTCAGCGCGGCACTGGAATGATCGACCGGCGTGTCCCCCGACCGGCGGATCGCGTTGAGCCGGACGCCCCATTCCTTGTTCTCACCAAAACGCCGCGCCAGGTCGACGTGCGTGCCGAACTGGCCGCCCTCCATGTACGACAGCGTGACGCGATTCAGTGGCTCGGGGCCGGCGCGCTTGGGTACCAGGTTGATCGCGCCGCCCACCGAGCCGGCAGGCGCCATGCCGTTCAGCAGCGCATTGGGGCCGCGCAGCACATCGACCCGTTCCACGCCGATCAGCGAACTGGAATCGCGCGGCGACATGCCGTACAGCCCGTTGAACGAGATGTCGTAGTTGAACAGCGTAAATCCGCGAATATTGAATTCGTCGCGGCCGGCATCACGCGAGTAAGTGTTGCGGATGGCGGGATCATTGACCAGGATGTCGCCCAGGTTCTGCGCCTGCTGGTCTTCGATCAGTTGCGACGTGTATTGCGTGGCGCTGAACGGCGTGTCGAGCATGTCCTTGTTGCCCAGGATGCCCAGGCGGGATCCGCGCGCCACCTGGCCGCCCGCATAGGGTGCGGGCAGGCCGGACGCGATGGCGTCGGCGGTCACGCTCACGGCGGGCAGGGTCGAAATGGCGGCCGAGCCGGCCGCCTGGCGTTGGATCGTGATCGTGCCTGGCCCGCTGCGCACCGGCACCAGGCCGCTGCCCCGCAAGGCGGTATCCAGCGCCTGTTGCAGCGTCAACGATCCTTGCAGCGGCGGCGCGGTTCTTCCCGCCAGCAGGGCGCCATCGGCCCCGATCGCCACACCCGACTGCCGCGACAAGGCGTTCAGGGTCTGCGCCAGGGGTTGTTCCGGCAACGCGACCGACATCGTGGTGGTGGGCAAAGGGGCATTTTGCGCGGACGCGTACTCGGGCGCTGTTGCCATGCCGAACGCGGCGCTGCATGCCAGAGCGATCGCGCACAGCGAATGGGTCGCGACGCGGTCGGCATGCTTGGTTGAAGACGTGGTCGAACGCGGGGTAGCGCGCGGCGCGCGGCCGGCGTTGGGCAACGCTGCACGGGGGTGTTGTCGGATCATGGACCTTGTCCTCGGGTGGGTTTCAGGCAGAAGACCAAGAAGTCGCCCGAACCCTGACAACTATTTTTGCTATCGCAGTTCGATAGTCACCGGCTCGCCCGCGGTACGCGTCACGCGCACCGGCAGCATGTCCGGCAGTCCCTGCAGAAATGCCTGCGGATCGCGCAGCGGGAAACTGCCGCTGACGCGCAGATCGCGCAACCGAGGTTGGTCTCGCAAGCGGAAGGGCTGAGGCACGTAGTCGTTCCAGCGCGCCAGGGCTTCCACCAGCGGGGTGTTGTCGAAGACCAGCCAGCCTTGGCGCCAGGCGCCGACGTCGTCGGGCGGCAACGTGCGGCGCATGCCAAGGCCTTGCGCGTCGGCGTCGATCGCCTCGCCCGCCTGCAACACGATCGGAGGAGGGTCTGAAAGGACGCCCGACGATCCTGCTGACGTGTCCGCATCACTGCGCGGCCAGACACCCACGCGACCGTTGGCCACGGCCACCCGCATATGCCCTTCCCGTGCGCTGACCGTGAATGTCGTTCCAAGCACCCGAACCTGTCCCCACTCGGTCATGACCATGAACGGCCGATCGGGATCATGGGTGACGTTGAAGCGGACTTCGCCGGCGGCCAACTGCACTTCGCGGCGATTGCGGTAGATCGCGACCGTACAGGTCGTCCGGGCGGCAAGACTCAGTTCGGACCGGTCCGACAGCGTGCGATCGAGTTGCTGCGCCCTGCCGGTCGACAGCGCAAGTTGTTCCAGCGGTTGGAGCCAATAAAACCGGCTGCCGCCCGCCAGCGCCGCGATCACGCCGCCGACGCCCAGCATGCCCAGCGCGCGGCGGCGGCCTTCCTGGGCCGCGGCCTGGCTGCGCGGCACCGGGACAGTACCCTGCAGCCCACTGGCGTCCGTGCTGTCCCACAGCCGTTCCGCAGCGGCTACGGCCTGGACCTGGGCGGGCGTGCCGTCACGCCACCGAGCCAACTCGTCCCGCGCAGCCTGCGCCACGTCGGGGCTGCCCTTGTGCGTCCGGCCGACAAGCAGCAGGGCCCTTTCGATCAAGGCGCGGGAAGGTCGGGTGGACATCATGGACAGGTCATGGAAAGGGCCGGCGTCATGCGCGCGCTGGCGCCAACCCGGCGCAGTCCAGGATGCCCCGCATCACATGCCGCTCGATCGCCGTCACGTTCAGTCCCATGCGTTCGCCGGCTTCGGCATAGCTGTAGCCATGCACCCTGACAAGGATGAACACGGCGCGCCGTTTGGGGGGCATGACGGCCAGGCGCTGCATCAGCCGATCCAGCTGCTGGCGCGCAATCACCTGACCTTCCACCGACGGAACGCTGTCGGCGGACACCAGCCCCAGCGTATCCAGCACGCGCTGCTCCGCGGCGCGCCGCGCGGCAGCTGTCGCGGCAATGTTGCGGCCCGCGTGATACAGCAACGCCCGAGGTTCCAGGATGGCGCCGCCTGAGTCCTGCAGCGCGTAGATGCGTGCATAGGCTTCCTGCACCACGTCGGCGGCGGTGTGGCCGTCGCCCGACTTGCGCGTGAAATACCTTAGCAGTTCTCTGTAGTAACGCTCGGGCAAGGAAGCACCTGGTCGATGGGGTGGCGGCGGCTGCACAGGCATGCACAAGGACGCAAGTGTATAGCAATGATTCTCATTCTTCATCATCCGGACGTTGTGCACGCCACAACTCGCAGGGCAATAAAAAAGCGGCCCGAAGGCCGCTTTTCTGCAAACCACAGCGCAGATCAGTTCAACGAATCCGCCACGCCAGCCGCGTGGGCCTGTTCGTCGGCGTGGTACGACGAGCGGACCATGGCGCCCACTGCCGCATGGGTAAAGCCCATGGCGTAGGCTTCGCGTTCGAACATCTTGAACGTGTCGGGGTGGACATAACGCAGCACCGGCAGGTGATGCTCGGACGGCTGCAGGTACTGGCCGATCGTCAGCATGTCGACGTTGTGCGCACGCATGTCGCGCATGACTTCCAGGATCTCTTCGTCGGTCTCGCCCAGGCCCAGCATCAGGCCGGACTTGGTCGGCACGTTCGGGTGCAGCGCCTTGAAGTCGGCCAGCAGCTTGAGCGAGTGCTTGTAGTCCGAGCCCGGACGGGCCTGTTTGTACAGGCGCGGCACGGTTTCCAGGTTGTGGTTCATGACATCGGGCGGGCCGGCGTTCAGGATCGCCAGGGCGCGGTCCAGGCGGCCGCGGAAGTCGGGCACCAGCACTTCGATGCGGGTGTTCGGCGACAATTCACGCGTCTTCTGGATGCACTCGACAAAGTGGGCCGCGCCGCCGTCGCGCAGGTCGTCGCGGTCGACCGACGTGATCACGACGTAGTTCAGCTTCATGGCGCCGATGGTGCGCGCAAGGTTGAGCGGCTCGTTGGTGTCGAGCGGGTCGGGGCGGCCGTGGCCGACATCACAGAAGGGGCAGCGGCGGGTGCACTTGTCGCCCATGATCATGAACGTGGCGGTGCCCTTGCCGAAGCATTCACCGATGTTCGGGCAGGACGCTTCTTCGCACACGGTGTGCAGCTTGTGTTCGCGCAGGATCTGCTTGATTTCGTAGAAGCGCGAACCCGGCGAGGCGGCGCGCACGCGGATCCAGTCCGGCTTCTTCAGCTTTTCGGCTGCGACAACCTTGACGGGAATGCGGGAGATCTTGGCCTCCGACTTCTGCTTTTTTAGCGGGTCGTAGGACTTGTTGATGATGACGGGTTCGGCGGGGGTGGCCGCGCTGGCCGCATCAACCGACGTATCGACTACAGAGCTCATGGCTAGTATTCCTGAACAGCGGGGCCGGGGTAGAACCGGGGGCTGTGATTGGTGATAACCCCCTATTCTACCGCCGCTGAGGGGTCTCGCGTTGTTGCACTGCGGGACGCGCCGCCCGCCGGTGCCAGCAGTTGCGCGGTCAGGTGGGCGGCCAGTCGGTCGCCCGCGGTGACCAGGTCCACGTGGATGCCGCAGGCGGCCAGGTCCACCGTACGCAGGCCCGCGTAGCCGCAGGGGTTGATGCCGTCAAAGGGCGACAGGTCCATCGCCACGTTCAGGGCCAGGCCATGATAGGTACAGTGCTTATGGACCTTGATGCCCAGGGCGGCGATTTTCGCAAGCTCCACGGGGTAAACGGCGGCCGCCGCGCCGAGGGGATGCTCCCTACCTGCACGTTGCTCGCCATGCACCTTGTCGCCAGGGTCTCGAGGCAATCCCGCCGCCGGCCGTGGCCACGGCACATAGACCCCCGGCGCGCCGTCTTTGCGCTGCGCGTCATTCACGCCAAATTCGGCCAGGGTATCGATCAGCGCCTGTTCCACGCGCGACACGTATTCCTTCACGAAATAGCCCACGCGCCGCAAGTCCAGCAGCACATAGGCCACCACCTGCCCGGGCCCGTGATAGGTCACCTGGCCGCCCCGATCGCTTTGTACGACCGGAATGTGGCTGGGCGCCAGCAGGTGTTCGGGCTTGCCGGCCAGGCCTTGCGTGTAGACAGGGGAATGCTCGACCAGCCACATTTCGTCGGGCGTGTCGGGAGTACGCGCCGCCGTGAAGGCGCGCATGGCTTCCCAGGTGGTCTGGTAGTCAGACGGGCGCGGCAGCCAGCGGATCAGCATGGCGGCACCGGCGGCCGCCCCACCGCAGCCATCACAGGACGATCTTGACCATCGGGTGGCCGCTCAGCTCTTGATAGAGCGCATCGAGCTGTTCGCGCGACGTGGCGCGCACGGTAAAGGTCAGGCCCAGGTAATTGCCGCCCTTGCTGGGCCGCATTTCCACCGTTGCCGGGTCGAATACCGGGTCGTAGCGCAGCACGAGTTCGGTCAGCGTGGCCGCGAATTCGGGGTGGTGCTGACCCATCACCTTGATGGGAAAGTCCGACGGATACTCGATCAACGAGGTCCGTTCGTCAGGGGATTCGATTTTTTCCATGATCACAACGCCGCAATGGCCTCGTCGTATTCCTTGCGCAGCCGCGCGTAGACCGGTCCGGGTTTCCCGGCGCCGACCGGTTGGCCGTTGTAGGACACGATAGGCAGGATTTCCTTGGTGGCCGACGACAACATCAATTCGTCGGCCGCTTGCACTTCGGCTTCGGTAACTGGGCGGATCTCGATGGGCAGGCCGCGCGCGGCGGCCAGGCCTTCGATGAATCCGTAACGGATGCCTTCAAGAATCAAGTGGTTCTTGAGCGGCGCGATGATCGCACCGTCTTTGACCACCCAGATATTGCTCGACGACCCTTCCGACAGGAACCCGTCGCGGAACATCACGACTTCCTGCGCCTGATGATCCACAGCGTACTGCTTGGCCAGCACATTGCCCAGCAGCGACGTGGACTTGATCTCGCAATGCAGCCAGCGTTCGTCGGGCATGCTGACGACGCTGACGCCGTGGTCGCGTTGCCGCGCGTCGGGCCGCGTGAACGGCGACGTCATGCCGAACACGGTGGGCGTCACGTCATTGGTCGGGAAGGCGTGATCGCGCTTGGCCACCCCGCGCGTCACCTGCAGGTAGACGAATTGATCGTCGGCGGGCGAACTGTCGATCAGTTGCCGAACCAGGTCTTCCCACTCCACCAGCGTATGCGGATTGCGGATGCGCAGCGCGCCCAGGCTGCGTTCCAGGCGAGCCAGGTGATGGCTCATGCGGAACGGCTTGCGGTGGTAGACCGGCACGACTTCATAGATGCCGTCGCCAAAAATGAAGCCCCGGTCGAGCACCGAGATCTTGGCTTCCGACAGCGGCGACCACGCGCCATTCAGATAGACCAGTGGGTCGCCCGTGATCCCGTCGATCATCCCGTTTCCTTGAAGATTATTTGAACCAGAGACGCATGGCGTCGAACGCGCGGCCAAAGATGCCGGCCAGTTCGACCGGCTCCAGCACCACCAGCGGCACTTCGCGCACCGGCTTGTCGTTCAGCGTGAGCTTGAGCGTACCGACTTGCTGGCCCGGGAGCAACGGGGCCACCAGCGGATCGGTGCGTTCGATGCCCGACTTGATGTTGCCGGCCTGGCCACGCGGCACCGTCACCCAGATCGGCTGCGGCGAACCCAGCTTGGCGGTCTTGGCGCTGCCCTTCCACACAGGCGGTTCGGCAACGGCCTGGTTGGCCGCGTACACACGCACGGTGTCGAAGTTCTGGAAGCTCCAGTTCATCAGCTTCAGGCTTTCCTGCGAACGTGAGTGCTCGCTGGAAGCACCCACCATCACGGTCAGGATGCGGCGATCGCCGCGCATGGCCGACGCGATCAGGCAGTAGCCGGCGGCATCGGTGTGACCCGTCTTCATGCCATCGACCGACGGATCCAGGAACAGCAGGCGGTTGCGGTTCGGCTGCGAAATCTTGTTGTACGTGAACTGGCGTTCCTTGTAGTACGTCGAGTAGTACGCAGGGTGATCCTGGATCAGGCGCTTGGCCAGCAGCGCCAGGTCGCGCGCGGTGGTCACGTGCGTCGGATCGGGCAGGCCCGTCGAATTCACGAAGTGCGTGTTGTTCAAGCCCAGGCGCAGCGCTTCCTGGTTCATGAGCGTGGCAAAGGCTTCTTCGGTGCCCGACACGGCTTCGGCCAGGGCCACCGTGGCATCGTTGCCCGACTGGATGATCATGCCGCGGATCAGTTCGTCGACCGTGACCGGCTTGCGCGGTTCGATGAACATGCGCGAGCCGCCGGTGCGCCAGGCTTTTTGCGACACGTTGATCGTCTGGTCCAGCGTCAGGCGTTTTTCCTTGAGCGCGTTGAAGACCAGGTAGGCGGACATCACCTTGGTCAGCGACGCAGGTTCCACTCGTTCGTCGGCACGGTCCTCGGCCAGCACCTGGTCGCTGGTCACGTCGATCGTCACCCACGAACGGGCTGCGATGGCCGGCGCCGGAATGGCCGACAGCAGGCCCACCGACGACATCGACGGCGCGCTGGGCTGGGCCGACGACGTGGTGGCGGCCGGCGCAGCGGCAGGGCCGGCAGCCGTGGCAGGGGCCGTGGGCGTCGGCGCTGCGGCGAATGCGGCAGGCAGTGCGGTGGACGTGACGAGCATGGCCGAAGCCAGGGCGGTCAGGGCGTATCGACGACCTGTAGCACCCAGAGTGGAACGCAGATTCATGGGGGGAGAATTCGAGTCGTGCATGCGGGACTGGGCGCCGGCCGGCGGTACCACGCCAGGGACGACGGGATCGCTTGACCCGGCATGCGAGATGGAAAAGACCGATTATAGGCACCCCGGCCAGCCGGGGCCCGGCGCGGGTCCGGCCGGGGAATGCAACGGATTGCTACTGTTGCCAAATCAGGGGCGTGTCAGGTGCGCCAGCACCAGGCGTTTGACGATGGTCAGGTTGCCGTGGAAGAAATGGCCCGCGCCCGGGATGACGGTCACGGGCAATGACTGCGGCCGCGCCCAGTCCATGACCGACGACAGCGACACCGTGTCGTCCTGCTCGCCATGGATCACCAGGGTGTCTTCCGGCACGGTGGCCACCTGGAAGCGGCTGGCCGCGGTGCCTAGCAGCATCAGCGACGACACAGGCAGGCCGCGCGGGCTGTCAGGGCCGCACGCCGCAAACACCTGGCTTGCCACGGCGCTGCCGAATGAAAAGCCGGACAGCACGAAACGCCCCGTGGCCAGCGCCGGATACCGTTCGCGAAACTGGTCCACCAGGTCGGCCATGTCCAGGGCTTCACCGATGCCGTTGTCGAACACGCCTTCGGATTTGCCTATGCCGCGGAAATTGGGCCGCACCGTCACATAGCCTTCCTGCACGCAGGCGCGCGATAGCGTCGTCACCACCTTGTTGTCGCGGGTGCCGCCAAACAGCGGGTGGGGGTGCAGCACCAGCGCCCAGCCGATCGCGCCGTCGATGCCGCCCTCGGGAATGTCCAGCGCGCAGTCGATAAGGCCGGCCTGGCCGGTAAAGGTGATGGTCTCGGTAGAAGCTGCCATGCGTATCCGGAAAACGTGATTGAAAGGGGTGTTAGATCATCAGCCGTTCGACCGGCTGACCCTTGACGAAGTGCGAATCGATGATTTCGTCGATGTCGCTTTTGTCGATGTACGTATACCAGATGCCTTCGGGGTAGACGACCAGCACCGGCGCTTCTTCGCAGCGGTCCAGACAGCCCGCCTTGTTGATACGGACTTCACCCTTGCCCGACAGGCCGAGCGACTTGATGCGTTTCTTGGCGTATTCCTGCATGGCTTGCGCATCGCGGCGGGCGCAGCTCGGGCGCGAGGCTTTTTCCTCGCGCTCGTTCAGACAGAAAAACACATGATGTTTGTAGTAGGAACTCATGGACAGGCGTCCTTCAAGGAGGGGGAGCGGCAACGATGGGGGCCCGACGCGGACGCGTCAGCCAGACCAGCGCCGCAACGGGCCAGATCACCGACAGGCCAAGCGTGAGCGATTCCAGATGCAGCCATCCGGCGCGGAACACGGTCGACATGCCGAAGTACTGGTCGGCCGGAAACAGGTTGACGATCGCAAGTTGCATGACCAGCGCGGCAATCCCCAGGCCACGCTGGACGCCGTTCGGCACATACGACAACAGTACCGCGAAAGCCACGCCGACGCAGCCGCCCACCACCGCGCCTTCGGTCAGCCAGATGGCCGGATCGAGTCCCGGAATGGCCAGCGGCTGCAGCAGCACCTTGATGGTCAGCGCCAGCACCACCAGGGCCACCGGCAGCACGCCGCGCGCGGCCACGGGCTTGGCGCTGTGCAGCAGCAGCATGGCGGCGCCCACGGTGGCGACCGCGGTGCAGATCTGTTCGGCCCACACGCGGTGCACGGGTTCGGGCGCCCAGAACTCGGCCACCAGCTCGGCCGGGAAAGCGGCCCAGTCCCCCAGCAGCAACCAGAATTCGCCGGTCCCAAACAGCATGGGCTGGCGCGGCACCTGCACAATCACCCACAGCGCGGCCAGGATCAGGGCCGGGCCGGCGTCGGGCAGGAACCAGCGCAGGCGCCATTTGAGCAGCGCGCTGCGGCCGATCAGCCGGCGGGCGGTGGCCACGCCCACCAGTGCGCCCAGGAAGGCGCCGGCGGCGTTGGCCGCCAGGTCGACATTGGACGAGATGCGATCGGGCAGGAAGGTCTGCAGCGCTTCCAGGCCGCCAGACACGCCGCCGCACAGCAGCACGGCCAGCAGCACCGCCAGCGCTCCCCGGCAGTGGGGGTAGACGGCCCAGACAAAGAGAGCGCCCGCCGGGAAGTAGGCAGCCACGTTGGCGGCGATTTCGGAGCCGACCCAGTACCTTGGCCACGGCGCCTTCAGATAGGCGAACGCGGGCACCCCGACGTCCATCCAGTCGGTGAAGGGATACAGGCTGGCGTAGGCGACCAGCAGCAGCACGATCAACAGCGCCAGCCGGGCCAGCGGCGCGGCGTGGCCGAGTGCCGGAGGAGCCGGCTCGGCCGCGGGGCCAACGATGCTCATGAAAGATAAATGACATGCATTTGCGACATGCCCCCAAGTTTACGTGGAGTCGGCGTGTCGTTCTTGCCCAACCGGGGCTACCCGGGGGAAAAACCGGGTCCTGCCCGGCGTTGCGGCCTACAATCCCGCCCATGTTCGCGTCTTCCGCCTCTGGCCGGGACCCTGCGTCCCCCGCCCCGAACCCCTTCGCCGACCGCGTCGCCCGGCTGCTGCCCGACTGGCACGACGTCAGCTGGGTGACTGAAACCGCGTCGACCAACGCCGATCTGCAACGCGCCACGCGCGCCGCCCTGGCCGACTGGCGCGGTCCGCTGCTTCGCGGCGCCGACCTGCAGACCGCCGGCCGCGGCCGGGCTGGCCGCCCCTGGCGCACCCAGGCAGGCGACGCCCTGCTGTTTTCCTGCGGCCTGCAGACCCGGCTGCCGCCTGCGCAATTGCCGCCGCTGTCGGTGGTGGCGGGCGTGGCGGCGTGCGAGGCGCTGAACCGCTTCCTGCCCGCCGCCGCCCAGCCCGTCACGGTCAAGTGGCCCAATGATCTGCAGTGGGGCAGCGCCAAGCTGGCCGGCATCCTGCCAGAAACCGTCAGCCTGCCGGCCGGACTGCGCACGGCGCAGCACCAGATCGGCCTGGTGCTGGGCATTGGCGTGAACCTGCGCGGCGGCGCGGCGCTATCCACCCATCTGGGCCGGGCGGTGGCGGATTGGTCGATGACTGGCGGCCGCGCCGATCCGGCCGACCTGGTGGCGGCCATTGCCGAGGCCTGGCGCACCGCGATCGATGTCTATGCGGCCGAGGGCTTTGCGCCGTTCGTGGCCCGATTTGCCCGGCACGATGCGCTGGCCGGCCACACCGTGCGGGTGCTGGATGGGGATCGGGTGCTGTTCGAAGGCATTGCCAGCGGGGTCGACGCGACCGGCCGTCTGCAGGTCTCGACCACGGAAGGCTTGCGGGCAGTGACGGTGGGCGATGTGTCGGTGCGCAGCGCATGACGACCTTGCTGATCGATGCGGGCAATACCCGCGTCAAGTTCGGGCTGCGGCGCGATCGCGATTACTCGGCCCTGCCCGCGCCCCGTGAAACGATGCAGATGGCGTTCGGCTATGACGAGGCCGAGGCCATCGCGGTCTGGCTGGATGGGATGATGGTTGCGGAAGCTGCCCCCGGCATCCCTGGCGTGCTGGGCACCAACGTTGCCGGCGCCGCCGTGCAGCGCATGCTGGACGATCTGCTGGCCGCGCGCGGCGCGGTGATCCAGTGGCAGACCGCCACGGCATCGCGGCTCGGCCTGGTCAACGGATATCGCGAACCGACGCGCCTGGGACCGGACCGGTGGCTGGGCATGGTCGGCATCTGGGCCTGTGCGCAGCGCGCCGCCTTCCTGACGACCTCCCCCCTGCCCACCGAACACCTGCTGGCCCACTTTGGCACGGCCACCACGCTCGACACCATCGACGCGACCGGCCATTTCGTGGGGGGCATGATCCTGCCAGGCCGCGAGATGATGCGGCGATCCCTGGCGACCGGCACCGCCAACCTGCCCGCGGCGGAAGGCCATATCCAGCCCTTCCCCGGCGACACGCACGACGCCATTGCGTCCGGCGTGGCCGCGGCACAGGCCGGCGCGGTGGCGCGGCAGTGGCTGGCCGTGCGTGACCGGTACGGCCGGCCGCCGCTGCTGCACGTCAGTGGCGGGGCGTGGCTATCAATTGCGACGGAAGTACAACACTTGCTGGGCGCCATTGGATCGACGCAGATCATCCGTGTGGTCGATAATCCGGTGTTGGACGGTCTGGCCTGCGTGGCCGAGGCCGACGCGCATTCCCTGTCTTCCCACCGTTCGTGAAATCTGCCCGCCATGCGTAGTGTGTTCGTCGTGTTGCTCCTCGCCAACCTGGCCCTGTTCGGTATCGGCCACGGCTGGTTTGGCCAGGCCAAATCGCAACGCGGGCGCGAGCCGGCGCGGCTGAACCAGCAGATCCGCGAAGAAGCGATCGAAGTGCCCCGCATGCCGGGCGTGAATGAAACGGGGCCGCGGTCGTCGGAATCGGCAACGCCGGCCGCACCGACAACCGCAAGCTCGGCAACCGCTGCACCCGCGGGCGGAACCGCCGCGGCCGCGGGTTCGGGCGCCGCCGCCGTGCTGGTGCCCGCCATCGGCCCACAGGCCGCGAGCACGCCGGCCACGCCCACTCCCGCCACCCCGGCAGCCAACGCCGCCCTGGCCTGCCTCGAATGGGGCAGCTTCACCGACGCCGAACTCCCTGCCGCGCAGCGCTGGGCCGAAGAACGCCTGACGGGCGCCAGAGCAGAAATCCGCCGCATTGGCGACCGCCCCAACTGGATGGTGATCGTGCCAGCCTTTGCCGATGCCGATGCCGCCCAGGCAGCCGCGATCCAGCTCAACCGGCGCGGCGTGAAGGACCTGTTCGTGATCCAGGAAGCCGGTCCGTACCAGAATGCGATTTCGCTGGGCGTCTTCCGCAATGAAGACAGCGCGCATCGTCAGGTCGACATGTTGCAAGGCCAGGGCGTGCGCAACGCCAAGGTCGTGACGCGGCCCGGCGGCATCATCCGTTCATGGTTGGTCGTGCGCAATGCCACCGCCGATCAGCAGCAGGCGCTGCAGGCCGCCCGCGCCACGTTCACGCGGCAGAACGTCGGAAGCTGCTGACAGCGGTCATTCGCCCCGGATCTTCTTGACCAGCCGCGTCGTCGACCGGTCATGTTCGAAGTCGATCGCAACGGCATCCCCGCCCCAACTGCGCACCAGATGCGTCTCGGGCAGCTTTTCCATGTCGTAGTCACCCCCCTTCACGATCAGGTCCGGCCGCAGCAGCGCGATCAGCGCTTCGGGCGTGTCTTCGTCGAACCACGTCACGGCATCCACACACGCCAGCGCGGCCAGCAAGGCGGCGCGATCGGCTTCGGTATTCAGCGGGCGGTCAGGTCCCTTGCCCAGCCGGCGCGCCGACGCATCGGTGTTGATCGCAACAATCAGTGCACTGCCTAACTGCGCGGCGGCGTCCAGATAGGTCACGTGACCGCGATGCAGAATGTCGAACACGCCGTTGGTGAACACCAGCGGGCGCGGCCAGCGCTGCTGCGCGATGGCATCGGCGCAGGCCTGGGGGGTCAGGATCTTGGATTCATAACGGGCCGGCACGGGCAAAGTCCCTGAAACAAAAGCGTACATGGCGAAAGGAAGCCGCCATTGTAGTGCCGCCCCCGGCGGGTACTATGGCGCTGCATCCCTCCTTGTGCCCCCTCCCCTGCCCCCACGCGCGTCCCCGTCCATGTCCTCTCCCCTGTCCAGTCCCGCCGTGCCCGCCGTTCGCCCCATGTCGGGGTGGACCACGCTATTGCTGGCCGTTGCCTGCGGCATCATCGTCGCCAACCTGTATTACGCGCAGCCGCTGATCGGTCCCATCAGCGGCGACCTGAAACTGGCGCCCGAAGTGGCCGGTGTGATCGTCACGTTGACGCAGATCGGCTATGTGCTGGGCCTGCTGTTCCTGGTGCCCCTGGGCGACCGCCTGGAAAACCGCAAGCTGGTCGTGGGGGTGCTGATGCTGACCGCAGGCGCACTGGCCGTCACCGCCTTCGCGCGTTCCACGCCCGTATTCCTGGCCGCGTCGGTGTGCGTGGGACTCGGGTCCGTCGTCGCGCAGATCCTGGTGCCGTTCGCGGCCAACCTGGCGCCGGAGGCCACCCGCGGGCGCGTGGTGGGCAACGTCATGAGCGGCCTGTTTGCCGGCATCATGCTGGCCCGGCCCATCGCCAGCCTGGTCGCCGACGTGTTCGGCTGGCACGCCGTGTTCGCCGGGTCGGCCGTGGCCAATCTGTTGCTGGCGGGTTTTCTGATGCGCACCCTGCCGCGCCGCCAGCCGCAATCCAGCATGGCCTACCTGGCCCTGCTGCGGTCAATGTGGGACCTGCTGTGCACGTCCAAGCTGCTGCGCCGCCGCGCCGTCTATCACGTGTTTGCGTTCGGCACCTTCAGCCTGTTCTGGACCACCGTGCCCTTGCTGCTGGCCAGCCCGGCCTTCGGCATGTCGCAGTCGCAGATCGCATTGTTTGCGTTGGCCGGCGTGGCCGGTGCCGTGGCGGCGCCAGTAGCCGGACGCATGGCCGATCGCGGCCTGGTTCGCTCGGGCACCTTCCTGGCCCTTGGCCTGGTGGCGGCTGCCTTGGTGCTGGCGATCCTGGTTCCTCCGGCCATGTCGGGCGCGCTGGCCGCCCTGGTCGTCACCGCCATCGTCATCGATATGGGCGTGTCCGCGAACTTGATCCTCAGTCAGCGTGTCATATTCTCCATCGGCGCCGATGTGCGCAGCCGGGTCAACGGCGTTTTCATGGCGCTGTTCTTTGCAGGCGGCGCAGCCGGTTCCACCCTGGGCGTATGGACCTATGCCCATGGGGGATGGATGACAACCTTATGGGTGGCCCTGGCCTTGCCGGTGCTGGCCCTGCTGTACGCTTTTACGGACAAACGATAGGACTCCCCTGCCCATGCGCATCCTGCTGGTTGAAGACGACATCATGATCGGCGAGACCGTGCTGGATGTGCTGCGCGCGGAGCACTATGCGGTGGACTGGGTCAAGCGCGCGGCCCAGGCCGATACGGCGCTGCGCACCGAGCAATACGACCTGGTCTTGCTGGACCTGGGCCTGCCCGATCGGGATGGCCTGAGCGTGCTGCGCGATCTGCGCGCGCGGCAGGAACGCTTGCCCGTGCTGATCGCCACGGCGCGCGATGCGGTCGAACAGCGCATTGCCGGACTCGATGCCGGCGCCGACGATTACGTCGTCAAACCGTATGACGTCGATGAACTGCTGGCCCGGATCCGCGCGCTGGTCCGGCGCAGCGCGGGCCGCGCCGAACCGGTCTATGTCCATGGCGATGTCAGCATCCATCCGGCCACGCGCGAAGTGCTGGTGGCCGGGCAGCCCGTGACCCTGACTGCGCGGGAATGGGCCGTACTTGAACCGCTGCTGGCGCGCCCGGGCATGATCCTGTCGCGCGCGCAGCTTGAAGAAAAACTGTACAGCTGGAAAGACGACATCAGCAGCAATGCGGTCGAAGTGTATGTGCATGGATTGCGCAAGAAGCTGGGCAACGACCTGATCCAGAACGTGCGTGGGGTGGGCTATCTGGTGCCCCGGACCGGAACGGCGGCATGAACCTGTCCATCCTCCATTCCCTGCGCGCGCGGCTGCTGTTTTTCCTGCTCGCTGCGATCCTGCTGACCGCGGTGGTGCAAGGCGGCGTCGCCTATCGCGGCGCGCTGGCGCAGGCCGACGAGATCTTCGACTACCACTTGCAGCGCACGGCGTTTTCCTTGAGCGCGGGCAATCCCATCGCCAACATGCCGGGCAATGGAGAAACCGGCGACATCCCCGAAGACCGCGATCTGGTCATCCAGGTCTGGACACCCGACGGGGTGCGCGTGTTCCGGTCCGCGCCGCGCCTGCCCTTGCCGGATCGCACGGTGCTCGGCTTTTCGGACATGGAATGGCATGGCGCCACGTACCGCGTGTTCTCGTTGCAGACGCGATCGCAAGTGATCCAGGTCGCGCAGGACATGGCCGTGCGCACAGGCATGGCCAGTACCCTGGCCTTGCGCGCCGTGTGGCCGATCGCCGCGCTGGCGCCCTTGTTGATGCTGGTGGTGTGGTGGGTGATCAGCGTATCGCTGCGACCGGTCGATCGCGCGCGCAGGCAGGTGGCGACCCGTCAAGCCAATGACCTGTCGCCCATTGGCGACCAGGGCCTGCCCGATGAAGTGCGGCCGCTGGTGCATGAATTGAACCTGCTCTTGTCGCGGGTGCAGGACGCCTTCGCGACGCAGAAGCGGTTCGTGGGCGACGCCGCGCACGAACTGCGGTCGCCGCTCGCCGCGCTCAAGTTGCAGATCCAGTCGTTGCAGCGCGCAACCGACGACACCACGCGCGAGACGGCCACGCGCCGGCTGGCGGCCGGCATCGATCGTGCGACGCACCTGGTCGAACAACTGCTGCTCCTGGCGCGGCAGGAAGGCGGCGGGGCGCCGGCACCCTCGCAGCCCGTGCCTGCCACGTCCTTGCGCGATGCCGTGGGCGTCGCCATCGCCGATGTGTTGCCCCTGGCGCAGGCCCGCGAGATCAATCTTGGCGCGGTGCATGCAGACGGCGACGACGATGTGCTGCTGCCCCTTGCGCGTGATGAATCGGTCGTGCTGGTGCGCAACCTGATCGACAACGCAGTGAAGTACACGCCAGGCCCGGGACGCGTGGACGTCGCCATCCACCGCAACGCAGCCGACCGCCGCGCGACCCTGACGGTCGACGACAGCGGCCCCGGCATTCCCGACGCCGAACGCGAACGGGTCTTTGACCGCTTCTATCGGTCGTCGGACGCGACCGGGGTCGGCAGTGGCCTGGGCCTGGCGATCGTCAAGGCGATCGCCGACAGACATGGCGCGACGATCGTGCTCGATCGATCGCCCACCCTTGGCGGGTTGCGCGCGCAGGTGACCTTCCCGCTCGCGTGACCCGCCCCCAATGACAGCACGACCCGGGGCGCGCGACATCCGCGGCGCCTCACCCTTGGAGACTTTGGCATGACCCTTTCAGCAAGCAGCGGCCGTACGGTGTTGGGCCTCTTGCTCGCCGGCGGACGCGGCACCCGTTTTTCGCCCGACGCCAGCCGCAACAAATTGCTCGCGCGCATCGACGGCCAGGCCGTCTGTGTCGGCGCGGCCCAGTCCCTGAAGAACGCGCAACTGCGCGTGCTCGCGGCCACGTCGCCGCATTCGCCTGATGTCGGCAAGGCCCTGGCCGCGGCCGGCTGTGAAGTGCTGGTGTGCGATCGCGCGTCCGAAGGCATGGGCGTGACGCTTGCCCAGGCCGTGATGCAGGCCACCGCGCGCGAAGCCGCCGCCGGCAACGAGCCGCCCTGCTGGTGCGTCATGCCCGCCGACATGCCGCGCATTTCCACCGCCACCATCGTGCGATTGCTGGACGTGTGGCGCAAGCTGCCCGCCGCCACCCGCCGCAAATGCGTGCTGGCGCCGGCCTATCACGGCGTGCGCGGCCACCCGGTGCTGTTCGGGTCGGACTGGAGCGCGTCGCTGGCCACGCTCGAAGGCGATGAAGGCGCGCGATCGTTGATCCGCGGCCGGCTCACGCTGATCGAAGTGGACGACCCCGGCTGCCTGTTCGATGTGGATACGCCCGACGCACTGACCACGCCGCGGGTCGGGCGCACTGCAATGGGGTGATGGCGCGATTCGATCCCGCCGGCCGCTTGCCCTAACATATCGTCATCTTCACGGAACCCGACTTCGATGACCGACTCCTCGATGCACGACGCGATCACCTATCAGCTTTCTCCGTCCGACCCCGCCGGCCACCGTTGCACCGTGGTGCTGACCGTGCCGCATCCGGACCCCGCGGGCCAGACGCTGAGCCTGCCGGCCTGGATCCCGGGCAGCTACATGATCCGTGACTTCGCGCGCAACATCGAGACCATCGACGCCCGCGCCGGCGGCCGCCGCGTGCCGCTCGACAAGCTGGACAAGCACACCTGGAAAGCCGCGCCCTGCCGCGGCCCGCTGGTCATCACCTGCGTCATCTACGCGTGGGACCTGTCGGTGCGCGCCGCGCATCTGGACGACACGCACGGCTTCTTCAACGGCACCAGCGTCTTTCTGCGCGTACATGGGCAGGAACGCCAGCCCTGCCTGCTCGACCTGCAGCCGCCGCGCGATGCCCTGCAACTGCCCTGGCGCGTCTACACCAGCCTGCCCGAAGCCAAGGGCCATGCGCAGGCGGCGCCGCGCCATGGCTTTGGCATGTACCGCGCGCCCGATTACGACGCCCTGCTGGATCACCCGATCGAAATGGGCACGCCCCAGGTCGCCACGTTCACCGCGCACGGCGCGACGCACGAACTGGTATTCACGGGCGCCATGCCCAACCTGGATCTGGAACGGCTGTCGGACGACGTCCAACGCATTTGCGATGCGCAGATTGCCTTTTTCGAACCCCGCACGCGACAGGCCCCTTTCCTGGACAGCGCCAACCGTTACGTGTTCATGACCATGGTCACGGGCGATGGCTATGGTGGTCTCGAACACCGTGCATCGACCGCGCTGATGACGGCGCGGGGCGACCTGCCCGTGCGCGGCGTGCCCGGGCAGACCGACGGCTATCGCAACTTCCTGGGGCTGGTCAGCCACGAATACTTCCACACGTGGAACGTCAAGCGCATCAAGCCGGCCGTGTTCGCGCCCTACGACCTCGACAAGGAAAATCCGACCCGCCTGCTGTGGCTGTTCGAAGGCTTTACGTCCTACTACGACGACCTGTTCCTGGTGCGCACGCAGGTGATCGGCATGAGCGACTACCTGCGCACGCTGGGCAAGACGATCACGTCGGTGCTGGGATCGCCCGGCCGGCTCAAGCAGTCGGTGGCCGACAGTTCTTTCGATGCCTGGACCAAGTACTACCGGCAGGACGAAAATTCGGTCAACGCCATCGTCAGCTACTACACCAAGGGGTCGTTGGTGGCCCTGGCCCTGGACCTGACGATCCGCAGCGAAACGCGCAACCGCCGCAGCCTGGATGACCTGATGCGTCTGTTGTGGGACCGGTATGGCCGCGACTTCTACCAGGGCGCTGGCCTGGGCGTACCCGAAGACGCGATTGGCGAACTGGTCAAGGAAGCGACCGGTGTCGACATTACCGACTTCCTGGCCCGCTATGTGGATGGCCGCGAAGACCCGCCGCTCGAAGCGTTGCTGGCGCGCCAGGGCATCACCGTGCAATGGAAGGCGGCATCCACGCTGCCGTCGATCGGCGCGCGCACCGGCAAGCAAGGCGATGACTTGCGTTTGTCGGCAGTGATCGAAAAAGGCCCGGCGCACAAGGCGGGGCTGTCGGCCCACGACGTGATCGTGGCAATCGACGGCGTGCGTGTCTCGGCCACCAATCTGGACAAGGTGCTGGGGCGCTATCGGGCGGGCGACACGGTGGTGGTGCATGCCTTCCGCCGCGATGAACTGCGCAGCGTCAGGCTGAAGCTGGCCGCGCCGCCCGCAACGGATTGCGTGCTGACGGCAGCGGTGTAGGGGAACGCTAGCGCCAGTCGATCGGCGCCAAGCCCTGTTCCTGCAGCCACGCATTGGCCTTGGCAAAATGCCCGCAGCCCACGAAGGGCACGGGCGGCCGCGTGGCGGACAGGGGCGACGGGTGATTCGACATCAGCACCAGGTGTCCGCTGTTGGCAGGCAGCAAGGCCTGCTTGGCCTGTGCATGGGATCCCCACAGCATGAACACCTTGGGCTCCGGTTCCCGCGCGACCTGCGCGATCACCTCGTCCGTGAAGGCTTCCCAGCCGTGCTTGGCATGTGACGCCGGCTGGCCATCTTCCACCGTCAGCACGGTGTTGAGCAGCAACACACCCTGCTCGGCCCACCGGGTCAGATCGTTGTTGAAAGCAACCGGATTGCCGCCAAAGTCGGCCGCGACTTCCTTGAAGATATTGCGCAGACTGGGCGGCCGTTTGAAGCCCATCGGGACCGAGAACGACAGGCCTTGTGCCTGGCCCGGACCGTGATAGGGATCCTGGCCCAGGATCACGACGCGGGTCGTGGCGGGCGTCGCCAGGTCCAGCGCGCGGAAGGGCCGTGACGGATAGATCACCGCGCCGGCTTCTCGACGGGCATCCACGAAATGCGCGAGGGCATCGAAGGTGGACGAGGTCAGCACGTCCGACAGCAACGCCCGCCAGGATGGCGGCAAGGTCGCCAACTGGTCGCGGAGCGGGGTATCCAGGGTGTTGCCGGCGGCGGACGCAGAGGATGCAGGAATGACGCGCTGCGCAGCGCCCTCGTCGTCGGGCGCCTCCAGGTCCGAAAACAGGTCCCTCACGCGAACAACCGCGCCAGTTCGACACCGGGGTCCGGCGCGCGCATGAAGGCCTCGCCCACCAGGAAGGCATGCACATCGTGCTCGCGCATGAAGCGCACATCGTCCGGCGTGGCGATCGCGCTTTCGGTCACGACCCGCTTGCCTTCCGGAATGCGCGGCAGCAGATCGATCGTGTTCTGCAAGGACGTCTCGAAGGTGCGCAGGTTGCGGTTGTTCACGCCCAGCAGCGTGGTGCGCAGGTCCAGCGCGACGTCCAGTTCGGCCGCGTCGTGCACTTCCACCAGCACATCCATGCCCAGTTCCATGGCCAGCGCTTCATAGTCCCGCAACTGCGACGGCGACAGCGCCGCCACGATCAGCAGGATGCAATCGGCGCCGCGCGCACGCGCTTCAACGATCTGGTAGGTATCGACAATGAAGTCCTTGCGCAGCACCGGCAAGGCGCACGCCGCACGGGCCTGGCGCAAGTAGTCCATCGACCCCTGGAAGAACTGCATGTCGGTCAGCACCGACAGGCAGGCCGCCCCATGCGCGGCGTAGGACACGGCAATCTCGGCCGGCTGGAAGTTCTCGCGGATCACGCCCTTGGAAGGCGACGCCTTCTTGATCTCGGCGATCACGCCTGCCCTGCCGCCTTCGATGCGGCGTTCGATCGCGGCCGCAAAACCGCGCACGTCCTGGCGCGCCTCGGCCTCGCGGCGCAGTTCGGATTCGCTGCGCATGCGCCGCGCCGCGGCCACTTCCTCTGCCTTGACGTCAAGGATACGTTTCAGAATGTCGTTCATGAAAAAACTACCTAGGGGTACGTGAAGCGGACTGCGTGAACTGGACGAAGGCGTCGAGCTTGGCCCGCGCCTGACCGCTCGCAATGATCTCGAAGGCCCGCTGAATACCGTCGGCAATCGACGGGACGACATTGCCCGCATACAGCGCGAGCCCCCCGTTCAACGCCACGATGTCACGCGCCGCGCCGGGCACATTGCCGAGCGCTTCCAGCACCATGTCGCGCGACTCATCGCGATTGCCGACCTTCAGGCTCCGGTTCGACACCATCTGCAGACCGAAGTCTTCCGGATGGATCTCGTACTCGTGCACTTCGCCATCACGCAGTTCACCCACCAGGGTGGCCGCGCCCAGCGACGCTTCATCCATGCCGTCCTTGCCGTACACGACCAGCACATGGCGCGAGCCCAGACGCTGCAGGACCCGGACCTGGATGCCGACCAGGTCCTGGTGGAACACGCCCATCAGCTGGTTCGCCGCGTTGGCGGGGTTAGTCAAGGGACCGAGCAGATTGAAGATGGTTCGCACGCCCAGCTCCTTGCGGATCGGCGCGATGTTCTTCATGGCGCTGTGGTGGGACGGCGCGAACATGAAACCAATTCCCGTGGCGTCGATACAGTCGGCCACCGCGTCGGACGGCAGCATGACGTTCACGCCCAGCGCTTCGAGCACATCGGCACTGCCCGACGACGACGACACGCTGCGGTTGCCGTGCTTGGCGATTCGCGCGCCGCCCGCCGCCGCCACGAACATGGCGGCCGTGGAAATGTTGAAGGTGTGGGCGGCGTCGCCCCCCGTGCCGGCCAGGTCGACCAGGCTGCTGGTGTCGGGCACATCGACGCGGGTCGCGAATTCGCGCATGACCTGCGCGGCCGCGGTGATTTCGCCGATCGTCTCTTTCTTGACGCGCAACCCCATGATCAGGGCCGAGGCCGTCGCGGGCGCCATCTCGCCGCGCATCAGCATGCGCATCAGAGACAGCATCTCGTCGTGAAAGATTTCCCGATGTTCGATGCAACGCACCAGTGCTTCGTTGGGGGTGATGGGCAACACGGTCTCCTTGGGGAATCGTTGCGCGTGGTTCATGCGGCCAGCGTCAGGAAATTGCGCAGCAGCGCATGACCATGTTCGCTCAGGATGGATTCGGGGTGGAACTGCACGCCCACCACCGGCAGCGTGCGATGCCGCACGCCCATGATCTCGCCGTCCAGCGTCTGCGCCGTCACATCAAGGCAGTCCGGCACCTCGTCGCGGTCGATCGCCAGCGAATGGTAACGGATCACGGTGTAAGGCGACGGCAGATCGCGGAACACATCGGTGCCACGGTGGGTAATCACCGACGTTTTGCCATGCATCAACTGCTGTGCGCGCACGATTTTGCCACCGAACGCGGCGCCGATGGCCTGATGCCCCAGGCACACGCCCAGGATCGGCACCTGCCCGGCAAACCTCTGGATCAGCGGCACCGAGATGCCGGCTTCCGCCGGGGAGCACGGCCCGGGCGACACGCAGATCCGGTCGGGCGCCAGGCGTTCGACCTCGTCCAGGGTGATCTCATCGTTGCGATACACGCGCACGTCTTCGCCGAGTTCGCCGAAGTACTGCACCAGGTTGTAGGTAAAGGAATCGTAATTGTCGAGCATGAGCAGCATGGGGCACCTGTCGTTCGCGAATCAGTCGCGATCAATGAAAAGTCGATGTGGCGCGGAAGGATCCGCGCGGGCAAGGGCTAATCGACAGGGCGCCATCGTCCGGCCGCGGCGGGACGGCGGGGTGCGTGGGGCGTATGAGCGCGAGTCAACGGCTGCCGGGGCAGGCGGTGCGCGAACGTCGGTAAAACGGAAGGGGGATACGTGCTGGGCATCGATCGGTCTCTGGAGTGAGCCGCCGCGCCTGGAGAGAGGATTCCGATACCTTGCCTGTCCGGGAACGGCGGCAAGGTGCGGATTCGTACCGCGTAAGCATGCCGCTTCTTAGAAGAAGCGCCACCACCACTTGGCAATACGAATCGGCGTCATCGACATCATTTCTGGAATGCTTGAGAGATCGGTCTGGGACGCGCCGGGCGTAGGCACACGGCGCGTTGGCAAGAATACCAGCAACTGCGGGGAAGCGCCACGCGGAGACTTCGTGCCGTATCCTCTACATGCAACCGTCAATTACCTGCACCGAGGGGATGCAATGAACGAAGTCGACAACACATCGACCTGCGAGGGAGGTCAGCGAAAACGTGAATATCTACATCTGAAACTGATCGATGATGCTGAAAAAGGACTCGCGGACGTCGCGGCGGGAAAAGTAAAACCTGCAGCACCACATTGGCCGACATCACACGACGGCGCGAAAGCGAAGCGCGCCTTAATTCCACCGGGTCACCTGCGACTTGATATGTCGGTGCACCGACTTCTTCGCCGTCAGAATCAGAACGTGTATGCCATCCCGACCTGGACGGTGCGCGGCGCGCCCGGGTAGACGTAGGACTGGAACGCGCCCTCGTCATAATCCTTGTTGAACAGGTTCCTGACGTCCAGGTTGACGCGCAGTTTCCTGTTCACCTGGTAGAAGGCCAGCAGGTCGACCACGGTGTAGCGCTTCATGGTGTAGGCCCCCGTTCCGGTAGAGGCCGGGCGATCCGCCGTGTGTTTGATGCCGGCGCCCAGGCCCAGCCCGCGGGCCGGTCCTTCCTGAAAGGTGTACACGTTCAGCAAGCTCGCCATGGTGCGCGGAATGTTTGCCAGCCGCGTGCCTGCCGGCGCAACGTTGTCTTTGGTCACTTCGGCATCCACCAACGCGTAGCCGGCGATCACACGCCAGGCGGGGGTGATGTTGCCCACCACGTTCAGGTCCAGTCCCTGGCTGCGCACTTCGCCCGTTGCAATGCGATAGCTGGAATCGACCGGGTCGACGGTCTGCACGTTCTGTTTGACCGTGTGGTACAGCGCGCCATTGACGCTAAGGGTGCGATCCAGCGCTTCCCATTTCACGCCGACCTCATTGGACCGGCCCTTCTCAGGGTCAAAGCCGCCCCCCAGCCGCTGTGCGCCTGTGTTGGGCTTGTAGGATCGCGCCGTGTTGGCGTACACCGCGACGGTGGGCGTCACGTCATACATCAGCCCAAAGCGCGGGGTGACAGCCGTATCGGATTTGGCAAAGCTGCGCGCGGCGGGTGACAGGTCGGTGTAGTCATGCTTGAAGCGCTCGAGCCGCACGCCCACCAGGGCCTTGAGCTTGTCGGTCAGGCTGATCTGGTCCTGCACGAACGCAGCCCAGGTGTTGAGCGATTCGCGGTCGTGGGTGGTGGTGCGGGTCAACGCAGGCCAGGGCTGGCCCACGGCCGGATTGAAGATATCGATCGGATAGGCGGTCGCCCCGGCGGCAGAGCGCTGGATGATCGACGCGTAGTCGTAGTTGTCGTATTCGACGCCTGTGAACAGCGTGTGCCGGATGCCCCAGGTGTCGACCTTGCCGGTCAGGTTCAATTGAACGGTGCGGTCCGTCCAGTCCAGCCTGCGGTAGTTGGCATTGCGCCCCAGCGTGCGGCCATCGCCTTGCAGGCCATTGGCTTCGACGGCATTGCCCTTGAGGGACCCATCCATCCATTGCACACCGCCCGCCAGCGTCCAGTCGTCATTGATGGCGTGATCGAAGCGCACCTGGGCCATGGCATTGTCGCTGTGCAGAAGATTGCCATTGCCCATCTCCCACAAGTTGACGCTGCGCGAGGATCGTCCCTGCTGCGTCGTATAGGCGGTACGCCCGCGATCCAGCGGGGCGTTGTTGCGCATCAGGTCGGCTTCAAAAATGATCCGGGTCGCCTCGGTCAATTGCCAGCTGATAACTGGAGAGACGCCGTACCGTTCGGTGTCTGCGCCATCACGGAACGTCTTGCCGCCCTCGGCCACCGCGTTCAGCCGATAGGCCAGCTTGCCTTCGGTGTCCAACGGACCGGTCGCATCGACTGTTGCGCGCCGCAGGCCTTGATCGCTCAGCTGGCTGCCGACCGTGACCGCGGGCCGCGACAGGGGCTGCTTGGACACGATGTTGAAGGTGCCGCCCGGATCGCCGCGTCCGTACAGGGCTGCCGACGGGCCGCGCACGACTTCCAGCCGCTCGATGGTGGACGCATCGGGCGCCGTGGGGTAACCGCGATTGATCGGGAAACCGTTGCGATAGAACTCGCCACTGGTAAAGCCGCGCGTGCTGAAGAGCGCCAGCCCCTGCCCGCCAAAATTGTTGACGCGGCCCACGCCGCCCGCGTAATCGAGCACGTCGATCAGCCGCGTGGCGGCGGTGTCCTCCACGACATCGCGCGGCAGCACCGTGACCGACTGGGGGGTGTCATGCAGCGGCGTATCGGTGCGCGTGGCGCTGGCCGACCGGGTGGCCCGGTAGCCAACGACGGGGCCTTCCGCCGTTTCGCCGGGTGCGTAGACCGTCACGGCATCCAGTTGGACGGCTGAAGGGGCACCCGGGGGCTGTTGTGCCCAGGCAAGCGATGAGGCGTTGAGAACGCACACCGAAACGACGAGACGACGCATGCTGGAAATCCAAAGTTATGTCAGTTTTGAGAATATTTCTCATTCCTAATGTAACCTTTTCTTGCTTCCAGCTCATCCGTAGTGGCTGCAGTGTGGCCTTAGTCCAGCCGGATCCCCTGTGCCTTGATGATCGGGCCCCACCGGTTCGCCTCGCCCCGCGACAGGGCCGCGAACTGTTCGGGCGTGCCAGGCAGTGCTTCCATGCCGAAGTCGGTAAAGCGCTTTTGCACCGCCGGGTTGCTGAAGGCCTTGTTCAATTCCGCGTTGAGGCGCGACACCACGGCCGGGGGCATGCCGGCCGGGCCAAGCACGCCCTGGAAGGCGAAGACCTCGGTGTTCGGCACACCGACTTCGGCCAGGGTCGGGATGTCGGGCAGCAGCTTGCTGCGCTGGGCCGAGCCGATGGCCAGGACGCGCACCTTGCCGGCCTGCATGATCTGCAGGCCCGATGCCAGGTCCAGGAACATGCAGTTCACCTGTCCGCCCATCACGTCGGCCATGGCAGGCGCCGCGCCGCGATAGGGAATGTGCGTGATGAAGGTGCCGGTGCGGTTCTTGAACATCTCCATGGCCAGGTGATGCGGCGAGCCGTTGCCGGGTGACGCGTAGTTCAGCTTGCCGGGATTGGCCTTGGCATAGGCCAGGAAGGCCTTGAAGTCCTTGGCCGGGAATTCGGGATTGACGACCAGGGCCAGCGGAAAGCGGCCGATCGCGCCGATGTAGGTGAAGTCTTTTTCGGGATTGAAGGGCAGCTTGCCGAACAGGAATTCGTTGAAGGCGAGCACGGCGTTGTCGGCCGACATGATGGTGTAGCCGTCGGGCTTGCTCTTGGCGACCAGGTCGGCGCCGATGTTGGTCGATGCGCCCGGGCGGTTGTCGATCACCAGGGATTGCCCCAGCGCCGGGCGGATGGCGTCGGCCAGGGTGCGCGCGATCACGTCGGTGCCCCCGCCGGCCGGGTAAGGCACGACCCATTTGACGAGTTGTTCGGGATAGCCTTGGGCGCGGGCCAGGGACGGCAGTGTGGTCGATGCCGCGGCGGCCGCCATGCCGGCCAGGAAGGTTCTGCGTTGCAGTGTCATTGTTGATGTCTCCAGGGGAAATTCGAATCTGGGAAAGCGAATCTAGGAAAGCGAAGGCATGGGCAGGTCCTCCAGCGCGTCGGTTAGCGCCTGGCGGCAGCGCGCCTCGTCGCCGACCTGCTCGAACAGCAGCAGGGCCAGACGCGCCAGAAACAGGGATTCGCGTTCCGGACCGGCGTCGGTCACGGCGTTGGCGCACGCCGCGTACAGGCGGTCGCGCGCGTCGGGGGCCAGCGGGGCGCTCATGAGGCCTCCAGCGGGGAAGTGGATGATGACAACGTTGACGACGACAACGTTGTGGGCGGCAACGTTGCGGGTGACAACGTTGCAGGTGACAACCTTTCGGGCGGCAGCGTTGATGCCGGCAAACATAGGGCGCGGGCGAGCGCCTGCGCAAGCACGCCGTCCGCCAGCCTGCCAGACCAGCGGGCCGCAACGTGGCTGTCGGGCCGCAGCAGATACGTGGCGCCGGTGGCACCAGATGCACCGGTGGCACCAGATGCGCCGGTTGCCCCGGCGGCGCCAAGTGCGGCAAGCGCAGGTTCGCCAGTGTCCTCACGACGCAGCACGTGAACCGACAGGTGCGGATCCTGCCGCAAACACGCTTCGATCTCTGCGCTGCCGGGCGGCTCGGTGCCCACCGCCAGCACCACAAACCCCGGCGTCTGCAGCAGGTCACTCAGATGCCTGTCCGGTCCCAGTTTCAGGTTCGGCATGACCTCGCCCGGCAGGGGTCCGGCTGCCAGGGCATCGCTGTCCGACGACAGCGGCGACGCCGCGTAGCGCACGGCTTGCGTCTGCCGCGGATTGATCAGATTCGCGATATCCCGATGCCGGCCCGACAAGGACAACGCCGCTTCGCGCAGCAGGTCGAACCCCCGGGACGGCGGCGACATGAACTCGGTACTGCGCATGGCGTTCTCGGCATTCACATGGAACGCGGCGATCCGTTCACCGGAATAGCTGTCCAGCAATCCCGTGCCAGCCACGCCGCGCGCAACCCTCGCCAGTTTCCACGCCAGATTGTCGGCGTCGTCAAAGCCCGAGTTCAATCCGCGCACGCCAAAGATCGGCATGGCATGCGCCGCATTGCCCGCGAACAGCACACGATCGTGACGGTAGCTGGGCAAGGTCATGGCCCCGGCGCGGTACACCGACGTCCACACCGTGTGCCAGGGCAGGTGCCCCTCGCCAATCGCATCCAGATGCCGCTGCACGAACTCGGCCACGGCGGCGGGTTGCAGCGCGTCTTCGGTCGATTGCCCTTCCCGCAACTGGTAGTCGATGCGCCAAATGTCGTCGGGCTGCCGGTGCATCAGCACGGTCGACCCCGGATTCCAGGGCGGATCGAACCAGGCCCGGCGCTCGGTCGGGTGACTGCTGTGCAGTTCGATATCGATGATGACGTAGCGGCCTTCATAGGCCGTGCCTTCCAGGCTCAGCCCCAACGATTTGCGCACGAAGCTCTGCCCGCCATCGCAGGCCGCCAGCCACGCGCCGCGCAACTGATAGGCCCCTGCAGGCTGGCGCACCGACAGCATCACGTGATCGTCGTGCTGCGTCAGTGCGGTCACTTCGGTGCTCCACCGCACATCAATCAGGCCTGGTGTCGCGGCGTTGCGGCGCTCGATTTCCTGCAGCAGATAGTGCTCGATGTAGTACTGCTCGAGGTTGATCATGGGCGGCAGCTTTTGCGTGTCGTCGTGCGGCATCGCAAACCGGAACACCTCGTCCGTCTTGTAATAGCTGCGGCCGCCTGTCCACGGCAGGCCCTTGGCAAGAAACGCCGGCAAGGCGCCCAGGCGCTCCACGATTTCCAGGCTGCGGCGCGAAATGCAGGCGGCGCGGCTGCCCACGCATACCGTGTCGTCCAGTTCCAGGACCACGCTGCGCACGCCGTGGTTGGCCAGACCCAGCGCCAGGGCCATGCCGACCGGCCCCCCGCCGGCGATCACCACCGGATGCACGCCCGGCTCGACGCCGTGCACCAATGCAGGCATTGGCGACGTGTATCGCGTGTAGTGAAAGGCGCCGACCGAAGGCGGCATGTCACCGGCAACAGGCGGCAGGGGCCCGGTGCCAGCGTCGCCAGGGCGTGCCGTGGGAAAGGGGGATGTCATGCGGGAATTCATGGAGGAAGCCTTTGCACCTTGTACGCCTGCCGACACGGAATGACCATCGGCGGAAACGCGCGTCATAGCCCGTCTGCCCAGCCTGCGATGGCGTCCGCTGCCTGCGGCACCAAGGCAGGTTGCCCGGCCAGATAGTGGTTGCCGCCAACGATATCGACATTGCGGATGCGATCGCCGCCCGCGGCCATCCACGCATCGCGTGTGCTCGGGAAGGTCGACTGGTCCGCCGTATAGGTCAGCAACAGCACCGGCACCGACGTGCGCGCCAGATTGGTCGGCCCATCGGCTTGCGACCGGGACGACCACTGCGACAGGAAAGCCGTCAGCGACGTGGTGCGGCCCATCGCATTGGCCGAATAGTTCACCTGCCGCGCATCGCCCCACACGCTGCCGGGCGCGCGGTCATTTGCGTCGATAGACAGGTCCAGGCAACGCGGGTCGGCATGCGTGCGATACACGATGAAGGCCTGATCGCGCGGCGCGCCCGGCGTCGCGCGCAGTGTGCGCAGCCGGTCCATCGCCCACTGTTCGATGCGGTCCAATCGCGCCTGCTGCCCGGCGGAAAATCGCGCCAGAAAGTCCGCGTCATAACGCACTTCCTGTACACCCTGCACTTCGCGCACACCTTGCACACCCTGCCCGCCATGCCGCGGGTCATACATGTCCAGCGCCGGGTCGACCGACATTGGATCGTGTTCGTCGGTCACCGACGGATCGATCCAGTCGCGCATCAGGCGGCTGCGGCCCAGGTGCGCCGCACACAGCGCAATGCCATCGACCGGCGGCAGATCGTCAGCATGCAGATGGGTGGGGTCGCCATCCGGAAACTGCGTTGCGGTCAGCCGCTCGGCCTGGGCCTGGTAGAAACTGGCCAGGGCCGCGCCGCCCGAATTGCCGATCAGCACCACCTTCTCGTACCCCGCGTCACGCAGGTATTTGACGCCCGCGCCCAGGTCCTGGATCGCCCGTTCCATCAGCAGCAACGTGTCGTTGCCCATGTAGCGGGAGTTCAACCCCATGCAGCAGATGCCCCGCTCGGCCAGCGGCTCGATCAGATAGTGCCCCATGAAATTGCTGGTCGGGTGCATGACGATGGCAGCCACCTTGCGGCGATCCGCCGGCGCACGGTAGGCGCCAAAGATGCGGGGCCGCAGCATCTGCAGTCCGGACTGGCTTTCCATCGACGCGCCCGGTTTGACGTCGATCACGGCAATCTTCAGGTCAGACATGGGCGGCCTGCCCTGCCAGCCTGGCGGCTTTGCGCGCGGTCCACTCGTCCAGATCGGCGCGTGCATGCAAGGCATGCGCGTCCATCTCGGATTGCGGCACGGTGGGTGTCGTCAGTTCGACCCGAATGCCATTGGGATCAAAGAAATAGATGGACTCGATGATGTGGTGATCGGTCACGCCCAGCACCTCGACCCCCGCGCCTTCGAGCCGGGCCTTGGCCGCCAGCAGCGCCGCCACCGACTCCACGCGCAAGGCAATGTGATTGACCCACGACGGCGTGTTCGGCGACGGATCGGCCTTGATGTCGTCGCCCAGGTCGAAGAACGCGATGTAGGAACCATCGCGCATCTGGAAAAAAATGTGGACGTAGGGGCAGTATTCGCCCGTGCTGGGCACGTGGTCGCTCTTGATGACATGCACCAGCGGCAGGCCCAGCAGGTCTTCATAAAACCGGCGGGTTTCCTCGCTATCGCGGCAACGCCACGCGAAATGGTGCAAGCCCAGCACCGGCACGGCCTGGGCAGCCGTTGTTGCCGCGCCGCCAGAAGGTGTCGTGGTCATGTCTCCGCTCCTTCCTGTTATCGATGCAGGTCATTGGAACGCGGCCCAACCTATGATTCAATCGAAATTATTTCATCGACTCATGAACAGACTGTATGAATCTGACCCTGCGCCAGCTTCGCGCTTTTACCGCCGTGGCCGACACCGGCAGCTTCACGGCGGCGGCGGCGACGCTGCATCTCACCCAGTCAGCATTGAGCGTGCTCATCCGTGAAATGGAAGCGGACCTGGGCGTCAGGCTCTTCGATCGCCATACGCGGCGCGTGGTGCTGTCCGAGGCCGGCCGGGAATTCCAGCCGGCGGTGCAGCGCATGCTGGCCGACCTGGCGACGGCAGTGTCCGGGCTGACCGACCTGAGGGACAAGCGGCGTGGGGTGCTGCGCCTGGCCGCGCCGCAGTTCATGGCCTGCACCTGGATGCCGCCCGTGATCGCAGCCTTTCGCGCGCGTTACCCCGCCATTGAAGTGCGCCTGGCCGATACGCCACCCGAGCACTTGCTGGATGGTATTCCGTCGGGGGAAGTTGAACTGGCCATCGGCCAGGACATCGAGGTGGACGACACCTTCGAGCGCCAGACACTGTTCAAGGACAGGCACTGGCTGGTCTGTCCGGCAGGCCACCCCTTTGCCAAACGCCGCCAGGTGGCGTGGAGCGATCTGGCGGACCAGACCTTCATCGCCCCCACGCGCGACTTTCTGCGGCGCGTGCTGCCTGAGCTGGATGCCGCCGGGCGCGAGGCCCTGGCGGCGCCAGGAACGCAGTCCGTGTCCTACATCACGACAGCGTTAGGCATGACCGAAGCCGGGCTGGGCGTGACAGTGTGCCCGAGCTATGCGGCCCGCACGGTGCAGGCGCATGGGCTGGTCATGGTGCCATTGGTAAAGCCGGCCTTTCACCGCACGATCTGCGTGTACGGCATGTCGCGCCGCGCGCCTTCGCCCGCCGCGCAAAGTTTTATCGACGTGCTGCACGAGCACGTGGCGCAGCAGGCAAAGCGGCGCTGAGCCGCGTCAGGCGTTTTCAAGTGCCATCGCGGTCCGCCTGCTGGCACGCTGCGGGGCTTTGATGCAACGCCCTACAGCGCCTCAAGCGCCAGCGCGATCCCCTGCCCGCCGCCAATGCACAGCGTGACGATGCCGCGCCGCAGTCCATCGCGCCGCATGCTGTGCAGCAGCCGCGTCGTCAGCACCGCGCCGGTCGCGCCAATGGCATGGCCATGGGCGATCGCGCCGCCTTCAATATTGACGATGTCTTCCGGCAAGGACAGCTCCCGCAGGCACGCCAGCGTGATTGCCGCAAACGCCTCGTTGATCTCGATCCGTTCCACGTCGCCGATCGACCACTTGGCCCGCGCCAGGGCCTGCTGCACCGCGGGAACTGGCCCGATGCCAAACATGCCGGGCTCGACCGCCGCAATGCCGAACGACACCAGCCGCGCCCAGGGCGTCATGAGCGATCGATCTTTTCCTGTCGGCGATCGTGGCGGGGCCGGGGGCAAGCGCCGCCCGATAAGGTGTCACACAGGCGGTCCTGGACACCGCAACGGATGCCGATGCGATGTCCACCCTCAAGGACTCAAATCGGGTCATCCAGCCCCGACTGCACCTGCTCCGCCGCGCGCAGCACGGCGCGGGCCTTGGCTTCCGTCTCGGCCCATTCCTTTTCAGGCTCCGAATCCGCAACGACGCCCGCGGCGGCCTGCACGTACAGCATGCCGTTCTTGATCACGCCCGTGCGGATCGCGATCGCCACGTCCATCTCACCGCCATAGCTCAGGTAGCCCGCGGCGCCTGCGTAGATGCAGCGGCGCACGGGTTCCAGCTCGTCGATCAGTTCCATGGCGCGGACCTTGGGCGCGCCCGACAGCGTGCCGGCCGGGAAGGTGGCGCGCAGGACGTCCATCGAACTCATGCCTTCGCGCAGGGTGCCCGTCACGTTGGACACCAGATGCATCACATGCGAATACCGTTCGATGGCCATCTGGTCGGTTACGACCACCGAGCCGATGTCCGCGATGCGGCCCACGTCGTTGCGGGCCAGGTCGATCAGCATGACGTGCTCGGCAATTTCTTTCGGGTCCGCGCGCAGCTCCTCGGCCAGGGCGGCGTCTTCTTCGGGCGTCGCGCCGCGCGGGCGGGTGCCGGCCAGCGGGCGGATGGTGACCTTCTGGCGGGTCGCGCCGCCTTCGGTCACGACTTCCTGCCGCACCAGGATCTCGGGTGACGCGCCCACTACCTGGAAGTCGCCAAAATTCCAGAAGTACATGTAGGGCGACGGGTTCAGCGACCGCAGTGCGCGGTACAAGGACAGCGGCGAGTCGCGGAAGGGCTTGGCGATCACCTGCCCCACCTGCACCTGCATCAGGTCGCCGGCGGCAATGTATTCCTTGGCCTTGACGACCGCGGCCAGGTAGTCAGCCTTGGGGAAGTTGCGCTGGGTTTCGGTGGGCAGGCTGGCCTGGCTGTAGGGAATGTCGACGGACTTGCGCAGCTGGGCGCGCAGGTCGCGCAACCGGTTGCGGGCGCGGGGATAGGCTTCGGGCAAGGTCGGGTCGGCATACACGACCAGGTACAGCCGGCCGGTCAGGTTGTCGACGATGGCGAGTTCATCGATCAAGAGCAGCAGCATGTCGGGCACCGGATCGCCCATGCCGGCGGGGTCGGGCTTGGTGCACGGTCCCAGCTTTTTTTCGATGTGGCGGACCATGTCGTAGCCGAAGTAGCCGGCCAGCCCACCGATGAAGCGCGGCATGCCCGGCCGCAGTGCGACCTTGAAGCGCTTCTGGTAGTGGGCCACGAAAGCCAGCGGATCGCCGTCATGCGTTTCGGTCACGACGCCGTCTTCGACGACTTCCGTGACGGTGCCGTGGGTGCGAAGAAAGGCGCGGGCAGGCAGGCCGATGAAGGAGTAGCGGCCGAAACGCTCGCCGCCCACCACGGACTCAAGCAGGCAGCTCATGGCGCCCTTGGCCGGGCCGGTCTGGGCGAGCTTCAGGTACAGCGCGAGCGGCGTGTCGAGGTCGGCATAGGTTTCGGCGACCAGCGGGATGCGGTTGTAGCCTTGGGCGGCAAGCGCCTGGAATTCGACTTCTGTCATGGTGTCCTCGAGAACATGCGGTGTCTGGTGCACCGCCCGCATCTTGGGTACCGGAGTCGGACATGACATGACGACGCCTCCGGTCCTTCAGGACGCGGGCGGGGTCGATTCGAAAACTTGGGGTCTAACGATGGCCGGACGTTCAGTCGTTGAACGATCGGCCGGGAAGAATCACCACCACCCGGCTGACGAACGCCACCAGCGCCAGGTGGCGCAGGTCGGGATCGCGGGGGTGATGATCAGCATGCGGATGATTGAATTCGTAAACGATGTTGCCGCGATCAGTGCATCGTCAGCGGCAGGGGTTCGGATCCGGTGGCTGCCGATGCGGTGCGTGACGCGGTCCACTCGGCGGCTTCCTTGATGCTTGCAACTATACCATCGGCTTCGATGGATCGGATATCGCGGCCTTCGTTGTAGCCATAGGGCACGAGCAGGACCGTGCAGCCGGCCGCGCGGCCCGACGATGCGTCGTTCATGGAATCGCCGATCACCAGCGCGTCGGCCGGGGCGACGCCCAGCTGTTCGCACGCGTACAGCATGGGCATGGGATCAGGCTTCTTGCGATCCACCGTGTCGCCGCTGACGACCACGTCGAAAAAGGCATGCAGCCCGATATTCTTGAGCAGCGGTCCGGTAAATTCGGCCGCCTTGTTGGTGACCACGGCCAGCTTGAGACCCTGCGCGCGCATGGCCTGCAGGCCTTCAATGACGCCGTCAAAGATGCGCGTCTTTTCGCCGTTGATCATGTGATACGCGTGGCGGAACGAGGCCAGCGCTTCGGGGAACCGTTCGTGTTCGGTGGCTTCGTCCATGCTCGCGGCCAGCGCGCGGTGCACCAGGTTTTCGACGCCCTTGCCCACGTAGGTGGCGATGACATCTTCGCGCAGCGGCGCCATGCCCAGGTCCACGCGCATGGCGTTGACGGCGTAGGCCAGGTCGGGCACCGAGTCGACCAGCGTGCCGTCGAGGTCGAACAATACAGCGTGCAAGGGCATGGGAATTCCTGGGGTAAGGGAGGTGATGCGAGGTGGCGCGCGGGACCGGCCGAAGACGATGTCAGCGAAGCATACGGCAAGTGCCGTGCCCGCGGCGTCCGTGCCGGCCCGGCATCACGCTGCCAGCGACGCGCCCTTCGCGATCTGCGCGCGCAGGTCCCGGATGACACCTGCGTAGTCTGGCTTGCCAAAAATGGCCGAGCCCGCCACGAACGTATCGGCGCCCGCGGCATGAATCTCGGCGATGTTGTCGATCTTGACGCCGCCGTCCACTTCCAGCGCAATGGTGTGCCCCGTCTCGGCGCGCCACTTGTCAATGCGGGCGCGCGCCTGGCGCAGCTTGGGCAAGGTGCTGGGCAGGAAGCTCTGTCCACCGAAGCCGGGGTTGACCGACATCAGCAGGACCACGTCGAGCTTGTCCATGACGTAGTCCATGTAATCGAGCGGGGTAGCCGGGTTGAACACCAGCCCCGCATGACAGCCATGATCCCGGATTAATGCAAGCGTGCGGTCCACATGACGTGACGCTTCCGGGTGAAAGCTGATAATGTTTGCCCCGGCTTTCGCAAACATCGGCACGAGCGCATCCACGGGCTCGACCATCAGGTGCACGTCGATCGGCACCTGCACATGCGGCCGGATCGCTTCGCACACCAGCGGGCCGATCGTCAGGTTCGGCACATAATGGTTGTCCATGACATCGAAATGGATCCAGTCCGCGCCGGCGCTTACAACGTTACGCACCTCTTCCCCGAGCCGGGCGAAATCGGCGGATAAAATGCTTGGAGCAATACGGGTGGCGTGCGGGTCGAATGGCGTCAGATCGGTCATGGAAGCTTCCAGTGCAGAGATGTCAGGCCGGGCGCCTCAGGGGGCTGCGGAAGGATCCGCACCGGTCATCCCATGAATTGTATGAAATTTGTCGTATCGATATGGCGCACGCATGAAATCTCACGAATTGTCGGTCACCGTTGAACCGCGCTATCTCGCCGATCAGTCCGATCCGGCCGAGAATCAGTACATCTTCGCCTACACGATACGCATCACGAATTCCGGTTCGCAGCCCGTGCAGCTGATCAGCCGCCACTGGATCATTACCGACGGCAATCAGCAGGAGCAGGAAGTGCGCGGACTGGGCGTGGTGGGTCAGCAACCGCTGCTGCAGCCTGGCCAGAGCTTCGAGTACACCAGCGGCTGTCCGCTATCGACCCCGGTCGGCACCATGCGCGGCACCTATCATTGCGTCGGCGACAACGGCAGCCCGTTTGAAGTCGACATTCCCGAATTCGTGCTGGCCGTGCCTCGCACCCTTCACTGACCGCGCGGATCGCGCGTCGGATCCTGCTTCGTGCCGGGATCGGCGGCGTCCGCAGCCGGCGGCTTGCGCATCTCGTTACCGAGCTGCTTGCGCTTCGGCCACACGGTCCACATCACGATGAATACCAGCAAGGCAAGCGCCAATGCCGCTTCCAGAAGGAGCAACCACATAATGTCCGTTCGCAAGGTCACTGCGAAAAAGTCTGTCTTGTCCCACTGTAACCGCTTGCGCCCCGCGGCGCTGACGCTGGCCGCGGCGCTTGCGCTGGCGGGCTGTGGCGGCGCGCCCGTGACCGTGCTGCCCGACTCGGGTGGCGATGCCGGCCCGTCGGGGTCGTCCGGCACATCGGGCGCCTACGGATCGCCCGGCTCGGCCTGGCCGGGGTCATCGTCGCCCGGCTCGTCGGGCGGCACGGCGGGGTCCGCCGACCCGGTACATCCGGCGCCCACCACCACACCCGGCGGCATCGCGGTGCCCCCGTCCACCGCTCGCCCCCCTGCCGCCCCGGTCGCCCGTCCGGCCAGCAAACCCGCCCTGCAGGCCAGCAAGCACTTCGTGCGCAGCGGGTGGGCGTCGGTCAGTGGCTGGCAGGCCGACACCGTGGAAAGCGCCTGGACGACCTTCCAGGACAATTGCCGGTCCATCATGCTGCGCACCGGCCGGCCTGTGTCGCTCGCCGCCCCGCAAACCGTGGATCCCTATGCATGGCAACAGGTGTGCGCCGCGGCGCGCGATCCGTCGCTGCGCAATCCCAGCCCGGCCCAGGCACGCGCCTTTCTTGAAAAATGGCTGGAACCCTGGACTGTCCGCACGCCCACAGGCGAGGCCGCGACCGGCCTGGCCACCGCCTATTACGAGCCCCTGGTGCGTGCGTCCCGCGTGCGCGGCGGCCCGTACCAGTGGCCGCTGTACGCCGTGCCGAATGATCTACTGGTGCTCGACATGGGGTCTCTGTATCCGGAGCTGGCGGGCAAGCGCGTGCGCGGCAAGCTCGACGGCAAACGGGTAGTGCCCTACGACAGCCGCGCCGAACTGGAACGCGCGGGCCGCGAGCCGGCTGCCATCGTGTGGGTCAGCGATCCGGTCGATGCGTTCTTCCTGCAGGTACAGGGCACCGGGCGCGCGTCGCTGGACGACGGTCCAGGCAAGGGCAGCGTGATTCGCGTGGCCTATGCCGAGCACAACGGCCACCCCTATGTGTCGATCGGCCGCTGGCTGGTGGACCAGGGGGAGCTGACGCTGGATCAGGCGTCGATGCAGAGCATCAAGGCATGGGCCAAGACGCATCCGACCCGCGTGAAGGAAATGCTGAACGCCAATCCGGCCGTGGTGTTTTTCCGCGAAGAACCCGTGGTGAATGCGGAAGAAGGCCCCAAGGGCGCCTTCGGCATGCCGCTGACCGCGCAGCGGTCGATCGCGGTGGACCCGGCCATCGTTCCGCTGGGCACACCGGCGTTCCTTTCCACGACCATGCCCAATTCCAAGGTGCCGTTGCAGAAGATGGTGTTTGCGCAGGACACCGGCAGCGCCATCAAGGGCCCGGCCCGCGCGGACGTGTTCTGGGGCTATGGCGAGGAAGCCGGCGAGCAGGCCGGCCGCATGAAGCAGCCCAGCAAGATGTGGGTGCTGTGGCCCAAGGGCGAAGGCGCGCCGGCGCCGGCTCGGTGATACGGCGGGGCCTGGATACCCGGCCTCGACGCAACAAAAAAAAACGCGCCGGACTTACGGCGCGTTTTTTCTTTCAAGGCTGGGTCAGCCCTTGCCCATCGAGTCCAGCTTGGCCTTCAGCTGATCCGGAGGCATTGCGCCGCCGACTCGCGTGTTGTCGCCAAAAAAGATGGTCGGCGTGCCGGTGATCTGCAGCTTCTTGCCCAGCGCCACGACCTTCTCGATCGGGGTGTCGCACGTGCCCGCGCCGGTGGGCGTCTTGCCATTGAGCATCCAGTCATCCCAGGTCTTGGCCCGGTCCGCGGAACACCACACCGCTCGCGACTTGGTGGTCGAATCGGGCGCCAGGATCGGGTACAGGAAGGTGTACACGGTCACGTTGTCGATGCCGGTCATGGACTTGCGCAACTGTTTGCAATAGCCGCAGTTCGGGTCTTCAAACAGCGCAATGCGGCGCGATCCATTGCCCCGCACCTGCTTGATCGCCAGGTCCAGCGGCAGCTCGTCAAAGTTGACCGCCAGCAGCTTTTCGACCCGTTCGCGCGTCACGTTGCGTTTGGTCGCGGCGTCGATCAGCGTGCCGTCCAGCACGAAGCTGACCTTGTCGTCGGTGTAAAGCAGGTCCGACCCGATGCGCACTTCGTAAAGCCCATAGGGCGTGCGGGTCACGCTGTCGATCGCGACCGCGCCAAACCGATCGGAAAACAGTTTCTTGACCGTGTTTTCGGCAGCCGTCGGCGCGGCGGCTGGGGCCGTTGCAGCAGCGGCAGGCGCCGATCTGGCGGGCGAGACCTGGGCCGATACGGCGGCAGGCAGGGCCAGGGACAACATCAGGGCGGACAGGCAGCCCGCTACGGTTCGCTTCATAGTCTTCCTTTCTTGATCGCCCAATGATAGCGCGTGGGTGTGCCCCGCCTACAGGCCGGACGCGCCCTGCACCAACAGGCGCTTCAATGGCGGCAGGCGATCCACCACATTCATGCCCGCGTTGCGCAGCCAATTGACAGGGGCCAGCGGCGAATCGAACAGGCGGTACAGGCCGTCGGTCGCCAGCCGCATCGCCAGCAGCGGCTCGGCCCGCGCGCGCTGGTACCGGCGCAGCACGCGCAGGTCATACACGTTGCGGTAGGCCTCGCGCGTGGCCAGGGTGTCGGCCAGCGCCTTGGCATCGCCCAGGCCCAGGTTCAGGCCCTGCCCGGCCAGCGGGTGCACCAGGTGGGCCGCGTCGCCCACCAGCGCCACGCCGGGCGCAACCATCTGGCTGGCGGATTGCAAGGCCAGCGGGAAGCCCACAAGCGACGTACGGGCCGTCAGCGCGCCCAGCACGCCCCCGGTGGCCTCGAACAGGCGCTCGCCCATGGCGACGCGCTGCGTGGCCGCGTCCATGGCCAGCAAGGCATCGGCCTTGGCAGTGCGCATCGACCAGACCATGGACACCTGCGGTTGCCCGTCGGCATCGGGCATGGGCAGCAGCGCCAGCACGCCATCGGGCGTGAACCATTGCCGCGCGCGGCCCTGATGCGGCAAGGCCACCGACAGGTGCATGACCAGCCCGGTGGCATCGTAGGTGGAACGCGTCACCGGCAGGCCGATCGATTCGCGCAGGGGCGAGTCGGCGCCATCCGCCCCCACAGCCAGGCCGCAGGGCAGACCGGCATGGTTGGCGGTCCGCAGCATCAACGGGGCATCGGGCGCATGGCGCTCCAGGCCCGCGTAGCGATCGGCGATCCACCGGATATTGAACATCTGCACGGCCTGGCGCAGCGCCCGTTCCAGCTCGCGTGATTCGACGATCCACGCCATGGCCGCCAGCCCGCCCTGCCATGCGGACAGTTCCACCCGGCCGGTGGACGGCGCAGGCATGCGGCGCACGGCATCGGCAGGTGGCGAGGCGGCGTCGCCGAAGACTTCCATGGCTTCCACCGGCATGACCCGGTCGGCGGGCAGCAGGTCCCAGATGCCAAGCTCGACCAGGAACTGCTGGCTGGCGGGCGAAATGGCATAAACGCGCGGGTCGAACTCGTCCGCGCGGGCCGGCGGCAGCGGCGCCTTGGGACCAAGCAGCGCCACATCCTGGTCTTTGCGGGCCAGCGCCAGCGCGCTGGCCAGGCCGGCAATGCCGGTCCCGATGACGATGATGGTCGAGGCGGAAGAGCGGGAAGAGTTCATGGCGCGGCTCGAAGAAATGACGCTGGGCGACGCGGCCGCCCGGCAGGGGATGGTTGAGTTTACCGTTCATGACCCGGACAGTCAGCGGCAGCGCAGGGCGGCCGCCGTCGCCGCCGTCACACAATCTTCACCCGTGCGGCCCGGACATCTGCGACAGTGGCGGCTGACGGACGGGCCCGCGCCGATGCGGCCCCTGCCGGTCGTTGCACGGCGGCCCCTGCCGCCAGGGTGGATCGGCGGCCCTTCACGCCGGCATGCGCAGGCGACCCCCATGCCTTCTCATCTTGCTCCGTCTGTCGATCACCTGCTGGCCCAGGCGCGCGACACCGCGGCGTCCGGCCAGTACCGGCACGCCTTCGACGCCCTGTATGCGGCCATTGCCCTTGCACCCGAATCGGCGCGCGCCCGCGCGGCGCTGGGCCAGTTCCTGGTGGCGCACTGCCCTGCCCGGCGCCATGCGGACGTCGACCGGGTGCTGTGCCTGGCGCTCGACCAGGCCTGGGTGCGGCCCAGCGACCTGGCCCCCGCGGTGCTGGCCTACCTGGCCGCCGAGCCGGCCGTGGCGCAGGCATTGATGCCGTCGACCGGCGCCCCCACGCACGAGGCGCCCTCGGCCCGCCAGCTGTTGACCGCGGCCGGACACCTGGAAAGTCAGCCCGTGTTCTGCGCGTTGGCGAGTGTGGCGATCCTTGCCGATGCCGACTGGCAGACCTTGCTGGCCCGGCTGCGCGACCTGCTGCTGGCGCGCCGTCATGAAGGCAAGCGCGATACGCCACTGCGGCTGACCCTGGCGATGGCCTTGCAGAATGACCTGACCGAAGGCATCGAGCCGCCCTCCGCCGAAACGCTGGCCCGTGCCCAGGCGCTGGAAGCCGGCCTGCTGGCCCGCCACCAGATCGGCACTGCCGTCAACGCCGCCGACATTGCGCTGGTGGCCACGGCCGTGCCGCTGGCCGGCAGTGCACTGGGGGCCTTGCTGCGGTCGTCCCATGCCCAGCGCGAATGGCCCGGCCTGGCGCCGTTGATCGAACGGGTGCAGGCGGCGGCGCGGGAAGCGGTGGTACGCGACCGGCTGATCGCGGATGCCGCGCGCCTGTCGGAGGATCCCGTCCGCGATCACTACGATGCGCATCCCTACCCTCGTTGGGTGCGCGAACCGCTGGGCATGCCGGCCCACCTGCCGGCGCGGGTGGCGCGCCGGGTGTCGGCCTGGCCTGCGACCGGTGCGCAGGTGCTGGTCGCGGGCTGCGGCACGGGTCAGCAAATCTTTGTGGCGCACGACCGGTATCCCCTGGCGCGGATCGTCGCGATCGATTTCAGCGTCAACGCCCTGGCGCATGCCGCGCACAAATGCGCGGAAGCCGGGCTGGACGACGTGACCTTCCACGCCATGGATCTGCATCAGGCTGCGACCTTGGGGCAGACCTTTCGTGCGGTCGAGTGTGTCGGCGTGCTGCCGCATCTGCCGGATCCGGAGGCCGGCTTTGCGGCGCTGTCCAAGGTCATGGCGCCCGATGCGGTCCTGTATGCGGCCGTCTACAGCGCCCGGGCCCGCGCGCCGTTCGAGGCCTTGCGACGCCGTATCCATGCCGAAGGATGGACCGATGATGCCGACGGCCGGCTGGCCTTTCGCCGCATGCTGATCCAGGAAGGCGGCGCTTCATTGCCCGATGGCGTGGCGCGATCGCCGGACTTCCATGCAGCGGGCGGACTGCGCGACCTGCTGTTCCATGTGCGTGAACGCGCGTTGCCCATGACCGAATGGGTGGCCATGGCGCAACGGCAGGGACTGACACTGCTGGCAGTCGACGCGCCCCTGGCCACCGCCGCGATGGCGCGCAGCGTCGTGGCTCAGGACCCGGACACGCTCACACCGGATCAATGGGACGAAGTGGAACAGGCTTATCCGGCGGCGTTTGCGGGGCTGTATAGGTTGTGGCTGGCGAAGGCGTGACGCTCGCGGCGCCGGGCGAGGCGGAACCCGCCGCCTTGTCCGCCGCCTTGCCCGGCGCCGCCGCGTTGGCCGCCGACCGCGCCTTTCTTTCTTCGCGGATCATCGCGTAGTAGCCGTTCAGGATCTGCTGCCCCACCGCCATCCGCCGATTGCTCGGGCACGGAAAGCGCACGACCACATCGACCCGCTTGGCATCCACCGGTTCGATCAACGCCACGGGCCGGCTTTCCGGCAAGGCCACCAGATACGCGCCTTCGATCCGGCGAAAGTGCGCATCGGCCTGTTGCACCCAGGGCTCGCACACGACCACTGCCGATTGCAGCAGACGCTGTTCAGCGGACACCACATCGTCAGCGGGGTCGAGCGGCACCCGCACCGCTTCCAGCACGAAGCTGCCCATGGTCGACGACTTGCGCACCGGATTCAGCAGCAACAGCATGTTGGGGAATTGATAGGTGCGGCCCGTCACATAGCCGGACTGCGCTTCTTCGAGCAGCGTCGTGCTGAACAGATCGATGATGAGCACTTCGCCCTTCATGCCGTTGATCTCGATGATGTCGCCCACCGCATAGGGCCGCTGCGTGGCGCGCATCAACGAACCCAATGCGCTCATCACGAACTCTTTGCTGGCGATGGCGACGGCGGCTGCCAGCGCGGCGACCGACAGCGCGAAGTGCCGCAACTGGCCGCCCCACAGGAACAACAGCAGGATCAGCACGACCACCGCGACGCCATTGCGCACGGCGGTGTAGGCGGTGCGGCGTTCGCCGGTCGAACCGGAATCCTTGCCCCGGTAGTACTTGGCGGCGGACCGCGTGACCATCATGGCGGCGACCAGCACCACCACCGTGGCAAACAGCTGGCTGAGCGTGCTCGATGCCGAAACGCTGTCGCGGACATCGGTAAAAAACGAAAGAATGGCTTGCATGGAGGGGAAGGAAAACGCCGGCGTATCTGCACGTAACAGGTGTATGGGTCGATGACGAGCCCGGAACCCGGGGTTCGCGCATCGCGATGCACAGTGTAGTCTTCAAGGCTCATGCATTCCACGGCGCGCCTGCGCGTCGTTCGTACAGGCGCCGCCATGCCTCATGGCGCGTGTCCACCGCCGCCGCACGCCTGCGCGCGCTGCATCATCGTCACCTTGAATGCCTTCCCTGTCTGCCGGGCACCCTGCTGTCCGGCTCGACGCCATTGTCGCAGCGCGCACCGTCGCCTGCCGTCCCCCAGGAGAACCCACCGATGCCAGTCAAAAAACGTCTCGTCCCTCTGATCGCCCTGTTCGCTGCCGGTTCCGCGCTTGCGCAAGCCCCCGTCAAGCAGGACAACCAATGGCGCGGCGCCATCAACGCCGGCGCCAGTGTCGCCTCGGGCAACACGGACGCGACGTCGTTCAACATCTCGGCCAACGCCGCCAAGGCCAGCCAGGACGACAAGCTCAATTTCTACCTGACGACCCTGTACGGCACGAAGAAGAATGACGGCAACCGCGAAGAGACCGCGAACCTGTTCCGCGCCGGCGCCAAGTACGACCGCAACCTGAACGAAAACGTGTTTGCGTTCGGCTCGCTCGATACGGAACACGACAAGCTGCAGGAACTGGATCTGCGGGCCGTGACGGCAGGCGGCGTGGGTTATCACCTGATCAAGAACGACAACACGATCTTCGACGTGTTTTCGGGTCTGACCTACAACCATGAGCGCTTCACGAGCGAAACGCGCAACAGCATGGAATTTCTGATCGGCGAAGAATCGCAGCATCGGATCACCGACACGACGTCGCTCAACCAGCGTTTTGCGCTCTACCCGAACCTGACGGACAGCGGCCTGCGGGCGCAGTTCGACGCGGGTCTGGCAACGTCGATCACCAAGAAGATCGAACTGAAGCTGACCTTGTCGAACCGTTTCCAGAGCAATCCGCGTCCGGGCATCAAGAAGACCGACACGCTGTTCCTGACCAGCATCGGGTACCGCTTCGGCGCCGACTGAGTTCAGTCAGCCGCTGCAGCATGAACAAAGGCCGCCGGAGTCGATCCAGGCGGCCTTCGTTCGATGGGACGGCAGCAATCAATGGCTGTTGTCGGCATCGGGCTCGACATAGACACGCACCACGTGATCGAGCGCACCGACGGGCGAGAACGTGTTCAGAGAAAAGGTGTCGCGCACCCCATCGAACTTGACGGCAAAGGGCTCGCCCGCACCGTCGAAGCGGACCACTTCGCCATACTGAACGTTGACGTAGTCCGTGGTGGGCGCAAGCGAGATCGAACGCGTCGCCTGCGACACCGGCACCGCAGCGCCAAGCAGGCTGTTGTTCAACGGGGCAGCGTTGGCTGCCATGCTGGCAGCGGCAAGGAAACTGGCGGCCATGACACGATGGCTGAGTGAGAAGGTTTGCATGATTGACTCCTGATGTGGGTCGGCGCCTGGAACGGCAAGGGCGGGATGGGTTGCAGTGCCGCTTGTCGTGACGTCTTGGAATTCATGCTGCGCCTGCCTCGGCAATCACGCAAATCGATACGTGGTATCGCTGGTATATTTCCCTTTTATACCGAACCGTTGCCCGCAACGCGCCGCCATGACCCGCAAGCTCGATCTGAATCTGCTGTTGGCGCTTGATGCGCTGATGACCGAACGCAATGTGACCCGGGCCGCCGCGCGCCTGCAGACCAGCCAGCCCGCGCTCTCGGCGCAGCTGGTGCGGCTGCGCGCCATGTTCGACGACCCCTTGCTGGTGGCGGGATCGCGGGGCATGACGCCGACCCCGCGCGCACTCGAAATCGCGCCGCGCCTGTCCGAGTTGATCGGCGAGTTCCGCGCCATCGTGCAGCCCGACCACTTCGATCCGCTCACGTCCGAAGCCACCATCCAGATCGGCAGCCCCGATGCCATGCACAACGGCCTGGCCGCGTCCTTCGCGACCTGGGCCGAACGGGCGCCCAACATCCGGCTGGCCTTCATTCCATTGACCCGCCTGAACAAGCCCGACATCGATCAACGCATGGCCACTGGCCAGCTGGACCTGCTGCTGACGGTGCTGTCGATGATGCCCGAGCGCCTGCATACCCGGCATGTGTCGACCGAGTCGTTCGTCTGCGCGCTGCGCGGCGATCATCCCTTCAACAAACGCGTCATGTCGATGGAAGACCTGTGCGCGTTGACCCATGTGATCGTGTCGCCGATGGGGGGCAGTTTTGTCGGGGACATTGACGCGGCGCTGGCCGAACACGGCATGGCGCGCAAGGTCGTGGCCTCGGTGCCGAGCTTCATGCTGGCGACCAACATCCTGTACGAAAGCGATTTTGCCGCGGTCTTTCCACGCACGCTGGCATTGAGCCTGGGCAGCACGCTCAAGCTGTTCGAATTGCCCGTGCCGATCCCGACCGGCAAGATCGCGGTCGGCTGGCATGAACGCACCCATCGCAGTCCGCCGCACAAGTGGTTCCGCGAACAATTGATCGACGTGTTCCTGCAACGCAAACGGGCGGATGAACCCGCCAAGGTGATCCCTGGCGCGCGCATCCGCCCGCGTTGATGGCCCGCGGTGATCAGCCTGCCGTCAGCACACTGACGGCAGGCCAGCCACTCAGGCTTTTTCGGCCTTGATGGTGTTCACCAGCGTGCCGACCTTGCCCACTTCGATTTCCACCGTGTCGCCTTCCTTCATCCAGACCGGCGGATTGCGCTTGGCGCCCACACCGCCCGGCGTGCCGGTCACGATCACGTCGCCGGCCTTCAGGGTGGTGAAGGTCGAGATGTAATTGATCTGGCGCGGGATGTCGAAAATCATCATGTCGGTCGACGACTTCTGCATGACCTGACCGTTCAGGCGGGTTTCGAGCGACAGCGATTCGCCGTCGGCGATCTCGTCGCGCGTGACCATCCACGGGCCGAAGCCACCGGTTTCATTGAAGTTCTTGCCTGCCGTGAACTGGATGGTGTGACGCTGCCAGTCGCGGATCGATCCGTCGTTGTACGGCGCGTAGCCGGCAATGTGATCCCAGGCGTCGGCTTCGGCGATGCGGCGTCCGCCCTTGCCGATGATGATGGCGATCTCGCCTTCGTAGTCCAGCTCATGCGATTCCGGCGGCAGCAGGATGGGCTTGTTGTGCCCGGTCTGCGACTCGGCCACGCGCAGGAACATGGTGGGGTTTTCGGTCTTGTCGCGCTTGGTCTCTTTGACGTGATCGTCATAGTTCAGGCCCACGCAAACGATCTTGCCGGGATCGGGAATCACCGGCAGGTAGTCGAGCGTGTCCAGCGAAGCCACCGGCTTGGACTGCTGCGCGCCCTGGCCCAGGCGTTGCAGCGCATCGGCTTCGATCGCCGACTTCAGCGTCGGGAATTCGGCCGAGGTCAGGTCGACCACACCGTCGCCGACTACCGTGCCCCAACTGGCTTTGCCGTTGTGGACGAAGCTGAGGAATTTCATGCATGTTCTCCGGTGATGACAGCCCTGGCGTTTGCAGGACCTGTTGCTGTAAGGGGTTCGTGTCGTTCGATGCGCCGCCCTGCAGTCTGCGGCGAATCGTTGCCAAATTCAACTACTGCGTCGGTCGTGATGGCGTGGCGCTGGTACAGCGCGCGCACCGCGGTCACGGTGGACGGATGCGAAGGTCCGTCGTCATCCGCAATGAAAGCCATGACGTACCGGTCGGGGCGCAGCACCATGGCGCGGGCCTGCGCACGGCGCAGGATGCCGGCCAGCACGCCATCGCAGTCGCGCGCCACAAGGTCGCCATCACGAATGCCCAACGGAAAGTCTTCGTCCTGGCGCACCAGGCGCACCGTGCGGCACGGCAGTCCGCCGATCGACGGCCACGATACCGGCGCGGCGTCGTCATGCCAGTTGACGCAGGCAAAGCCGGCGCCCAGCCAGTCATCCAGCAGCACGCGGCGCCCGCCCGGCAGTTCGACCTGCGGCTGCGCCATCAACTGGCCCGACCGGATGGGCGCATCGAGCGCGCCGTCGGGCACGAAGAAGCCTTCCAGAAAGCGCGGCTTGGACTTGAATTTCAGCTGCAGCACGTAGTCGCGGGCAGGCGGATACAGGCTGATGGCCTTGAGCGCGAATTGCGCCGCCATCGCCCCCATGACCGACTTGGGCTGCATGTATTTGCCGATCAGCATGGCCATCTTGATCAGTGCCCACGCATGCGGCTTGCGCTCGGACGCATAGGTGTCGAGCAGGCTGGCATCGGCGCCACCCCGCACCACGGCCGCCAGCTTCCACGCCAGATTGGTGGCGTCGCGCACGCCGCTGTTCATGCCCTGCCCCGCGAACGGCGGCGTCAGGTGGGCGGCGTCACCGGCCAGCAGCACCCTGCCGTCGCGCCACCGTTCAGCGATCCGCGAATGGAAGGTGTAGACGACCTTGCGGGCAATCGTCAGGTTGGCGTCGCGCGGTTCGCGGTGGGCAATCCAGCTGCGCAACCGGGCATCATCCAGCACGTCGTCGGCGGTCTCGTCACCCTTCAACATGAATTCGTAGCGCACGGTGCCGTCGGGCCCGGGCAGCCGGATGGCGGGCCGCGACGGATCGCAATAGGTGCGGGTGTGACGAAAGGGGTCGGGCCGATCCAGCAGGTCGACGATCAGCCACTTTTCGGCAAAGGTATTCCCCGTCAGCGGGATGCCCAGGCGTTCGCGTGTCGCACTGCGCCCGCCGTCGCAACCGATCAGCCAGTCACAGGTGATGACCGTTGGCGCGCCCTCGGCCTCGACCTCCAGCCGCACGCCGTCGGCGGTCTGCGAAAAGGACGTGACCTCGTGCCGGAAGCACACGTCGATGTGTGGAAACCGCCGCAGTCCTTCCCGCAACTGCGCGCACAGCACGGCCTGCCGGAATGCATTGCGTTTGGTGTAGCCGTATTCACGCGACGTAGGTTCCACCTTCGCAAAGGGCTTGCCCGACCACGAAAAGTAGTGGACGCCATAGCCCTGCACGATCTGCGTCAACGCCTCGTCCACCAGCCCGGCCGTCTGCAGCGTGCGCAGGCTTTCGTCATCGATGGACACGGCGCGCGGCTCGTCCACCGTGGAAGGATTTCGGTCCAGCACCATCGCCGGCACGCCATAGGTGCCCAGCAGATTGGCCAGCACGAGACCGGTGGGGCCGGCGCCCAGGATCACGATCGGGGTATGGCGGGGGGTCGGAGTCATCGTTGTCTGCCTTTCTTGTTGCGCGCTTTCAGGCGCTCTTCCTCGATGCGCGACTCGATGGTCGCGGCCGCTGTCACCACCCGCGTCAGCACCGACTTGCGGCGTGCGTCGGTCAGGTCCTGCGCGGGGGTCACGACACTCAGGCTGCCCAGTACCCGCACACCATCCATCAGCGGCGCGGCAAACCCTGCCAGGCCGCGATCCAGTTCGCTTTCCGTGACGTAGTAGCCATCGTTGCGGATGGCCTGCATTGCGTCCCGCAGACCGTCGTAGGTCGGCGGCAATCCGGCCGCCTCCATCTCGTCGGCATCGCGTTCCCACAAGGCGGCCAGCGCGCTGTCTTGCAGGTGCGCCAGGATGATCTTGGACGTGGCCCCGCGGTACAGCGGCATGGCGCGCCCGCGTTCATAGCTGACCGGCGTCTGCCCCGCCTGCGTGGCTTCCTGATGGATGCAGAGCACCTTGGCGCCATGCACCCGGCACAGCAATACCGTCCCGCCTGTCTCGTCGGCCAGCTTGCGCAGCAGGGTGCCGGATGCATTCAGCAGCGGGTCGGCCAGCCGGATCTGCCGGTCCAGTTCCACGATCAGCGACCCCAGTGCATAGCCGCGGTCGGCCACGCGTTCCAGCAGTCCCGCGTGTTCCAGGTCGGCCAGGTCGCGATAGATGCTGGCGCGCGAGACGCCCAGCTCGTCCATCAATTCGGCGGGCTTGAGCACGGGACGCGACAGGTCGAACGAGGCCAGGATGCGCAACAGGCGGCTACGTCCCCCCATGGTCAATCGCGCATGATGGCTTTGCCCCACAGGTTCAGGGTGCGCTCTTCATGCACCCAGACCCCGGCCGGCCGCTCCGATTCACAGACTTCGATCTCTGCCGAAATTTCGGCCAGGTTGCCATCCGGATCGCGCACCATGAAAAACACGTCGTTGCCTGGACCATGGCGGCCGATGCCCCACACGATAGGCACGCGCAGCTCGGCCATCCGGTCGCCCCACACGCGCATGTCGGCCCAGGTGTCCGTCTCGAAGGACTGATGGTCAAAGCCCGCCGCGGGTGCGCCGAACAAAGCCAGGGAATGATGCAGATGTTCGGTGCGCAAGAAGCACGCGCGCACGGCGCCGGTCGGGTCGTGCACTTCGTCGGACAGGACAAAGCCCAGAGTCTGGTAGAAGGCGAGCATGGCTTGCGGTTGCGTGGTGCGCAGCGCGAAGTGCTGGAGGATGGCCTGGGGCATGCCGCCCGTGTCTGCCGCGCCGAGAGCGCCGTGGCCGCCATGGTCCCGGAAACCGGACGCCTCATCGGCCCCCGCGCCAGGCGCCGAGAACACGATCACGTTGCCATCCGGATCCCGGATGGCGATGGCGTCGGACGCGGGCCGGGCCAGCGCCGGCACATCGATCTGCGCCGCGCCGGGTACCCGGTCCCGGAAGGCAAGCCAGGCCGGGGTGTCGTTGAAGGTGTAGTGGGCGTAGGCCAGCTTGTTGGCGGCGCCGCGGGTCAAGGCCACTACGCGGCCCGGTCCGCTGCAGACAATCGCGTCGCCGGCCTGCGCCTGCGTCATGCCATAGGTGCTGCAGTAGAAGGCGGCCATGGCCGCGGGATCGGGGGTGGTCACGTTCAGGTGATTCAAAGAGGCGCGCAGTTCCATGGTCGTTTCCGCTGATTGCTGCAATGCCCGCACTATCTGGCCGGACGCCAACAGCGTCAACGAAATTTCTCACCGGCTGAGACGAATCGGGAAAACCCTGGTCATCCAGACGGCCGTCATGCCAACGTCACACCGCCGCCAGACACAAAAATCTTTGTTGTCTGAACACAGGGCAACGACATTGTTCTTTGCATCCCACGCGACCAGAATGAGCGCCTGCTTACCGGTGATGGCCTCGCTGCTGCCACCGTCCTCATACCAATCGCTGGAGACACGCATGACTTTCCACTTCACCCCCTGTCCGTCCGTCCGCACTGCGCCTGCCCGCTCGGCATGGCGCCTGAGCGCCGTCGTCGGCGCTGCCGTGGTCGGCCTGGCCGCTGCCAACGCCGCCCACGCCGATGCCGGCGCTTTTCCCAACAAGCCGGTGCGGATGGTCGTGGGCTTTGCTGCCGGTGGCGGCGCCGACGTGGTGGCGCGCCTGGTCGGGGCCAAGATGTCGGAAAGCATGGGCCAGCAGGTGGTCGTGGAAAACCGTCCGGGCGCCACCGGCACCATTGCAGCCGACAGCGTGGCGCGTTCGCCGGCCGACGGGTATTCGCTGTTCCTGGGGTCGCAGTCCACCATGGTGATCGCGCCCAACATCTATCCCAAGCTGCCGTTCGATCCGCTCAAGAGCTTTACGCCCGTGTCGCAACTGGTGTCGATGCCGCTGCTGCTGGTCGTCAACCCGGCCAAGGTCAGCGCCAAGACGGTGGAAGAACTGACCAAGCAGATCAAGGCGAATCCGAATGCGATGTCGTATGCATCGTCGGGCGCGGGCGGTCCGCAGCACATCGCGGGCGAACTCTACAAACACCTGCTGCGCGCCGATGTGACGCACGTGCCGTACTCGGGCGAGTCGGGCGCGATTGCCGACGTGCTGGGCGGCCACATCCCGTACATGTTCGCCAATCTGCCGGTCGCGATGCCGCACATCCAGGCCGGCAAGTTGCGCGCGCTGGCCATTACCAGCCTGCAACGCAATCCGACCGCGCCGGACATTCCGACCATGGTCGAAGCCGGCATGAAGGACTTTGAAGTGCTGACCTGGTACGGTGTGTTCGCCCCGGCCAAGACACCCGCGCCCGTCGTGCAGAAGCTCTATACCGAAATGCAGCAAGCCCTGGCCAAGCCCGACCTGAAAGCCAAGCTGGCCGATCAGGGTCTGACAACCGTGGCCAGCAATCCCGCCGACTTCAGCCGCTTCGTGCAGAACGAAGTGCCGAAGTGGTCCACGCTGATCAAGGAGTTCGGCATCAAGGCCGAATGATCCTGCGCGTTCCCCCTTCATTCGAGGCATTCATGATCGACATTTCCGAAAAACAAGTCACCGGACCCGTGATCCGCCTGCACCACGCCGACAATGTGGTGGTGGCGCGCGTGCCGCTGGGTATCGGCACCGCCGTTCCGTCCGAGGGCATCACCGCCCGCAGCCAGGTGCCCGCCGGGCACAAGATCGCTGCGCGGGCGCTGGTCGCCGGTGAACCCATCCTGAAATACAACGTTTGTATCGGCTTTGCCGCGACCGACATTCCGGCCGGCACCTACCTGCATTCGCACAACACCGTCTTTCGCGAGTTTGACCGCGACTACGCCTACAGCCGCGACTACGTCGAAACGCCGGTGCTGCCGCCCGAACAACGCGCGACCTTCCAGGGCATCGTGCGCGCCGACGGACAAGTTGCCACCCGCAACTACATTGGCATCCTGTCGACCGTGAACTGTTCGGCGACCGTGGTCCACCACATTGCCGAAGCCTTCAATGACCGCCGGCTGGCCGACTTCCCGAATGTGGACGGCGTGGTCGCCCTCAGCCATGGCCTGGGCTGCGGCATGGAGATGTCGGGCGAACCGATGGACCTGCTTCGCCGCACCATTGGCGGCTTTGCGCATCATCCGAACTTTGCCGCGGTGCTGATCGTGGGCCTGGGTTGCGAACGCAACCAGTTGAACCTGCTCATGAAAGACCAGGGCCTGAGCGACGGCGCGCGTCTGCACACCTTCGTGATGCAGGACACCGGCGGCACCCGCAAGACCATCGAAGCCGGCATTGCCGCGATCGAAAAACTGCTGCCCGACGCCAACAACGTCAAGCGCGAAACAGTCAGCGCCAGCCACCTGAAGATCGGCCTGCAATGCGGCGGATCGGACGGCTTTTCGTCGATCACCGCGAACCCGGCGCTGGGCGCGGCCATGGACATCCTGGTGCGCCATGGCGGCACCGCCATCCTGTCGGAAACGCCTGAAATCTATGGCGTTGAGCACACCCTGACCAGCCGCGCCCGCACCCGCGAAGTCGGCGAAAAACTGGTCGAACGCATTCGCTGGTGGAAAGAGGAATACTCGCCCGGCCGCGACGTGCAGATCAACGGCGCCGTCAGCCCGGGCAACCAGATGGGCGGCCTGGCCAATATCTTTGAAAAGTCGCTGGGTTCATCCATGAAGGGCGGCACGACCGGCCTGATGGAGGTGTATCGCTACGCCGAACGCGTGACGCAACCGGGCTTCGTGTTCATGGACACCCCGGGCTTCGATCCCGTCTCGGCCACCGGCCAGATCGCGGGCGGCGCCAACCTGATCTGCTTCACGACCGGCCGGGGGTCGATGTTCGGCGCCAAGCCGGTGCCGTCGATCAAGCTGGCGACTAACACGCCGATGTACGAACGCCTGACCGAAGACATGGACGTGAACTGCGGCGACATCGTCGACGGGACGGCCACGCTGCAGGAAGTCGGCCAACGCATCTTTGAGCAGATCCTGCGCACGGCGTCGGGCGAGCGCAGCAAGAGCGAATTGCTCGGGCTGGGCAACCACGAATTCGTGCCATGGAACATCGGCGTGGTCAGCTGATTCTTGCGGACCCGCCGTCCAGCAGCCAGGCACGGAACACGTCCATGGCCTGCGTGACCGGCCGGGACTTGAGGCGCGTCAGCCAATAGCCCCCGGTCGTGATTTCCAGATCGAAGGGCCGCACCAGGCGGCCCTGCTGCAGGTCCCGCGTGAACATGCGTGTGGGCAACAGGGCGACCCCTTCGCCCTGTGCAGCGGCCTCGGCCAGGGTCAGCGACGAATCAAAGACCGTGCCGCGCAGCACCGGACACGGCACCCCCGCCTGATCGAACCATCGCGACCATTCATCGGACCGGTACGACCGCAGCAGGACCTCGCGCGCCAGGTCGGCCGGACCGCGCACTCGCTCGGCAATCGAGGGCGCGCAGGCCGGTGACAACGGCGCATCGAACACATAGTCGGCCTCCGTTCCATGCCATGCGCCGTCCCCGAATCGGATCGCATAGTCCAACCCTTCCCCCGCCAGGTCGACACGATTGTTGTTGGTGAACAGGCGAAAATCCACGAAAGGGTGCGCTTGCTGAAAGGCCCGCAAGCGTGGCAACAGCCAGCCGATCGCAAAAGTCCCGACCGCGCCTACCGTCAGCACTTCGCGGGCGCGCTGGTCGCTGCATTGCTCCAGCAGACTGGCGATACGCCCGAAGGCGTCGGTCAGCCCTGGCAACATGGCCAGCCCTTCATCCGTCAGGGCCAGCCCCCGGGGCAGGCGCCGGAACAGGGGCGCCCCCACCCGGTCTTCCAGATTCTTGACGTGCTGGCTGATGGCCGTCTGCGTCACGTTCAGTTCGGCCGCGGCGCGGGTAAAGCTCAGGTTGCGCGCGGAGGCTTCAAAGGCGCGCAAGGCATTGAGTGGCAAGTGCATGGTGGCGATGCCCCAGTTTTTCTTGGGTGTGGGCGAGATTATCGTTGATTGTGGCGGGCGGCAGCGGGCGCTATCTTTCGGCTCCGGGCAATGTTTTGCCTCGCACTCTTGCAAGTACAACGGAGACAACCTATGGATCGACGTCATTTTGCCCTGACCGCCGGCGCGGCGCTGCTGGGCCTGGCCACGACGGGATGCACCCAGAAAATATGGGCCAACGGGGCCCCGCGATCGGACAAGTCAGAGGCCGACGCACCTTATGCCCAGGATCCACGCGCGGCCGACGCCGCACGGCGCTTTGCCGCCATCGAACAGACCGCCCAATGCCGCCTGGGCGTCGGCGTGATCGACACCCACACCGGCACACGCTATGGCTACCGCGAGAATGAACGCTTCCCGATGTGCAGCACCTTCAAGGCCGTTGCGTCGGGATTCGTGCTGCATCGGGTGGATCAGGGGAAGGAGCAATTGGACCGGCGCGTGCGCTTTGCCAAGACGGACCTGGTCGACTATTCGCCCGGCACCGAAAAACACGTGGGCGGCAACGGGATGACGGTCGCTGACCTTTGTACGGCCATGACGACGCTGAGCGACAACACTGCCGCCAACCTGATGCTGGCCAGCTTTGGCGGCCCGGCCGGCCTGACGGCCTGGCTGCGGTCGATCGGCGACGCCACGACCCGCCTGGACCGCAACGAGCCCGCGCTGAACAGCGCGATCCCGGGCGACCCGCGCGACACGACGACCCCGGCCGCCATGGCCGCGACCTTGCGGGCATTGGCGCTGGGATCGGTGCTGTCGCCCGCATCACGCAAGCAATTCGTGGCGTGGCTGGTGGATAACCGGACGGGCGACACGCGCTTGCGCGCCGGCGTACCGGCAGGGTGGACGGTGGGCGACAAGACGGGAACGGGCACCAACGGCACCCATAACGACATTGCAGTGATCTGGCCGGCCGGGGCGGCGGGCAGAGGTCCGCTGATCGTAACGACCTATTTGACCGAAGCGGCCGCCACGGCCCCGAAGCTCAGGGACGCGGCCATTGTCGAGGTCGCCCGCTGGGTGGCGGCCTCGGTAGGGTGATCAGGCGGGGAAGGAATGACCGGGCGGATTAGTCCGGCGGGAATCGCCAGCCGGGACGTGGTCAGCGGCTACGCGCTGATCCGCCGGGGGGTGTTCCGCCGAGGCGTGGGGGTCGAGCACCCGGACGCCCCGGGCAATGCCCACACCCAGGAATACCAGCGTGCCCACGCACACCACCGCCATCAGGATCCACAAGCTGTCCGACATCGTCATTTTCTTATCCAGTGGGGAAGAGCCTTTTGAGGCTCGTTGTCCATATCCCAGCTTTTATCGACCAAATTGACTACAACGTTAGAGTTAGTTACGAATTAGTCTGGTTCGACTGTAGCGCTTACTATCGGCGCGCGCCACATAGGCAAACCCGGTATCGTTGGACCCCTTGTTTTTTGTCCCGCGGACGGCCGATGGATACCCGATATGTGCAAAGCTTCGTGACCGTGGTGGAGTGCGGTTCGCTGGCCGAGGCCGCTCGGCGGCTTGACCTGACGCCGGCCGCGATCGCCGCGCGGGTCAAGTCGCTGGAAGAAGACCTGGGCGTCGCGCTGGTCAAACGGGCGGGCCGCAATGTGAAAGCGACCGAGGCCGGACTCAAGGTGATGGAGCGCGCGCGCCAGGTGCTGCGGGAAGTGCGCGACCTGCATGCCGCCGCCACCGACGACACGCCGCTTGGCGAATTCCGCCTGGGCGCATCCACTTCCGCCCTGATCGGCCTGCTGCCGCCGGTGCTGCGCCGGGTGTACGACACCCATCCCAAACTGGCCATCTATGTCGAACCGGGCACGTCCCGCGACCTGTATCACCGCACGACGGCGGGCGATCTGGACGCCACGATCATCGTCGAACCGCAGTTCGCGATTCCCAAGGAATACGAATGGCGCCTGCTGGCGGAGGAACCCTTGGTGGTGCTGGCGCCGGCGCATCTGGCCGAGCACGACGCCCACGCCGTCATGGCGAGCGAGCCTTTCATTCGTTACGACCGGTCGGTGTGGGGCGGCCGGATGGCCGACCGTTACCTGCGCCAGCATGGCATCCGGCCGCATGAACGGCTAGAGATCGATGGGCTGATGGCGATTTCGTCGATGGTGGCGCAGGGCCTGGGCGTGTCGCTGGTGCCGGACTGGGCCCCGGCCTGGCTGGACACCCTGCCGCTGGTCAAGCTGCGCCTGCCCGATCCGGCGCCGGTGCGGCGTATGGGCTTGTTATGGCCCGGCCGCGCGCCGCACGCGCAACTGGCGCGGCTGTTCCATGCCTGCGCGCAGGCGGAACTGGAATTGCCGGGCTGACATCGCGCCAACCGCGACCAGCCCTGGCGGCCTACCAGCCTCGCTTGCGCAGGCCGTCGGCCGTGGCCGCATCCGCCGGTTTTGCCAGCAAGCCGCCCCGCCCGTTGAACAGCACCGTGTACTGCGCGTTGTCGAACATGGGCATCCAGGTGGCGCTGCCGAACTGCGCGTCGACAAAGGGCAGCCAGGTCGGGAATCGTTTCTTGAGCGACCACAGGTCGGGCGCGCCGGCGTCGCCCAGGTCGTACGCGCTGCGGGGCGCGGTGCGTTCCTGCTCGATCGCGTCATAGCGGCCCGACAGGCGTTCCAGCCGGTACAAGGAAGGGACGCCCGCCAGGGCGGCGGGCAGCTGCCAGCGCAGCACGCGGGCGTCGATCATCCAGGCGTCGCCGTTGATCGTGAATTCATGCACGGCCGGCGGCGCGCCGATGATGTCGTGGCTGTTGAGCGTGACTGTGGCCAGGAACTGCTGCGGCGACTGCTGCTTGAGCGTGATCACCGCAACGGGTTCGTCGTCGAACAGCTGCAGATAGCGGTAGACGGTAAAGCCCAGGAAGGCGGACAAGAGGCCCGTCAGCAAGACCAGCAAGCCGATGAATCGCCGCACTGGCTTCAGGCGCGGACCGGCATCCCGGCGGGGACGCCGGCCGCCGAACAGCCACATCGAGCCGATCAGGATCAGCACCAGGGCGACTGCGGCGAAGGCGAAAAACGGAGAGATCTCTGGCATGGGCTCGCTCTAGGGATTCAGGAAGGTCATCAAGAACGGTAATGCCGGGCGAGCAGGTTTTGGTTCACCCTGTCTCCGGCATCCTCATTGCGCCGAGTCCGGCAACAGCGACGGCGCCGCCACCGCGCGGCCGATGCGGCGTCCGGCATCGATCACCAGGTCATTCAGCTGGGCCTTGTTGACCAGGTCGTAACGCTGCTTGCGCAGCACTGCGGCAACCGCGGCCAGGATGGCGCCTTCGGCATCGAACACCGGCGCGGCGACAGCGACGACACCCGGATCGAGTTCGCCAATCGACACCGCGAACCCCTGCTTGCGGATGGTGGTCCAGCTTGCGCGGCGCTCGGCCAGGTCGTCGGGCGACAGGTCCTGGTCCGCGATGCCGCGTTGATAGATACGTTGCTGCTGCGCGCGCGGCAGCCAGGCCAGCAGGCATTTGGACAGCGCGCCGCGCAGCAAGGGCATGGGCCGGCCGCGGCCGTAGCTCAGGCTCATGCCTTCCGGCCCGGCATGGTGGTGCGTCGTCACGAAGTGGTCACCGTAACAGGCGGCCAGTGTCGCGTCGCCGCCGGTGGCCAGGACCAGGTCGGCCATGACCGGCTTGGCGGCGCCCAGCACCGGGTCCGCTTCGCGCATCGAATAATCCAGTTCGATGATGCGCGGGCCCAGCCCGTACGCGCCGACGCCGATACGCGCGATCAGCCCCGCGCGCACCAGCTCTGCAATGTAGCGATAGCCGGTCGGCTGGGAGTACCCCAGGCGCGCGCAGATGGTGTCGGCATCCAGCGTCGGCACGTTCTTTTCAAACAGGGTCAGCACGGCAAGCATGCGGGTCAGGCTGGACATGGCGGATCACTGATCCAGCTTGTGTTCGACCAGCAGCTGCGTGCAGTCGGACATCAGTTGTTCGGCCAGCGGCGGACGCTCGCCCCCTTCAAAGGCCTGGCGCAGCGCCGCGCACAGGATCGCGATATGTTCCGGCGCCTGGGTGCGGATCAGCTGTTTGTAGAAGCGGCTGGAATAACTGAGGAAGCGCGCCCGCGTGATCAGGCTGACCTTGCGGTCGTTCTTTTCCAGCCAGCGTGACAGCACGCTTGCATGATCGTCATCGGGCATGTCGCGGCCGGTGCGTTGCCGGTCCAGCAAGGGCGCGGCCACGAGGACGAACATCAGGAGCCGTCGGTCCTGGGGCGTTAGGGTGGTCGTAAACATGCAGCAGGGGCCTCATTCGACGCGGCGGCACGTCCGCTGCGTGGAGTGACACTGTAACCCTTGCCAGTTGGCGCATCCGGCGGACGCCCAGGGCGTCTGGTCCCCGCGCCTCGTTTAAATCACTAAACGGTTAACTAATGACGAAGTGCTTGCTTGCCGCCGCTGTCCATCACCCACCTGGATGAACTCGACGCCACAGCGCATTCCACGCAGCGTGACCCTTAAGGGTATCTCCCGATCCAGGACCCGGAAGAACGCATTGACGCGATCCGCCTCGCTGCTGATAATTAACTTAACGGTGAATTAAAAGACAAGACAGTGAGGCTTCCGCCCGGCGGAACGCCTCTGGCAACGCCGTAGCACCCATCCACAGGAGACAGCATGAACCTCATCCGTGCCACCGTCGGCGCGCTGGCGTGCCTGACGGCCGCTCTGCCGTTTGCCGCGAGCGCCCAAGGCGACTACCCCAACAAACCCGTGCGTGTCATCGTGCCCTTCACGGCCGGCAGCACCACCGACATCATCGCCCGCGCCATTACCGACAAGCTGGGCGCCAGCATGGGCCAGACCTTCGTGATCGACAATCGCGGTGGCGCCAGCGGGACGATCGGGCAGGCAGCAGTGGCCAGTGCCCCGGCTGACGGCTACACGATCATGATTCATTCGTCGTCGCACACGGTGAACCCGTCCACCTTTGCCAAGCTGCCGTTCGATACGACTCGCGACTTTGCGGCCGTCACGCCGATCTCGTCGTTGCCGAACGCACTGGTGATCTCGCCCACCAAGAACATCAAGACCCTGCAGGACCTGGTGGCCACCGCGCGCGCCAAGCCAGGCAGCCTGAATTTTGCGTCGGCAGGCCAGGGCAGCGCCACGCACCTGAACGCCGAAAAGTTCAAGATGGCGGCCAAGATCGATGCCACCAACATTCCGTTCAAGGGATCGGCCGAAGCCGTCAGCGAAGTGCTGGCCGGCCGCGTCGACTACTACTTTTCGCCGATCGCCCCGGTCATTGGCCAGATTAAGGAAGGGCATCTGCTGGCCTTGGCGGTCGGTTCGCCCAAACGGTCGGCTGCGTTGCCCGACGTGCCGACCACCGCCGAAGCCGGCGTGCCCGGATCGGAATTCAACTTCTGGATCGGCATGATGGTCCCGGCCAAGACGCCGCGCGAGATCGTCAACCGCCTGAATGACGAAGTCGTGAAAGCGCTGGCCTCGCCGGAAGTGAAGGAACGGTTCGCCAAGCTGGGCGCCGATGCCTGGACGATGAAGCCGGAAGCGTTCGATGCCTACATCAAGGAAGAGATCGACGCGAACGCCAAGCTGGTGAAAGCGGCAGGGATCGCGCAGATGTAGTTGCGGATGGCAACTTGCTGGCGGAATGAAGCTGGTGGAACGAAGCTGGCGGAATGAAGCGGGCAACGCCGAAGCTGGCAACAATGAAGCGGGCAGATCGACTTTCGACTGCCCGTTTTTTTGCGTCCCGCTGTCAGGCAACCCGCTGTCAGGCCACCTCGGCCGACGGCTCCACATCCTGCTGCCAGCCCGAGGCGCTCATCACGTTGCGGCCCACGTCCAGCATGTGCGCGCGCATGGCCGCGAACACGCCCGGCGCATCGCCCTGCTCCATCAAGGCAAGCAGTTCATCGTGATGCCGTCCGGTGTCTTTGGTGAACGGCAGACTGCGATAGGTGGCGTGACGCACTCGATGCACGTGCCACATCAGGTGTTCATGGATGTCGATCAGCGCCGGGTTGGCCGACTCGATCACGATGCGCCGGTGGAATTCGTCATTCACCTTGATGTAGGCCGCCGCGTCCCCCGCGTTGACCGCCGCATCCATCTTGGCGACCAGCTTCTTGAGCTTGGCCAGGAACATGGGCGAGCGGTCGCGGGTGGCTTTCTCGGCGGCCGTCGCCTCGAGCACGGCCAGGATGTCGAAGGTCCCTGAAATGTCGGCGGCCTCGGGCTTGGTGACCACCGCGCCCACATGCGGAATCAGTTCGACCAGCCCTTCCGATTCAAGCACGCGCAAGGCGTCGCGCATGGGTGTGCGCGACACGCCGAACTGTTCGCACAACACGGGTTCGATCAGCCGTTCGCCGGGCTTCCAACGCCCTTCGACCACGTCCTGACGCAGGCGCGGCAGGATCTGCGACACCATCGAAGAACGCGCGACGATGCGTTCGGTGGGCTTGCTCTCGTTCTTTTTTGGCATGACTGACATCGCTTCCGGACCACGGCGCGGCTGGGTGGCGCGTGATCTCGTGGGCTGGCAGTTTACCGCAAGCACGCAGGCTGATCTGGCCCGGCAACGGCGATACTGCGCGCCTTGGACAGCCCCGGCCGGGACCCGACCGGGAACCGGCAACGCCCGCCTGGCGCCGAAAAAAAGCCGTTGACGACGCTTCCGGATCGTATACGATATACCGACAATAGCGGTTGGAGAGAGACACTCAGGCTGCCGGCGCCGGGCCGGTCATTCGCAGTTCGGGAGTTGAAAAGATGCGTGTCTCACTCAATCAAGACCTGCCGTCCGCCGGCCGGCGCCTTGTCCTTGGCGCCGCCGCGCTCAGCCTGCTTGCCTGTGGCCTGGGCCTGGGTCCGGCAGCGCTTGCGCAGTCGCCCTATCCCAGCCGACCGGTCCGCCTGGTCGCCCCGTTCGCGCCGGGCGGCGCGCTGGACATGATTGCGCGCGGTGTCGCGCAGTCGTGGTCGGACCAGATGGGGCAGACCTTCCTGGTCGATAATCGCGCCGGCGCCGCCGGCATCATCGGGTCAACGTACGTTGCGCGTGCCGAAGCCGATGGCTATACGTTGCTGCTGGGATCGACCACCACGCACGGCATCAACCCATCGCTGTACAAAACGATCTCGTATGCGCCCGCCGACTTTGCGCCCGTGTCGCTGATCGCCACGATCCCGCATGTGCTGGTGGTCAACCCGTCGCTGGGCGTCAATTCCTTCCAGGAACTGCTGGCCTATATCAAGAGCCACCCGGGCGCGACCTTCGGGTCGGCGGGCATCGGGTCGCCACACCACCTGGCAGGCGAAATGCTCAAGTCCATGACGGGCATCGAAGCGACACACGTGCCCTACAAGGGCTCGGCCCCTGCGCTGGCCGACCTGCTGGGTGGCCAGATCACCTTTGTCTCGGTCGAATACACCGCGGCAGCGCAATTCATCAACAGCGGCAAGCTCAAGGCCATTGCCATCGCGACCCACGACCGCGTGCCGGGACTGAACGTGCCGACCTATCGCGAGCAGGGCTTGCCGGGCTTCGAAGTCACCGCCTGGTACGGCATCTATGCGCCCGCCAAGACGCCGCCCGAGATCATCGACAAGCTGGCCGCCGGCGTGTCGAAAAGCGTGCAGGCCCCCGCCTTCCGGGACCGCCTGATCACCCTGGGCGCGACCCCCGTGGGCAGCACACCCGCCGACATGGCCGTGTTCCAGAAGAAGGAACTGGCGCTGTGGTCCAAGGCGATCAAGGATTCGGGCACCACGGCGCAATAAGCGCCGCCGCCCTGCCCCACCCCATCGAGCGGCCGTCCAGGCCGCCGCAACAGGAGCATTCATGGACACCTCGTCCCCCCTGCGGCCCCATGGCATCGAATGGCCCGCGCAAGGCGTGAGCCGCGTGCCCTTCCGCGTCTTCAGCGATGACAGCCTGCATGCCGAAGAACAGGAAAAACTGTTCAAGGGCGACATCTGGAGTTTTGTCGGACTCGACATCGACGTGCCCCAGGTGGGCGACTACAAGACCTCCACCGTGGGCGAAACGCCCGTGGTACTGGTGCGCAGCGCCGACGACCAGTTCAGTGTGTTCGTGAACCGCTGCGCGCACCGCGGCGCCACCTTGTGCATTGAAGAACGCGGCAGCGCCAAACGCTTCACCTGCGTCTATCACAACTGGTCCTACGACCTGGAAGGGCAGCTGAAAACGGTGGCCTTTCATCGCGGCGTCGCGGGCGTGGGCGGCATGCCGGAAGACTTCGACAAGTCGCAGCACAACCTGCGCGCGCTGCGTGTCGAGGTCTTCAACGGCCTGGTATTCGCCACCTTTTCCGACACCGTGGAACCGCTGCGGGACTTTCTTGGCCCGCGCATGTGCGAGCACATGGAACGCATCTTCCATCGCAAGATCCGCGTGCTGGGCAGCTACTCGCAGGTCATGCACAACAACTGGAAGCTGTACATGGAGAACGTGAAGGACTCGTACCATGCGAGCCTGCTTCACTTGTTCTTCACCACCTTCAAATTGAACCGCCTGTCGATGCGCGGCGGGCTGGTCATGGAAGGCGATGGCGGCCATCACATCAGCTTTTCGCAGATGGCGTCGGACACGGGCGCGGGCTATGACGACAGCACCCTGCGCGCGCAGGACGACGAATTCAAGCTGCATGACCCCAGCCTGCTCAAGAGCTGGCAGGAATTCGACGACGGCATCACCCATGCCATCCAGGGCATCTTTCCGAATCTGGTGATCCAGCAGATCCAGAACTCGCTGGCCATTCGCCTGCTGGTGCCGCAAGGCCCCGAAAAATGCGAGCTGCTGTGGATCCTGTTCGGCTATGAAGACGACACACCCGAACAGACCGACATCCGCATCGCGCTGGGCAACCTTGTCGGACCGGCGGGGCTGGTGTCGCTGGAAGACGGCGTGATCGGCAATTTCGTTCAGCGGGCGCTCCATAACGAGACCGACGGCGAGACGGTCCTGGAGATGGGCGGCCGCACGGTCGAGAACCAGGAATCGCGCGTCAGCGAAGCGTCGGTGCGCGGCTTCTGGCAGCGCTACCGCCGGCACATGAATTTGTGATGGAGACGCCTTTGACCACGCTGACCCAACGCGCCGCGATCACGGCGCTTATCAACGACTACGTGTTCTGCATCGACGACGGGCGTTATGAAGACTGGCCCGAACTCTTCGTGGACGCCTGCCGCTACCGCATCGCCACGCGCGACAGCGAAGACCGTGGATTGCCGATCGGCATTCTGTATTGCTCCAGCAAAGGCATGCTGCTGGACCGTGTGGCCGCCCTGCGCAAGGCCAACATTTTCGAGCCGCACCGGTATCGCCACCTGCTCGGGCCGACCCGCTTTCTTGGCACGGACGACGATGGCATGCACCGCGCCGTGACCGGGTTCGCGGTCATACGCATCATGCAGAACGGGACGACCGATCTGTTTCTGTCGGGGCAGTATGAAGACCGGATCCAGGTAGCCGAAGAGACCGCCCGCTTCAAGGAACGGGCAGTGGTGCTGGATTCGAAGAAGGTCGATACGCTGATCGTGCTGCCGGTGTAGCCGCAGCCCGAGCCACCGGCACGGCGCCGCGCGCGCGCCGTGTCATCAAGCGTTCACGTTCGCGCGCTCCAATGTAAACGTTTTCATTGGAGCGCCACCGTGAGCATCAAACAGTTGGCTGCCCGTGCCGACGTGTCGATGGCGACCGTCTCGCGGGTGTTCAATTTCCCCGACAAGGTCAGCGCCGATACACGCCAGCATGTGCTGCGTATCGCGCAGGAACTCGGCTACCTGCCCAATGCCAGCGCGCGCAGTCTGCGCACGCAGTGCAGCAAGGTGCTGGGCATCGTGCTGCCGACACTGCTGAACCCGGTGTTTGCCGAATGCCTGGACGGCATCGCGCAGGCGGCCCGCGCGGCAGGGTATGCCATCCTGCCCATCACCACCGACTACGAGCTGGAACGCGAAGAGCAGGCCGTGCTGCAATTGATCGCGGCCGATGTCGACGGCATGGTGCTGGTGGTGTCGCAACCCGCCACGTCACGCGCGCTGGACCGGCTGCGCGCCGCGTCCCTGCCCTATGTGCTGGCCTACAACCGGCACGCCGATCACCCTTGCGTGTCGGTCGACAACGAAACCGCGGTGATCGAGATGGTGGCGCGGCTGGTGGCCCTGGGCCATCGGCGCATCGCGTTCATCAGCGGTGAACTGGCGGCATCGGACCGCGCCTTGCAACGCCAGCGCGGCTTTTGCGAGGGCATGCAGGCGCATGGTCTCGACACCTACGTCTGCCTAGAAGTGCCCTTTATCGAGACGGCCATCCAGGACATCGGCGCCTTGCTCGACACGCCCGGCCGGCCCACCGCGCTGGTGTGCTCCAACGACCTGATCGCCATCCGCAGCATCCGCGCCGCGCACCTTGCAGGCCTGACCGTACCGCGCGACATCAGCATTGCCGGCTTCGATGGCATTGCGCTGGGCAGGGACCTGACGCCTGCGCTCAGCACGATCACGCAGCCCAATCAGGCGATCGGCCGCGACAGCGTGCAATGGCTGGTGGCCGCACTGGCCAGCGGCCAGCCCCTGGCGCCGCACGCCAGCCGCCTTCTGCCCCATGCATTCCGTACCGGCGAATCGTGCACCACGGCGCCCGACTCGCCCTCTTCTTCGCGACGCGCCCGCGTTGCTTCCCTGACTTCGACCCTGGATCCCTCATGACTCCCTTCCTGACCCGTGTCGTCCACGCCACCCTGGCCGCGGTCGCCCTGAGCGCCAGCGCCAGTGCGTTTGCACAGAATGCGATCTGCTACAACTGCCCGCCCGAATGGGCCGACTGGGGTACGCAGATCAAGGCCATCAAGGCCAAGACGGGCGTGACCGTCCCGCCCGACAACAAGAATTCCGGCCAGTCCCTGGCCCAGATGGTGGCCGAAAAAGCCAGCCCGGTGGCCGACGTGGCCTACCTGGGCGTGACCTTCGCCATCCAGGCGCAGAAAGAAGGCGTGACGGCGCCCTACAAGCCTGCCGCCTGGGCCGACATTCCGGATGGCCTGAAGGATCCGCAAGGCAATTGGTTCACGATCCATTCGGGCACCATGGGCTTCATGGTCAACGTCGATGCATTGAAGGGCAAGCCCGTGCCGCAGTCGTGGGCCGACCTGCTCAAGCCCGACTACAAGGGCCTGATCGGCTATCTGGATCCGGCATCGGCATTCGTGGGATATGTAGGTGCGGTCGCGGCGAACCAGGCGCGCGGCGGCACGCTGGATGATTTTGCACCCGGGATCGCCTACTTCAAGGCCCTGCAGAAAAACGAGCCGATCGTGCCGAAGCAGACGGCCTATGCCCGCGTGCTGTCGGGCGAGATCGCGATCCTGCTGGACTACGACTTCAATGCCTATCGCGCCAAATACAAGGACAAGGCCAACGTGCAGTTCGTGATCCCGGCCGAAGGCACGCTGGTCGTTCCGTATGTCATGAGCAAGGTGGCCAACGCGCCGCATGGCGACAACGCGAACAAGGTGCTGGACTTCGTGCTGTCGGATGAAGGCCAGGCGCTGTGGGCCAACGCCTACCTGCGTCCGGTGCGCGCATCGGCCATGCCCAAGGACGTGCAGGCCCGCTTCCTGCCCGCCACCGAATATGCCCGCGCCAAGAGCGTGGACTACGGCAAGATGGCCGCGGTGCAGAAGGCGTTCTCGGACCGCTATCTGTCCGACGTGCGTTGATCACGGTACGGCCGACGGCATGATGTCTTCTTCCCGACTGCTGGGCGTACTTGCAGCGCCAGCCGTGGCCTTTGTCGCGGCCTTCTGGCTGCTGCCGGTGGCGCGCCTGTTCACGCTGCCGGCCGCGCAGGGCGCAGCGGCGTACTTTGCCGTGCTGACCCATGGCCGCTATCTGCGCAGCCTGCTGAACACCTTAGCCCTGTCGTTGACCGTGACCCTGGTCACGCTGGTGATCGGCGGGCTGGTGGGCATCACCCTGGCGCGGCTGCGCTTTCGCGGCAAAGGGCTGCTGCTGTCCCTGCTGACCTTGCCGCTGTCGTTTCCGGGCGTCATCGTCGGCTTTTTCATCATCCTGCTGGGCGGGCGCCAGGGTCTGGTGGCCGACCTGACGGAATGGCTGGGGCTGGGCCGCAGCACCTTTGCGTACGGGCTGACCGGCCTGTTCCTGGCCTATGTCTATTTCTCGTTGCCGCGCGCGATCGCCACGTATACGGCGGCCGCGGGTGCCATGGACGCGCAACTGGAAGAGGCCGCCCGGTCACTGGGCGCGTCGCACTGGCAGGTGGCGCGCGACGTGTGGATGCCTGGCCTGGTGCAGACGACGCGGGCCTGTGGCGCCATCATCTTCGCCACCGCGATGGGCGCGTTCGGCACCGCGTTCACGCTGGCCAGCAAGTTTGAGGTGCTGCCCATCACGATCTACGACGAGTTCACCAACTACGCCAACTTCGGTCTTGCCGCGAGCCTGTCGATCGCGCTGGGCCTGCTGACCTGGCTCACGCTGTTCGTGACCCGCAAGTCGGCACAATCCGCCACGACGGGAGCCTGACACCATGCGGCACCCCCGACACCTTCCCCTGTTGCTGCCGGCCTTGACCGTCGTGGTCAGCGTGTTCCTGCTTGCACCCATCGCGCTGTCGGTGCTGGCCGGCCTGGTCAACAACTACAGCGTGGGCATCAAGAGCGGGCTGACCCTGCGCTGGCTGACCGAGGTGATCGACGTGTATGGCGGCACCATTTCGGCCTCGTTGATGCTGGCCCTGGCCTGCGTGGCTGGCACGCTGCTGCTCGGCATTCCGTGCGCCTATGCCATGGCGCGCAGCCGCTCGCGCTGGGCCCGTCTGTTCGAGGAACTGTTGACGCTGCCGGTGGCCGTCCCGGGCCTGGCCACGGCGCTGGCGCTCATCCTGGCGTACGGCCAGATCCGCGGCTTCCGGCAAAGCTTTGCCTTCATCCTGGTCGGCCACATCGTCTTCACGTTGCCCTTCATGGTGCACGCGGTCAGCGCCGCGTTCCGGCGCGATGCCCTGCTCGCCATGGATGAAGCCGCGCGGTCGCTGGGCGCATCGTTCGCACGACGCTTCCTGGGTGTGCTGGTGCCCGCCGTGCTGCCTTCCATCGTGACCGCCAGCCTGATGGTCTTTACGCTGTCGGTGGGTGAATTCAACCTGACCTGGATGCTGCATACCCCGCTGACCCGCACGCTGCCGGTGGGTCTGGCCGACAGCTATGCGTCCATGCGCATCGAAGTCGGGTCGGCCTACACGCTGGTTTTCCTGCTGGTCATTCTGCCTGTCATGCTGGGCCTGCAATGGCTCGGCCACCTGATCGAGAAACACCTTGGAACTTGAACGCACCCGCGTCGATGTCATCGACTGCGCCAAGACCTATCCCGATGGCACGCGCGGCCTGCATCCCACGCGATTATCGATCGAGCCCGGTGAAGTGGTCGCGCTGCTGGGCCCGTCGGGCTGCGGCAAGACCACCTTGCTGCGCCTGATCGCGGGCCTGGAAACGCCCGATGCCGGCAGCCGCATCCTGTTCGGCGGGGATGATGTCGTGCCGCTGCCGGTCGAGCGCCGGGGCATCGGCATCGTGTTCCAGCATTACGCGCTGTTCCCGCACATGTCGGTCGAAGCCAACATTGCCTACGGCCTGCGGATACGCGGCGTCGCGCCCGACGTGCAGCGCCGCACCGTGGGCGAACTGATCGACCTGGTGCGGCTGGGCGGTCTGGAAAAAAAGCGGCCCGCCGAGTTGTCGGGCGGACAGCGGCAGCGGGTGGCGCTGGCCCGCGCCGTGGCCGTGCGGCCGCGGGTGCTGCTGCTTGACGAACCCCTGACCGCGCTGGACGCCAAGCTCAAGGAATCGCTGCGCGATGAGCTGGCCGAACTGCTGCGCCGCTTGCACATCACCGCCATTCACGTCACGCACGACCAGCAGGAAGCCCTGGCCATTGCCGACCGCCTGGCGGTCATGCAGGCCGGGCGCATCGTGCAGGTGGGCGACGGCGAGACCCTGTACCGGAATCCCGCGCATCCCTTTGTGGCCAGCTTCCTTGGGCGCGTCAACCGCTTGCGCACCGATGCCGGCGGGCACGGCGTGCACCTGGGCGGCCAGCCGCAGGCGTACCCTGTCGGCATGACGTCCGCACCGCGCCCGGCCGAGCTCCTGGTGCGGCCCGAAGACATCGATGTCGGTGCGGTCCAGGCCGCCTGGGGCGAGGCCACCGTGCTGCGCCGCCGCTTTCTTGGCGAACGCGTGCACCTGACCCTGTCGCTGGCCGACCAGCCCGACCTGCATGCCGATGTGGACCGCGATCACCCCGCCCAGGTCGGCGACCGGGTGGGCGTGCGCGTCCGCGACGGCCGGCTCATGCCCTGCCTTGATCCTGTTTCCTGATGACCTTCCCGACCATGCCCACGACGTTGCTTGTCCAGCTGTCCGACACCCACATCCGCGAACCCGGGCAGCTTGCCTATGGGCGGCTCGATACCGCGCCCTACCTTGCGCAAGCTGTCGCGGCGATCGGGCGGCTGCCCCAGCGGCCCGATGCCGTCGTGCTGACGGGCGACCTGACCGACTTTGGCCGGCCGGCCGAATATGCGCACCTGCGCGATCTGCTCGCGCCGCTGGCCATGCCTTTCTACCTGATGCCCGGCAACCATGATGACCGCCAGACCTTGCGCGCCAGCTTTCCCGAGCACAGCTACCTGGGCACCGATGGCTTCGTGCAATACAGCGTCCCCATTGGGGATCTGCAACTGATCGCGCTCGACACCGTCGTGCCGCAGGCCAGCGAAGGGTCCTTGTGCGAAGACCGGCTGGCCTGGCTGGCCGATCAGCTGGACCAGCATCGCGACCGTCCCGTGATCGTCGCCATGCATCACCCGCCGTTCGCGACGCTCATCGGCCACATGGACGCCATCGGCCTGCGGGCCGGTGCGGCGGAACTCGAAGCGCTGCTGCAACGTCATCCCAATGTGGAACGCGTGATCTGCGGCCACCTGCATCGCGCCATTCAGGTACGCTTCGGCGCCGGCCTGGCCTTGACCGTGCCTTCGTGCGCCCACCAGGTGTGCCTGGACCTGGCGCCCGACGCCGCATCGCAGTGGACGCTGGAACCGCCGGGCTTCGGCATCCACGCGTTGCCCGGCTCCGGCCGCATCGTCAGCCACACCGCGTACACCGGCGCCTTTGACGGCCCCTACCCCTTTCATGACCCTACCGGCGCACTGATCGACTGACCCATGCGTATTGCTTTCCTTGACCTTGACCACACCCTGTTGGTGGACGACAGCAACCAGTTGTGGATGAGCTGGCTGCTGCGCCAGAACGCCGTCAGCCCCGCCGCCATGATCCAGCACGAAGGCTTCATGGAAGACTATCGCCGCGGCACGCTGGACTATCCGGCGCTGCAGCGGTTTCGCACCGAACTGGATGCGTCCTTGCCGGCGGACGCCGTACCCGGCTGGCGGCAGGCGTTCGAGCAGACCTTGCTGCTGCCTGCCCTTGCGCCCGCGGCGATACCGACGATCACGGACTTGAAACAGCGGGGAATGATGACCGTGATCGTCAGCGCCACCGGCCATGCGCTGGTTGCGCCAGTGGCCGCGCACCTTGGCGTCGATCACGTCATTACCGACTGCTTCGCGGCCGACAAGGTGCGCCAGGTGGACGCATGGCTGCATACCGTGGGCACCTCGCTCGGCCGGCTGGAGGACAGCTGGTTCTACAGCGATTCGTTCAACGACCTGCCCTTGTTGCAGGCCGTGAAACGTCCGATCGCCGTCGATCCCGACGCGCGCCTGACGACCTGGGCGATCCGGCACGACTGGGAGGTGGCCTCTTTCCGGACATGACAGCTTCCTGTCAGGAAACCCTACCCGGCACTCGGACATTAAGTAGAACGATTCGTATTTCCCCTAGAATCGGCGGCGCGTTTCTCTTCTGTCCCCGCCTTACAGGATCTGCCCCATGACCTTTACCGTTACCGCCCGCGGGCGTCTGCTCCGGTCCACCGCCCTGGCCCTGGCCACGTCGGCAGCCGCCCTGAGCGCGCCCGCGTTCGCCGCCGAAGAAGTCAGCCTCTACACGACCCGCGAGCCCGCGCTGATCCAGCCGCTGCTCGATGCGTTCAGCAAGCAGAGCGGCATCAAGGTGAATACGGTATTCGTGAAGGATGGCCTGCTGGAACGTGTGAAGGCCGAAGGCGCGCGATCGCCGGCCGACGTGTTGATGACGGTGGACATCGGCAACCTGGTGGACCTGGTCGAAGGCGGCGTGACCCAGCGCGTGAAGTCGACCACGCTGGATGCCGCGGTGCCCGAGAACCTGCGCGACCCCGCCGGCCAGTGGTATGCGCTGTCGCTGCGCGACCGGGTGCTGTATGTGGAAAAGGACCTGCCGGTGCAGACCTTCACCTACGAAGCGCTGGCCGATCCGAAGTGGAAGGGCAAGGTGTGCATCCGCGCGGGCCAGCACCCGTACAACACGGCGCTGGTGGCGGCCAAGATCGCGCATGACGGCGTGGCCGAAACCGAAACGTGGCTGCGCGGCGTCAAGGCCAACCTGGCGCGCAAGGCCACCGGCGGCGACCGCGACGTGGCGCGCGACATTCTGGGCGGCATCTGCGACATCGGCCTGGCCAACGCCTATTACGTTGGGCACATGAAGAATTCCGCGCCGGGCACCGACGGCCGCAAGTGGGGCGACGCCATCAAGGTGGTGCGCCCGACCTTCGCCAAGGGCGGCGGCACGCACGTGAACGTGTCGGGCGCCGCGGTCGCAAAGCATGCGCCGCACGCGGCCAACGCCGTCAAGCTGATGGAATATCTGGTGTCCGACGCGGGCCAGGCATTGGTTGCGCGCGTCAACTATGAATACCCGGTGCGCGCGGGTATCGCGCTCGACCCGGTCATGGCGTCGCTGGGTCCGCTCAAGGTCGATCCCCTTTCAGTGGCCGAGATCGCCCGCCACCGCAAGCAGGCCAGCGAACTGATCGACAAGGTCGGGTTCGACAACTGATCTTGTCCTGGCCCCAACGAAGGCTGCGCCGTCCGGCACGGGGCCGCGCCGCTGCGATCGTCACGGTACTGATCGCCCTGATCGTGCTGGCGCCCATTGCGACGCTGGCATGGTTCGCGCTGGACAGCGACTTCGGCCACTGGTCGCATCTGGCCAACTATGTGCTGCCGCAGGCGCTGGCCAATACCCTGCTGCTGCTGGCCGGCGTGGGTGTGCTGGTCACGCTGCTGGGCACGGGCAGCGCCTGGCTCGTCACGGCCTATCGCTTTCCAGGGCGGCAGATGCTGACGTGGGCGCTGCTGCTGCCGCTGGCGGTACCGACCTATATCGTGGCGTTCGCCTACCTGGATCTGCTGCACCCGATCGGTCCGATCCAGACGGCGCTGCGTGCCGTCCTGGGTTTCGACAGCCCGCGGCAGTTCCGGCTCCCTGATCTGCGATCGCTGCCCGGCGCCATCTTCGTGCTGGGCTTCGTGCTCTATCCCTATGTGTACCTGAGCACACGCGTCATGTTCATGAGCCAGGCGGCCAGCCTGATGGAAGCGGCGCGCACCCTGGGCGCCACGCGCGCCGAAGCCTTCAGGCGGATCGCCCTGCCGATGGCGCGCCCGGCCATCGCGGTGGGCTTGAGCCTGGCGTTGCTTGAAACCCTCAACGATATCGGCGCGTCCGAATTCCTGGGGGTGCCGACATTGACGGTGGCGGTCTATACGACGTGGATCACCCGGTCAGACCTGGCGGGCGCGGCGCAACTGGCCCTGACCACGCTGGCGATCATCGTCGCCCTGATCCTGCTGGAACGCCATGCGCGGCGCCGCCAGCGCTACGCCAACACGCAGCGCATGCGGCCGATGCCGCCCCGGCCGCTGCGCGGCGCGCAGGCAGCACTGGCCCTGGCGCTGGGCTTGATCCCGGTGGTCATCGGCTTTGTCGCGCCGGTATCGTATCTGGTGGCCGAGACCTGGGCCCGGCTGCATCGGGTGGGCGGGGTATCCGACGCGTTGCTGGGCGGCCTGCGCAATACGCTCACCGTGGCGCTGGCCGCCACGGTGCTGACCGTCGCCTGCGGACTGGTGGTGGGCTGGGCCAGCCGCACCCTGCGCGAAGGCGGCGGCATCGATCCGGTACGCGCCTGTGCCCGGGTCGCGAGCCTGGGGTATGCCGTGCCCGGCACCGTGCTGGCGATCGGCCTGATGACGCCCTTCATTGCCATCGACCGCCTGCTGGGCGCCACCTTCGGCACCACCGGGCTGGTGATGATGGGCTCGGTGACCGCGCTGGTCATTACGTGCACCATCCGCTTCCTGGCGATCTCGGCGGGCAGTGTCGATGCCGCCCTGACCCGCATTCCGCCTTCGCTGGAACAGGCGTCGCGCCTGCTGGGCGAGACGGCCGGCGGCACGCTGCGCCGGGTGCACCTGCCGCTGCTGCGGCCCGCGCTGGCCGCGGCGGCCTTGCTGGTGTTCGTGGATACCATGAAGGAATTGCCCGCCACCCTGCTGCTGCGCCCGCTCAATTTCGATACGCTGGCCACCTGGCTGTATGCCGAGGCCGCCCGCGGCACGTATGAAGAAGGCGCGGTGGCCGCGTTGCTGATCGTGCTGGCGGGCCTGCTGCCCGTCATGTTGCTGGCGCGCACCCAACTCAAGATAGGCCGCTGACCATGTCCTCCCCGTTGCAGACCCCTGCGCTGCGCCTTGAAAACCTGCATCTGGCCTACGACACGCCGCAGGGCGAGCGCAGTGTCGTGTCGGACTTTTCGCTGGACCTGGAACGCGGCGCCATCGGCTGCCTGCTGGGCGCATCGGGCTGCGGCAAGTCCACCGTGCTGCGCGCCATTGCCGGCTTCGAGCCGGTGCGCGGCGGCCGCATCCTGCTCGATGGCGAGGTGCTGTCGTCCCCCACCGAACAGCGGGCGCCCGAACTGCGGCGGGTGGGCATGATGTTCCAGGACTATGCCCTTTTTCCCCATCTGACGGTCGCGCAGAACGTGGGCTTCGGCCTGCGTCGCCGGCCCGCGCGCGAACGCGACAGGCAGGTGGCCGCCATGCTTGACATGGTGGGGCTGCCCACGGCCGGCGACAGCTACCCGCATGAATTGTCGGGCGGACAGCAGCAACGGGTCGCCCTGGCCCGGTCGCTGGCCGCCTCGCCCGACCTGCTGCTGCTGGACGAGCCCTTCTCCAACCTGGATGTCGATACCCGCGAGCACCTGGCGTTTGAAGTGCGCGACATCCTGAAATCGTCGGGCCACACGGCGATCCTGGTCACGCACAACCAGGCGGAAGCCTTTGCGCTGGCCGACCGGATCGGCGTGATGGCAGGCGGGCAATTGCGGCAATGGGATTCGCCGTATAACCTGCACCATCGGCCGGCCGACACCTTCGTCGCCGACTTCATCCGCCGCGAATCGCTGGTCCGCCAGCGCGACGCCGCCCTCGCCCGACAGGGATAGAGTTTCACCATGCGCCTGCTGCTGATCGAAGACGAACCCAAACTGGCGGCGTCCTTGTGCCAGGGTTTGAGCGAAGCGGGCTATCTGGTCGACATTGCGCACGACGGCCTGCAGGGCCGCTACCTGGCGATCGAAGGGCAGTACGACCTGATCGTGCTGGATGTGATGCTGCCCGGGCTGGACGGCTTTGATGTGCTGGCCGACCTGCGCAAGAAAAAGACGACGCCCGTGCTGATGCTGACGGCGCGCGATCAGGTCGAAGACCGGGTGCGCGGCCTGCATGCCGGCGCCGACGATTACCTGGTCAAGCCCTTTGCGTTCTCGGAACTGCTGGCGCGGGCGCATGCCCTGATGCGGCGCGGCGCGGGCGGCAGCCTGGCCGAACCCGCCCGCGTGCGGCTGTCCGACGTGGAACTGGACCCGCGCCGCCGCAAGGCCTTTCGCGCCGGCCGCCAGATCGACCTGACCGCGCAGGAATTCATGCTGCTGGCGTATTTCCTGAAGCGCCAGGGCGAAGTGCTGTCCCGCCGCGAACTGGCCGAACAGCTGTGGAACATGACCTTCGACAGCGACAACAACGTGATCGACGTGGCCGTGCGCCGCCTGCGCCTGAAACTGGACGAACCCTTCGACGACAAGCTGCTGCACACCGTGCGCGGCATGGGCTACGTGCTCGAGCGGCGCGGGCCGTGAGGCGCTCGCTGGCCGGGCGGCTGGCCGCCGCGCTGGCCCTGGTGTCCCTGCCCATTTTCGTGACGATCGGCGTGTCCTTGCACAGCGGCTTCGAAACGCGCCTGATCGCGGCGGACCACGACCAGTTGCAGACCAAGTCGCGCCTGGTGCTGCAATTGATGGACGAGGCGCATGCCGACAACACGCCGGAATCGTCCTACCGCCGCGTGAACGACATGATGCGCGGCCAGGAAGACATGGATGTCACCTGGCTGCCCGGCCCGGCCGAAACCACCGCCGTGCCGCTGGGCCAGCCCTATCGCCGGGAGGGCGAAGACGGCGTGGTGCGCGACGCGGTCGACATCGCCCTCACCCATGGCCCGATCGCGCGCGCCCGCCTGGAAGTCGATACCCGCTATCGCGAAGCGCGCCTGGAACGGTATGCCACGGTGCTGCTGGGCGCCGGCCTGGCGGGGGTGCTCCTGACCTCGATGCTGGGCGCCCTGGCCGCGCACTGGGTCGCGGGCAACCTGCGCCGGCTGTCGGCCGAAGCCCGCGCGATCACGATAGGCGGGCGGCTCGACACCCGGCACGTGGACGACGAACTGGGCGATCTGGTGGCCGCGTTCAACGATGCGCTGGGCAAACTCGACACTGCCTACCGGCAGATGGAAGGCTTTGGCGCCGACGTGGCCCATGAACTGCGGTCGCCCCTGGCCAGCGCCATCAATGGCGCGCAAGTGACGCTGTCGGCGCCCCGGTCGGCCGATGCGCTGCGCGACGCCCTGGCCTCCAACCTTGAAGAAATGGAACGGGTGGCCGCCATCGTCAACGACATGCTGTTCCTGGCGCGGGCGGACCAGGGCGAACGCGCGCGGTCGCTGGAACGGGTGGACCTGGCCGAACTGGTGGACGGCGTCCTGGCCTATTGCGGCCCGGTGCTGGACGATGCGGGCGCCACCGCCCAGCGCATCGGCCAGGCCAGCGCCGTCTGCAACCCGGCCCTGATCCGCCGCGCCATTGCCAACCTGGTGACCAATGCGGTGCGCCACGCGGACGGCGCCCGGCAGGTGACGGCGCGTGTCGATGCGCTGCCCGGCGCGGTGCGCATTTCGGTCTTCAACACCGGCTACCCCGTGTCACCCGAGGTGGCCTTGCGCATGTTCGACCGGTTCTACCGCGCCGATGCGTCCCGCTCGGCCCACGGCGACGCGGCGCGGCACGGCCTGGGACTGGCGATCGTGCGCGCCGTGGCCCGCATGCATGGCGGCAAGGTCTGGGCCGAAGGCAAGGTGCGCGATGCCGACGGCAAGGGGTTGGAAGGAACGCTGGTCGGCATCGAATTGCCCGGCGCGCTGGCGTCCAGCCAGCAACGTTTGCGGGCCGGATGAAGGATCCGCGCAACGCCCCGCGGCGCGTCAACCCCGGGTTTTCGGCGATACTAGCGGGTTGACACGCCGCGCGACCCCCGCGCGCGCCAGGTCTTCCCCCAGGATAAGTCCATGGATTACCGCTTTTCTGACCACTTCAAGGACGAGCCGCTCGACGACGCGACGCGCGACTATCTGTTCCAGGATTTCGACGCCGACGACCCCGAAGAAATCAAGGCGCGCGCCTTTTTCAAGGAACGCGGCGCCAAGTTCGATTTCACGGTGGTCGGGGTCGATGTCTATGACGGCGTCAACGACGACGCGCTCATCATCGAAAAATTCGAAAAGACGCTCAAGCTTGGGGCCCACGATCCCGAGTTCGAACGCCTGTACCGGCACCGGGTGTATGTGACCATCATCCGCCAGTCCGGCAAGATCATCGGCTTCGACGAAAGTGCGATTCCCGAGGACTGACCGCGAGTTGAAATGACCTACGCAGTAAAAGAAATCTTCTATACCTTGCAGGGCGAGGGCGCCAATGCCGGCCGCGCCGCCGTGTTCTGCCGGTTTGCCGGCTGCAATCTGTGGTCGGGCCGCGAGTCCGACCGCAGCACCGCCGTCTGCACCTTCTGTGACACCGATTTTGTCGGCACCGACGGGACGCTGGGCGGCAAGTATCCGCAGGCCGACGACCTGGCCGACGTGATCAGAAGCCAGTGGCCCGACGCGCCGCGCGGCACCCCGCTGGTGGTCCTGACCGGCGGCGAACCCCTGCTGCAGGTGGACACCGCCCTGATTGACGCGCTGCATGCGCGTGGCTTTGAAATCGCGGTCGAAACCAATGGCACCGTGGCCGCGCCCGACGGCATCGACTGGATCTGCGTCAGCCCCAAAAGCACGGCCCCGCTGAACCAGACCCGCGGCACCGAATTGAAAGTCGTGGTGCCCCAGGCCGAAGTCGACCTGCTGGCGCTCGAAGCCCTGCCCTTCGACCATTATTTCGTCCAGGCCATGGACGGCCCGGACCAGGCAAAGAACGTGCAATGGGCCATCGACTGGTGCATGCAGCACCCGATGTGGCGCCTGAGCGTGCAATCCCACAAAGTGATCGGCATACGATGAAGTACGAGTTGACCCAGGAGTTCTATTTCGAAGCGGCGCATACCCTGCACCGCGAGATCGAGACCGACTCCAGCCTGCGCATCCACGGGCACACCTATCATGCGGACGTCACGGTCGCTGGCATGCCCGACCCGGCGTCCGGCATGCTGATCGACCTCGGCCATTTCCGCGCCGCCCTGGCCGGTGTGCGCGAACAACTCGATCACCGTCTGCTGGACGAAGTGGCCGGCCTGAAGATGCCTACCCTGGAAGGCCTGTGTGCCTTCATTGCCACGGCGCTGCAGCCGGCCCTGCCCGGCCTGGTCCGCGTGACGGTGGCCCGGCGCGCCTCGGGCGATCGCTGCACGCTGCACCTGTAAGCCGCGCCACGTCATCCTTCTGCGCGATGCAGGCGCCCGCGATTTACTCGACGCTACACATGAGCATGCGGTAAATTGCTTACGCGCGCGCCACCGGCCGCGCCTCCCCCGCTGCACAGCCAGCGCCGGGGCAACCGTGCTCAAGGGTCGTTCATGGATGTAACGCAACGGAATAACGTTCGCGTGTTGGGCGAAGGCACGACCACCGTCCTGTTCTCGCACGGTTTTGGTTGCGACCAGAACATGTGGCGGTTCCTGGCGCCAGGCCATGCCAAACGCTACCGGGTCGTCCTGTTCGACCTGGTGGGCAGCGGCGCTTCCGACCTGTCGGCCTACGATCCCGTCAAATACGCCTCGCTGGCCGGCTATGCCAGCGACGTCGTGGACATCATCGACCAGTTCGCGACCGGTCCGGTCATCTTCGTTGGCCATTCGGTCAGCGCCATGATCGGTGTGCTGGCCGACCTGGCCAAGCCCGGACGCATCGCCGCGCACATCATGATCGGCCCGTCACCCTGCTATATCAACGAGGGCAGCTATGTGGGCGGTTTCACACGCGCCGACATCGACTCCCTGCTGGACACGCTGGAAAGCAACTACCTGGGGTGGGCCAGCACCATGGCGCCCGCGATCATGGGCGCCCCGGGCGAACCGGAACTGGCCGACGAACTGACCAACAGCTTTTGCCGTACCGATCCCAAGATCGCCAAGCAGTTTGCCCGGGTGACGTTCCTGTCCGACAACCGGGCCGAGCTGCGGCAACTGACCACGCCCAGCCTGATCCTTCAGTGCAGTGACGATCTGATCGCTCCGCGGTCGGTCGGCGAATACATCCATGGCGTGCTGCCGAACAGCCAGCTTCGGATCATCGACAATGTCGGCCATTGCCCGCACCTGAGCGCCCCTTCGGCGTGCATCGATGCAATGGACGACTTCCTGGCGGCGCAGGAACCGTAGCGCCATGACGACGGCAGGCACCACGCACGATGTCGCGCTGTTGTTCGAAGAAGCGCCCTGCGGCCTGCTGGTAACGACCGAAGACGGGACCATCCTGCTCGCCAACGCCACCTTCTGCCGGTGGACCGGAGTGACCGCGGCCGACCTGGTCGGGCGGCGGCGCCTGCAGGACATGTTCACGATGGGCGCGCGCATCTTTCACCAGACCCATTGGGCGCCGCTGTTGCGGATGCAGGGGTCGGTGGCCGAAATCAAGGTCGACATCGTGCATGCCGACGGCACCCGGATTCCGCTGCTGATGAACGCCGTGCGCCGGACGCACGACAGCGGCGTGCAGCATGAAGTGGCCATGTTCATTGCCAAGGATCGCGCCAAGTACGAAAGCGAACTGGTGCGGGCGCGGCAGCAGGCCGAAGACAGCCTGGCCAGCGAACGGGCGGCCCAGGCCGAGCTGGCCCTGGCCGAAAGCCACCTTCGCAAGGCCGCGGAAGACCGCGCGCACTTTGCCGAACAGATGGTCGGCATCGTCAGCCACGATCTGCGCAATCCGCTGTCGACCATCACGGTGGCGACCGAAGCCCTGTTGCTCGGCCAGCATGACGCCCGGCAATTGAAGCTGCTCCAGTTCATCACGCGGGCCGCGGAGCGATCGTCCCGGCTGATTGCCGACCTGCTGGACTTCACGCTGGCGCGTGTCGGTCAGGGCATCTACGTCACGGCGCGGCCGATCGACCTGCACGACGTGATTTCGCACGCCGTGTCGGAACTGGAAATCGCCTTTCCAGGCAGGCCGCTGGTGTACCGGCATGAAGGGGATGGCGTGTGCCTGGCCGATCCGGATCGCCTGGCCCAGTTGCTGGGAAACCTGGTGGCGAACGCGATGGCCTATGGAGCGGCTGATACGCCGGTCGATGTCACGTCGGCCGTGGATCCGGAGTCATTCCGTCTGGCGGTGCGCAATCAGGGCACGCCCATCGCCGACGCCCTGCTGAAGACCATGTTCGAGCCCATGACGCGAGGCTACGACGTGCCGGAAAGCGCCCGGAGCGTGGGCCTGGGCCTGTTCATCGTTCGTGAGATTGCTGCGGCGCATGGCGGGACGGTCAGGGTGACGTCCGACGCGGCGGGGGTGACGACATTCACGGCCACGTTTCCGAGATCGGGCAGCTAGCGGGGAAGGCAGCTGGGTGGGCGGCGGCTGCTGGAAAAGCCGCGGCGAACGTGACGGGATATACGATTGAATGTGCGCTGGAAACGCGGCGGATATCCCGGAAGGGATCAGCGATTACGTACCGGCGCGCCGCTCGAAGGTGAGCTTTCCGTGCCTTTTTGTGCCGTGCTTCCTGGCGTTGAAGGCGCGCCGGAGGCTGCCGAAGTACCCGACGCCGTCCCGGCAACCTCGGCGGCAGATGTGGTCGCCGCCAGGGTCGTGGCCTCGGTTTGCGCCAGCAGCGCCCGCACCGCGTCGTCGTCACTGTCGTTGACGGTCAGTTCCAGGTAGATCGCCATGGCCGTCAGCGGCGTGGGCGATTCGACATGGAGAGCGGCCAGCGCGGCAGCTCGTTCGAAACGGGGGGAGGTCATTGGTAAATCCGGCAGGTGGATAGGCGGCGGTCGGTCTGGCAGTGTGCGCCAACTTCTCGCGTGTGCCCATACGGGGTTACCGATGCAGGTTAACCGAGGTCCACGGCCTGCAAGGCTCGCCCGGCTGCGGCCTACAGATTTGGTAACCCTTCGGTTTACGAAACGTCGCTTTTCGGGATCATTTGCCTGTTTTAGGATCCTGTCCATGACGACATCCCCCTCTTCCCGACGCGGGCCCCTGACGGGCATCCGCGTGCTCGACCTGAGCGCCTATATTGCCGGTCCCTACGGCTGCACCCTGCTTGCCGACCAGGGCGCCGAAGTCATCAAGATCGAACCGCCCGTGGGCGACAACCTGCGCAAATACCCGTCCACGCTCGAAGCCGAAAGCCGTGCGTTCCTGGGCGTGAACCGCAGCAAGCTGGGCATTGCGCTCGACCTGAAGCAGCCCGCCGCGCTGGACGTGCTGCGCGATCTGGTCCGCGACGCCGATGTGCTGGTGCACAATTTCCGGCCCAACGTTCCGCCGCGCCTGGGCATCGACTACGACACGCTGCGCGCCATCAATCCCCGGCTGATCTACTGCGCCGTGACGGGGTACGGCGAGACCGGACCGCTCAAGGACAAGGCCGGGTACGACCAGGTGCTGCAGACCATGACCGGCATGTGCGTGCTGCAAGGCAAGCAGGACGGTCCGCCCGAGATCCTGTACGGGTCCATCGTGGACTACTACGCAGCCTCGTTGCTGGCGGGCGCCGTGGCGTCGGCCCTGTTCGAACGCGAACGCAGCGGCGAAGGCCAGTATGTGGGGGTGTCGCTGTTGCGCAGCGCGCTTGCCCTGCAATCGGCGCGCATGGTGTGGGCCGAAGGCGAACCGAAAGACGTCGGCCGCGACATGCGGTCGGGCGGCATCACGGGCATCCACCCGACCCGCGACGGCTACATCTACATTTCGGCCAACACCCCGCATTTCTGGAAAGCCCTGTGTCTGAAGACCGGGCTGGACGAACTGCTGGCGGGCGATCGATACGACAGCGTGCGCAAGCGCGCCCAGCATCACACCGAAATCGTGCCCAAGCTGCACGCGGCCTTGCAGGCCCGGTCGGCATTGGAATGGGAAGCCCTGTTCGGTGAAGAAGTGCCCTGCTCGGCCGCCCGGTCGGTCGAAGACATGTTCGACTTTCCGCAGGTGCAGGCCGAAGACATGGTGGCCGTGTTCGAGCACCCGTCGCTGGGCACGTATCGCGGCTTCAAGCGCGCGATGGTGCACGGCCGCACGCCCGGGCCCGAGCCCTTTGCCGCGCCGACCCTGGGGCAGCATTCCGATGCCGTGCTGAAGCTGGCCGGCCGCAGCGATGACGAGATCGCAGCCTTGCGCGCCAGCGCCGCCGTGCTGTGACAGACGCCCTGGCGTGCGATGCGCACATGCACATCTACGACCCGGCGTTCCTTCCGGCGGGCGCGCCGCCCCTGCCGGTAGTGGGCACGGGCCATGACTACCGCCGGGTGCAGCCTGTGCTCGGCACCCGCCGCACCGTCGTGGTCACGCCGCGCAACTTCGGCACCGACAACCGCGTCACGCTGGCAGCCATCCAGGATCTGGGCCGCGAGCACACCCGCGGCGTGGCCGTGGTTCGCGACGACGTCACCGATGCGCAATTGCAGGCCTTGCACGAGGGCGGGATCCGCGGCATCCGCTTCACGCTGTACACCCCGGCCCATGCGGTCGTCGGCTTCGACATGGTCGAATCGCTGTCGCACCGCGTGCATGAACTGGGCTGGCATGTGCAACTGCACTGGACGGCGGCGCAGATCGTGGAACACGAATCCTTGCTGCGGCGGCTGCCGTCAGCCATCGTGTTCGATCATCTGGGGCGGCTGCCGGTGGAACGCGGCGTGAACCATCCGGCCTTCGGCATCATTCGCCGTGAGCTCGATGGCGGCAAGGCGTGGCTGAAGCTGTCGGGACCCTACCTGGATTCGGCGGTGGGCGAGGCAGGCGGCTACCGCGATACCGATAGTCTGGCCCAGGCCTGGGTAGCCGCGGCGCCTGACCGGCTGGTGTGGGGCAGCGACTGGCCGCACGTGACCGAGCGGGTCAAACCCGACGATGCGTCCCTGGCCGCCCTGCTGGCGCGCTGGGTACCCGACGCGGCGCAGCGCCAGCGCATCCTGATCGACAACCCCGAAGCGCTATACGGATTTCGCCAAGGGTAAACGTCAGATATATCCCGAATGGCGTGGACGATATGATTTCGATATGGAATTTCGTCACCTGCGCTACTTTCTGGCGGTGGCCGACGCGGGCCACATCACCCGCGCGGCCGAACAGCTCGGCATCCAGCAACCGCCGCTCAGCCAGCAGATCAAGGCCCTTGAACAGCAATTGGGCCTCGCCCTTTTTCACCGGCATCCCAAAGGCGTCAGCCTGACCGATGGCGGCCGCCTGTTCGAAGCCGAAGCGCGCCGCATCGTCAACGACACCGAAGCCATGCAGGCCCGCATGGCCCTGGTCGCTCGCGGCGAAACGGGCCGGCTCGATGTGGGCATTACCAGTTCGGCGGGCGCCCACGCCTTTACGCCGCGCGTGCTGCGCGCCTGCCGCATCCATGTGGCGTCCGTCGCGCTGACCATTACCGAACGCAATGCGGCCGAGATCACCGACGCGGTGGCCGATGCCCGCCTGCATTGCGGACTGCTGCGGGTGCCGGTTGCAACGCCGCCGGGCCTGTCGTTCGAAACGCTGCTGCGCGAGCCCGTGATGGTGGCACTGCCCGCCGATCATCCCCTGGCGCAGCGCACGGGCCGCCGCGCGGCCCAGCCGCTGTCGATCCTGGACCTGCGCGATGAATCGTTGATCCTGGTGCGCAAGCCCGGCGCGCCCGGGCTGTATCAGAACCTGCTGGCGCTGTTCAATGAACAGGGTTTGCAGCCGCGCATCTATGCCGAGGTGGAGCGCATGACCACCAACATCAATCTGGTGGCCTCGGGGATGGGCGTGTCGATCGTGCCGGCATCGATGCGGACCCTGCATCCGGAAGAAGTGGTCTACCGGCCGCTGCGCGAAAGCGCCAGGCTGGACGCGCCGATCACGCTGGTCTATCGCACGGCGGATTGCGTGGGCGCCACGGCGCGGTTCGTGGCGCTGTGCCGCGAGACGGCGCAAGCCACCGCTCAACAATGAGCGTGCTCATGACACGACGGCGCCTGCTGCTGGCGGGCATGGCACTGGTGGCGCCAGGCGCTACCGTCCTGCTGGCGCCAGGCGTGGCGGCGGCGCAGCCATCGCGTCCTGTTTTGCCCAGACCGCTGCGGCTGGTGGTCGCCTATCCGCCCGGTGGCGTGAGCGCCACGCTGGCGCATGTGCTGGCCGAAGAACTGGCTGCGCCGCTGGGCGTGCCGGTCATCGTCGACTACCGCGCGGGGGACGGCGGCAGCGTGGCCATGGGCATGATCGCCCGCGCGGCGCCCGATGGCACGACCCTGGTGTTTTCGGCGATCACGCCATTGACGGTCCGGCCACTGGTAGGCGCCGTCACCTACGATCCGCTGCGTGACATTGCACCGGTGGCAGGCGTGATGCACACGCCCTTGCTGCTGGTCGGCACACCGGCCTTGCCCTTCGATACGCTGGCGGACACGCTGCGCCACGCACGGGCGCATCCCGGTCAATTGCGATGGGCATCTTCAGGCATCGCCACCACCGGCCACATGGTCATGGAACAGGTCAGCCGCGCCAGCGGCACACGTATCGTTCACGTGCCCTACAAGGGCGGCGGGCAGCAACTGACCGATGCCCTGGGCGGCCAGTTCGAACTGCTGTCGACCAACGTCAGCGAGATGTCGTTGCGCGCCATCGCCGCCGGCCAGTTCAAGCCGCTGGCCGTGGGTGCACCGGCTCGATTGCCCGTGCTGCCGACCGTGCCGACCTTCTCCGAACTTGGATTTGAGCAGGCCAATCTGTCGTCTTTTTTTGGCGTGTTTGCACCGGGCGGGACGCCGCTTTCAATATTGAACGCGCTCAATCAGGCGATTAATGCGGCGGTGGCGTCGCCGACCTTCCAGCAACGCCTGGCCGCCACCGACAACCTGCCGGCGAGCGATACACGCGACGCGTTTGCTGCGCGGATCAAGGCCGATTTTGATGCGAACCGCGCCATGCTGCGGGCGGCGCCACTGCGCGTTCGCTGAAGCGCGGGGACGCGCCACGGTTGGCGTGCAAACCGGCCGGCATGCAGACCACCGGCGCATCTCCATATCCCAAAAATATGAAGACACCCGTTTCCATATATTTGACGCTAATGTGACACGTCTCTACGATGGTTGCGCAGAACAACTACACAAATTCCTCCGGAGACACTTCATGCGTACCACCCCCCTTTCCCTTGGCGCGGCCGT